>NZ_JARKII010000007.1:0-310714 GCF_029309855.1 Chelatococcus sp. XZ-Ab1 | reverse complement strand
CACAGCCGATATCTCTATCGCCCACACCAACCAGAAAAACCCCGAAAGGCTCAACCGATCAGCAAAGGCCGCAAAAATACCGCCGCCTACGCTTCTCTTCCTCTCTCAACAATGTCAAAGAGCGATGGCAATCGAGATTGCCTGCGAACCAACGAGGGCTCACACTTATAGGAGTGACAGAGGAACCGGTCGGCACCCTGGCTATCCGCCGAAGCACCTTGGCTCATGTCTCAGGTCTTGGGGACCCTGTCTTTCGTTGGCGACCGGCTTTGGGAGCCGTCTCACCAGAAAGACTAGGACGCTCTGGCCGGCGGCTCATCGCTGCGGCCCGCGTCGTGTGGGCGGTTTATGCTCAAACTGCCGGGAAAGGTCAAGCACCTTCTTCAGGAATTTTCCACAGAAGCCGTCAACTCCTTTCGGGACACGAGTTTGGCACGTGGATAACCGTCCTCCGCGCTCGGCCGGCTTGCCCTCGATCCCGCGACTCGCGCCTCGCAGGCCGGATTCGGCCGTGCAAGAAACGCCTATTCCGCCGGATGGGGGGCCGGCGCGCCGGTTGGCGCTTCCTCGCCGGCGTGCTGGCGCCGGCCGATCAGGCTGTAGACCGTCGGCACGACGAAGAGCGTGAGGATGGTGCCCAGCGTCATGCCGCCCACGATGACCCAGCCGATCTGCTGACGGCTTTCGGCACCCGCCCCGTCGGCGAAGGCCAGCGGCACGGCGCCCAGCACCATGGCGCCGGTCGTCATCAGGATGGGCCGCAGGCGCAGCACCGCCGCCTCCACAACCGCCGCGAGCCGCTGCCGGCCCGCCTGCTGCTGCTGGTGCGCGAATTCGACG
This sequence comes from Chelatococcus sp. XZ-Ab1, assembly GCF_029309855.1. NCBI lineage: Bacteria > Pseudomonadati > Pseudomonadota > Alphaproteobacteria > Hyphomicrobiales > Chelatococcaceae > Chelatococcus > Chelatococcus sp. XZ-Ab1. The sequence goes on along the minus strand of NZ_JARKII010000007.1, from coordinate 309,874 downwards.
ATGAGGATGCCGTGCTTGGTGATGAGCCCGACCAGTGTGACGAGCCCGATCTGCGAGAACACGTTGAGCGTCCCGCCCGTGTAGTACAGCGCCGCGAGCGCGCCGGTCATCGACAACGGCACGGTGAGGAGGATGATGACGGGATCGCGGAAGCTCTCGAACTGCGCCGCAAGGACGAGATAGATGAAGGCGAGCGCCAGGACGAAGACGAGGGCGAGCGACTGGCTCGAGGCGCGGAACTCGCGGCTCTGGCCGCTCAGATCCGTCTGCACATGGTTTGGCAGCACCTCGTCGGCTGCCTGTTCGAGGAAGGCGATGCCGTCGCCCATCGTATAGCCGGGCGCGAGATTGGCCGAGATGGTGACCGCGCGCAGCTGATTGAAGCGGCGCAGCTCTTTCGGTGCAACCGATTCGCGCACCGTCACCACGTTGGAGAGCTGGATCATCTCGCCGCTCGGCGCACGCAAGAAGATCGTCGACAGCGTCTGCGGCGAGGCGCGGTCGGCGGCAGCCAGCTGCACATAGACGTCATATTGCTCGCCATCGATCTCGAAGCGCGTCACCTGGCGCCCGCCGAGGAGCGTTTCCAGCGTGCGGCCGACGACGGAGACGTCGAGCCCGAGGTCCGCCACCTTGGCGCGGTCGAGCTCGACGCGGAACTCGGGCTTGTTGAGCTTGAGGTCCGTGTCGACGTTGATGAGGCCGGGCCAGGCGTCGATGCGCTCCATCAGCTTGTCGACATAGCCCTGCAGTTCCTCGTAGGTGCCCGAGGTCTGCACGACGAACTCGATGGGGCGCGAGGAGCCGCGCTGCCCGAGGGAGGCCGGGTTGATGGCGAAGGCGTTGACGCCGGCGATGCGCCGCAGCTTCGGCTGCAGGTCGGCGACGATGTCCTGCTGCTTGACGCTGCGGTCGTCCCAGTCGACCAGCCGGCCGAAGGCCATGAAGTCGGTCACCTCGGGAAAGCCGACGATGCTGAGCGTCGAGCGGATGCCGGGATATTGCGACACCAGCGCCTCGACCTCCTGCGCATAGCGCGTCGTATAGGCGAGGGTCGCGCCCTCGGGGCCGCTGCCGCGCAGCATCACCGTGCCCCGGTCCTCGACCGGCGACAGCTCCGACCGCAGCTGGGTGAAATAGAAGGCGCTCATGCCGGCGACGCCGACGGCCAGCAGCACCACGAGCCAGCGCAGCTTCAGCGAGGCGACGAGCGCGCGGCGATAGCCATGCTCCAGGGCCGACAGGAAGCGCTCGAGCGCCGAGAAGACGAAGCCGGGGTTCGGATTGTGCTTCAGCAGGCGCGAGCACATCATCGGCGTCAGCGTCAGGGCGACGAAGCCCGAGACGAGCACCGCGCCGGCGAGCGTCAAGGCGAATTCGAGGAACAGCCGCCCGGTGCGGCCCGGCGAGAAGGCGACCGGCGCATAGACCGCGGCGAGGGTCAGCGTCATCGCCACCACGGCGAAGGCGATCTCGCGCGAGCCCTTGATGGCGGCCGCGACGGGCGTCATGCCCTCCTCGATGTGCCGGTAGATGTTCTCCAGCACGACGATGGCGTCGTCCACCACGAGGCCGATGGCGAGCACCATGGCGAGCAGGGTCAGCGTGTTCACGCTGAAGCCCATCGCATACATCAGCGTGAAGGTCGCGATGAGCGAGATCGGGATGGTGACGATCGGGATGATGGAGGCGCGCAGCGAGCGCAGGAAGAACAGGATGACCAGCACCACGAGGACGATGGCCTCGCCGATGGTGTGATAGACGGCCTTGATTGAGCGGTCGATGAAGACCGCGTTGTCGTTGGCGACCTCTGCCGTGACACCGGCCGGCAGCGATTCGTTGACCGCTGGCAATACGGCCCGCACCGCATTCGAGACGTCGAGCGGATTGGCCACCGCCTGCTTGACGATGCCGACCGTGATCGTCGGCTTGCCGTTGTAGCGGCCGTCGCGCCTCAGGTCAGCGGCGCCGAGCTCGACGCGCGCCACCTCCCCCAGCTTGACTTGATAACCGTCGGCCAGCTTGACGATGATGTTGCGGAATTGCTCGGCGGTGGTGAGGCCGGTGCGCGACAGCACCGTGAACTCGCGCATCTGGCTCTCGATCCGGCCGGACGGCAACTCGACGTTCTGGCTGCGCAATGCACTTTCGACGTCCTGGACGGTGAGGTTGTAGGCAGCGAGCCGCTCGCGGTCGATCCAGATGCGCATCGCATAGCGGCGCTCGCCAAAGATGGTGACGTCAGCGACGCCATTGAGATTCTTGAACCGGTCGACCACGTAGCGGTTGACATAGTCGGTCAGCTCAAGCGCATCCATCCGCTCGGCCATGAAGGAGATGTAGATGACCGGCTGGGCGTCCGCTTCGACCTTGGCAATGGTCGGCTCGTCGATCTCGTCCGGCAGGCGCCGGCGCACCCGGCTGACGCGGTCGCGCACATCGCTGGCGGCAACATCGACATCGACATCCGAACGGAAGCGCACGGTGATGCGGCTCGATTCGGCCCGGCTCGTCGATTCGAGGACATCGATGCCGGCGATACCAGCGATCGAGCCTTCGAGCACCTGCGTCACCTGGCTCTCGATGATGGTCGCCGAGGCTCCGGGATAGCTCGTCGTCACGGAGACGACCGGCTCGTCCACGTTGGGATATTCGCGCACCGTCAGCCGGTCGTAGGAGACGATACCGACAAGGATGAGGATGAGGCTGAGAACGGTGGCGAAGACCGGACGGCGGATGCAGATCTCCGGCAGGCGCATCTGCCTTCCCTCAGCCCTGCGCGGCGGTCGAGGTCACGACCTCGACGTTGGCGCCGTCGCGCAGCCGCTGCTGGCCGGCAGTGACGACCACCGCCCCCGGCTCGACCCCTTCGGCGATCTCGACGAGGCCGCCGTAGCGGTTGCCGAGCGTCACGCGCGCCTCGACGGCCTTGCCGTCCTCTACGCGGAAGACGAAGGTGTCCTGCCCGCGCGGCACGATGGCCTCCTCCGGCACGGTAACCACCTGCCGCTCCCGGCTACCCTTGATGAGGATGCGCGCGAAAAGCCCGGGCCTCAGGGCCATGTCGCCGTTGGGCACCCGGGCGCGCACGCTGAGTGCCCGCCCGTTAACGTCGACCAGCGGGTCGATGGCCTCGATCACGCCGTTGAAGATGCGTCCGGGGAATGCATCGACGCTCACCTCGACGGCCTGCCCCACGGCGATGTCGCCGAGATGGATCTCCGGAACCTTGAAGTCGACGTTGAGGGCATCGATCTTCTCGAGGTTCACGAGCGGCTGGCCGGTCGTGACATAGGCGCCGACCGAAACCGTGCGGATGCCCAGGATGCCCGGGAACGGGGCGCGGATCGTGAGCTTATCGAAGCGGGCCCGGATGAGCGCGACGGCGGCCCGTGCCATGGCGAGATTGGCCACCGCCTCGTCGTTCGCCCGCTGGGTCGTGTTGCCGGAACGGGCGAGTGTGCTCGTGCGCTCGTAATTGGCGAGGGCGAGGTCGAGCTTGGCCTGTGCGTCGTCCATCTCGGCCTGCGTCAGCGCGCCGTCGAGCTTGAAGAGAACGTCACCCTCCTGGACGGCTTGGCCGTCGCTGAAGGCGATCGAAGAGATGCGGCCCGCAATCTCTGACGCGACCTTCACCGATTCGTCCGAGGCGAGGCTGCCGATGGAGCGAACGTCGGCGGTCGACGTGCCGGCCTTGGCCACCGCGGTCTCGACGGCAAAGGCCGGTGCGCGACGCGAGGTCGTCGCCGGGCCCTGCCCCTGCGCCGAGGCATTCGACTGCAACGCGGTCCATAGATCATTGAACCGGCCCTGATTGAGCAGGTAGGCGCCGCCCCCAGTGGCCGCGAGCAATGCGATGGCGACAACAACCGATTTGCGCATACCGTCCCCTGACTCTCTCGGCCCGCCGCCCATCGCGCACGACGAGCCTGTCTTGGCATGCCCGCGAACGTTCGCGAACGCCCCCGTCCGCCGGCCCGAAAGTGGCCTAGTTCCTCAACCCGAGAATTATACGCTAGCTATGTGGCGACTAGCAGAAAGCGGCAAATTAAATCTTCGTCATCAAACACCCGGCAAGGCACCGCCTCGTCAGTGGGCAAAAGTTCACAGTGCGGACAGGAGATGCCCGCCGTCGACGGGAATCACCGCGCCCGTCATGTAGGCCGAAGCCGACGACAGCAGCAGCAGCAGGACGGCATCGAGATCCTGCATGCGGCCGAAGCGCCTCTGGGGGATGCGTTTCAGGAGCGCCGCCCCAGCCTCGCTCGCCAGGACGTCGCGGTTGAGGTCAGTTTCGACATAACCCGGGGCCAGCGCATTGACGCGGATGCCGTGGCGCGCCCATTCGAGGGCCATCTGTTTCGTGAGTTGGATCAGCCCAGCCTTCGACGTCGCGTAGGAGCCGACCTGTCTGCCCTGGCGCAGGCCCAGGATGGAGACGACGTTGACGATCGCCCCGTCGCCGCCCGCCGCGATCATTGCTCGCGCCACCTCGCAGGCGACATGCCGCGCCCCGGTGAGATTGGTGTCGATGGTCGCCACCCACTCCTCCGATGCCTCGTCGAGCAGCGCCCGCGTACGGGCGATGCCGGCGTTGTTGACGAGTCCGTCGATCGTGCCGAAACGCGCCACCACACGGGCAACGCCGTCACGGACGGAAGCGATGTCCGTCACGTCCATCGCCACCGGCTCGGCCTCGCCGCCGGCCATGCGGATCTCCTCGACCAGGGGCACGAGCAGATCGAACCGTCGGGCCGCGACCGCGACATGGACCCCATGGCCGGCGAGCATGCGCGCGAAATGATGGCCGAGACCGGACGAGGCGCCGGTGACAATCACCACCGCGCCGGCCAGGTCGGCGAAGGGATTGAGAATCCGTGGGCCATTCTCGTCGAGCATCGCGCCATCCATCCGCAACCGGCCCCCTCCAGGCCCCGGCGACCTCATGCGAGCACGCGCGCGCATGGGACGCAAGGCGGCCGGACGGCGATCCGCCCGCCGGCCGCTCAGCGCTGCGTGCCGGCCTGCCGTGCGGCCTCGGCCGCCGTCTCGCGCACGACGACAACGGTCGCATCGGCATGGCGGACGACACGCGCGGCGTTCGGCCCGAGGAAATAATCGTCGATCTTGGGCCGCGCTGCGCTGATGACGATGAGGTCGATGTCCAGTTCCCGGGCATAGCGCAGGATGACCTCGTAGATGGTGCCGTGATCGACAATGTGCCGGTGACGCACACCCGCCGGGATGGTCTCCTTCGTATAGGCGTGGAGGGCAGCGTTCGCCTCCTCCATTGCCCGGCGCACGTGATCCTTCGGGAAGAAGCCAGCAACGATGCTCATGCCGAAATCCGGCACCACGGTCAGCACGTGGATCGTGGCACCGAAGGCCTTGGCCATGTCGACGGCGGTCTTCACCGCCTTGGTCTGGCTGTCGAGGTGGGCGACGTCGATGGCGAGCAGGATGTTCTTGTACATGGACTTCCTCCGGCTCAGGCGGTCGCGGGCGCGCCGACGGCCGTGCGCTGCCGGCGGCGCTGCAGGAGAACGACGAGGCCGATCAGCAGGAAGCCGGGAATCGTCATCAGCTGGCGATTCATGCGCTCGCGCTCGCGTTCCAGCTGCACGATGCGCACGGGCTGCTCGCCGTAGAAGTCGAAGTTCTTGAGGCTCTGGGCCGCCTGGCTCGTGGCATCGAACGGCTCCTCCAGCACGACCGCATCCCCCTCGACCTGGTAGAGGAGACCCGTGTTCTGCTCGAGGCGCCCGCGCGGATCCCCTGCCGGCGCTCCGAGCTCGAGCACGATGGTCTTCTGTGCGATCCGCCCGAGGCGGAAGTCGGGCCCCTCCACCGTGAGCCGCAACGTGCCCTCGTCGGGCTCGGAGGCCACCGCCTCCTCGATCCGCGCCGGCGCCAGCGTTTCATAGGGTTCAGATATCTGGTCCAGGAAGAAGCCGGGACGCAGCAGGAAAAAGGCTGCGAGCAGCAAGATCGCCGATTCCCACAGGCGCGAACGCACGAGGAAGAAGTTCTGAGTCGCCGCGGCGAAGACCAGCATGGCGATCGTCGCCTTGAAGAAGATCCAGACCGCACCGGCCCAAGAGACGTCGATGAGCAGGAGGTCAGTGTTGAAGATGAAGATGAACGGCAGCAGCACGGTGCGCAGACTGTAGAAAAAGGCCGTAACGCCGGTTCTGATGGGATCGCCACCGGAGACGGCGGCCGCGGCAAAGGAGGCGAGGCCGACGGGTGGCGTCACATCCGCCATGATGCCGAAATAGAAGACGAACAGATGCACGGCGATGAGCGGCACGAGGAAGCCGTTGGCGGCCCCGAGTTCCACGACCACCGGCGCCATCAGCGAGGAGACGACGATGTAGTTCGCCGTTGTCGGCAGGCCCATGCCGAGGATAAGGCTGATGACGGCCGTGAAGAAGAGGATGAGCAGGAGGTTGCCGCCGGAGATCAGCTCGACGAACTGCGCCATCACCTGGCCGATGCCGGTCAGCGTCACGGTGCCGACGATGATGCCGGCCGTCGCCGTGGCCGCGGCGATGCCGATCATGTTGCGGGCGCCGAGCACGAGCCCTCCGAAGAGATCGTCCGCCCCCTCGCGCAGCGCGGCGCCGACATCTTGGCCGCGCAGGCCGCGGAAGAGCGCCTTGAGCGGCTTCTGCGTGACGAGGATGAGGAGCAGGAGGGCCACGGCCCAGAAGGCAGACAGGCCGGGCGACTTCTGCTCGATCATGAGGAACCAGACGAGGACGACGATCGGCAGGAGGTAGTGCAACCCGGTCTTTAGCACCTCCTTGGCGAGCGGCAGTTCCACCACCCGGGCGTTCGGGTCGTCGAGTTCGAGGTCGGGCGAGCGCGAGGCATACCAGACGAGCCCGACATAGGCGGCGAGCAGCAGCAGGACGAGCAGCGAGGCCGACATGTCGGGCAGCAGCATCTGCACGCCGCGGATGACCCAGTAGATCACGCCGCAGAGGATGACGATCGAGGTCGCGGAGATGCCGGTGACGAGGGCCGACTGCCAGACGGTACGCCGAATGCGCTTGGGCAGCGTCGGCATGTCGTGCTTCACCGCCTCGAGATGCACGAGATAGAGCAGCGCTATGTAGGAGATGATGGCGGGCAGGAAGGCGGCCTTGATCACCTCGAGGTAGGAGATGCCGACATATTCCACCATCAGGAAGGCGGCCGCGCCCATGACGGGCGGCATGATCTGGCCGTTGACCGAACTCGCCACTTCGACCGAGCCGGCCTTCTCGGGTGTGAAGCCGACGCGCTTCATCAGCGGAATGGTGAAGGTGCCGGTCGTCACCACATTGGCGATGGAGGAGCCGGAGATGAGACCGGTCATCGCCGAGGCAAGGACGGCGGCCTTCGCGGGTCCGCCGCGCAGGTGGCCAAGAAGTGCGAAGGCGAGCTTGATGAAGTAGTTGCCGGCCCCCGCGCGGTCGAGCAGCGAGCCGAAAAGCACGAAGAGGAAGACGAAGGACGAGGAGACGCCAAGCGCGATGCCAAAGACGCCCTCCGTCGACAGCCACATCTGGTCCATCGCCCTTGGAATCGACGCGCCCTTCCAGCGGATCACGTCCGGCACGAAGACACTCGAGCCGAAGAAGACGTAAAGCAGGAAAACGACCGCCACGACGACGAGGGGCAAGCCGAGCGCGCGGCGCGTCGCCTCGAGGAGGAGGATGAGGCCGACGCCGGCCACGACCAGGTCCTGCATCAACGGATTGCCTGGGCGGGTCGCGAGGGCCCCGTAGAACAGGAAGATGTAGGCCGCGCAGAAGGCGGCGAGGAGCGCCAGCACCCAGTCCTGCACAGGGATGCGATTGCGAGGGCTCGACGGCAGGGCCGGAAAGGCGCAGAAGGCGAGGAAGAGCGCAAAGGCGAGGTGGATCGAGCGCGTCTCGGTATCATTGAGGACGACGCGCAGGCCCGTTGCCGCTTGGGTGACGAAGGGCAAGGGCGACGCGATCCAGATCTGGAACAGCGACCAGGCGAGCGCGACACAGAACAGCAGCCGGCCAGCCATGCCACCGGGATCGCGTGCACCGGTGTCGGAGGACGCCACAAGGTCCTGCAGTTCGTCATCGCTCAGCGGACGGCCCGCTTTCGGCTCCTCAGCCATGCTCATGCTCCCCCCGCAATTGCGCTTGCCGCCTTGTCGGCGCCGCCGGGCATTTACCGCGACGGCGGAAAGACGGGCGGCACGCGCGTGCCGCCCGTCTTCATCTTACATCAGGCCGGCTTCCTTGAAGTACTTCTCCGCGCCTGGGTGCAGCGGCGCCGACAGGCTCTGCTTGACCATTTCCTCCTTGGTCAAGGTGCCGAACGCAGGATGCAGGCCCTTGAACTGGTCGAAGTTCTCGAAAACCGCCTTGGTGAACTCGTAGACAACGTCTTCGGGCACCTTGGCCGAGGTCACCACCGTGGCACCGACGCCGAAGGTCGTCGTGTCCTCGGCTGAACCCGGATACATGCCGCCGGGAATGGTAGCCATGCGGTAGTAGGGGTTATCGGCGACGAGCTTCTCCACCTCGGCACCGTCGACGTTGACGAGCACGCTCTCGCAAGACGAAGTCGCCTCCTGGATCGAACCGTTAGGATGGCCGACGGTGTAAACGATGGCGTCCACCTTGTTGTCGCACAGCGCCTGGGCCTGCTCCGCCGGCTTCAACTCAGAGGCGAGCGAGAAGTCGGACGTCTTCCAGCCCTTGGCCTCGAGCAGCACCTCGGTCGTCGCCCGCTGACCCGAGCCCGGGTTGCCGATATTGACGCGCTTGCCCTTGAGGTCGTCGAAGGTCTTGGCATTCGCGTCCTTGCGCGCCAGCACCGTATAGGGCTCGGCGTGCAGCGAGAACACGGCACGCAGGTCCTTGTCGGCGCCCTGGTCGGCGAAGTTGGCCTTCCCGTTATAGGCATTGAACTGCACGTCGGACTGCACGACGCCGAACTCGAGCTCGCCCGAGCGGATGGCGTTGACGTTGAACACGGAGCCGCCGGTTGATTCGACCGAGCAGCGGATGCCGTGTTCCTTGCGCTTCTGGTTCATGAGCCGGCAGATGGCGCCGCCGGCCGGATAATAGACGCCCGTGACGCCGCCCGTGCCGATGGAAATGAACTTCTGATCCTGGGCAGCGGCGCCACCGGCGGCGGCAAGGCCGATGGCCCCCGCCGCAGCGGCCGTTGCGAAAATGGACAGGATACGCATGTCTGGACCTCCCTCTATGGTCAGATCATCCGGGAACCCTTGACGAGGCCCCGCTCATCGCCCCGGCCGGTACTGGCGGCAGGGGCGTGTGCCAAAGGCGGCGCAGGTCGTCCGCGCTGGCGAGCGGACGGGCGCTGCCGGCAGCGGCCGCGACGGCCGCCGCGACAGTTGCGCCGTTATGGGGCGCGACGCGCCCCTCCGGCAATATCAGATTGTTCTCGAAGCCGATGCGCATATGCCCGCCGTGGGCAACCGCGGCAGCGGCGCAAGCCGCCTCACGCCGCCCGAAGGCGCAGACCATGAACGGATGGCGCGCAAGGCCTGCCGTGAGGAAGGCGTCAAGATCGCCCGGCGCTGCCTCCCGTCCGGCGTAGCTGCCGAGCACGGCGAGCACGTTTGGCCGCGGCGTGTCCGGGATGATCCCGCGCGCCATGACGTCGTCGAGCCGGGCGAGCTCCTCTGCACTGTAGACGATGATCTGCGTCAGGACGGGCCGGATGGCGAGCCGGGCGAAGAAGCGGCCAGCCGCAGTCTCCGCAGCAACATCGGGCATGATCTCGCGCAGCGCAATCGAGACGCTCTCGGGCACCAGGTCGTCGACGAGCGCCATCTGCGCCGCCGGGGCATAGCGCCCGACGGCCTCGGTGGTGATCTGCACCACCATGGCCTCGCCCACCGCGGCGCGCACGGCGCGCGTCGCCTCGCGGTACAGATCCGCATCGAGGACGTGGCGCCCCTCGCCGTCGCGCACGTGAAGGTGGATCGCCACGGCGCCCGCCTCTCGGCAGCGGGCGGCCTCGCGGGCGAGTTCCCTGGCCGTCAGCGGCAGTGCCGGGTGATCGGCCTTGCCGCGCCGGGCGCCATTGGGCGCCACCATGACAGCGAAGGGAGCGGTCATGCACGCACCTCTGCGATGGCCCCGTCAATGGCAGCGGCCAGCTTGTCGACGATCTCCTCGACGTGGGACGCAGCGATGATGAAGGGCGGCGCCAGCAGGATGTGGTCGCCGCTGACGCCGTCGGCCGTACCGCCGGCAGGATAGCACATCAGCCCGGCCTCCATGGCCTTGGCCTTGACCCGCGTATTGAGCCTGTCCTGCGCGGCAAAGGGCTGCTTCGTCTCACGATCGGCGACCAGCTCGACGCCGATGAAGAGCCCGCGGCCGCGGATGTCGCCGACATGGGCGTGCTGGGCGAATCGCTGTCCCAGCGCCTCGGCCAGTCGAATGCCCTGCTTGCGGCAGTTGTCCAGCAATCCTTCGGCCTCGATCGCCCGTTGCACGGCGAGCGCCCCTGCACAGGCGCTCGCGTGGCCGATATAGGTGAACCCGTGCTGGAAGCCCTCGGGAGATAAGGCAATCGTATCGTAGATCGTGCTCGACATCAGGCATGCGCCGATGGGTTGATAGCCGGCGCCGAGGCCCTTGGCGCAGGTGACGATGTCGGGCGTGACGCCGTCCTGCTCGCAGGCGAAGAGCGTGCCGGTACGGCCCATGCCGCTCATCACCTCGTCGAGGATCAGCAGGATGCCGTAACGGTCGCAGATCTCGCGGATGCGGCGGAAATACCCGGGCGCCGCCGGCACGGCGCCCAGCGTCGCGCCCACCACCGTCTCGGCGACGAAGGCCATGACCGTACCGGGACCGAGGCGTAGGACCTCGGCCTCCAGCGCCGCCGCGGCGCGCTCGCCATAGGCCCCCTCGCTCTCGTCGTCGCGGCGATGGCGATAGGCGTAGCAGGGCTCGATGTGGGAGACCTCGATGAGCAGCGGCTCGTAGACGGCGCGACGGCCGGCATTGCCGCCGACGGCGAGCGCCCCGAGCGTGTTGCCGTGGTAGCTCTGCTGGCGGGCGATGATGCGCGAGCGCTCGCGCTCGCCCCGGTTCCAGAAATATTGCCGCGCCAGCTTGAAAGCCGTCTCGTTGGCCTCCGAGCCGCCGGAGACGAAATAGACATGGCTGATGCCGGCCGGCGCGCGCTGCGTGAGATGCTCCGCCAGGGCCTCTGCCGGCTCGTTGGTGAAGAAGGAGGTGTGCGCATAGGGCAAGGCGTCGAGCTGTGCCTTGATGGCCTCGATGACGCTGCGGTGCGAATGGCCAAGGCAGGAGACGGCCGCGCCGCCGGAGGCGTCGAGATAACGGCGCCCGACCGAATCGATGACATAAGGCCCCTCGCCGGCGACGGCGACGGGCAGCGGGATCCGGGTCTGGCGGTGCAGGATGCGGGTCATGATGCGTTCAACTCGTTGCGGAAGGCTGGCTCAGGTCGTCGGCGTCGCTCCAGTACGCGCCGGCCGACTGCAGGTGTTGCTCGCGGCCGGCGACGGCGGCGAGCGCCTCAGGTCCGAGGCGGGCCATGACGAGAGACACGAGGGTCTCGACGACGGCCATTGTGCCGACCTGCGACTGCAGCAGCGAAACGCCGCCGTCCCCCACGAGAACCACATGGCCGGCGGCGCGGCCGAGCGGCGAGAGCGCGCTGTCGGTGATGGCGATGACCGTCAGCCCCTGCCGGCTCGCCTGCCGGGCCACGAGTACGGTCTCCCGCGTCAGCGGCGCGACGCCGATGGCGACGAGCACGTCGCGCTCGTCGCAATGGTCGAGCGCATCGACGCCGAGCCCGCCGACGCCAGCGAGCGGCAGCACCCCTTCACGGAACAGCGCAAGCGAATAGGACAGGGCGAAGGCTGGCGGAAAACTGCTGCGCAGGCCGACGACAGCGATGCGCCGGGCCGCCGCGAGGCTTTCTGCCGCCGTAACGAGAATCGCCGCCTGCGGCGGGGCGAGCGCCGCATCGACCGTGACATGCGCCGCGGCCTGCGTCGCAGCAACCAGCATCGCCGCATCTGAGCCGGCCCGCGCCATGATGGACTGCGCCCGCGCGGCGAAGGGCCCGACGGGACGCGCCTTCCACTGCGCGCGCAGGACGTCGCGGAAATCCTCGTAACGCTCGTAACCGAGCATGCGCACGAGCCGCAGGAGCGAGGCGGGCGAGACGCCGGCGGCGGCCGCGAGCTGACGCATGGACATAAGGGCGCCGTCGTCGGGGTGGCGCGTCAGGTGCTGGGCCGCCTTGCGCAGTTGCGGCGGCAAATCGTCGAACAGCCGAGCCAGTTGCCGGTCGATCGTGTCCACGGACGCCCCGATGCAGCCGATGAAGCAAACGTTTCATTATGCTCGCACCATAAAACATCTGCGTCAATAAGAGTCATCGCTATCGGCGGCGGCGGACCCGGAATTGTCGCGCGCCCCCGTTTGGCGCTACCGTTCGTCGCGGCCACCGGGCCGCCACGCGCCGCGGAGAGCTAAAGACAGCATGCGCAATCCCACCAGCCTGATCGACCGCATGCGCCTCGAACTGCCGGAGATGAATCGGGCCGACCGGGCAGTGGCGGACGTCATCCTCCATGACATCGACGCCGCGACGCGCCTCAGCACCAGGGAGCTCGCCGGCAAGGCCGAGGTCAGCGAGCCGACCGTCATCCGCTTTGCGCGGCGGATGGGCTGCGAGGGCTTCACGGATTTCAAGATCCGCCTGGCGCAGGACTACGCCATCGGCCGCATGTATCTGGTTGCCGAACGGTCAGTGCCGGCGGAGACCGGGCGTGAGGTCGCCGAGCATGTCTACGAGGCGACGGCACAGGCGCTCGCCAGTGCCTTCTCGCAACGCGATCCGGCGGCATTGGAGGCGGCGGCGGAGATACTGGACAAGGCGCGCCGCATCTTTTGCTTCGGCGTCGGCGGCAGCTCGGCCAACGTCGCGCAGGAAGCGGAGAACAGGCTTTTCCGCCTCGATCTCGCCGCCTCTGCCACGGCCGATCCCTACAAGCAGCGCATCATTGCGGCGACGGCGGGACCGGGCGATGCCCTGCTCATCTTCTCCGTCACCGGCAAGCCGCGCTCGCTCGTAGACGCGGCGGAGATCGCCCGCGGCCTCGGCGCCGCCGTGGTCTCGGTGACCGCGCCCGGAACCCCGCTCGCCGGCCATTCGACATTGGTTGTCCCCCTCGTCGCCTTCGACGAGGAAAAGTTCTTCTACATGCCGAATCGCGGCCGCTACGGCCAGCTGTTCGTGCTCGACTGCCTGGCGACACTGATCGGCGCGCGGCGCATGAAGAGCGTCGCCAAGAAGCTCTGGCGCGCCCGCATGACCCTTGTCGACCTGCACGGCTCGACCGAGAGCCAGCCCGTTGGCGACTGAGCGCTGCAAGGCGCCTCCCGCCTTGACGGCCCACAAACGGCCGGCAGCTCTGGCCTCCGGCGCCGTCATGCCGGCGCGTGTCGCGGGCATCCACGCCTTGAAAATGAGAACAACGTCAAAGGCGTGGATGGCCGGGACGAGCCCGGCCATGACGAGGCCCATGCGCGCTCCACAGCGCGCCAGCCGCGGGCACGTAGCCGGAACCCTCAATAGGTAGTTAAATTACATTCTCTCCCCCCACGTCCGAAACCCCGGAAATTGCCAGCAACTCGGCCGCAAAATTCTGGGAACGGCAAAATTTTCTTATTTCATCGATAATTACGTCCGAGTTCCCTACCCGTCGGGATGCGCCCACCCACCCCAATTGAGCCAGTCAAGATCCCTCAGCCGCCCTCCCGATTGACAGGTCGGTAATAAAACTACATCATACGCTCATTCCAATTCCAGACTGGCGAATGCGAAGCATGCAGCGCTCCGACAAGACCATCGTTTCCTTCCGTTTCGACGAAGTCGTCGTCCCGGCCCATCCGGGCGTGATCAATTCGGAGAGCCTTGCAAAGCCGCTCCACATGCTGCCGGTCGGCGGCAAGGCGGCATGGAGCACCCAGTTCGACGAGCTGCCGAAGCTCATCGTGCGCATGACGCTTGCCGACGGCACGGTCGGCCTCGGGGAATTCTACCGCGACCATGAGTGGCCGCGCATCGAGGCGATCTGCGCCAACCTGCTCGGCACCTCGATCCTCGACCTCCCCCTGCAGGATCTGCCGCTGCCGCTGTGCCGGGAATACGATGGCTTCGAATGCGCGCTCTGGGACGCCTATGCGAAGTCGCTCGGCGTGCCGATGCATGCGCTGCTCGGCGGGGCCATCCGTGACCGCGTCGCCGTCAGCGCCTGGTCGAGCCACCGCACGCAGGAGGAGGTCGGTCCCTGGGTGCGCCGCTACTGGGAACAAGGCTACAAGGTCATCAAGTTCAAGTGCGACCTCGAGGACGACGTCGCCGGCTGGTGCGCGCGTATCAAGGAGCACGCGCCGGGGATGAAGGTGCTCTTCGACCCCAACCAGCGCTGGGAGAATGCCGGCAACGCGCGGCGCATCATCCGCGAGCTCGAGGCCGTCGGCAACGTGCTGCTGCTCGAGGACCCGCTGCCGCGCTGGATGCTGCTCGACTTCGCAGAGCTGCGACGCTTCTCCTCGATCCCGATCGTGCTGCACGTCTCGCTGCCCTACGTCTACCAGGGCCAGCGGCCGCACGACGCCATCAATGCCATCGCTCACAATGCCGTCGACGGCTTCAACTTCAACGGCGGCCTCGCCAAGTTCCAGGCGCTCGACCATATCGCCGCGACGGCCGGCCTCTATTGCTGGCACGGCTCGGAGGTGGACCTCGGCATCCTCGAGGCCATGTACGTGCACCAGTCGGCGGCGGCGAAGAGCTGCGTGTGGCCGGGCGACATCTTCGGCCGGATGATCCGCACGCACGACCTGCTCGAGAAGCCGCTCGCCTTCGAGCCGCCGTTCGTGCGCATCCCCAGCGACGGCCCGGGTCTCGGCGTGAAGCTCGACGAGGCGGCGCTCGCACGGTTCCGCACCGCCGAACGCACCATCTCCTGAGGGCGGCCGATGCGCTGGGAAAAGTTCACGACGAACGAGATCGCCGGCCTCGACCGGTCGACCCCGGTTGTCCTCAACATCGCCGCCATCGAGCAGCACGGCCCGCACCTGCCGCTCGATACGGATGCCGCGATCGGCGCCCATTTCCTCACCCGGCTCGACGAAACGCTGGGTGAGAAGGTGCTGATCCTGCCGCAGGTCAAGGTGTGCTGCTCCGAGCACCACATGGATTTCGCCGGCACGCTCAGCATCCGTCACGAGACCTTCCTTGCCTATGTCGGCGACATCCTCGAGAGCGTCGTGCGGCACGGCTTTCGCAATCTCGTGCTGTTGAACAGCCACGGCGGCAACCAGGCTATCGGCCAGGTGCTGCTGGAGAGCTTCGGCGCCCGCCACCGCGACTGCCGTATCGCCATGCTGACCTGGTGGCGGCTCGCCGCGCCCGAACTCGAAACGATCCGCGAGAGCGATTTCGCAGGCATCAACCACGCCTGCGAGTTCGAGACCTCGCTGATGCTCCATGCGGTGCCCGACAGCGTGCGGAGCGCGCTCGTCAGCGGCATGAGCTATGCGCCGACGCACGACTGGGCCCAGGCCGACATGATCCGCGGCAGCCGCGGGGCCATGTTCCGCTCCATGCACGAGATGTCGCATGGCACCGGCGTCGTGGGCGATCCGTCGAAGGCGACCGCAGAGAAAGGCGAGAGGATCACCGCGGCTGTGGTGAACCAACTCGTCCGCGTCGTTTCGACCCTCCAAGAAGCGCGCTGACGGCGCGCGTCTTTCACCGGCAACCAACAGAGGGGTGCGCCACATGTTCAGAAAATTGGTCCTGGCGGGGCTCGCGGCCACGAGCCTCTCCTTCGCTGCCACGCCACCGACCCTCGCGCAGGAGCGCGGCGGCGTCATCAATGTGGCCATGATCGGCGAACTCGCCTCGCTCGATCCGACCGTCGCGACGGGCGACCTTCTCGGCACCGTCACGCAGCACTTCTTCGAGACGCTGTTCACCTTTGACAAAGAGTGGAATGTCACGCCGCTCCTGGCGGAGAAACTGCCGGAGGTGTCGGCCGACGGCCGCGTCTACACCATCACCCTGCGCAAGGGCGTGACGTTTCACGACGGCAGCGCGATGACGGCAAAGGACGTCGTCGCCTCCCTGCACCGCTGGCTGGAGCTCGCCGCGCGCGGCAAGCTGGTGCAGCCGAACCTCGCCGGGCTCGAGGCGGTCGACGACCATACCGTCCGCCTCAGCCTGAAGGAGCCGTTCGCGCCGCTCGCCGCGCTGCTCGCCTTCAACAATTCCGCGGCCATCATCCTGCCGGCCGGCAAGATGGACAACCCGCTCAAGGAATACGTCGGCACCGGCCCCTACATGCTCAAGGAGCGCAAGGCCGACCAGTACATCCAGCTCGTGCGCTTCGACGGCTATCAGGCGCGCGAGGGCGACCCGAACGGCTTCGGCGGGGCGCGCAAGCAGTACCTCGACGAGATCCGCTTCGT
Source organism: Chelatococcus sp. XZ-Ab1 (assembly GCF_029309855.1). Lineage (NCBI taxonomy): Bacteria > Pseudomonadati > Pseudomonadota > Alphaproteobacteria > Hyphomicrobiales > Chelatococcaceae > Chelatococcus > Chelatococcus sp. XZ-Ab1. The sequence continues at coordinate 293,333 of NZ_JARKII010000007.1, read as the reverse complement.
GCCGGTGCCGGATGCGAACACACGCGTCGAGGGGGCCATCGCCGGCCAGTACGACTATGCCGACCTCCTGCCCGTCGAGGCCTACGACCGGCTCAACGGCCAGGACAAGACCGAGCCGCTCCTGCTGAAGTCGTTCGGCTGGCCCATGTTCATCATGAACAACAAGCAGGGCATGATGACGAAGCTGGAAATGCGCAAGGCCGTGCAGGCCGCGCTCAACGCGGACGACATGCTCGCCGCCGCCTTCGGCAAGCCGGAGTTCTATACCGTCGACGGCGCGCTCTACCCGGAAGGCTATTTGTGGCGCACGGATGCCGGCACCGAGGCCTACAATCTGGGCGACCCGGAGAAGGCCAAGGAACTCGCCAAGACGGCCGGCTACGACGGCAAGCAGCCGATCCGCATCCTGACCAGCCGCCAATATGAGTTCCACTACAAGATGGCGCAGGTCGCGGCGGAATATCTGAAGGCGGCTGGTCTCGCCGTCGAGTTGCAGGTGGTCGACTGGGCGACGCTGGTGCAACGCCGCGCCGATCCCGCCCTGTGGGACATCTTCATCACCCACAGTCCTTTCCTGCCCGATCCGGCGCTGATCGCGCCGCTGCCGGCGACCTATCCGGGCTGGTGGGACAATCCCGAGAAGGAAAAGCTGCTTGTCGCCCTCAACGCCGAGCTCGACCAGAACAAGCGCGTCGCGCTCTTCACTGACCTACAGAAGCTGCTCTACGATCAGGCTCCTCTCTATAAGGTCGGCGATTTCAGTGCCCTCTCGGCCAAGTCGCCGAAGCTCAAGGGCTACGAAGCCTCGCCCTGGCCGTACTTCTGGAACGCCTATCTGGAGAAGTGAGCCTGAGCCGGCACAGGCCGGCGGTGCACGCCCCTCCTGCCTGTTCCACGAATTGGCGCGGAGGGGCGGGGGGAAGGGAGGAAGGCGGAGCAGCGTGCCGGCGCTGGCCGGACATGTCAGCCTTCCAGCATCGATCGGAACGGTCCGGCGGGCGCCGCCGACCCTAGCCCCGCCCTGCCGCAAGCTAGGGGAGGGGAACCCGGCGCGCCCGACTGGTTCCGCCCACTGCCAGAACGCCATAGTCTTTTGTCCCGGGATTGTGATGCCGCTCATCTCCCGGCAGCGAGTGGAGCGATGACCCGCTACATCCTGCAGCGCCTTCTCGGCATGCTCGCCGTGATGTTCACGGTGGTGACGATCGTCTTCATCATCGTGCGCATCGCCCCGGGCGACCCGGCTGCCGTCATGCTGGGGCCGGACGCGACGCCGGCCGACATCGCCGCGCTGCGCGCCCGCCTCGGGCTCGATCAGCCGCTCGTGGTGCAGTATCTCTTCTTCCTCGGCCAGCTCATCAAGGGCGACCTCGGCCAGTCGATCTTCCTCGACATGCCGGTGACGCGGGCGCTCGCCGAACGGGCCGAGCCCACCTTCTTCCTGACGCTGTTCTCCATTCTCATCGCCAGCGCCATCGCGCTGCCGGTCGGCATCCTCTCCGCCTACAAGCGCGGCACGCTGTTCGACCAGGCGGTGACAACCTTCGCCATGTTCGCGGCGAGCATCCCGAGCTTCTGGCTCGGCCTCGTGCTCATCCAGATCTTCGCGGTCAGGCTCGGCTGGTTTCCGGTCGCGGGCTACGGCGGGCCGGATGCGTCCTTACTCACGCGCCTGTCGCATCTCGTGTTGCCGGCGGTGGCCCTCGGCATTGTGTCCTCGGCGCTGATCACACGCTTCACCCGCGCGTCGATGCTCGACGTGCTCAACGACGACTACGTGCGCACCGCCCGCTCCAAGGGTATGGGCGAGTTCCGCGTCGTCATGAGGCACGCCTTCAAGAACGCACTCATCCCCGTGCTCACGGTCATCGGCCTCACGGCTGCCCTCCTCGTCTCGGGAGCCGTGGTGACGGAGACGGTGTTCAGCCTGCCGGGCGTCGGCAACCTCGTCGTGTCGGCGGTGCTCCGGCGCGACTATCCCGTCATCCAGGGCGCGCTGCTCGTGATCGCGGCGATCTACGTGCTGATCAATTTCGGCATCGACATGCTCTACATCCTCATCGATCCGCGGGTGCGCTACTGATGGCCGCTGTCAGCATCACCCCCGCGTCGCGCCTCACGACGCTCATGCTGCAGCGCAAAACGCTGGCGATCGGCCTTGCCGTGATCCTCGCCATCGCGCTCTTTGCCTTGCTCGCGCCGCTGATTGCGCCCTATGCGCCGAACAAGTTGTCGATCGTCAACCGCCTCAAGCCGCCGAGCGGCACCTATTTCTTCGGCACCGACGAATTCGGCCGCGACATCTTCAGCCGCACGATCTACGCCGGCCGCCTGTCGCTGACGGTGGGCGCGGCCGCGACGGTGTTCGCATGCGTCATCGGTATCACGCTCGGCCTCGCTGCCGGCTTCTTCCGCCGCGCCGACACGGTGATCGCGCGCATCATCGATGCGATGATGGCCTTCCCGGACATCCTGCTCGCCATCGCGCTCGTCGCCGCGCTCGGGCCGTCGCTCACCACCGTCATCGTGGCGCTCGGCATCGTCTATGCGCCGCGCCTCGCCCGCATCGTGCGCGCCTCGACGCTGGTGATCCGGGAGCTGCCTTACGTGGAGGCGGCGCGGGCGCTCGGCGTGCCGACCTGGCGCATCATGACGCGCCACGTGCTGCGCAACCTCGTCTCGCCCATCCTCGTGCAGGCGACCTTCATCTTCGCCTATGCCATGCTGGCGGAGGCGAGCCTGTCCTTCCTCGGCGTCGGCGTCAGCCCCGAGATCCCGACCTGGGGCACGATGATCGCCTCCGGCCGGCAATATGTCGGTCAGGCCGACTGGATGACGATCTTCCCCGGCGTCGCGATCATCCTGTCCGTCCTGTCGCTGCAGCTCGTCGGCGACGGCCTGCGCGACCTCCTCGACCCGCGCCTTCGAAAGGACCTCTGAGCGATGGCCGCCGTCCTTTCCGCCCCCTCCCCGCTCACCGCGACGCTACCCGAGGACGTCGTCCTCAGGGCCGAGGACCTGCACACCCACTTCATCGTCGGCGAGCGCGCGGCGACGTCCGTCGACGGCGTGACGCTGACGGTGCGCCGGGGCGAAACGCTCGCCGTCGTCGGCGAATCTGGCTCGGGCAAGTCGGTGACGAGCCTGTCGATCATGCGCCTCCTCGCCCATCCCGGCCGCATCGTCGCAGGGAAAATCCTCTACCGGATGCGCGACGGCACGGTCGTCGATCTCGCGACCTTGCCGGAAAAGCGCATGCGCGCCATCCGCGGCAAGGAGATCGCCATGATCTTCCAGGAGCCGATGACGAGCCTCAACCCGCTCTACACCGTCGGCGACCAGATCATGGAAATGATCCGCCTGCACGAGCCGCTTTCCCGGCACGAGGCGCGCCGGCGGGCGCGGCAGATGCTCGAGCTTGTCGAGATCCCGGCGGCCGAGAAGCGGCTCGACCAATATCCGCACGAGATGTCGGGGGGCATGCGCCAGCGCGTGATGATCGCGCTCGCGCTCTCGTGCAACCCGGCCCTCCTCATTGCCGACGAGCCAACGACGGCGCTCGACGTCACCATCCAGGCCCAGATCCTCGACCTGATGCGCCGCCTGCAGCGCGACATCGGCATGAGCATCCTGTTCATCACCCACAATCTCGGCGTCGTCGCCGAGATCGCCCACGAGGTGGCGGTGATGTATGCCGGCCGCGTCGTCGAGCAGGCCCCGGTCGAGGCGCTCTTCGCGCGGCCGCGCCACCCCTATACCAAGGGCCTCCTCGCCTGCATCCCCAACCCGGAGCGCGACCGGGCGGCGGACGGGGCGCGGCTGATGTTGAACCCCATCCCCGGCAACGTCCCGAGCGTTCTCAACCTGCCGCCGGGCTGCACCTATGCGCCGCGCTGCCCGCTCGTCGAGCCGCACTGCGAGGGCGAGGCGCCGGGCCTCGTGCCGGCCGGCCCCGGCCACCTCTCCCGCTGCTTCAGGCACGAGTTGCTGTGACCGTCATGAGCCAGTCCCCATCCCCCGCAGGCGGCGATGTCCTGCTGTCCGTCCGCAATCTCTCCAAGCGCTTCCACACGGCGAGCGGTCCGGTGAAAGCGGTCGAGGACGTCTCCTTCGACGTTGGCCGTGGCCGCATCATCGGCATCGTCGGCGAATCGGGCTCGGGCAAGACCACCGCCGGGCGCTGCATCCTGCGGCTCGTCGAGCCGTCGGAGGGCGAAGCGGTCTTCGACGGGGTCGACCTGTTCAAGCTTCCGGAGCGGGCGCTGCGCGCCTATCGCCGGCGCATGCAGATCATCTTCCAGGACCCCTATTCCAGCCTCAATCCCCGCATGCGCGTGGGCGACATCATCGGCGAGGCCATCGACACGCACGGCCTCGCCAAGGGTGCGGCGCGGCAGGCGCGCATCGCGGACCTCCTGACCCGCGTCGGCCTCAGCCCGGAACATGCGCGGCGCTATCCGCACGAGTTCTCCGGCGGCCAGCGCCAGCGCATCGGCATCGCCCGCGCGCTTGCCGTCGAACCCGAGCTCATCGTCGCCGACGAGCCCGTGTCGGCGCTCGACGTCTCGGTGCAGGCGCAGGTGCTCAACCTCATCCAGGAGCTGCAGAAAGAGCTGGGCCTCACCATGCTCTTCATCTCGCACGACCTCACCGTCGTCGAATATCTGTGCGACGACATCGTGGTGCTCTACCTCGGCCGCATCATGGAGCAGGGCCCGTCGCGCGAGGTCTATGCCAATCCGCGCCATCCCTACACCAAGGCGCTTCTCTCGACCGCACCGATCCCCGATCCGACGGTCCGGCGCGAGCGCGTCATCCTTCAGGGCGACATCCCGAGTCCGCTCGACCCGCCGTCCGGCTGCGTCTTCCGCACGCGCTGCCCCTTTGCCATCGAGGCCTGCGCCAGGGCCGTGCCGCCGCACGAGAGCGTCTCGCCCGGCCATTCCGTCGCCTGCATCCGCCAGGCGGAACTCGCCACTCCTGCCACGCAGAAGGTCACCGCATGACGCCCTACCAGCGCCTCGCCGATCTCGGCCTCGCCCTGCCACCCGCACCGAAGCCTGTCGCGACCTATGTGCCCTTCGTGCAGGAGGGCAACCTCCTCTTCCTCTCCGGCCAGGGGCCGCGCGAGGCGGACGGCCGTCAGCGCACCGGCAAGGTCGGCGACGAGATCGGCGTCGCGCAGGCCTATGACGATGCGCGACTGACCGGGCTCAACCTGCTCGCCGTGATGCACGAGGCGCTCGGCGACCTTGCCCGCGTGCGGCGCGTGGTGAAGCTGCTCGGCATGGTCAATGCCGTGCCGGATTTCGGTGACCATCCGAAGGTCATCAACGGCTGCTCGGATCTCTTCGTCGCCGTCTTCGGCGAGGCCGGCCACCACGCCCGCTCGGCCGTCGGCTTCGGCTCGCTCCCGAACAACATCACGGTGGAGATCGAGGCGATCGTGGCGGTGGATTGAGCGAAGGCTCGCTGGCTCCCGCGCAACCGTCATGCCCGCGCCCGTCGCGGGCATCCACGCCTTGGAAAGCTGTGCAACGTCAAAGACGTGGATGGCCGGGACGAGCCCGGCCATGACGGCGGGAGCGGTGCGCTCCCGGTTCGGTCAGCATCAGGGGAAGAAGGCCGGCCGGCAGTGTCTATGCCGTTCGGTCGTTCATGTCCCAAGGGAGAAGAAGCTGCCGACCGCTATTCCCCCGCTGCCGCCTTCTTCGTTGGTTTGCCGGCTGCCTTTTTAGCGGGCGCCTTTTCAGCCGGCTTCTTTGCAGCAGCCTTCTTCGCAGGAGCCTTCTTGGCGGCCGGCTTCTTCGCCGATGCCTTCTTGCCGCCGCCGGAGGCGCGCTTGGCGCGGATGAGGGCGATGGCCTCCTCCAGCGTCAAGGCGTCCTTGTCCATGCTCTTGGGCAGGGTGGCGTTGGTCGTGCCGTCGGTGACGTAGGGCCCGTAGCGGCCGGCCTTGACGCTGAGCTGCTTGCCGCTCTCCGGCTCTTCGCCCAGCACCCGGCCCGGCTCGGCCGCGCCGCCGCGGCGTCCGCCGCCCTGCTCCTTCGTGATGATCAGGTCGATGGCCCGGTTGGCACCGATGTCGAGCACGTCGTCGTCCTTGCCGAGATTGGCATAAGTTCTGTCGTGCTGGACGTAAGGCCCGAAGCGGCCGATGCCGGCAAGGATCGGCTTGCCGCTCTCGGGGTGTGTCGCAACCTCGCGCGGCAGCGACAGCAGCTTCAATGCCTTCTCGAGGTCGACGAGATCCGGCGCAAGGCCCTTGGGCAGGGTCTGGCGCTTGGGCTTGTCGCCTTCCCCGAGTTGCACATAGGGGCCGAAGCGGCCGTCGCGCAGCGTGACGTCGAGCCCCGTCTCAGGGTCCTTGCCGAGGGTGCGCGGGCCGCTGTCGGCGGCGGCGCTCGCCTCACCGTCTCCGTTCGCGGCGAGCTGGCGCGTGTAGCGGCACTGCGGATAATTGGAGCAGCCGATAAAGGAGCCGAACTTGCCGAGTTTCAGCGACAATTGACCCGTGCCGCAGCTCGGGCAGGCGCGCGGGTCGCTGCCGTCCGCCTTCTTCGGGAAGATGTGCGGCCCGAGCTCCTCGTTGAGGGCGTCGAGCACCTCGCTCATGCGCAGGCTCTTCGTCTCGTCGATGGCGGCGATGAAGTCGCGCCAGAAATCGCGCAGCACCGTCTTCCAGTCGATCTCGTTGTTGGAGACGCGGTCGAGTTGCTCCTCGAGGTCGGCCGTGAAGTCGTATTCGACATAGCGACGGAAGAAGCTCTCGAGGAAGGCCGTGACGATCCGGCCCTTGTCCTCGGGCACGAGGCGCTTCTTGTCGATCTCGACATAGCCGCGCTCCTTGAGCACGGCGAGCACGGCCGCATAGGTCGAGGGCCGGCCGATGCCGAGCTCTTCCATGCGCTTGACGAGGCTCGCCTCGGTATAGCGCGGCGGCGGCTCGGTGAAATGCTGCGTCGCGCGGATCTCGCGCTTCTCGAGGGCATCGCCGGCCTTCATGGCAGGCAGGCGGCGGCTCTCTTCATCTTCCTCGTCGTCGCGGCCTTCCTGGTAGAGCTTCAGGAAGCCGTCGAAGGTCACCACCTGGCCGGTGGCGCGCAGCTCGAGAAGGCGACCGCCGGCCCTTGCCTCGATATCGACCGTGGTGCGCTCAAAAACGGCCGATTCCATCTGGCTCGCCACGGTGCGGGTCCAGATGAGCTCGTAGAGCCGCGCCTGATCGGGGTCGAGCTGGCGCGCCACCATGGCGGGGAGGCGGCCGAGATCGGTGGGGCGTACCGCCTCATGCGCCTCCTGCGCGTTCTTGGCCTTGGTCGTATACTTGCGCGGCACGCCGGGTACATAGGCGTCGCCGAATTCCTTGGCGATGACGCGGCGGGCGCCGGCAACCGCCTCCGGGGCCATGTCGACGCCGTCGGTACGCATATAGGTGATGAGACCGACCGTCTCGCCGCCGATCTCGACGCCCTCGTAAAGCCGCTGGGCGAGCTGCATGGTGCGCGCCGGGGCGAAGCCCAGCTTGCGCGAGGCCTCCTGCTGCAGGGTGGAGGTCGTGAACGGCGGTTGCGGGTGGCGCTTGGCGGGCTTGGCCTCGACGGCGGTGACACGGAAAGCCGCCGTCTCGAGCAACTTCCTGAAGGCTTCAGCCTCCTCGCCCTGGCCGATGTCGAGACGGGCGATCTTCTTGCCGTCGGCACCGACGAGGCGAGCCTCGAAGGTCGCGCCCGCGTCCGTCTTGAGGACGACGACGAGCGACCAGTATTCGCGCGGCACGAAGGTCTCGATCTCGCGCTCGCGGTCGCAGACGAGGCGCAGCGCCACCGACTGCACGCGCCCGGCGGAACGGGCGCCGGGCAGCTTGCGCCACAGCACCGGTGAGAGGTTGAAACCGACGAGATAGTCGAGCGCACGACGGGCGAGATAGGCATCGACCAGCGCCTGGTCGATCTGGCGCGGCTGGCGCATCGCCTCCAGCACCGCATCCTTTGTGATGGCGTTGAAGGTGACGCGCTCGACGGCCACGTCCTTCAGCACTTTCTTCTGGGTCAGCGCCTCGACGACGTGCCAGGAGATCGCCTCGCCCTCTCGGTCCGGGTCGGTGGCGAGAATGAGCTTGTCCGCCCCCTTCACCGCCCTCGCGATGTCGGACACGCGCTTCGACCCGCGGTCCTCCAGTTCCCAGACCATGGCGAAATCGGCCTCGGGATCGACCGAGCCGTCCTTGGCCGGCAGGTCGCGGATGTGCCCGAACGAGGCCAGCACCTCGTAGTCCTTGCCGAGGTACTTGTTGATCGTCTTAGCCTTGGCGGGGGATTCGACGACAACGACTTTCATCAAGAATTCCTCGGCGAGCCTTCAAGGAAAATGCGGGCGGCCGGCGTTACCACGGCCGGCGGGCGGACTAGTTGAGTGAAAGGGAGCGCGGAGTCAAATGGCAAGGCGATGACAGCGGCGCAAGAGGCGCGCGGCGCCAGTGGGGCTGCAGCGTCGGAACCAACGCTGTTGCGCCTTTCGCGCACGGTTCTTATCGACAAGGACGCGAGCCTCGTGTATAGGGCGCCACCAACTCAGAACAGCGTCGCCGAAACGCTCGTGTCCGCGGGGCTTTCCTTCGGGCATGCCGGCAGGAGTGATCGACATGAACATCATCGAAGAGATCAACAGGGAACAGATCGCCAAGCTCACGGAAGCCAAGTCCATCCCGGACTTCGAGCCCGGCGATACGGTGCAGGTCAACGTGCGCGTCAAGGAAGGCGAGCGCAGCCGCGTGCAGGCCTATGAGGGCGTGTGCATCGCCCGTGATGGCGGCGGCATCAACGAGAGCTTCACCGTCCGCAAGATCTCCTATGGCGAGGGCGTCGAGCGCGTGTTTCCGCTCTATTCGCCGCTGGTCGAGTCGATCAAGGTCGTGCGTCGCGGCAAGGTGCGGCGCGCCAAGCTCTATTACCTGCGCGATCGCCGCGGCAAGTCGGCCCGCATCACCGAGCGCGCAGAGCGCCGCGCCGAAAACAACGCCAGCGAGTGATCCCGCTCGATCATGGCCGGCGGCACCACCGCCGGCACCGGGACGTTCAGGAAGCGCGGCCTCTCGCCGCGCTTTTTCATTTCCATCGCCGGCTTCGGCGCGGCTCGCGCGGGAGCCATGCCAAGGCAGAGCGTGCGGGCGCGTTGTCGCTGCCGTTTTGATCTGTTAAAAACGGCGCGGAATGATGAGGCGCGGGCGCTCCATATGCCGGCCCGACGTGACGGCTTGCCGTCTGACGTCGCAGCCGCTGCCGACGACGCAGGAATTTGCGGCGCTGCACGATCACGCCCGCCTGCCGTGGCGCTTCTTCGCGCGCCTCCTGGCCTGCACGATCGCCGACCTTCGCCGCGCCTGAGCCGGTGCCCGTCAGGGCGCCCGCCAGGCACCGCGCCCCGCGAGGGGGACGGCCGCAGGAGCGGCCCGTGACGCGGGTGAACATGTCCCGGCCGGCGAAACGGAGGCGGGACATCCAAGCGACAAGAGCACCGATGGCAGCCGCCATCACAGCATGAGAAGCCGAAAGCCCATGACAGCGCGCACCCTCTACGACAAGATCTGGGACGATCACGTCGTCGACACCCAGCCCGACGGCACCTGCCTCATCTACATCGACCGCCACCTCGTGCACGAGGTCACCTCGCCGCAGGCCTTCGAGGGCCTGCGCGTCGCTGGCCGCAAGGTGCGCGCGCCGCAGAAGACACTCGCGGTCGTAGACCACAACGTGCCGACCACCGACCGCTCGCACGGCATCGAGGATCCCGAGAGCGCGCTGCAGGTGGCGACGCTCGCCGACAATGCGCGCGACTTCGGCGTCGAATATTACAACGAGCTCGACCAGCGTCAGGGCATCGTCCACGTCGTCGGCCCCGAACAGGGCTTCACCCTGCCGGGCACCACGATCGTGTGCGGCGACAGCCACACCTCGACCCACGGCGCCTTCGGCGCCCTCGCCCACGGCATCGGCACCAGCGAGGTGGAGCACGTGCTCGCCACGCAAACGCTGATCCAGAAGAAGGCGAAGAACATGCTGGTCCAGGTCGACGGCACCCTGCCCGAGGGCGTCACGGCCAAGGACATCATCCTCGCCATCATCGGCGAGATCGGTACCGCCGGCGGCACCGGCCACGTCATCGAATATGCCGGCGAGGCGATCCGCTCGCTGTCGATGGAAGGCCGCATGACCGTCTGCAACATGTCGATCGAGGGCGGCGCCCGCGCCGGCCTCGTGGCGCCGGATGAGAAGACCTACGCCTATCTTAAGGACAGGCCGAAGGCCCCGAAGGGCGCGGCCTGGGCCGAGGCCGTGCGTTTCTGGGAGACGCTGCGGACGGACGAGGGCGCCCATTTCGACGCCGTCATTCGACTCGACGCGGCGAATCTGCCGCCGATCGTCACCTGGGGCACGAGCCCGGAGGACGTCATCTCGATCAACGGCGTGGTGCCGAACCCGGATGACATCCAGGAGGAGACGAAACGCCAGTCGAAGTGGCGAGCGCTGGAATACATGGGCCTGAAGCCGGGCACGAAGATCACCGACATCGCGCTCGACCGCGTCTTCATCGGCTCCTGCACCAACGGGCGCATCGAGGATCTGCGCGAGGTGGCGCGCATCGTCGCTGGCAAGGCAGTCAACCCCAACGTCAACGCCATGATCGTGCCGGGCTCCGGCCTCGTGAAGATGCAGGCGGAGGCCGAGGGTCTCGACAAGATCTTCAAGGCGGCCGGCTTCGACTGGCGCGAGCCCGGCTGCTCCATGTGCCTGGCCATGAATGCCGACAAGCTGAAGCCCGGCGAGCGCTGCGCCTCCACCTCGAACCGCAACTTCGAGGGACGGCAGGGCTTCAAGGGCCGCACCCATCTCGTCTCCCCCGCCATGGCGGCGGCGGCGGCGATCGCGGGCCATTTCGTGGACGTGCGCAGCTTCGGCTGAGGCCGGCGCGCAGGGGGACGGCCGGGGGCAGGGTCGTCCTCTTGCGAAGGCACGAAAACGATCATGGCGACATCCCGGCCCGCGACGCTGCGGTGCAGCGACGCGGGGCGCCGGAAGCGAGGCCTGCAAGGTGGTCGCGATGACAGGCGATGACGAGAAGCGGCAGCGCGAGGCGCGTGACGCACTGGACCGGGTGGAGCGGGACAGCGAGACGCTCGCCTCATCCTCCCTCGGCCGCGCGACGCGGCGCCTCGGCGCGCATTTCTCTGGCCGCGACGCGGACCGTCCGGACGACGACCGCATCGAGGTGTGGGGCAAGCGTATCGGCCGCCTCCTCGGCCTCGTGCTCCTCGTCTATCTCGCCTATGCGCTGATACAACAGCTGGCACACTGACCCATGGAAACGGGGCCCATGAGCACGAGCCGGAACACAGACCACCTGCACGGCCTGACGGCCCCGGGCATCGATGCCTTCGAGGACCTCGCCCAGACGGCTTTCGACGCCCTGCCGGAAGATTTCCGCCGCCTGTGCGACGGCGTCCTCATCCGCGTCGAGGACTTCCCGGACGAGGAAACCATGGAGGAGATGGGCTGCGAGAGCCCGTTCGACCTCCTCGGCCTCTTTCGCGGCTACGGCCTTGCCCAGCAGGGCGCGGTGCCGATGTCGGGGCAGATGCCCAACATGGTCTTCCTCTACCGCCGGCCGATCCTCGACTACTGGGCCGAGCATGAGGAGACGCTCGGCTCCCTCGTCACGCATGTCCTCGTGCACGAAATCGGCCACCACTTCGGCCTCTCGGACGAGGACATGGAAGCGATCGAGGCCGCGGCGGGGTGACCGGCGCGGCCGCCGGCTGCGCTAGGCGCGCCAGGCCGGCTTTGGTATGACACTGGGCAAACAAGGTCGCCGCGGCGGCCGCAGACGGACAGAAGAGCGAAAGATGGAGAAGTTCACCACCCTGACGGGCGTCGCGGCGCCGCTCGAGATCGTCAATGTCGACACCGACATGATCATCCCGAAGCAGTATCTGAAGACCATCAAGCGCACAGGCCTCGGCAAGGGTCTGTTCGCGGAGATGCGCTATAAGGAGGACGGCTCGGAGAATCCCGACTTCGTGCTCAACAAGCCTGCCTACCGCAAGGCGCAGATCCTTGTCGCGGGCGACAACTTCGGCTGCGGTTCCTCGCGCGAGCATGCGCCGTGGGCACTGCTCGACTTCGGCATCCGCTGCGTGATCTCCACCTCGTTCGCCGACATCTTTTACAACAACTGCTTCAAGAACGGCATCCTGCCCATTACGGTGTCACCGGAAGACCTCGACAAGCTGATGGACGACGCCCGCCGCGGCGCCAACGCGACGCTGACCATCGACCTCGAGGCGCAGGAGATCCGCGGACCGGACGGGGGCAAGGTCAGTTTCGAGATCGACGCCTTCCGCAAGCACTGCCTGCTCAACGGGCTCGACGACATCGGGCTCACCATGGAGAAGGCCCCGAGCATCGAGGCCTACGAGAAGAAGACTGCGACCGTGCATCCCTGGCTCTGAGAGGGGCGCGAGGGGCGGCGACGTGAGAGGCGGCGGCTCCCTCTTTCAGCAAGCGCGAAGAGAATTTGCCACGAGCCCGGCCTGTCCGGGTTCTCAACCTGTCTCGACGAACAGCGGAGACGGACGGCATGAACCTCGACACCTACCTCGTCTTCCTGCCGGCCTGCTTTGCCATCAACATGGCCTTCGGACCGAACAACCTGCTCTCGCTGACCAACGGCGCACGCGAAGGGGTCTGGCGCGCCACCGCCGCGGCCGGCGGGCGGCTCGTCGCCTTCGCCATCATGATCGTCATCGCCGCGCTCGGCCTCGGCGCGGTGCTGGCGACGTCGGAGATGCTGTTCAGCGTCGTCAAATGGGCGGGCGCAGCCTATCTCGTCTATCTGGGCTTCCGCCTGTTGCGCGCCGGCGCTCCCGAGCTCACGACGCTCGAGACGAGCGCGCGCACGCCGCTCGGCCGGCTGGCGCTGCAGGAATTCTGGGTGGCCGCCGGCAACCCGAAAGCGATCCTCGTCTTCACCGCCTTCTTCCCGCAGTTCCTCGACAGTGGCAATCATGCGCTGAGTTTCCTTGTCATGGGCGCGACCTTCATCGCGCTTGAGGTCGTCGCCATCGCCGCCTATGCCGCCTTCGGCGGGCGCCTGCGCTCCCTGACGCGTGGGCGACGGGCGCTGAAGCTCTTCAACCGCGTCAGCGGCAGTCTGATGATCGGCTTCGGCATCATGCTGGCGCTGACCCGCCGCCCCACCGCCTGACCCCCGATACGAGAGGACCATCCGCATGACGCGGCGGCTGATCTCCACCGGCTCTCCCTTCGAAAGAGCCTACGGCTATTCGCGTGCCGTGATCGACGAGCCCTTCGCCTTCGTCGCCGGCACGACCGGCTACGACTACGCGACGATGGCGATGCCGGAGGATGCGGCCGCGCAGGCGCGCAACTGCTGGGCGACCATCGCACGCACGCTGGAGGAGGCCGGCCTCTCCCTCGCCGACATCGTGCGCGCCACCTATTACGTCACCGATGTCGCCCATGCCGAGCCGCTGCTCACGGTCTGTGGTGAAGTGCTGGCCGACGTGCGCCCGGCCGCGACGCTCCTCGTCGTCGCTGGCCTGCTGAAGCCCGAAATGAAGGTCGAGATCGAGGTAACGGCACTGAAGCGCCGCACCTGACGACGAAACGGAGCCCCACCCGTGGCCAAAGCCATCCACACCATGATCCGCGTGCTCGACGAGGCGCGCTCTGTCGCCTTCTACGAGACGGCCTTCGGCCTCAAGATCGCCGACCGCTTCGTCTTCGACGGCTTCACGCTCGTCTACCTGCGCAATGCCGAGGCCGATTTCGAAGTCGAGCTCACCGTCAACCACGGCCGCAGCGAGCCCTATGCGCTCGGGGACGGCTACGGCCACCTCGCCGTCGCGGTCGAGGATCTCGACGCCGAGCATGCCCGCTTCACCGACGCCGGCCTCACGCCCCAGCCGGTCAAGGAGTTTTTCCGCGACGGGGCGCTGATGGCGCGCTTCTTCTTCGTCACCGATCCGGACGGCTACAAGATCGAGGTGCTCGAGCGCCACGGCCGCTATCGCTGAGCGGGCCGGCCGGCGCGAGCCATGCGCCGGAACGCCTTGCCAAACCCGCACCCGCGCAGCAAAAGGCTGCGCGACCCATCTCATTCCGCGCAACACGAGGGCATCATGGCGTCCTACAATCTCCTTCTCCTCCCCGGCGACGGCATCGGCCCCGAGGTCATGGCCGAGGTCGAGAAACTCGTCGGCTGGTTCACGAAGACCGGCATCGCCCGCTTCGAGACGGAGAAGGACCTCGTCGGCGGCTGCGCCTATGATGCGCATGGCGTCGCCATCACCGACGCCGCCATGGACCGCGCGCAGGCGGCGGACGCCGTGCTCTTCGGCGCCGTCGGCGGGCCGAAGTGGGACAAGGTGGCCTACGAGCACCGCCCCGAGGCGGGCCTCCTGCGCCTGCGCAAGGAGCTCGGCCTGTTCGCCAACCTGCGCCCGGCCATCTGCTATCCGGCCCTGGCCGATGCCTCGTCGTTGAAGCGCGAGCTGGTCGAGGGGCTCGACATCGTCATCGTGCGCGAGCTCACCGGCGGCGTCTATTTCGGCGAGCCGAAGGAGATCGTGACGCTGGAGAGCGGCGAGAAGCGCGCCGTCGACACGCAGCTCTACACGACCCATGAGATCGAGCGCATCGCCCGCGTCGCCTTCGAGCTCGCCAAGGTGCGCCGCAACAAGGTCTCCTCGGCCGAGAAGCGCAACGTCATGCGCACCGGCGTGCTGTGGAACGAGGTCGTCACCCGCGTCCACAAGAACGAGTATCCGGGCGTGGAGCTGGAGCACGTGCTCGCCGACAACTGCGGCATGCAGCTGGTGCGCAACCCGAAGCAGTACGACGTCATCGTCACCGACAACCTGTTCGGCGACATCCTGTCCGATGTGGCGGCCATGCTGACCGGCTCGCTCGGCATGCTGCCGTCGGCCTCGCTCGGCGCCGAGGATCCCGCGACCGGCAAGCGCAAGGCCCTCTACGAGCCCGTGCACGGCTCGGCCCCCGACATCGCCGGCAAGGGCCTTGCCAACCCGATCGCCATGATCGGCTCCTTCGCCATGGCGCTGCGTTATTCCTTCAGCCTCGTGAAAGAAGCCGACATGCTGGAGAAGGCCGTCGCCAACGTCCTCGACGGCGGCCTGCGCACCAAGGACATCGCCGGGCCTGGCGTCAATGCCGCGGGCACCGGCGAGGTGGGCGACGCTATCGTTAGGGAAATGGAAAAGCTCGCCGGCTGAGGCCGGACGCAGCCTGCAACGACGAAGCCCGGCCGTCCGGCCGGGCTTTTTCGTTGTCTCTATCTTAGCGGCAAGGAACTTGCGTGCGCCATGGCCCGGCTTGTCCCGGCCGTCCACGCCGTCGATCTTGCTTGAGCTTTCAAGGCGTGGATGCCCACGACAAGCGCGGGCATGACGCCCCCCTCAGCGCGACGCCTGGAAGTCAATCGCGCCGAAGGGATTGCGACCGCCGCCGATGCGCGGGGGCAGCACGGTGGAGCCGAATTTCTCCTGCACGTTGGCATAGACGGGCGAGGCATGGCTTTGGCCCGAGAGCACGTAGTTTGACATGGACCCGACCGGCACGACCTTGCCGGGATCGAGATAGCTGCGCGGCGTCACCGTGATGGTGCGCACGCGGCTCTGGGCGTATGCCTCACCGGCGACGGCAAGACAGGAGGCCGCCATGGCAGCGGCCGACAGGATGATGGCGAGATGACGCATGGTGCTGAACCTTCGCTTGCCATATCGGCGCGGCCATTAGTCACAGAATAGCATAACGGCCCGTGAAGGGCGCCGCCGCCGACCATCACACGCCCGTCCCGGCGCTCAACTTGCGGTGACGGGCGGCTCACGTGCGCCCGAAGGAGGCCGGCCGGACCGGCGGCAAGGGCACGTCGGCCGAGGTCGCGAGCAGTTCCGCGATACCATCGGCCGCCAGCGCCTCCTCCGCCACGCGCGGCGCAGCGCCGCAGGTGGCGGCCGGCCTTGCCGCATGGAACAGAGCCTTCAGGCCTCCGTCATCAAGCGAGGCGGCCGGCTCGAGGCCGTCGATGACGCAGCGCAAGGCGGCGTCGGCGCGCGGCCTGTCATCGGCGCCGCAGACCCAGCCGCTGAGGCGGAGGGCTGGTGCAGCATGCAGCAGGCGAAAGGCGGAGCAACTGCGCACGACGCCATGGCCGACCAGCTGCGCTTCCGCAACCTCCATGGTGCCCAGCTTCGTCGTGACACCACGCGGCACCGACGTGCGGGAGACGGCGAGTCCCGCCTCCGAAGCGGCCCGCACCATGTCGACGAAGAAACTGGACGGAGTGCCCGCCTCCCCGCCCGGCCGATAGACCGACAGGCGCAGATGCGGGCCCGGCGTCGCGAAACGCCCGATGCCGATAATATCCTCCTGCCCGCCGAGGCCGTGATGCTGGGCCTCGTAGCTGCGTTCCCTGTCGCCGAAGCCGGGGCCGATGCCCGAGGCCGCGAGCGAGAACACGGGCACGGGCGCGCTCGCGCGGATCCAGATGGGGCGCGCCACGGCGGCGTCGAGGCCGGGCGTCGCCGGCACCGCTGCATCCTCCGCGAGCCTGACGTCCGCCTGTGCGTCACCGACTCCGGCGCCGTCAGGCCCCTTCGCGGCCTGAAGGACATAGGCGCCGCCGGCAAGGGCGACGACGAACAGCCCGGACAGGAGCGTGCGCTTCAGGCGCGCCGCGGCACTGCGCCGCGGCCGCCGGCGCACCGGCCGGTCCAATTCCTCGTAGAGCCTGTCGCCTGGCGACAGGTGCGGCATGGACGGCCCCGCCGCACGGCCTTGGTGATATCGCGTCATGGACACGCTCCCTGCCCTTCTGTTGCCGAAGGTTTTCCGGTGTCGTAGCGGACAAGGCTCACCGCATATGCCTGACCATCAGTTACCGCCGCGCGGCGATCTCCAAGGAGAGTCAACGACCCGTTGACGGGTAGCCGCCTGCAGTAACGTTAACGGGCCGCGCCGTGCATCCACGTCGCGCTTGACAGGACACGCCCGCCGTGGTGCAGAGACGGGTGCGGCTCGCTCTCGTTCGGCCGCGACTGGAACCGACGGACTTTCCATGGCTTCGCTGCTTGCGCTCAGCACGCTGACGAAAACGAAAGCCACGCTGACGGCCAAAACGGCCGGCTGACAGTCCGCTCGTCCCCCCGGTCCTCTCCCCACGGGGCGAGAGGAGGCGCCCGAGACGGCGCACCACGCCCAAGGGGGAGAAGCGAGAAATTCGAGGAGACAACGTGATGGGTTTCAAGGTCGCTGTCGTCGGCGCCACCGGCAATGTGGGCCGGGAGATGCTCGACATCCTGGCCGAGCGCGCCTTTCCGGCCGATGAGGTCGTGCCGCTCGCCTCGCGCCGCAGCATCGGGCAGGAGGTCTCCTACGGCGACAAGACGCTGAAGGTGAAGGACCTCGCGACCTACGACTTCTCCGATGTCGACATCTGCCTGATGTCGGCCGGCGGCGATGTGGCGCGCGAATGGGCGCCGAAGATCGGCGCCCAGGGCGTCGTGGTCATCGATAATTCCTCGGCCTTCCGCTACGACGCCGACGTGCCGCTGATCGTGCCCGAGGTGAACGCCGACGCCGTCGCGGGCTTCACCAAGCGCAACATCATCGCCAATCCGAACTGCTCGACGGCGCAGCTCGTCGTGGCGCTGAAGCCGCTGCACGATGCCGCCGGCATCAAGCGCGTGGTCGTGTCGACCTACCAGTCGGTCTCCGGCGCCGGCAAGGAGGGCATGGACGAGCTCTTCGACCAGACGCGCGCCATCTTCTCGGCCGGCGAGGTGAAGAACAACAAGTTCACCAAGCGCATCGCCTTCAACCTCATCCCCCATATCGACGTGTTCATGGAGGACGGGTTCACGAAGGAAGAGTGGAAGATGACGGCCGAGACGAAGAAGATCCTCGACCCGAAGATCAAGCTTACCGCCACCTGCGTGCGCGTGCCGGTGTTCATCGGCCATTCGGAGGCCGTGAACATCGAGTTCGAGAAGCCGATCACGGCTGACGAGGCGCGCGACATCCTGCGCTCGGCCCCCGGCTGCCTCGTCGTCGACAAGCGGGAGCCCGGCGGCTACATCACACCGCACGAGGCGGCGGGCGAGGACGCCACCTATATCAGCCGCATCCGCGAGGACGGCACTGTGGAGAATGGCCTCGCCATGTGGATCGTCTCCGACAACCTGCGCAAGGGTGCAGCCCTCAACGCGGTGCAAATCGCCGAGTGCCTCGCCAACCGCAAGCTGATCACAGCCAAGAAGAAGGCGGCCTGACCGGGCACTCGCGCGACGGCGCGCATGCCGTTGCCTGTTCAATGACCACTGATCTTTTCGTCATGGCCGGGCTTGTCCCGGCCATCCATGTCTTTGAGCCTTGCGCACCCGTCCTGGCGTGGATGCCCGCGACAGGCGCGGGCATGACGGCGGTCTTTCTTACGTGCAGCCGATCGCCGACACCCGCCCCGGCAGGTCCGCGATCACCGGTGCGAAGGCGCCTGTCTCGGGATCACGCACGAGCAGATGGCCCGTGGCGACGCCGAAGAACGCGCCATGCAGCGCCAGCCGACCCTTCTCCACCAGGATGCGCACGCAGGGAAAGGTCATGAGGTTGGCGAGGCTGTTCTCGATGGCGGCATATTCGAGCTTGCGCAGATAATCCGTCTCGGCCTCCCCGCCGCGGCGCGGGCCGAGGCGCTCCGCTGCCGGGGCGATGAGGTCCATCCACTTGCCGATGAAATCGCCGGGCGAGAGCGGCTCGGATTCCCCTGCGAAAGCGCGGATGCCGCCGCAATGGGCGTGGCCGAGCACGACGATGTGCTTCACCTTCAGCGCCTGGACGGCGAATTCAAGCGCGGCGCTGGTACCGTGGTGAGACACCTTGTCCGGCTCGTAGGGCGGCACGAGGTTGGCAACGTTGCGCACGACGAACATCTCGCCCGGCGCGGCGTCGAAGATGACCTCCGGAGAGACGCGCGAGTCGCAGCAGCCGATGATCATGATCTCCGGCCTCTGGCCCTTCTCGGCGAGATGCTCGAAGCGGTCGCGCTCGCGCGGCAGGCGTTCGTGCACGAAGGATGTGTAACCGTCCGTCAGCCGTTTCGGGAAGGGGGCGCTTGCCATGTGCCGGGTCCTCCTTGGATATCAGGCGGCGAGTGCCGCAAGGGTGGCGAGATCGACGTTGCTGCCGCAGGCGAGGATGCCGAGCCGCTCGCCACGGGCCGGCACATAGGCGCCGGCGAGGACGGCGGCAAGCGCCGTGGCCCCACCCGGCTCGGCAGCGATTCTGAGGCCGCGCCAGAGGCGGCGCTGCGCCTCGATGATCGCTTCGTCAGGCACAAGCACGACGCGCTCGACGGCACGCGATGAGATGGCATGGACGAGCGGCCCGACGTTGCGGGCGCCGAGCGAATCGGCCGCTACCGACTCGACCGGCACATCGACGGGCGCCCCGGCGGCGAGCGCGGCGTGCAACGCACATGAGCCCTCCGGCTCTACCCCGACGACCTTGACCTTGCCGCCGAACCACCAGGAGGCGATACCGGCGATGAGCCCGCCACCGCCGACAGCGACGAGCACCGTATCGAGATCCGGCACCTGCTCTTCCCACTCACGCCCGACCGTGCCCTGACCGGCAATCGTCTCGACGGCGGAGAAGGGGTGAATGCGCAGCGCCCCGCTGTCGGCCACGTAGCTGTCGCAGGCGTCCTGGGCGTCGGCATAGCGGGCGCCGCCGATGACGATGTCGGCGCCGAAGGCTCGGATAGCGGCGATCTTCGGGGCGCTGGAAATCTCGGGCACGAAGATACGTGCCTTCAAGCCGAGCTTCATCGCGGCATAAGCCACCGCCGCGCCATGGTTGCCGCCCGAGGCGGCGGCAACGCCCGCCCCCGGTACGGGCAGCGACAGGAGCGTGTTGAAGGCGCCGCGCGGTTTGAAGGAGCCAGCGTGCTGGAGGAGTTCCAGCTTGATATTGACCGGGCCTTCGAGCCCGAGATCGCCGGCGGCAAGGTCGATGACAGGCGTACGGCGGATGTGGGGCCGGATCCTCTCATGGGCGGCCTCGATTGAAGCACGCGGGAGCGGGCCTTCGGCCAGAGTGCCGTGCATGGATTTCTCCTCCGTGGTCGCGCGGACCATAGCGGCTGGGAGCGACGCCTCCAACCCTCCGTGGCTTGTCTTATGTCCAGATGGATACTGGTAAATTCGCGCCGTCACGGCCGGGCGGATCGGGGAAGCTGCGGGCTTCGCCACAGGCAATCCGCAGGGCCACGGTGAGATTGGCGAGGGCGTCGAGCACGTCGTCCGGGCCCGTACCGCGCGGGCGCAGGCCGAACGCGCCGTCGCCGAAGCCGGCGGCGCGCAGGAGGCGTTCACGAAGGGCGAGGCCCGCCGGCCAGGGGCGGCCCTTGACCTTCTTGGGCTGGTCGAGCGCCCGTTCGCCGTTGAGGCGCCAGAAGGCGACCTCGGGATGGGCCTCGAACACCCGGCCGGCGAGATCCGGCCGGCCGCGCAGCAGCGCGTCGAGCTCTCGGATCTTCGGAAAGAGATGGAAACACTGTTTCGACACCCGCCGCGGCGGATCGGAAGTCGCGAGTGCGGTGGCGCAGGCGGCGGCATAGTCACCGGCGTGGACAGCTGCGCGTGACGGCACGGAAAACACGCTCGACTGGCGCCCACCGAGCAGTGGCCGCACCAACGCCTCCGGGCCTCGCCCGCCATGACCGACGCGCTCCGGCAGGCCGATGGGCATGTCAACGGCCACGATAGCTGGCGCGTCCACGAGGCTGAAGAGATCCTCGAACCGTGGCACGACGAGGAGGCGAGGCACGAAAGGCTTTGCGGCAGGCGCCAGCGCCGCAACCCATCCGCCCGGACAACCGTCGACCCCCGCCAGCCACATGCCGCGTTCTCCGCACCCCGCCTGTCCACAGGCAGCATTCACCTTTTGCATGAGTGGCGCGGCGGCGTCGAGGCGTTATGCTGCAGCGCCGAAAAGGAGCATTCCCGCCCATGACCGAGATCCGCCCGCGCCGCAGCGCGCTCTACATGCCCGGCTCGAACGCCCGGGCCCTTGAGAAGGCGCGCAGCCTGCCGGCCGACGTCGTCATCCTCGACCTCGAGGATGCCGTGGCGCCGGATGCGAAGGAGACGGCGCGGGCCCAGGTGTCGGCAGCCGTCACGGCCGGCGGCTTCGGCCCGCGCGAGGTGATCGTGCGCGTCAACGGCCTCGACACGCCGTGGGGCGAGGAGGACCTGGCCGCTGCCATCGCCTGCGTGCCCGATGCCATCCTCCTGCCCAAGGTGTCGACCCCGGCGGTGCTCGCCACGGTCGGCCGCCGGCTGGCGACAGCGGGCGCCCCGCACAAGATCCGCATCTGGGCGATGGTGGAGACGCCGCTCGCGATTCTGAACATTGCCGAGATCGCCGCGGCAGCGGCCGACCAGGCGACGCGCCTCGAATGCTTCGTCATGGGCACCAACGATCTCGCCAAGGAGACGGGGGCGCGGCTCGTGCCCGGCCGCGCGCCCATGCTGCCCTGGCTCGCCACAAGCCTTGCCGCAGCGCGCGCACACGGGCTTTCGATCCTCGACGGCGTCTACAACAATCTCTCCGATGCGGACGGCTTCGCGGCCGAATGCGCCGAGGGCCGCGACATGGGCTTCGACGGCAAGACGCTGATCCATCCTGGCCAGATCGCGGCGGCCAATGCCGCCTTCGCGCCGGAGGAGGCCGAGGTGGCGCACGCCCGCGCCATCATCGCCGCCTTCGATGCGCCCGAGAACGCCGGCAAGGGAGCCATCAACCTTGACGGGCGCATGGTCGAACGCCTGCATGCGGCGATGGCACGGCGCACGGTGAGCCTCGCCGAAGCGATCGCAGCGCGGGAATGAGCCCTACCGCGGCAAATGCCTGCCACTCCCCGCCTCACTTGCGGGGTGTGTGGGGGCCCAACAGGAATGGAGACGCTGCCAGTCACCGCCGGCGCAACAGGAACACGCCGTTCTCGCCGAAGAGGTTCCACACCCACCAGGGCACGCTGACGCGCACGGGCTCGCCGCTGGCGTTGAGCGCCACGGCCCGCTCCATCTGCGCACCCACCTCGTCGCACAGCGCCACGAAGTCACGGATCGTGCAGAAGTGGATGTTGGGCGTGTCATACCAGGAATAGGGCAGCTTCTCCGTCACCGGCATGCGGCCCTTGAGGCCGAGCTCGAGGCGGATGCGCCAGTGGCCGAAGTTGGGAAAGGAGACGATGGCCCGGCGGCCGATGCGCAGCATGTGCTCCAGCACCTGCCGCGGCTGGCGCGTCGCCTGGATGGTCTGGGACAGGATCACGTAGTCGAAGGAATCGTCCGGATAGTCGGCAAGGTCCGTGTCGGCATCCCCCTGGATGACGGAGAGGCCGCGCGCGACGCTCTGGCTGACTCCTTCACGGGAAATCTCGATGCCGCGCCCGTCGACGCCGCGTTCGCGCATGAGCAGCGCGAGCAGCGCCCCGTCGCCACAGCCGACATCGAGCACCCGTGCCCCCGGCTCGACCATGTCGGCGACGAGCCGGTGGTCGGAACGAACTGGCAATTGGTCCGGAAAGGCTGTCGTCGCATCCATGATCACAGCCCCCGTGCCCGCGCCGCGGCGGCGAGGAAGCCGCCGGTGGTGGCGAAGAGTTCAGGCTCGTCGAGCAGGAAGGCATCGTGCCCCTTGTCACTTTCGATCTCGACGAAACTGACGGAGGCTCCCGCAGCGTTGAGCGCATGGACAACGGCCCGCGAGCCGGACGTGGGGAACAGCCAGTCCGAAGTGAAAGAGGCGACGCAGAAGCGTGTCTTCGTGCCGCGGAAAGCATTGGCCAGCACGCCGCCATGGTCGGCGGCGAGGTCGAAATAGTCCATCGCCCGCGTCACGTAGAGATAGCTGTTGGCGTCAAAGCGCTCGACGAAGGCCTCGCCCTGGTAGCGCAGGTAGCTCTCCACCTGGAAATCGGCATCGAAGGAGAAGGTCGGCGCCTCCCGGTCCTGCAGGCGGCGGCCGAACTTGCGATGCAGCGCCTTCTCGGAGAGATAGGTGATGTGCGCGCCCATGCGCGCCACGGCGAGGCCCTTGGCGGGTTTTACACCCTCCTCCAGATAGCGGCCGTGGCGCCAGTCGGGATCGGCCATCACCGCCTGGCGGCCGACCTCGTGGAAGGCGATGTTCTGGGCAGAATGGATGGCGGCGGCGGCGATCGGCATGGCCGAGAAGACGCGCTCGGGATAGCTTGCCGCCCATTGCAGCACCTGCATGCCGCCCATGGAGCCGCCCGCCACACAGAACAACGTGTCGATGCCGAGGTGATCGACGAGCATCGCCTGTGCGCGGACCATGTCGCGGATGGTGACGACGGGAAAGTCGATGCCCCACGGCTTGCCCGTCGCCGGGTTGAGGGAGGCCGGGCCCGTGGTGCCCATGCAGCCGCCAACGACATTGGCGCAGATGACGAAGAAGCGGTCGGTGTCGATGGGCCGGCCGGGACCCACCATGGTTTCCCACCAGCCCGGCTTGCCAGTCACGGGATGCGGGTTGGCGACGTGCTGGTCGCCCGTCAGGGCATGGCAGACGAGTACCGCATTGGACCGCGCGGCATTGAGTTCGCCATAGGTCTGATAGGCGATCTGCCAGGGCGCCAGAGCGACGCCGCAGTCCATAACGAGCGGCCTGTCCGGCCCGAAGCGTGCGACCGGACTCGCCGGATCGTCCACCTGCGAAGCCCCCAGCTGGCGTGCGACTGCACCTTGGACCATCGCCTCACCCGACACGTTCCGGAGCGGTCCGACCCGCGCGGCGCTCCGTTCGTTTTACCGAACCGTTTTCCTAGTGAACGAAAGGGCCGCTCGTCAACGGCAAAGGCAGCAAGACGGATGCGCGGCCGCCATACGTCGAAGGCAATGGTGTACCGACACCGATCTCTTTGCGTTCCGCCGCGCCGCGTTCTACAAGACCGGCTTTGCTGGCCCGCGATGGCGTGCGGGACGGCAGCTCATGCGGATCGGAACATGTCGCGGACCCTGCCAAACGTCGACCTCGCCGCCCTCAGGCAGGACATCGACCGCATCGACGAGGCGATGCACCGTCTGCTGATGGAGCGCGGCGAAATCATCGACCGGCTGATCGCGGTCAAGAAGACGCAGGAATCGGGCTCCGCCTTCCGCCCCGGGCGCGAGGCGGACATGATGCGCCGCCTGGCCGCGCGCCACCGAGGCATCCTGCCGCTCGACACGGCCGAGAGCATCCTGCGCGTCATCATCGCCACTTTCACCTATGTGCAGGCGCCCTATCGCGTGCATGCCGACATCTCCGGCGGCGACGCGCCGATGCGCGATTCCGCGCGCTTCCACTTCGGCTTCACCGTGCCCTACGTGCCCCACGCGAGCGCTGCCGAGGTGATCGCCGCCGTCGCCGCCTCGAAGGGCGATCTCGGCATCTTCCGTCCGGACCAGGGTACCGCCTCGGGCGCCTGGTGGGCGCGGCTCACAGGCGCGGGCGCGCCCAAGGTGATTGCGCGCCTGCCGTTCATCGAGCGGCCCGATCATCCGGCGGCGACCCCGGTCTTCGTCGTGTCGAAGCCAGTGGCCGATGCTGCCGTGCGCGAGATCGTGCTCGTCTCGGCGCGGGTGGAGCGATGGCGTGACACCGTCCCTGCCGCCATTTCCGCCCTCGGTGCCGAGGTGCTCGGCTCGGCCGGCATTGCCGGCGGCCTCTCGCTTCTCCTCTCCATGCCCGGCACGGTGACGCTTGCCGCCCTCGAAGAGGCGCTGACCGGCGCCGGTGCCGGGCGCGCGCATCTTGCCGAGATCGGCAGCCATGCGGCCCGGTTCGTCGTTCCCGAGGCGCCCTCACAGGGCGGCGGCGCCTCTTCTTCCCCCGTCCGATAGCGGAGCCCATTGCAATGGCCATCGTCACGGCCCGTCCCGAGCCTCGTCCCGGCGTGCTCAGCATCGACGCCTATGTCCCCGGCAAGAGCGCCGCGGCCGGCGTCGAGAAGGTCTATAAGCTCTCCTCCAACGAGACGCCGCTCGGCCCAAGCCCGCATGCGATCGCCGCCGTCCGCGCCGCTGCCGATCACATTGCTTATTATCCGGACGGATCGGCGACGCGCCTGCGCCATGCGATCGCCGCCAAATACGGTCTCGACGCCGGCCGCATCGTCTGCGGCGCCGGCTCGGACGAGCTGCTCAACCTCCTGACCCACGCCTATATCGGCCCGGGCGACGAGGGCCTGTTCAGCGAGCACGGCTTCCTCGTCTACCGTATCGCCATCCTGGCGGCCGGCGGCACGCCGGTGGTGGCGCCGGAGAAGAACCTGACGACCGATGTCGATGCCCTGCTCGCGCGGGTCACCGAGCGGACGAAGATCGTCTTCCTCGCCAATCCCAACAACCCGACAGGCACCTACATCCCCTTCGACGAGGTCAAGCGCCTGCACGCCGGCCTGCCGCCGCACGTTCTCCTGGTGCTCGACGCGGCTTACGCCGAATATGTGCGGCGCAACGACTATGCCTCCGGGCTCGAGCTGGTGGCGACGAGCGATAACGTCGTCATGACGCGCACCTTCTCGAAGATCTACGGGCTTGCAGGCCTTCGCCTCGGCTGGGGTTACATGCCGGCGCATGTCGCCGACGCGCTGAACCGCATCCGCGGCCCCTTCAACATCGGCGCCCCGGCGCTGGAGGCCGGCATCGCCGCGCTTGCCGACGACGCGCATATCGCGGCCTCCGTGGCGCACAACGAGGAATGGCTGCCCTGGCTGACGCGGGAGATCGAGAAGCTCGGCCTTTCCGTCACCCCGAGCGTCGGCAACTTCCTGCTCATCCACTTCCCGGACGAGGCGAAGCGCGGCGCCAGGGCGGCAGATGCCTTCCTCTCGGCCCGCGGGCTGATCCTGCGAGGGGTCGGCGCCTATGGCTTGCCGAACGCGCTGCGCCTGACGATCGGCACGGCCGAGGCCAACCGCCTCGTCGTCGCGGCGCTCGCCGATTTCCTGCGAGGGGGCGATGCCTGACCGTCTCGGCCCGCCGCGTGACACGCCGCTCTTCGAGCGGATCACTCTCATCGGCCTCGGCCTCATCGGCTCCTCGATCGCGCGGGCGGCGCGCCACCTGAAGCTCGCCGGCACGCTCGTCGCCGCCGATGCCTCGCCCGAGGTGACGGCGCGTGTGCGGGAGCTTGGCCTCGCCGATATCGCGACCACCGATGCCGCCGCGGCGGTCTCCGGAGCCGATTTGGTCATCCTGTGCGTGCCGGTCGGCGCCTATGGCGCCGTCGCCGAGGCCATCGCGCCGCAGCTCGAGTCCGGTGCCATCGTCTCCGACGTCGGCTCGGTCAAGGGCGCGGCCTTTGCCCAACTTGCGCCGCACATACCGGCAGGCGTTCATCTCGTTCCCGCCCATCCCGTCGCCGGCACCGAGCATTCCGGCCCCGATGCAGGCTTTGCGACGCTCTTCATCGATCGTTGGTCGATCCTGACCCCGCCGGAGGACGCCGATCCCGCTGCGGTCAACGCCGTGCGCAGCTTCTGGCGCGCGCTCGGCTCAAATGTCGAGGTGATGACGGCGCAGCACCACGACCTGGTGCTCGCCATCACCAGCCATGTGCCGCACCTCATCGCCTACAACATCGTCGGGACGGCGGCGGACCTCGAAGAAGTCACCCAGTCGGAGGTGATCAAATTCTCGGCCGGCGGTTTTCGCGATTTCACGCGCATCGCCGCGTCCGACCCGACCATGTGGCGCGACGTCTTCCTCAACAACAAGGAGGCGGTGCTGGAGATGCTCGGCCGCTTCAACGAGGATCTCGCGGCGCTGCAGAGGGCCATCCGCTGGGGCGACGGGCAGGCGCTGTTCGACCTCTTCACGCGCACGCGCGCCATCCGCCGCAACATCATCGCCGTCGGCCAGGAGACGGCCGAACCGGACTTCGGCCGCCGGCGGGGCGGAGACGGCGACGGGCAGTGACCGGCCCGCCGCTCAGCGCAGCGGCGCGACCGTGCCCACCTGGAAAGGACCGAGGAGGATCCGCCCGTCCGCGAAGCGGATGGGCGGCAGCCTGGTCATCCCCGGCGCACCCGGAGCCTGGGCATCGGCCCTGCCGCCGCCGAGCACGGAGAGACCTCCGGCGATGAGGCCGCCGAGTCCGTTGCCGCCGATGCCGAAGCGCGAGAGCAACCCCTCGAGGCCTGCCACCGACGCATCGATGGTGCCCTCCGGCCGATGCAGCACATCGATCCCGAGCCTTCCGCTTGCCTCCAGCGACTGCGGGCCCTTGACGAGGGCAAGGCGGGTCAGCTCCACCGCCCCATCGCGTTCCCGCCAGGCCTCCAGGCGGGTGGGGGTGGCGCCACGGGCCAATATCTCGGCATCGGTCACCGTTGCGCGCAATGTCATGTCCGCGGCGTCCGAGGTCGCGAGAAGGGCGTCTAGCTCGGGCACACTTGCCTTGCGCAGATCAAGCGCGAGGTCATAGGCACCGGGGCGCTCGGGCGCACGCCGGGCATGGAATTCCATGGCCTCCGCCTGGAAACGGCCCCCAGTCGAATCAGGCGCGCTCACCGTAAGCGTCGGCTCCGCGATGCTCACGGCGATCCGCTCGGGTAGATCGTCGGCGATGACAACGCTCGCATCGAAGCGCCGCCAGTCCAGCGTCAGGCCGGCATCGTTGACCGTGCTGCGCGCCACGAGCGGCCCCTCGACCTCCAGGATAACGTGCTGCGGGCGATAGACCTGCGAGACCGCGAGGAAGCGCTTCAGCTCGCCCGTGGCAGGGCCGATGTTGGTCTCGCCCGTGAAGGTGGCGTTCTCGCAACGCAGCTCGAAGCGGAAGGGAAAGCCTCCAACCGAGCGCTGCGGGCAGGACCAGCGGCGCCCCTCGGCCGCCTCGCGTGCCAGCCACAATTCGACCGTCTCGAGGGCCCGGGCGCGCGCGCTGAACCAGAAGACGGACCAGCCGGCGACGAGCAGCGCCAGCAGCACGACCGGAAGATAGAGCCCCCAGCGGCTGCGGCGCACGCCGGCCAGGCTGCTGTCGACCTGTTCGCTTTGGTTCAACACCCTCTCCCTTGTTGCACCGCCCCTTCCTAGCTGTTACCCGGCTTGCGGCCAAGCGGCGGCGCGGGCAAGCTCTCGGCGTCGGCGGAAACGGCCTGTCATCGACGAGACGGTTCATCGACGAGACGGAAGGGCATGGGCCACGAATCGGGCGATCTGTGGGTCTTCGGCTATGGCTCGCTGATGTGGCGGCCCGGCTTTCCCTTCATCGACCGCTTTCCCGCCCGGCTCGCCGGCTACCGGCGCTCGCTGTGCATCTATTCGCACGTCCATCGCGGCACCCCGGAGCGGCCGGGCCTCGTCCTCGGACTCGATCGCGGCGGCGCCTGCAAGGGGGTAGCCTTCCGCGTGCCGCGGCCGGAGGTCGCCGAAACGATCGCCTATCTGAGGGCACGGGAACAGGCGACGGCCGTCTATCTGGAGCGCTACCTGCCGGTGCGCCTCGACGACGGCAGGCACGTGACCGCCCTCACCTATGTGGCGGACCGTCGGCACCGCCAATATGCCGGGGAGCTGCCGCGCGAGGCGCTGCTCGCCATCGTGCGACAGGGCGTGGGCCAGTCTGGCCCCAATCCCGAATATGTGCTGAACACTTACGAGCACCTCATGGCGCTCGACGTGCATGACGCAACGCTCGCCTGGCTGGCCGCGCAGCTGCGCTGACGCCAGCCCCGCAACGCCGGATCACTGGAAGGGGCGCAGGTCCCGCGCGACGGCCGCGCGTTCCCCGGCGCTGGTGGCGAGGAGGTGGACGTGGAGCTCCACCGCGCCGCAGGCGCGCATCTGCCCGAACCAGGCGCCGTCGAAGCCCTCGGGCGAGAGCGGGGAGGAATCGCGCACCCCGACGATGCGGCGCGCCTCACCGTCACGGGCGACGGCGATGAGCACGGCGTCGAGATGCGCCTCCTGCCACATGGCCGTCATCGGATAAACCGACACGACATAGCGGCGCCCCGAGCGCCCGCGCCAGGCACGCAGCGGCAGGAGATCGCCGCCCGAGGCGACGTGGAGGGCCTCGTCCTGCACGGCCCGGCGCCCCGCAACGAGCGGGCGGGCCAACGGGCGCGCGACGGGACGGCGCGCCATGTGCATGGGAAATTGGACGACTGCGCTCATATCCGGCTCCATGTTCCCTATTTGTTCCGGACAAAGAGAGAACAAATTAACCATGTTGTCAAGCGCCGAGGCTTCAGCTGATCACGGGGCCTCCGCCCGCTCCGGTGCCGGCTGGATGGTCCCGCCGATCTCCGCAAGGCCTTCGGCATGGAGGCGGCGGGCGACGGGCTCGATCGCTTCGACCAGCGCCGGCACGAGGCTGTCGCGCGGCAGGCCGGCCGGGATCGGCGGCAGGAACTCGACCACGATGGTGCCGGGCCGGCGGATGAAGCGCCGGCGCGGCCAGTAGAGGCCGGAGTTGAGGGCGACCGGCAGGCACGGCACGCCGAGCCGGCCGTAGAGATGGGCGATGCCGTATTTGTAGGCGGGCTCGGCGCCCGGCGGCCGGCGCGTGCCCTCGGGAAAGATGATGATCTGGCGGCCGTCGCGCGCCTCCTCGGCCGCCTTCTCGGTCATGCGCACCATCGCCCGCGCGCCGCCGCGCCGGTTCACGGGCACCATGTCGGCCTTCCACAGGTACCAGCCGAAGAAGGGGATGAACATGAGCTCCCGCTTCAGGATAAAGGTGGGATCCGAGAAGAAGGGAACGAGCGCGAAGGTCTCCCACATCGACTGGTGCTTGCAGGCGACGAGGCAGCCCCCCTGCGGGATGTTGGCGAGGCCGCGCACCTCGAGACGCGTGCCGGCAATGACGCGCAGGAGCCACAGGGAGCTCCGGGCCCAGCCGCGCGCCACCGCCATCAGGGCGCGCCGCGGCAGGAGCATCGTCGGCAGGCAGATGACGAGCCACACGGCGAGGTTGGCGTAGAAGGCGATGTTGAAGGCGAGGGAACGGAGAGCGAGCATGGCATCCGGCGGCATCTGCGCGCGCGGGCCGGCGCGCCGCTGACCGCCTAGCGCAGCACGGGAACGGTCGCAACCGGTTTGCGGCCGCCGACGAAGACCGCGACGCGCGAATCTTCCGGATCGCGCTCCACATAGGTGCGCGCCACCGCGACGAGATACTTCAGATATTCCATGAAGAGCAGCTTCGCGGCCACGGGGTCGCGCCACCACCGCTCTGTGTCGATGCGGTCGGCCGAGACGGCATGCGGCACGAGTTCGGTCTCGGGCAGGACATTGCCGAGCTCCACCAGCGAGCGCGGCATGTGGTAGTTCGACGTCACCACGATCAGCGAGCGGAAGGCGTGCTGTTGCACCCAGCGCCGCGTCTCGATGGCGTTGCCGATCGTATTGCGCGCCCGGTAGTCGAGATCGACGCAGCAGTCGACGAGATCGCCGAGTTCCGGGTTGAGATCGGCGAGTTGGGCCGGCGTCGTGTGCTTGTTGACGCCGCTGATCAGGAGACGGCGGGCATAGCCTTGCTTCAGCAGGTCGGCAGCATCGGCGATGCGCTGGGCGCCGCCGGTCAGGGCCACCACGGCATCGGCGCTCGCGTTCACCCGCCGCTCCGCGCGCCCGACCATGTCGGTGAACACGAAGAAGCCGACGGCGAAGGCAAGGCAGGCGAGAAGGCCGGCCGCAGCCACGCCACGGCGCAGTACCAGCCATCCCCTGCCGCGCCGCGGGGGCACTGCCGTCGCCACGGCGGACGGCTCGCCTTCGGCAGGATCGACCGCGACCGGCTCGTTGCCCACGACGCTCATGCTTTCAACCTTTCGCCGCGAAGCATAACGACGAATGCGGCGGGCACTAGGCAGAAAGCGCGCACAGCCACGCGTTGTCAGCCCAGCCCACTCAGGTGACGGCGCACCGTGACGCGCGAGACGAGCGCCGTCACGGCGGCGACGATCGCCGCCACCACGACGACGGCGCCATAGCCGCGCCAGCCGATGTCGAAAGCCCCGAACAGCGCCTCGATCTGATCGCCGCCCGGACTCGCGCGCCAGTAGCCGGCGAGGAAGCCGAGCGCCGCGATGAGCAGGATGGCCGCCAGGCAGCCGATGGCCCCGCCCTTGAGGCCGAGGCCGAGGAACCTCAGCTGGAACTCGCGGGCGATGAAGCGGTCATCCGCGCCCACGAAATGCAGCACCTCCAGGATCTCGCGGCTGCTCGCCACGGCCCCGCGCGTCGCGAAGGCGATGGCCAGCGCCGCCGCCGTGAGCACCAGGCCGACGATGGCGAGCGCGATGACGACGAGGGTGCCCGCCATGGTCGACAGGCGCGCGATCCACAGGCGGTGATCGTCGAGGCTCGCGGTCGGCACCTGCTCGGCCAGTTGCTGCTTCATGCCGGCAAGGTCCGGCGTGATGCCGCCCTTGAGGCGGACGACGACAAGCCGCGGCACCGGCAGTTCGACGAGGTCGAGCCCCGTGCCGAGCCAGGGCGCCAGCAGCCGCTCCGCCTCCTCCTTCGAATAGACGGAGACGGAATCGACCTGCGGGTCGGCACCCGCCACCGCGGTGGCAGTGGCGACATCGGCCTCGATGTCACGCTGGGTGTTGGGCTTCACCTGGATGGTGACCTCGCGCGAGATCGAGGAGCGCCATTCGGCCGAGACGCCGGCGACGAGCTCGGCGGCACCGGCCGCGAGCGCGGCGAGGAAGGTCAGGATGGCGATGACGGTGACGAGCGCCCGGCCGGCGACCGAATCGGCCGGGACGAGCGGCTGGTTGCGCCGCAGCGTCTCTGGCAGCGGCCCGAGGTCGGGCTCTGCGACCGGTTGGACGGTGGTCTGTTCGGCGCGGCGCATCATGCGATCACTCGTAGATATGCAGGCGGCCTTCGCCAAGCACCAGGCGCCGAGCGTCCACCTGATCCATGAGCACAAGATCGTGCGTGGCGATGATCACCGACGTGCCGAGCCGGTTGAGCTCCACGAAGAGGCGCAGCAGGCGTCTGGCGAGGCTGGGGTCAACATTGCCGGTCGGCTCGTCGGCAAGGAGTAGCTCCGGCCGGGCGATGAGGGCGCGGGCAATGGCCGCGCGCTGCTTTTCGCCGCCCGAGAGCACAGGCGGCAGCACGTGCATGCGTTCGCCGAGGCCAACCCAGCGCAGCAGTTCCACCACCTCGGCACGGTAGCCCGCTTCCTCCCGCCCCTGCACGCGCAGCGGCAGAGCGACGTTCTCGTATGTGGTGAGATGGTCGAGCAGCCGGAAGTCCTGGAAGACGACGCCCATGCGCCGGCGCAGGGCTGTCAACGCGTCCCCGCCGATCTGGGATACATCCTCGCCGAACAGCGTGATGAGGCCCCGCGTGGGCTTGAGCGCGAGAAGAATGAGGCGCAGCAGCGTCGTCTTGCCCGCGCCCGACGGGCCGGTCAGGAACTGGAACGAGCGCGGCTCGATCGAGAACGTCAGGTCTCTCAGCACCTCCGGCCCCATGCCGTAGCGCAGTCCGACATTGTCGAAACGAACCACCAGTCACCTCCTCGCGGCCGCGGCGCGTTCACGGTTCGTTAACCATGAGGGCCGACCAATTGGTGTTACGCGGATGCCTGTCCTACCCGGGGCAGGCCGCGCAAGCCAGCCTGATTCGCCATGCCCATTGTCTGTCCTTCCCGCGCCAACGCCTATAGGGTCATACGCGCGGAGGCGCGGGCGCCCCGGCAGCGGATGGATCCGCGCCCGGACCCTGCCCGCCCGTCCTACTTGCACCCATCGCCGGTGGCGGCTAAGCGGCAGCGTGCGCTTCGCCGTGGGCAACGATAAAGGCCAGACCATGCAGACCAAGAGCATCCGGGTTCTGTTCGACGAGAGCAAGATCGCCGCCCGCAACGAGGACATCGCCAGGGCCGTAGCGGCCTCCAAGCCGCACGACCTGCTCGTCGTCGCCGTGCTCAAGGGCAGTTTCATGTTCGCGGCCGATCTCATTCGCGCGCTGCACAGGGCCGGGCTCGAGCCGCAGGTCGAGTTCGTGCACATGTCGAGCTATCGCGAGGCAACCGTTTCCTCCGGGCAGGTCGAAATCCTGAAGGATGTCGAGAGCGACGTACGCGACCGCGACGTGCTGCTCGTCGACGACATCCTCGAATCGGGCCGCACCCTCGCCTTCGCAAAAGACCTTCTGATGGCGCGCGGCGCGCGCACCGTGAAATCCGCCGTCCTGCTCGAGAAGCCGGGCAAGCGCGCGGTTCAGATCGATGCCGACTACATCGGCTTCGAATGCCCGGACCTGTTCGTGGTCGGCTACGGCATGGACGTCGCCCACCGCTACCGGCAACTGCCGTTCGTCGGCGTCGTGGAGACAGAAGACAAGGACCGCAAGGAGCAGTGACGATGGCGCATATTCTGCTCGTCGACGATGAGGAAGGCGTCCGCGGCTTCCTGAAGCGCGGGCTGGAGATCGACGGCCATGCGGTCGTCACGGCCATCGACGGCGAGGACGGCCTTGCCCGTCTCGACCAGCACAAGGGCCGTTTCGACCTCCTGCTCACCGATATCCGCATGCCCATCATGGACGGGATCGCCCTCGCGCATGCGGCCAAGCGCTCCTACCCCGAGCTTCCGGTCATGTTGATGACCGGCTTCGCCGACCAGCGCGAGCGGGCAGGTTCCCTCGACGGCATCGTCATCGACGTCCTGACAAAACCCTTCTCACTGGCGGACCTGCGCACGAGCGTGCGGGACGCGTTGAGCTGAAGGCGGCCACCGCCATGCGCCCGGCGCAGTCGGACGCTTCGTCGCGCCGCTTGCGTCGCCTGCCGGCTGGCGTCATATGCACGCATCCCGGTTCGCGCGCCGCAAGGAGCTTCCCATGACCGCGCCCCAGAAGCCCTGGTCCGCCCGCACCCTCGCCGCGCAGGCCATGGGTGTCACCGATCCGGTGACCAAGGCCGTGGTGCCGCCCATCCATGTCGCGACGACCTATATCCGGGACGAGGACAACGCCTATTCGTCGGGCTACGTCTACGGCCGGCCCGACAACGCCACGACGCGCGAGGCCGAGGCCGTCCTCGCCATGCTGGAGGGGGGCAAGGAGGCGCTGCTCTTCGGCTCAGGCATGGCCGCAGCCACTGCCCTTTTCCAGGCGCTCGACCCCGGCGACCACATTGTCGCGCCGACCGTGATGTACTGGGCGCTGCGCCACTGGCTGGCGAACGAGGCCAGGCGCTGGGGCCTCCTCGTCGATTTCGTCGATACCGCCGATCTTGACGCACTGCGCGCCGCCGTCACGCCCGGCCGCACCAGGCTCGTCTGGATTGAGACCCCGTCTAACCCGCTGTGGACGATCACCGACATTGCCGCCGCCGCCGAGATCGCCCATGCAGCCGGCGCGCGCCTTGCGGTCGATTCCACCACCGCCTCGCCCTTCCACAGCCAGCCGCTGGCGCTCGGCGCCGATATCGTGATGCATGCGGCGACAAAGATCCTCAACGGCCATTCGGATGTCGTCGCCGGGGCCCTCGTCACCGCTGCAGAGGACGACTTCTGGGCCCGCATCACGACGATCCGCCGGGGCCAGGGCGGCATCCTCGGCCCCTTCGAGGCCTATCTCCTGATGCGCGGTATGCGCACCTTCCACTTGCGCGCCGCGGCCCAGAGCGCCTCGGCTGCAACGCTCGCCGAACGGCTCGCCGCTCATCCCGCGGTGGCGAAGGTGCTCTATCCGGGCCTGCCGGGCCACCCTGGCCATGCCGTCGCGGCCCGGCAGATGGTGAACGGCTTCGGCTACATGCTGTCGATCCGGCTCGCAGCCGGCCCACAGGCGGCCATCGCGACGGCCGCGAAGGTCCAGTTGTGGAAACGGGCGACTTCCCTCGGCGGCGTCGAGAGCCTGATCGAGCATCGCGCCTCCATCGAGGGGGCGGGATCGCCCTGCCCGCCCGATCTCCTGCGCCTGTCGGTCGGCATCGAGGATCCGCAGGATCTCTACGATGACCTGTCCTCCGCGCTCGAGCGGGCGACCCGGCACGGCTGAGACCGCATCCGACGTCAGCCCCCGACCGCGGGGCGCGGTGCCGCCTTCCGGCACGCTTCGCCGCTTCCGTGCGACGCCGAGTCCGTCCGGCCGCCGAGGGCCACGACGAGATTGCGCGCGGCAGAGCGTACAAGCCGGGCGACAGCCGGCAGATCGACGGCATCGACGGCCGGCGCGCGGCGGGCGAGCCCTTCGGCCACAAGCGCTTCAAGGCCCGCTTCCGACACCAGCATGTAGCGCGTGAATGGCCGAAATGTGCCCGGGCTCGTCTCCAGCCGCACCAGCATCTTGTCATCGGGACCGACACAGGCGAGCGCTTGGGTGACGTTGATGGCGCCGGCCCGGTTCAAGGTGAAGCGCAGGGACCGGCAAACGTCGGCCGCGACGAACCACAACCCGCCAGCGCGTTCCACGAACCGCACCTCGTCGCCGGTCTCCGGCCAAGGCAGGCGAAAAACGGTATCGGCTTCGAAACTCTCCAGGGCCCACCCCATCGCCGGTACGCTCCCCTCGCTCGTTGCGCCATTCCGATAGCTGACAACGCAACGCGCGGCGTGGCAACACCCGCCGGCAGCCATGGGGCTTTTGCAGGAGCGCCCGCGCGGCACCACCTGGCGGGTGGCGCAGGCACTTCAGGCCGTCAGGACCTTCTCGATATCGTAGACCGGGTGGGAGGTGAGCGTCTTGTCCACCTCGGCGACGATGCGCTCGCTGACCTCCTTGTGGAAGGCCTTGCGCAATTCGCCGAGCGTCTGCGGCGGAGCGACGACGACAAGCCGCTCGAATCGCTTTTCGTGCGCCGCCCGGTAGAGTGTTTCTGCCACCTCGCTCGCGAATCGATCCTTGGCGAGACGGTGCCAGTCCGTCGGCTCGATGGCACTCTTGTTGTTGCTGGGCCGGCCACGGTTCATGCGGCCCGGCACGTCCGTAGCCTGCTCGCGATTGGGCGGATTGTCCTGCGCGAAGACATTCTCGACGACAAGGTTCGGATAGGCGGCGTCCCCCTCGTTGCGGAATAAGAGCGCCTTCTCTCCGTCGCCGACGAGAACCCAGGTGTCGTGGGCAAGGCGTAGTCCGCTCATCATGGTCCTCCTTGGCTGCACTGACTTATGTGGGAAGCGGGCACGCGCGATGCCAGACACGCGCGTGAAAGCCCTTCAGGAAGCGAACACGGCAAAGGTCAGGACAGTTCCTCGATCAGGCGGCGGGCGATGACCTGGGCCTGGATCTCGGCAGCGCCTTCAAAGATCGACAGGATGCGCGCATCGCACAGCACGCGCGACACCGGATATTCGAGCGCAAAGCCGTTGCCGCCGTGGATCTGCACAGCATTGTCTGCCGCCGCCCAGGCGACGCGGGCTGCCAGAAGCTTCGCCATGCCAGCCTCGAGATCGCAACGCCGGCCCTCGTCCTTGGCGCGGGCGGCGAAATAGGTGAGCTGACGGGCAAGCATGATCTCGACCGCCATCATGACGAGCTTGTCGGCAACCCGCGGGAAGTGGATGAGGCTCTTGCCGAACTGCATCCGCTCCTCGCCATAGCGCAGGCCGAGCTCGAAGGCCGATTGCGCGACGCCAATGGCGCGCGCCGCCGTCTGGATGCGGGCCGCCTCGAAGGTCTGCATCAGTTGCTTGAAACCCTGCCCCTCGTGCCCGCCGAGAAGATTGGCCGCCGGCACCTCGAAGCCATCGAAGGCGAGTTCGTACTCCTTCATGCCGCGATAGCCGAGCACCTCGATCTCGCCACCCGTCAACCCCGCCACCGGGAAGGGGTCTTCATCCGTGCCGCGCGGTTTCTCGGCCAGCAGGATGGAAAGGCCGCGGTGGCCGGGCTCGGCCGGGTCGGTGCGCACGAGCAGGGTCATGAGGTCGGCACGCACGGGATGCGTGATCCAGGTCTTGTTGCCGTGGACCTTGTAGACTTCGCCCTCGCGCAGGGCGCGCGCCTTCAGGGACGCGAGGTCCGAACCGGTGTTCGGCTCCGTGAAGACCGCCGTCGGCAGGATCTCTCCGCTCGCGATCTTCGGCAGGAAACGTGCTTTCTGCTCCTCCGTGCCGCCGCCGAGGATCAGTTCGGCCGCGATCTCGGAGCGCGTGCCGAGGGAGCCGACGCCGATATAGCCGCGCGACAGCTCCTCCGAGACGACGCACATGGACACCTTGGACAGTCCCATGCCGCCGTATTGCTCGGGGATGGTGAGGCCGAAGACACCGAGCGCGGCCATGTCGGCGATGATCTCGAGCGGAATGTAGCTGTTGCTGCGATGCCAGTCCTGCGCGTGCGGCATGACCTCCGCATCGGCGAACCGGCGCATCTCGGCGCGGATGGCCTCGAGCGTCTCGTCGAGACCGGTGTCGCCGATGCTCGAGGCGCCATCGCGCTGGCGGATGAGCATCGCCAGCCGGGCACGGTTTTCAGCCGTATTGCCTTGAGCTATGAGCGTCCGCAGCGCCGGTGTACGCAAGGTGGCAAGCGCCGCTTCGTCGAAACTGAAGACATCAGGCCGCACGATCTCGCCCTGGCTCATGGGGATGCCGCCGAAGACCTGCGCGCAATATTCGCCCGCGCCTAAGGCGAGGATGAGTTCCTCCACCTCGCCGAAGCGGCCTTCCCCGGCGAGCCGATCGGCCCAGGCGGCGAGCTCGCGCACGGCCGTGGCATAGGTCGCGATCCAGGCGAGACCATGGGCCATGTGCTGGGCGCGGTCGAGCCTGTCCGGCGCGATACGCCCCTCCATCATGACGGTGATCCGTGTCGCCTCTGTCGCGGTCCCTGTCAGTGCGCCGAGTGCCTTGGCCGCCTCGCGGGCGAGGGTGCGCAGATCGGTCGGTATCGTGCTCGCGGCAGCGGCAGGGCTCATCATGTCTCCCTTTCGTTATCGTTTCTTAATGGAGCGCTCAGGCATCGAGCCGGGCGCGGGCGCGCTCGACGACCCGGACGATGCCGGCCATCACCTCGTCGAGCGCATAGTCCTTCGGCGTGTAGACGGCGGAGACGCCGATGTTCTGCAGCACCAGTTCGTCCTCCGGCGGGATGATGCCGCCGACGACGACCGGAATGTGGTCCAGTCCCTCGGAGCGCAGCCGCGCCATGACGTCGCGGACGAGCGGCACGTGGGAGCCAGAGAGGATGGAGAGGCCGATGACATGGGCATCAACCGCGCGGGCCCGGGCCACGATGTCCGCCGGGGTCTGGCGGATGCCGTCGTAGGTCACGTCCATGCCGACATCGCGGGCGCGCAGGGCCACCTGCTCGGCACCGTTGGAATGGCCGTCGAGCCCCGGCTTGCCGACGACGAGGCGCGGCGGACCGCCGAGCTTTTCCGCAAGATCAGCCACCAGCAGGCGCACATCGCGGTCGACCTCGGGCGAGCGCGTCTCAATGGAGACGCCGGTCGGCGCACGGTATTCGCCGAAGACGCGGCGCAGGGTCTCGCCCCATTCGCCGGTGGTGACGCCGGCACGGGCGCAGCGGATCGATGGCTCCATGATGTTGCGCGCCTCGCGCGCCGCGGTCTCGAGATCGGAAAGCGCCGCCGCAACCTCGCTGCCGTTGCGCCGGGCCCGCCACTCCCTGAGCCGGGCCACGGCCTCCATCTCGACCGTCTCCGGCACGGTGAGAATGGCCCCCTCCCCAGCCAGGAGCGGGGAAGGCTCGCTCTCCGTCCAGCGGTTGACACCGACGACGACCTGCTCGCCCGCCTCGATGGCAGCGAGCCGGGCCGCATTCGATTCGACGAGCGCCCGCTTGAGATAGCCGGTCTCGACCGCGGCGACGGCCCCGCCGAGCGACTCGATGCGGGCGAGTTCCGCCCGCGCCGCATCCTTCAACGCCTCTACCTTCTCCTCGATCACGCGGGAACCGTCGAAGATGTCGTCATATTCGAGCAGGTCCGTCTCGTAGGCCATGATCTGCTGCATGCGCAGCGACCATTGCTGGTCGAAGGTACGCGGCAGGCCGAGCGCCTCGTTCCACGCGGGCAACTGCACGGCGCGCGCGCGCGCCTTCTTGGAGAGCACGACGGCGAGCATCTCGATGAGGATGCGGTAGACGTTGTTCTCGGGCTGCTGCTCGGTGAGGCCGAGGGAATTGACCTGAACGCCGTAGCGGAAGAGGCGCTTTTTCGCATCCGTGATGCCGTAACGATCGACGCAGATCTCATCCCACAGTTCCGCGAAGGCGCGCATCTTGCAGAGCTCGGTGATGAAGCGCATGCCCGCGTTGACGAAGAAGGAAATGCGCCCGACGACCTCGGCGAAAGTCTCCTCATCCACCTCGCCGCTACCCCGCACGGTGTCGAGGACGGCAATGGCCGTGGCGAGCGCGAACGACAACTCCTGCACGGGTGTCGCGCCCGCCTCCTGCAGGTGGTAGGAGCAGACGTTCATCGGATTCCACTTCGGCACCTCACGCGTCGTGAACAACACGATGTCCTTGGTGAGGCGCATCGACGGCACCGGCGGGAAGACATAGGTGCCGCGCGAGAGATATTCCTTGACGATGTCGTTCTGCGTCGTGCCCGCGAGGCGCCCTCGCGCGGCACCCTGCCCGTCAGCAACAGCGATGTAGAGCGACAGCAGCCACGCCGCCGTCGCATTGATCGTCATGGAGGTGTTCATCTCCGCGAGCGGGATGCCCTCGAAGAGGGTGCGCATGTCGCCGATATGGGCGATGGAGACACCGACCTTGCCGACCTCGCCGCGAGCGAGCGCATGGTCCGGGTCGTAACCGGTCTGCGTCGGCAGGTCGAAGGCGACCGACAGACCGGTCTGGCCGCGCGCGAGATTGGTGCGGTAGAGCCGGTTTGATTCCGCCGCCGTCGAATGGCCCGCGTAGGTGCGGAAGATCCAGGGCCTGTCCCGGTGCGGGCGCGCGCCGCCGTCTCGCTCGCTCATGCCGTCTCCCCATCATGCGCTCGCGGGTTCGTTTTTCCCGCGCTGCTGTTCTGACGTCATGGTGCGGCGCAGCAACCCGCGCTGCAAGCGCAAAATGCCGGATTGGCCGAAGGTCGAATGCAACCGGCGCCCGCCAACGGGCGTTTTCGCTTTCGCTGCATCGCAATATCATTCATTCTGTCCATGGCGCAGCGCAGCAGAGCCCCGTCATCAAGAGGGCGCGCCGGGGAAACACGAACGACAGGAGGCCGCATGAACGCCACAGCCAGAGCGACCACCGCGGGCGGCACGGACGAGCGCAAGGACCTTTACGCCATCGGCGAGATTCCGCCTCTCGGCCATGTGCCGGCGAAGATGCATGCCTGGGCCATCCGCAAGGAGCGGCACGGGCCACCGGAAGAATCGATGCAGCTCGAAGTTGTGCCGACCTGGACCATCGGCGACGACGAGGTGCTGGTGCTCGTGATGGCCGCCGGCGTCAACTACAATGGCGTCTGGGCCGCGCTCGGCCAGCCGATTTCGGTGCTCGACGTTCACAAGCAGCCATACCATGTGGCCGGCTCCGACGCCGCCGGCATCGTCTGGGCCGTCGGCTCCAAGGTGAGACGCTGGAAGGTTGGCGACGAAGTCGTCGTGCACTGCAACCAGGACGACGGCGACGACGAGGAGTGCAACGGCGGCGATCCGATGTTCTCGCCCTCGCAGCGCATCTGGGGCTATGAGACGCCGGACGGCTCCTTCGGCCAGTTCTGCCGCGTGCAGTCGCGCCAGCTCATGGAGCGGCCGAAGCACCTGACGTGGGAGGAATGCGCCTCCTACACGCTGACCCTCGCCACCGCCTACCGCATGCTCTTCGGCCACGCGCCGCATACCTTGAAGCCCGGCGACAACGTGCTCGTCTGGGGCGCCTCGGGCGGGCTCGGCGTCTTCGGCGTGCAGCTGTGCGCCGCCGCCGGCGCCAATGCCATCGGCATCATCTCAGACGAGGACAAGCGCGACTACGTGCTCGGCCTTGGCGCCAAGGGCGTCATCAACCGCAGGGACTTCAACTGCTGGGGGCAATTGCCCAAGGTGAACTCGCCCGAATATGCCGCCTGGACGCAGGAGGCGCGCAAGTTCGGCAAGGCGATCTGGGACATCACCGGCCGGCAAGACGTCGATATCGTCTTCGAGCACCCGGGCGAACAGACCTTCCCGGTCTCGACCCTGGTCGTGAAGCGCGGCGGCATGGTGGTGTTCTGCGCCGGCACAACCGGATTCAACCTCACCTTCGACGCCCGCTACGTCTGGATGCGGCAGAAGCGCATCCAGGGCTCCCACTTCGCCCATCTCAAGCAGGCTGCCGCCGCCAACAAATTCGTCGTCGACCGGCGTATCGACCCATGCATGTCCGAAGTCCTCTCCTGGCACGAGATCCCGGCCGCGCATACCAAGATGTGGAAGAATGAGCACAAGCCCGGCAACATGGCCGTGCTCGTCAATGCGCCGCGGCCCGGCCTGCGGAGCTTCGACGACGTGCTGGAGGCAGCGCGAGAAGGTTGAGTGACCCCCGGGCGGTGCTGCGGGCCGATCCATCCGGAGCCCGGCGGATCGCCCGTGGCGCCACCGCCGGGGTCGGCCTCTCCGCCGTCCTGGACGGGCTTGCCCCGGCCATCCACGTCTTGGGCCTCGCACGATCGTCGCGGCATGGATGCCCCCGACGAGTGGTCATGACGGTGGAAAGCTTCGCCCCTCGCTACACTAGGCTTCTGCAGTCCTTGGCGTCACTCCGCTACAAGCCGCCATCGTCCACCTCGCGCTCGCGGATCAGCGCGGCGTTGAGCTCGCCGCCAAAGATGAAGATGGCGGACAGGATATAGAGGAAGACGAGCACGATCATGCCGGAGGCGAGGCCGGCATAGGTCGACACGTAATTGGTGGCGAAGCCCTCGAGATAGAGGCCGAAGGCGGTGCCGCCGATGAGCCAGAGCACCAGGGTCGCAGCGATGCCCGGCAGCACCGACCTCACGCTGCGCCGCCCGCCCGGCAGGAGGAGATGGGCAATAAGCAGGGCCACGACGATGACGATCGTCGCCACGGCAAAGCGCGCCGTGACGATGAGCGGACCGAGCGGGCGCAGTGCCGGCACCTCGGCGACGATCGCGCGCCAGGCAAGCGGACCGAAGACGACGAGGAGGGCGAAGACCATGAGCGCGATGGCTCCGACGAGGACGTAGGCGATCGCCTCGAGCCGTGTCAGCCACCAGGGCCTCCAGTCGTAGCAGTCATAGGCGCGATTAAGGCCGATGCGCAGCGATTCGACGCCGTTCGAGGAGAAATAGACCGCAAGGAGAGCGCCGACCGTAAGGAGGTCGCGCCGCTGCTGGGTCATGACCTTGCGCACCTCGCCGGCCACCGAACCGGCAACCTCGCTCGGCCAGGTTTCGAAGATGAGGTCGGCGACGCCGCGGGCAAGATCGGTCGAGCCGATGAAACCGGCGAGCGCCGTGACGAGAATGAGGAACGGAAAGAGCGACATCAGGCCGGACAAGGCGATGTGGCTCGCGATCGCCCAGCCATCGTGATCATTGAACCGTTCGAAGGCCCGCCAGAGGACGCGTGCCGAAATGGCTATCGCCTTCACCGTCGCTCCCCTTGCACGGCGGCCTTTCGCCTCGTGACCTGCATCGCTCCTCCCGGCGCTCGCCCGCCAAGTTCGGCATTCCGGCCGCCGCTGACAAGTCGCATGGCAAGCCGGATGGCGACCGGACACATGGTCGCACGGCTGTGTGGCCGCCCCGACATTGCGGCTCGGCCGCCGCCATGGTTGGGTGCAGCCCCTTCTCGACAACGGATCGACCTGCCTTGCCGTTCCCGCCCTCCATGCCCGCCGAACGGCTGATGCCGGCGCTTTTCGTCGTCATCTGGGCGACAGGCTTCGTCGTGGCGCGCCTCGTCGCGCCCCATGCCGAGCCGTTCACCTTCCTCTTCATCCGCTATTGCCTTACCATAGCCGTGCTCGGTGGCCTGTGCCTCGCCGTTGGCGCGCCCTGGCCGCGGACGGCGCGCGGCTGGCGCGACGGCCTCGTGGCCGGCGTGCTGCTGCACGGCGTCTATCTCGGCGGCGTGTTCTGGTCCGTCGGCCACGGCCTGCCGGCTGGCATCGCCGCGCTCATCGCCGGCATGCAGCCGCTGCTCACCGGGGCGCTCGCCGGGCCCCTCATCGGCGAAAGGGTCAGCCCACGGCGCTGGCTCGGCATCGTCACCGGCTTTGCGGGCGCCCTCCTTGTGCTCGTGCCGAAGCTCGGCGGGGTCGACGGCCTCGCGCCGATGGCGGTGCTTGCCTGCTCGCTCGGCATGGTGTCCATCACCATGGGAACGTTCTGGCAGAAGCGGACGGGCGCCGGCTCGGACCTGCGCACCAACGCCGTCGTGCAGTTCATCGGGGCGGCGCTCGTGACCCTGCCGGCCATGCTGCTCGCCGGGGACATGCGCTTCGACCCAGCGCCGCCCGCGCTTGCCGGCCTCGCCTGGGCGGTCGTCGTCCTGTCGATCGGGGGCATCCTCCTGCTGATGCACCTCATTCGCCGGGGCGCAGTGGCGGGTGTCGCCTCCCTGCTCTATCTGGTGCCGCCGGTGTCGGCCGTCATGGCCTTCCTTATCTTCGGCGAGAGCCTCGCGCCGCTGCAGATGCTGGGCATGGCCATCGCCGCCGTCGGCGTCGCCATCGCGAGCCGCGGCGCTTAAGACGCGATCATGCGCCACATGTAGAGCGCATCCTCGCCGTAGCTGGCGAGCTTGTCGGCAAGTCCCGGTGCGTCGGCCGCCACGAAGCCGTGGCGCTGCCAGAATGCAGCGGAATTGTTGACGGCCACGAGCGAGAGGTTGTCGGCTCCCGCGATCCGCGCCTGCCGCACGAGATGGGGCAGCGCGGCTGCGGCAGCGCCGGTGCCGCGACCGGGCGGCAACAGGGCGATGTCGTGCAGATAATAGGTGGTCGCGACCGGCGGCAGACGGCCGAGGAG
Source organism: Chelatococcus sp. XZ-Ab1 (assembly GCF_029309855.1). Classification (NCBI taxonomy): domain Bacteria; kingdom Pseudomonadati; phylum Pseudomonadota; class Alphaproteobacteria; order Hyphomicrobiales; family Chelatococcaceae; genus Chelatococcus; species Chelatococcus sp. XZ-Ab1. The sequence goes on along the minus strand of NZ_JARKII010000007.1, from coordinate 249,282 downwards.
GCTGTCGAGCGGCGGGGGCGCGCCAGTGTGCCAGGGATGGCTGAGGAGATAGCCGGCCGCCTCGCCGTCCCGCTCCAGGATCAGGCAGCCGGCCGGGAAGAGCGCAAGGCGCTCGGCGAAGACCTCTGGCCGTTCGGGAAAGCCCGGATGCACCGCCCGCGCGATGGCATCGACCTCCGGCAGGTCCGTCACCGTCATGGGCCGCCAGCCGGCGCCGGCGGCATCGCTGCCCTCGATCATCGTACCTAAGCGCCGGCCTCGCCCGGCCGGGCGGCGACCAGCATGTAGTTGACATCGAGATCGCGCGACGGACGCCAGCTGTCGGCAAGCGGATTGTAGACCACGCCGGTGCGGTCGAGCACAGAGAGGCCGCCGTCCTCGATGGTGTCGGTGAGTTCGTCCGGCGTGACGAACTTCTCCCAGGAATGGGTGCCGCGCGGCAACCAGCGCAGGACATATTCGGCGCCGACGATGGCGAGCGCATAGGACTTCAGCGTGCGGTTGATGGTCGCCATGAAGAGCAGGCCGCCCGGTTTCACCACCGCGCAGCAGGCCGCGACGAAGGCGCCGACGTCGGCAACATGCTCCACCACCTCCATGGCGCAGACGATATCGAAGCGTTTGCCGCGTGCGGCAAGGGCCTCCACCGTCTCATCGCGATAGGCGATGGAAAGGCCCGCACGCTCCGCATGCAGGCGCGCCACCTCCACATTGGTGGTGGCGGGGTCGAGCCCCGTGACCTCCGCCCCGAGGCGCGCCAGAGGCTCGCACAGCAGCCCGCCGCCGCAGCCGATGTCGACCACCGAAAGATCCTGCAGGCAGGTCAGGCTCGCCGGGTCGCGGCCGAAATGCCGCGCCGCCTCGTCGCGGATATAGCCGACGCGGACCGGGTTGAACTTGTGCAGCACGCGCATCGATCCGCGCGGGTCCCACCAGGTGTCGGCGAGCGCGGCGAAGCGCGCCACCTCCCGCTCATCCACCGTGCGGCGCTCACCCGTGCCGTGCCGCGGCTCGCTCCTCGTTCCAGCCATGTCCCTCACCCTCGTCCGGGGGCCTTTCCCGCCGTTGACACGGCAGGGGGCTCCCGTCATCTATACGCGCCTTTTGCGTGCTTGGCGCCAGGCTCCTGGTCGCTGTAGCACCTCCCGTCGTCCTGTAAATGGTGTCAGTCCTGCCATGGCCCGTCTGGTGATGAAGTTCGGCGGCACGTCCGTCGCCAATATCGAACGCATCCGCAACGTGGCCAGGCACGTCAAACGGGAGGTCGACGCCGGCCACCAGGTGGCGGTCGTCGTCTCGGCCATGGCCGGCAAGACGAACGAACTCGTCGGCTGGTGCCGCGAGGCCTCACCCCTGCACGATGCGCGCGAATATGACGCGGTCGTCGCCTCCGGCGAGCAGGTGACGGCGGGCCTCCTCGCCATCGTGCTGCAGGACATGGGTATCTGGGCCCGTTCCTGGCAGGGCTGGCAGATACCGATTCTGACCGACGGTGCCCACGGCGCGGCCCGAATCACGGGCGCCGACGGCTCGCGCATCATCCAGCATTTCGAGGAGCGCAACGAGGTCGCGGTCGTCACCGGCTTCCAGGGCATCCACCAGCCGACAAACCGCATCGCGACGCTCGGCCGCGGCGGCTCGGACACGAGCGCGGTGGCGCTCGCCGCCGCCATCCATGCCGACCGCTGCGACATCTACACCGACGTCGACGGCGTCTACACGACGGACCCGCGCATCGTGCCCCAGGCCCGGCGCCTCGACCGCGTCTCCTTCGAGGAGATGCTCGAGATGGCCTCGCTCGGCGCCAAGGTGCTGCAGGTGCGCTCGGTCGAGCTCGCCATGACCCATAATGTGAAGACTTTCGTGCGTTCCAGCTTCGACGATCCCGCCGATCCCAAGCCGGGCACGTTGATCTGTGACGAGGAGGATATCGTGGAACAGCAGATCGTCACCGGCATCGCCTATTCCAAGGACGAGGCCCAGATCACGCTCCGCCGCGTCGCCGACAAGCCGGGCGTCGCCGCCGCGATCTTCGTGCCGCTGGCCGATGCCAACATCAACGTCGACATGATCATCCAGGTCGTGTCCGACGACACGACGACCACCGACATCACCTTTACCGTGCCGGCCGCCGACTATGAGCGCGCCAAGACGATCCTCGAGAAGGCGCGCGGCGAGATCGGCTATGCCACGCTGCAGGGCGCCACAGACGTGGTGAAGGTCTCGGCCATCGGCGTGGGCATGCGCAGCCACGCCGGCGTCGCCGCCAAGGCCTTCAAGGCGCTCGCCGACAAGGGCATCAACATCCGCGCCATCACGACGTCCGAGATCAAGTTCTCGGTGCTGATCGACGCGGCCTATACAGAGCTTGCGGTGCGCACGCTGCACTCGCTCTACGGGCTCGACAAGGCCTAGAGCGCAGGCAAGACCGGCCCGGTTTCGGGTGGCCTCCTCCCCGCGCGCGGCTAACGTTCAGGCGGCTGCAACGAACAGCGATCGAGGAGCATGATGACGGCCACCCCACGCACCCCCGCCATGGGACCAACCGAATGGGCGATGCTGATCGCCCTTTCGGTCCTGTGGGGCGGCTCGTTCCTCTTCATCGGCATCGCCGTCAAGGCCGTGCCGCCGCTCACTATCGTGCTGGCCCGCGTCGGCATCGCCGCCCTCGCCCTCAACCTCGTGCTGCGGCTCTCGGGCCAGCGGCTGCCGATCGACGGCCGCTTCTGGGTCGCCTTCGCGATCATGGGCCTCCTCAACAACCTCATCCCCTTCAGCCTCATCGTCTGGGGACAGGCGCGCATCCCGAGCGGAGTCGCCTCCGTCCTCAACGCCATGACGCCCGTCTTCACCGTCATCGTCGCCCATTTCCTGACGAGCGACGAAAAGCTGACCGGCAACCGGCTCGCCGGCGTCGCGCTGGGCTTTGCCGGCGTTGCGGTGATGATCGGGCCGGCGGCCGTCATGGGCCTGGGTGCCGATGTCATCGGCGCCGTCGCCGTTCTTCTCGCGGCGCTGTCCTACGCCTTCTCCGGCATCTTCGGGCGCCGCTTCCGCGGCTACGGGTTGAGCCCGCTCGTGGCCGCCACCGGCCAGCTCACGGCGACGACGGCGATGATGACGCCGCTTGCCGTCCTTGTGGAACAGCCGTGGACATTGCCGGCGCCCGGCCTCGGCCCGGTGGCCGCGATCGTCGCGCTGGCGCTCGCCTCCACCGCGCTCGCCTATATCCTCTTCTTCCGCATCCTCACCGCGGCGGGGGCGGTCAATCTGTCGCTGGTGACGCTGCTCATCCCGGTGAGCGCCGTCTTCTTCGGCGCCATCTTTCTCCACGAGGCCCTCGCGGCGAGGCATCTGGCCGGAATGGGCCTGATCGGCCTGGGTTTGCTCGCCATCGACGGCCGCCTGTTCGCCGCCTTCCGGCGCGCGCCCGCGTGAAGCAGGCGGGAAGGAAATACGCATCCACATGCGCGCGGCAGCTTGCGGGTGCGGCAAGACCTTGGTTATACGGCTAGTTGAAGCTGTCGGCCGGAGACGATCATCGGCGCCGGTCCGACGAAGAGGGAACGGGCTGCGCTGGCGGCCCGATGACGGGAACCGGCTGATGCGAGGCGCTCTCGGTGGCCCGCGCGTTCTCCTGCGCCGCCTCCGCGAGGTCATGGCGGAGCCGGTCCACGCGCAGGAGAAGCTCGACAGGATCGTCATCCAGATCGCCGCCAACATGGTGGCGGAGGTCTGCTCGGTCTATGTCATGCGTGCCGACGGCGTGCTGGAGCTTTACGCCACCGAAGGCCTGAAGCGCGAGGCCGTGCACCTGACAGCCATGCGCGCGGACGAGGGCCTCGTCGGTCTCATCGCCCGCGAGGCCGAGCCGCTCGCCCTCTCCGACGCCCAGTCGCATCCCGCCTTCAGCTACCGCCCGGAGACGGGCGAGGAGATCTACCACGCCTTCCTCGGCGTTCCCATCCTGCGCGCCGGCAATACGCTGGGCGTGCTCGTGGTGCAGAACAGGGCGCACCGCCTCTACAGCGAGGAGGAGATCGAGGCGCTGCAGACGACCGCGATGGTCCTCGCGGAGCTGATCGCCTCGGGCGAACTGCAAGCCATCGCGACGCCGGGCGCCGACATCGCCATCCGCCGGCCGCTGCACCAGCGCGGGGTGTGCCTCGCCGATGGCGTCGGCCTCGGACACGTGGTGCTGCACGAGCCGCGGGTTGTCGTGAAGAATCTCATCGCCGAGGACGTGCAGCGGGAGGTGCAGCGCCTCGAGGATGCGATCGCCGCCATGCGGGCGGCTATCGACAAGCTCATCGAGCGCGGCGACGTCGCCCACCATGGCGAGCACCGGGACGTGCTCGAGACCGTGCGCATGTTCGCCAACGACCAGGGTTGGCTGCGCCGCATCCGCGAGGCGGTACTCACTGGCCTCACGGCCGAGGCCGCGGTCGAGCGCGTGCAGTCGGACACGCGCGCTCGCCTCCTGCGCCAGACCGATCCCTATCTTCGCGAGCGTCTGCACGATCTCGACGACCTCGCCAACCGGCTGCTGCACACGCTGGCCGGCACCGACTTCGCAACCAGCCGGGAGGGCCTGCCGGAGAATGCCATCCTGGTCGCCCGTTCCATGGGGCCCGCCGCGCTGCTCGACTACGACCGGGCACACCTCAGGGGTGTCATTCTCGAGGAAGGCGGCCCGACGAGCCATATCGCCATCGTCGCCCGGGCGCTCGGCATCCCGGCGGTCGGGGAGGTGGAGAACATCACGAGCCTCGTCGAGCAGGGCGACGCCATCATCGTCGACGGCGGCGCGGGCGAGGTTCAGATCCGCCCGGCACCCGACGTCGAGGCGGCCTATGCGGAGAAGGCGCGGCTGCGCGCCCGCCGGCAGGAGCAGTACCGCAGCCTGCGCGACCTGCCGAGCCGCACGCGCGACGGCGTCGCGATCGACCTTAACATCAATGCCGGCCTCCTCGTCGACATGCCGCATCTGGCGGAGACGAATGCCGCCGGCGTCGGCCTGTTCCGGACCGAAATCCAGTTCATGGTAGCGCAGCGCCTGCCGACGACCGGCGAACAGCTTGCGCTCTATGCAAGCGTGCTCGAAGCCGCGCAGGGCCGGCCCGTCACCTTCCGCACGCTCGATATCGGCGGCGACAAGGTGCTGCCCTACATGAAACAGGTGGAAGAGGAGAACCCGGCGCTAGGCTGGCGCGCGATCCGCATCGGCCTCGACCGGCCGGGGCTGCTGCGCTCGCAGGTGCGCGCCCTGCTGCGCGCCGGAGCCGGGCACCACCTCAGGATCATGTTCCCGATGGTGGCCACCGTCGAGGAATTCGAAATGGCAAAGGCCATCGTGGCGCGGGAAGAGGCGCATCTTGCGCGGCACGGCCACCCCCCGCCCGCGTCGCTGTCGCTGGGCGTCATGGTGGAGGTGCCCTCGCTTCTCTTCCACATCGACGAGGTCGCCCGCAAGGTCGACTTCATGTCGGTCGGCTCCAACGACCTGATGCAGTTCCTTTTCGCCGCCGACCGGGAGAACCGGCAGGTCGCCGCGCGATTCGACCCGCTGTGCCGGCCGGCGCTCCGGGCTCTCAAGGTCGTCGCCGAGCGGGCCGATGCGCTCGGCTGCCCGGTCACCGTCTGTGGCGAGATCGGGGGCCGGCCGCTCGAGGCGATGGCGCTCATCGGCCTCGGCTATCGCCGGCTCTCGATGTCACCCTCCGCGGTCGGGCCCGTCAAGGCGATGCTGCTCAAGCTCGACGCCGGCGCCATCACGGCGGAGATGGAGCGGTTGCTCGCGGGAGACGGCGACCTGTCCCTGCGCAAGGCGCTCCTGCGCTTCGCCGAGGCCCACGACATCCCGTTGTAGCGACGCTGCCGCACATCCCGGTTCCCCGGCCGTGCGCTCAGCCCTGACGGCCGTATCGACGCAGCTGCATTTCGGAAACGCCATGTCCGACCAGACCTTTACCCCCCCGCGAGAGAGGCTCGACGCCATCCGGGCTCGGCGCGACATTCTGACTGCGACCCTCGCGGCCGGCGCCGGGGCGGACGATTTCGTCGCGCTGTCGCGCGAACTCGCCGAGATCGATCCCGTCGTCGTCGCGATCGACGCCTTCGAGGGCGCGCGCAAGAACCTCGCGGAAATCGAGGCGCTCATGGACGACCCGGCAACGGACGCAGACATGCGCGCACTCGCCGAAGAGGAACTGCCGCGGGCACGCGAGGCGGTGAACGAGGCGGCACACACCCTCAAGCTGCTGCTGCTGCCGAAGGACGAGGCCGACGAGAAGAGCGCCATCCTCGAGATCCGCGCCGGGACGGGCGGCGACGAGGCCGCCCTCTTCGCCGGCGACCTCTTCCGGATGTACAGCCGCTACGCCGACCTCAAGGGCTGGAGCGTGGAGATCCTGTCGGAAAGCGAGGGTACCGTCGGCGGCTACAAGGAGATCATCGCCGAGGTGAAGGGCCGCGGCGTCTTTGCCCGCCTCAAGTTCGAATCCGGAGTCCACCGCGTGCAGCGCGTGCCGGAGACGGAGGCTTCCGGCCGCATCCACACCTCGGCCGCCACGGTCGCCGTCCTCCCGGAAGCTGCAGAGGTCGATTTCGCCATCGACGAGGGCGATCTCAGGGTCGACACCATGCGCGCCGGCGGCGCCGGCGGCCAGCACGTCAACAAGACCGAATCGGCCGTGCGCATCACGCATGTGCCGACTGGCATCGTCGTCCTGGTGCAGGACGAACGCTCGCAGCACCGCAATCGCGCCAAGGCCATGGCGCTCCTGCGCTCGCGCCTCTATGACGCCGAGCGTCAGCGCAAGGACGCGGAGCGCGCGGCCGATCGGCGGGCGCAGGTCGGCTCCGGCGACCGCTCCGAACGCATCCGCACCTACAACTTCCCCCAAGGGCGCCTCACCGACCACCGCATCGGCCTCACCCTCTACAAGCTCGACGAGGTGATGATGGGTACGGCCCTGGACGAGGTCATCGATGCTCTGATCACCGAGCACCAGGCGGCGCAACTGGCAGCGCAGGCGGGGTGAGGACAGCATCCCCTCTCCGCCGGAGGAGTATGGTGGAAAGGAAAACGTCTCCACCGAAGCGACAGCAGGCGCTTCGGCTATTGGCTTTTGCCCCTCACCCCGGCCCTCTCCCCCTGATAGGGGAGAGCGGGCAGGGTCCAGTTGTGCGAGTGATCGTCGCCCGCCTCATAGCTTCGGCCGCAATCCCAGCATCGAGCGGCAGGAGGGTGTCGGCGAACTGCTCGAAGGAGAATGGCTTGCATGCGGCGGTTCTGCGGCGGATAAGACGCGCCTTATGGCCCGCCCAGCGGCCCGCGAACAAGCGGGCACCACATGTCCCTGCCGCCGTTTGCGACGGAGCGGGAGGAATCACCCTGACGACCATGCCCGCTCCGGTTCCACCTTTGATGCCGACGACGACGCGTCAGGAAGCCCTGCGGCATTTGCGCGCGTCCTTTGCGGCCGCCGGCATCGACAACCCGGCGCTCGACGCGCGACTTCTCCTTCTGGCCGCATGCGAGATCGCCGGCGCGGAGCTCGCCGCCAACCCGACGGAACCCCTTGGCGAGGACGGCGCGAAGCGCCTCGTCGCCGTCGCGGCGCGCCGGCTCGCGCGCGAGCCGGTGGCGCGCATCCTCGGCAAGCGTGAGTTCTGGGGTCTGCCCTTTCGGCTGTCGCCCGCGACGCTGGAGCCGCGGCCCGACACCGAGACGCTCGTCGCGGCGATACTGAAAACGTTGAGGGCGCAAGGCCGCGCCGATGCGCCGCTCACCATCCTCGACATTGGTGTCGGCAGCGGCTGCATCCTCCTCGCGCTGCTGCACGAACTGCCCCAGGCCACGGGCCTTGGCATCGACCGCGCCCTGGAGGCTGCGCAGACGGCGCGGGGCAATGCGGAGCGCCTTGGCCTAGCAGAGCGCGCGCGTTTCATCGTCGGCAACTGGTCCGCAGCCGTTGCTGGGCCGATCGACATCCTCGTCTCGAACCCACCCTATATTGCGAGCGCCGTGATCCCTGGCCTCGCGCCGGAAGTGCGGCGATACGATCCGCTGCTCGCCCTCGACGGCGGCGGCGACGGGCTCGATGCCTATCGGGCGCTCGCGGCCGATGCGCCGCGCCTCCTCGCTCAGGGCGGTCTTGCGGCGCTTGAGGTCGGTGCGGGGCAGGACGGTGCCGTCGCCGGCCTCTTCGCCGGACTCGGGCCGATAACGGTCCATGCCGATCTCGCGGGCATTGCCCGCGCGGTCGTTGTCGCGGCGGCTGGATGAGCCTGTCGGCGGAGGGGCCCGCCGGGCCGGAGCGCAAAAAAGGCTTGGCGGGCACGGTCAAAGCCGCTAGTGTCCGGTTAGGAATCGCGCTCCACGACAAATGATCTGGCTTCAGCAAGCCCGGTCGAGGTTGCGACAGCAAGCCTCCGGGTCGGCGCGAACATCAAGTCTTCGGAGTGCCGGGATGCGTCTGCGCCTGGCATGAAGCGCCGGACGACGAGGCGACGTCTGTTCGGCGCGGCCGGGGAAGTATCCGGAGAGCTCGCTCGCCCTCGGATCATTGCCGCTGTTACATGACGTTCTCGGCTGACAGGCCCCTTCGGTTCGGCATGCGACCCGAACCAACCGGCTCGCTCAATGCCTCTCGGCGGCTCGCCGCCCGGGATGGTCTGCGGCGTCGGGATGTCATGCGGTTCAGGAAGCTTCAAAGAGACATTAGATGAGACCAGGTCAGAACAGGCGTATGCGGGGGCGCAACCGCAAGGGTCCCAACCCGCTGACGAGAAGCTACGAGTCGAACGGTCCGGACGTGAAGGTGCGCGGCACCGCTCAGCATATCGCCGAGAAATACAGCCAGCTGGCGCGCGACGCCCAGGCTTCGGGCGATCCGGTCGCGGCCGAGAATTACTTCCAGCACGCCGAACATTATTTCCGCATCATTGCGGCGGCGCAGTCGCAGCTGCAGCAGACCTACGGCGGCTTCCAGCGGCCGTACGACGACGAACGCGATGATCTCGATGCCGAGGAGGGCAACGGCTTCGGTTACGGGCAGGGCCAACCGGCCGTGCACGAGCTTGGCGCGCCCCAGCCGGATGTGCGCGGCGAAACCTTCGCCGACGACGACGGCGAGGCCCGGCCCGAGCGCCCGCGCTTCGAACGCGGCCCGCGCGGCGACCGCCCGATGCGACAGGACCGTGGTGACCGTCCGGACCGGAGCGATCGCCAAGAGCGTGGCGAGCGACAGGACCGTGGCGAGCGCCGCGAGCGCGGTCCCCGGCCTGCCTATGTGAACGGCAATGCCGCGGGCGAGGCGCGCCGCGCCGAGAGCGAGGAAAAGGCTGGCCTGCCGGCCTTCCTGACAACCCCCGTGCGCACGCCGATCGCCCCGGTCGAGGATGATGAGGCATCCGCACCGGCGAACGAGCCGGCGGCTGTCGAAGAGGTCGCCCCCAAGCGCACGCGCCGCCGCAAGGCCCCGCTGGCGACCGAGCAGGTTGCCGCCGAGAGCACTCCGGCGGAGGAGGACAAGCCCGCTCGCGCCAGCCGTCGCCCCCGTGCCCGCAAGACCGCGGACGACAAGGTGCCCGTCGGCGAGTGAGCCCAGGCCATCATAACGACTGCGCGGAAGGCGGGCGACGAGCCCGCCTTTTTCGTCTTGGCCGGCCTTGCCGCGATCGGCGGGCTGCATCGGCGCCCGCCCCTTGATGTGGCCGCCGTGCAACACCTACATGATTGATGCGGCGCAATGACCGGTGCCGCAGCCGTGCCGAGGATCGCCGCAATGGGGTCTTGGGCCGGCAAGTCCATTGAATGGGGGGCGCCTTCCCGGGCATCATCTGGCGGGCGGCGCGGCCTCGAGGAGGTTTTGATGAACGTCGACAAATACACCGACCGCTCGAAGGGTTTTCTGCAGTCCGCGCAGGCACTCGCCCTGCGCGAGGGCCATCAGCAGTTTTCGCCCGAACATCTCCTCAAGGTACTGCTCGACGATCCCGAAGGGCTCGCGGCCGGCCTCATCGACCGCGCCGGCGGGCGCTCGCGCGAGGCGCTGCAACTCGCCGAACAGGCACTCGCCAAACTGCCGAAGGTTGAGGGCGGCTCGGGCCAGCTCTATCTCTCGCCCGGCCTCGCCCGGGTGTTCGACACGGCCGAGAAGGCGGCGGACAAGGCGGGCGACAGCTTCGTCACCGCCGAGCGGCTACTCATCGCCCTCGCCATCGAGAAGGACACCGAGGCCGGCAAGGCGCTGGCGAAGGCCGGCGTAACCGCCCAGAGCCTCAATGCCGCCATCGAGGCCCTGCGCCAGGGCCGCAAGGCAGACACGGCCTCGGCCGAGGAAGGCTACGACGCGCTGAAGAAATATGCCCGCGACCTCACGCAAGCGGCGCGCGACGGCAAGCTCGATCCCGTCATCGGCCGCGACGAGGAGATCCGCCGCACCATCCAGGTGCTGTCGCGGCGCACCAAGAACAACCCGGTGCTGATCGGCGAGCCCGGCGTCGGCAAGACGGCCATCGTCGAGGGCCTCGCCCTCCGGATCGTCGACGGCGACGTGCCCGAGAGCCTCAAGGACAAGCGCCTGCTCGCACTCGACATGGGCTCGCTCATCGCCGGCGCGAAGTACCGCGGCGAGTTCGAAGAGCGGCTGAAGGCCGTGCTGCAGGAAGTGCAGGCGGCCGAAGGCGGCATCGTCCTGTTCATCGACGAGATGCACACGCTCGTCGGCGCAGGCAAGGCTGACGGGGCGATGGACGCCTCGAACCTGCTGAAGCCCGCACTTGCCCGCGGCGAATTGCACTGCGTCGGCGCGACCACGCTCGACGAGTACCGCAAGCACGTGGAAAAGGACGCGGCGCTCGCCCGACGATTCCAGCCCGTCTTCGTCTCCGAGCCGACGGTGGAGGACACGGTCTCGATACTGCGCGGCCTCAAGGAGAAGTACGAGCAGCATCACGGCGTGCGCATCCAGGACGCGGCGCTCGTCGCGGCCGCAACCCTGTCGAACCGCTACATCACCGACCGCTTCCTGCCCGACAAGGCCATCGACCTCGTCGACGAGGCGGCGGCGCGCCTTCGGATGCAGGTCGATTCCAAGCCGGAGGAGCTCGATTCGCTCGACCGCGAGATCGTGCGCCTCAAGATCGAGGCCGAGGCCCTGAAGAAGGAGAATGACGCCGCCTCCAGGGACCGACTCGTGCGGCTGGAGAAGGAGCTGGCCGCGCTCGAGGAGCGGTCCGCCGTGCTGACCGCCGCCTGGCAGGCCGAGAAGGACAAGCTCGGCCGCGCCGCGGACCTCAAGAAGAAGCTCGACGAGGCGCGCAACGAGCTCGCCATCGCCCAGCGCAAGGGCGAGTATCAGCGCGCCGGCGAACTCGCCTACGGCATCATCCCGCAGCTCGAGCGCGAACTGGCCGAGACTGAGGCCAAGGCCGACGGCAAGGGGGACGGTGCCGGCGTGGTGCAGGAGGCAGTGACGCCCGACAACATTGCCCAGGTGGTGTCGCGCTGGACGGGCGTGCCCGTCGACAAGATGCTCGAGGGCGAGAAGGAGAAGCTCCTCAAGATGGAGGAGCAGCTGGCGCGCCGGGTCGTCGGCCAGAGCGAGGCGGTGGAGGCGGTGTCGACCGCCGTGCGCCGCGCCCGCGCCGGCCTGCAGGACCCGAACCGCCCGATCGGCTCCTTCATGTTCCTCGGCCCCACGGGCGTCGGCAAGACGGAGCTGACGAAGGCGCTCGCCGCCTTCCTCTTCGACGACGAGACGGCGTTGGTGCGTATCGACATGTCGGAATACATGGAGAAGCACTCGGTCGCCCGGCTCATCGGCGCCCCGCCCGGCTATGTCGGCTACGAGGAGGGCGGCGCGCTGACGGAGGCCGTGCGCCGGCGGCCCTATCAGGTCGTGCTCTTCGACGAGATCGAGAAGGCGCATCCGGACGTGTTCAACGTCCTGCTGCAGGTGCTCGACGACGGGCGCCTGACGGACGGCCAGGGCCGTACGGTGGACTTCCGTAACACGCTCATCATCATGACCTCGAACCTCGGGGCCGAATATCTCGTCGCGCAGAAGGCGGGCGAGGATTCGGAGGCCGTGCGTGACGAGGTGATGGGAGTTGTCAGGGCCCACTTCCGGCCGGAGTTCCTCAACCGCGTGGACGAGATCATCCTCTTCCACCGCCTGAGGCCCGAGCAGATGGGATCAATCGTCGACATCCAGCTCAAGCGCCTCGCCCGGCTGCTCGAGGACCGCAAGATCACGCTCGCGCTCGACGACGCGGCGCGCGAATGGCTGGCGACCAAGGGCTACGATCCGGCCTACGGCGCACGCCCCCTGAAGCGCGTGATCCAGAAGAACGTGCAGGACCCGCTCGCCGAGATGATCCTCGCCGGCCGGGTGAAGGACGGCGAGACCGTGCCGCTGACGGCGGGGCCGGAGGGCCTGGTCATCGGCAACACGCCCGTCGTGCGCGAGCGCCGGCCGGCCGGCGTGCCGCTGAACTGATCGTGGAACGGGAGCCGCAGCCGGTGCTGCAGCTCCCACTGCTCAGGCGGTGGGCGGGACGTCGGGCGTGCCCGCCTGTTGTGATTCGCCTGGATCCTGCCGCGGCACGACGACGACCGCTTCGGGCGCCTCCGCCTCGCCGGCGGGCCGGGCCGCCCCCCCGGCCCAGGCTTCCAGGGGGCGGGAAACGGTTCGCATCGCACTTCCCGCCACGGTCCTGACCGCCTCCTTGATCGAGGCGTTGTCGTAGATGCCGGACAGCGGCACTCTCAGGGGAAAGGCTGCCAGCCTCCCTGCCGCATCGCCCCAGAGCCGGCTCGCCCCGGCCCCCTCAACCGCGTCCTTGACGGCCGTTCTCGTCACGGCATAGGCGCTCAAGCCGCCGACGAGCCATGCACCCAGCGCGACATTCTCGACGGACACGGCATCCTTCAGGTTGTCGCCAAGGCTGCGCACGGCATCATAGGGCAGCAGGGCAACCTTGCGGCCGATGTTGAGGGCAGGCTCATAGGGGGGCGAGGCCTTCAGGGTGTCGTAAACCTCCTCCCAGTCGTGCCTGCCGAACAACCACAACGGGCCATAACGGCCGGCCTGATACTCGATGCCGTAGCGGATACCGTCCTTGATGGCGCCACCCGGCATGCGCAGCGCGTTGTTGACGATCTTGTCGACGACGCCGGCCGTCCTGGGAGAGGAGGCCGCCTCAACTGCAACGGCGATGGGGAGCAGCAGAAGGTTGCGCACCGATCCCGTCTGGTTGGTCAGGAACCGGTTGCGGAAGACCTGCCATTGCCCGAGCTCCATGGCCTTGTTGGCCTTGGCCGCCGGCTCGACCAGCTTTTCCACGTTCGGCGCCAGATAGAACCGGTCACCGACCGAGGGTACCACGCGCAAAGACAGCAGATAGCAGCCAAGCACATCGGCCGCGTGCTCGAAGGCTCCCGCCTGCGCCGCCGTGGCGGCCGCCTTGCCGAGCGGATTGCCCAGTTTCTCCGCCTCGGCGAAGAAGTTTGGCGTGAAATCGGCCGCCCATCCGGCCGCCATGGCGGGGACGGCATTGACCGCCCCGGTCGCCGCGGCCGTCAGGACATCGCGCCGCAACGCCTTGAGCGCCAGCGCCCTGATGTCCTCGAGCCGCTCTCCTTTTTCGGCCAGGCGACGGCTCACGGCCTCGAGATGCAGGCCGAGGGCCGCGCGCACATCCTCGTCAAGCTCCCGCGGGACGGAGGACGCCAGCCAGGAACCGATGACCTCTCCCTCGGGAATGTCGATCGCGACCGACTGTGCACGGGTAGGTCCCTGCGATGCGGCCGCCCCGTTAACCGGCACCGGATCTCCGAGGTGGATGACCACCGAGCGGTCCGGCCGATAGCTGATCGTCGCGCTGGGCGCACCCAAGGGGATCTCCGCCAACGCGGGCCCGCGGACCCGGCGCCCCGGGCCCGCCTGCGCGGCGTCCCGGAACCGGGCAGCCGCGGCGTCGCGTGCCGGGCTCTCGCCCGCCCGCGGAGATGGAACAGCATCATTATTGATATCAACACCCATTATAAGTCCTCTCAAAATATCCCGAACAGGCGCAAAGCCACCCTGCGGCGCAGAACCATAAATCCAGCAAGTGATATTGGTGACGTATATTAGAATTCCCATGAACGAGATGGGAAATATCGGTCTGCGCATCGATAGACTATCGCGGGGCGAGCACACTCACGTAGCGGCCTACACCTCGGCCGCTACGGAAAAACCATTGCGACCACGCTTCTTCGTAGCATAGAGCGCCACGTCTGCCGCCTCGATGACCCGCGCCAGTCTGGCGTTTCCTTCAGGGCGCCATTCTGCAATGCCGACGCTGATGGAAAGCGGGATCATCTTGCCGCGCCACAGACAGGGGCTTGCAGCGACGAGCCTCACGAGATCGTGGCCATGTTGAGACTCGCCCGGTTGCCAACGCACAGCACCATGCCGAGACCTGCCGCTGCCGTCACGACGACGGTCACATCCCAGCGCGGCCGTTCCCGTAGAACACGCGCACGCCACCCCACGTGACACCGAAACCGAAGATGACGCACGCATTGCCCGCCACCGTGAAGGCCTCGTCCTAGGGCAGCGCCTCCAGCGCCAGGAGACAGCCGCCGAACGTCGTCAGAATGCAGCTCGCCAACCCGTAACGCGCGGCCGCGAACGGCCGGTAGGCGTGGCAGATGGCGGCCCAGACGATGGTCAACGTCAGCGAATTGAGGAGTATGATGACGTAGAGCGTGAAGAAATCGAGGTTCAATCGATGCCCGCCCGCTGTGGGTCGGGCGCTTGGCCCGATCGGGCACGACACCGGCGCCCTGGCCCGCCGGTCGATCATTGTGCTCTTGTTGCACCGCATGCAGAGCGTTGCAAGCACGATACGCGGCACCAGAGGTGCGGATCCGGACAGGCCGAACCACCGGGCGCCTTTCGCTCACCCCTCATCCGCCAGCGGATGCAGGTCGCGCACCATGGCCTTCAGCCGCTCGTCGAGCACGTGGGTATAGATCTGGGTCGTGGCGATGTCGGCGTGGCCGAGCAGCTCCTGCACGATGCGCAGATCCGCGCCATTCTGCAGGAGGTGGCTGGCAAAGGCGTGCCGCAGCACGTGCGGACTGACGCGCGCCGGATCGAGGCCGGCGGCGATGGCGAGGTCCTTCAGTTCGCGGGCGAAGGCCTGGCGGGTCAGGTGGCCGCTCTCGCTGTCGGCCGGAAAGAGCCAGGGCGAGGTCCTGTCCGCCGCCTCGCCCGTGGTGGCGAGGTCGAGCCACGTCCGCATTGCCCGGCGCGCGGCCCCCGTCAACGGCACCAGCCGCTCCTTGCCGCCCTTGCCCCTGACAAGGAGGAAGCGCTCCTTCGTACGCGCAGCCGCCACGGGCAGTGAGACGAGCTCCGATACGCGCAGGCCGGTGGCATAGATGAGCTCGAGAAGGCAGGCGAGACGGGCGGCGCGGCGGCGCTCGCGCAGGGGGCGCTTCTCGTCGTCGATGCCCTCGTGCGCCGTGGCGATGAGCCGGTCGACCTCGGCGACGCTGAGCACCTTCGGCAGCGGCCGGCCCTGCTTCGGCCCCTCGATGGCGCCGGTCGGGTCGTCGCCGCGATAGCCCTCGGCATAGAGGAACTTGTGAAGTTGCCGGACGGCCGAGAGGCGGCGCGCCGCCGAACTCGCCTTGAAGCCGCGGGTGTGCACGTCCTGCAGATAGGCCCGTATCATCGCCGCATCCGCACTCCTCAGACCGGTGCCGGCCGCGGCCAGGAAGGCCGTGTAATCCTCGAGATCGCGCCCGTAAGCCGCGAGCGTGTTGGCGGAGGCCCCACGCTCGGCCGCCAGCATGTCGAGGTAGAGGGCGATGAGCCGGTCGTCGCGCATCGTCAGCTGCCGGTGTCACTTGCCGAGACGGGAATTGGGAATGGTGACCGTGATCTCCCGCTCCTGCGGCTCGACGAAGGTGGCGAGCGCGAACATGCCGGCATAGACGGCGCCGACGATGAACCCGACGACGAAAAGGAAGCGAAACAGGGTGGGCACGTGTCGGAACCTGCCGTCAAAGTCCATGCCGCGGCCACCGTGGCGCGGCTTTCCTGTCCGTGATAGTGAAGCATCGAAGAGTGAATACCAAGATGACGAGCTATCAGGACATGGCGACCGTGGACGACAAGGCTCCACCGGCCGCCCTTGCGCCCGACGCGCTGCGCCGCAGCCTCGGCAAGCGCTCGATCGTGCTCGTCGGCATGATGGGCGCGGGCAAGAGCACGGTCGGGCGGCGGCTGGCCGCGAGGCTTGGCCTGCCCTTCATCGATGCCGACAACGAGATTGAGGCAGCGGCCGGGATGACGATTCCCGAGATCTTCGCCGCCCATGGGGAGGCTGCCTTTCGCGACGGCGAGCGGCGGGTGATCGAGCGACTTCTCGGCGAGGGGCCGCAGGTCCTCGCCACCGGCGGCGGTGCCTACATGAACGCGGAGACACGCGCCCGAATCGCCGAAGCCGGCATCTCGGTGTGGCTCAAGGCCGACCTCGATGTGCTGATCAAGCGCGTGCGCAAGCGCCCCAACCGGCCGCTGCTGCAGACACCCGACCCGGAAAAGACCCTGCGCGGGCTCATCGATCTGCGCTATCCGATCTATGCCGAGGCTGCCATCACCGTGATCTCGCGCGATGCCCCGCACGAGGCGGTGGTGGAGGACATCATCCGGCGCGTCTCCGCCTTCCTCCAATCGCCCGCCGGCCGCGCATAACGAGCCCTGCCGTGACAGCATCCCCTTCCCCCGCCCGCTCCGCCACCCCTGCGCGCGTCGTCAAGGTTCCGCTCGGCGAGCGGTCCTACGACATCCGGATCGGCCGCGGCGTCCTCGCCGAGGCGGGCTCCGCCATGGCAGCCCTCAAGCCCGCCGCCTGCGCCATCGTCAGCGACGAGACGGTCGCGAGGCTGCACGCTTCGGCGTTCGCAGCGTCCCTCGAAGGCGCCGGCCTCAGGACGTCCCTCGTCACCGTGCCGGCCGGCGAGCCCTCGAAAAGCTACGCCCGGTTCGCCGAGGTGTGCGACAGCATTCTCGCCGCGCGCATCGAGCGCGGCGACCTCGTGGTCGCATTCGGCGGCGGGGTGGTCGGGGACCTTGCAGGCTTTGCCGCTGCGGTCGTGCGGCGCGGCGTACGCTTCGTGCAGGTGCCGACGACGTTGCTCGCGCAGGTCGATTCTTCCGTGGGCGGCAAGACCGGCATCAACTCGCCCCACGGCAAGAACCTCGTCGGCGCCTTCCACCAGCCGAGTCTTGTCCTTGCCGACACGGCGCTGCTCGACACGCTGCCCGCGCGGGAGTTCCGCGCCGGCTATGCCGAGGTGGTGAAATACGGCCTGATCAACGACGCCGGCTTCTTCGACTGGTGCGAGGCGAACGGTACGCGCGTCTTCTCCCCCGGCGACGAGCGCGACCAAGCGGTGGCTGTCAGTTGCGCTGCCAAAGCCGCCATCGTCTCGCGGGACGAGCGCGAGACGGGCGAGCGGGCGCTGCTCAACCTCGGCCATACCTTCGCTCACGCGCTCGAGCGCGCCTGTCGCTACGACGGCAGCCGCCTGGTACACGGAGAGGCGGTCGCGATCGGCCTTGCCCTCGCCTTCCGCTTCTCGCAGCGACTCGGCCTGTGTCCCGGCCAGGACGCGGTGCGCGTCGCCCGCCATCTTCAGGCCGTCGGCCTGCCCTCGCGACTGCAGGACGTGCCCGGCGGCGCCGGCACGGCCGACAGCCTCATCGACGCCATGGGGCAAGACAAGAAGGTGGAGCGCGGGGCGCTCACCTTCATTCTGGCGCGCGGCATCGGCAAGAGCTTCGTTGCCAAGGGCATCGAGGCTGGCGCCGTGCACGACTTTCTCACGGAGGAACTGAAGCCGTCATGACGGCAGACCTTTGGCTTGCGATCGGTACCGTCTTCATCTGCCTCATTCTCTCGGCCTTCTTTTCCGGCTCCGAGACGGCGCTGACCGCCGCCTCGCGTGCGCGCATGCATGCCCTCGAAAAGGGGGGCGACGCGCAAGCCGGCATCGTCAACCGCCTGCTCTCTCTGCGCGAGCGGTTGATCGGCGCCATTCTCATCGGCAACAACATCGTCAACATTCTCGCCTCGTCGCTGGCGACGAGCGTGCTGGTTGCCTTCTTCGGCAGTGCCGGCGTCATCTATGCGACGGCGGTGATGACGGTGCTCGTGGTCGTGTTTTCCGAGGTGATGCCGAAGACAGTCGCCATCAATGCACCCGACCGGGTGGCGCTCCTCGTCTCGCGGCCGGTCGCTGTCTTCGTGGCGCTGTTCGGCCCCCTCGCGCTTGCCGTCGAAGCCATCGTGCGTCTGACGCTCAGGCCCTTCGGCGTCCGCATCGGCGAAAATCAGGCCATCCTTTCGGCCCACGAGGAATTGCGCGGGACGGTCGACCTGCTGCACCGTGAAGGCGGCGTGGTGAAGGACGACCGGGACATGCTCGGCGGGCTCCTCGACCTGCAAGATCTCGAGGTCTCGGACGTGATGGTCCACCGCACCAAGATGCGCACCATCAATGCCGAGCTGCCACCGCAGGAGCTCGTCAACGAGGTGCTCTCCTCGCCCTACACGCGCCTGCCCCTGTGGCGGGGCACAGGCGACAACATCATCGGCATCCTGCACGCCAAGGACCTGCTCCGGGCGCTCGCCGCCGCCGGCGGCGACGCGGAGAAGCTCGACATCGAGAAGATCGCCCTGCCGGCGTGGTTCGTCCCGGACACGACCGGCCTCGTCGACCAGCTGCGCGCCTTCCTGTCCAAGAAGACGCATTTTGCCCTCGTCGTTGACGAATACGGTGAGGTGATGGGCCTCATCACGCTCGAGGACATCATCGAGGAGATCGTCGGCGACATCAAGGATGAGCACGATATCATCGTGCAGGGCGTGCGGCCGCTGCCGGACGGCTCCATCAACGTCGACGGCTCGGTGCCGATCCGCGACCTCAACCGGGCCATGGATTGGGACCTGCCGGACGAGGAGGCGACGACCATCGCCGGCCTCGTCATCCACGAGGCGCAGACCATCCCCGAGCAGGGCCAGGCCTTCACCTTCCACAACTTCCGCTTCCAGGTACTGCGCAAGACGCGCAACCGCATCACTTTGCTCCGTGTGACGCCACTCATCCCGCGTCGCAAGGCGGCAGGGGAGTAGGGCATCAAAGGTTGCAGGCCGCCGCCGGTTCGGACGGCGCAAAGAGCAGCGGCTCGGCATGGCGGCGGGGGGCCGTGCGGCGATTTGGCCGCGGCCCCATGGCACGCACCATCATGACCCGCGGGACCTCACGTCTCGGCGATGCCGGCGCCCTCCGGCTGCGCCTCGGCCTCGGCCAGGAACTGCGCCCGGGCGAGGGCCGCGAAATGGCCGCCCTTGGCTACCAGCTCCGCGAAGCTGCCGCTCTCGATGATACGGCCGTCCGAGAAGACGAGGATGCGGTCGGCGTTGCGGATGGTAGCCAGCCGGTGGGCGATGACGAAGGTGGTGCGCCCAGTCATGACCGCTTCGAGCGCCTTCTGGAGCTTCGCCTCGGTCGCCGCGTCGAGCGCGCTCGTCGCCTCGTCGAGGATGAGGATCGGCGGGTTCTTGAGGAGGACGCGGGCGATGGAGAGGCGCTGGCGCTCACCGCCCGAGAGCGTGCGCCCGCGCTCGCCGATGACGGTGGCGAGCCCGTCCGGCTGACGGGCGAGAAAGTCGCTGGCCTGCGCCTTCGCGAGCGCCGCCCGCATTTCGCCCTCGCTCGCGTCAGGCTTGCCCACGGCAAGGTTCTCGGCGATGGAGCGGGCGAAGAGCATCGGCTCCTGGAAGACGACGCCGATGTTGTGGCGCAGGCTCTCGAGTGTCAGCGAACGGATGTCGCGCCCGTCCACCGTAATCGTGCCCGATTGCGGATCGAAGGCACGGTAGAGCAGGCCGAGCGTCGTCGACTTGCCCGAGCCGGTGGCGCCGACGAGCGCCACCGTCTCGCCGGGGGAGACGGTGAAGGTCACGTCCGCGACCGCGGCCCGCTTGCCATCGTAGGAGAAGCTCACCCCGTCGAACGCGACGGCGCCCGAGAGTTGCCGGGCGTCGATCGCGTCCGGCCGGTCGGCGACGGTGGGTGCAGTGTCGGCCACGGCAAAGAACTCGGCGATCTTCGGCGCCTGCATGAAGAGCACGTTGACGAAGCCGACCGCCTGCTCCAGCCGGCCGATGAGCAAGGTGGCGAGGCTCATGAAGGTGACGATCTCGCCGATGCTCGCCTCGTCACGCAGATGCAGCCAGGTGCCGAGAAGGAAGACGGCGAGGATCGTCAGCGTCGCCGCCGCGCGGGTCGAGATCGCGGCCAGCGCCCACCAGGACAGGACCGGCGTCTGGGCCGCGAGCAGCCGGTCCGTCGTCTCGCGCAGGGCGCGCGCCTCCGCCTCGATGCGCGTGAAGCTCTGGATGACGGGCACGTTGCCGAGGGCGTCGGAGGCCCGCTCGGCCAGCGCGCTGTGGTAGCGCTCGACCGTGCCCTGCTTCGTCTGCGTGCGCCTGAGGACGAAGTTGATCAGCACCGCGAAGACGAGCACGAGGACGAGCAGCAGCGCGCCAAGGCGCAGGTTGATGACGAGCGACAGCGGCAGCAGCACGACGAGCATGACGAAGGCGGCGCAATGCTCGCGGAAGAAGGAGAGCCACAGGCTCGCCATGCCGTTCGCGCCTTCCAGCATCACCTTGAGGAGCCGGCCGGAATGGGTCTCGCCGTGGAAGGACAGGGGCAGGCCGAGGACGTGCTCGAAGAGCCGGGCCATGACGGCGAGGCGCCGTCGATGCGACAGCCGATCAGCATGCAGCGCGACGACGACACCCATGGCGATTGAGAACAGGCCGAAGGCGACCCACAGACCGGCCAACAGGGAGAGACGGCGCATATCGAGCGGCACACCCGGCGACTGGGCCCGGGCAAGCACGTCGATGAGCCGGCCGAACAGCACGGGCTCGGCGAACAAAGTTGCGGCGAGTGCGATATTGGCGAGGGCGAGCGCGAGCGCCAAACGCGCCTCGTCCCTGAGGAGGCCGAGGACACGGACGTAGAGACGGATGATCGACATGGTGTCCGCGAAAGTGGACCGGGCCTGCAGCTTGCCCGCCGGCGCCTGCCGCCGCAACCCGCCCGTCCTGCGTTAACGCTTCCTTCACCAAAGGCCCGCTTGCTGCCCACAGAGCACAACTTCCCCGCCTTGTCTTTGCCGCAACCGCCAAAGAGGTTGCCGCGGGCGACGGCCGGGGGGCTGAGCCGAAGCAGCGGATGCCGCATGCGCATGACACATCCTGTCCCGATCCTTCCCCTTGCGGCGGCCATCGTCCTCGCCACCAGCCTTTCCATCGGCTTCTGCTGGCCCGCAAGCCTGGCCGCCGCTGCACAGGACGCGGCAGAGCAACGCCCCCCGGTGCTGGCAGCGCCATCGGGAGCGGTCGCGGAGCCGGGCAACGGTCAGGATGCCGCTATCCATCGGGCGCAGCTCGACGGGGTAAGGGCCCAGCTCGACCAGATCGAGAACGCCCTGACGCGCCAGGATCTTTCGGACGACGACCTGCAGCGGCTGCGCCAGCTGCTAGAGGCGCCAGCGGCGCGGATTCAGGCAACCCTCACGGCCCTGACGCCGAAGGCCGATGCCGTCAAGGAGCGCCTGACCCAACTCGGCCCGGCGCCGGCGGCCGGAGCCGCACCGGAGACGGCGGAGATCAGCCGTGAGCGGGAGGAACGCAGCCGCTCGCTGAAGGAGCTCGAGGACACGATTCGCCTCGCCAGGGCACTGCAGGTGCAGTCCGAGCAGATCCGGGCCACGTTGGCCGAACGGCGGCAGGCGGCCTTTACGCGCATGATCTTCCAGCGCACGCATAGCCTGCTCAGCCCTCATCTCTGGTCGCGCTTGCTTTCGGCCCTGCCGGGCGAGTTCGCCGCGCTCTCCACCGTTGCGCGCGACTGGCTGGCGACCTTCGAGCGGCGCGCCCGCAGCGGGGAGGTGCTGGCGCTGCTCGCCGCCCTCGGCATCGGGCTTGCCCTGCATTTCGCGCGCGTCCGGCTGCTGCCGCATGTCGCACGCCGCCCCGCGGAGGTGACGGACCCGAGCCGGCTGCGGCAGTCCGTGACAGCCCTCGGCATCGTGCTGGCCCAGACGGTGCCGGTCCTTGCCGGGGTGTTGGTGCTCTATCTTGCGCTCGAGAGCATCCAGCTGCTGCCGCCGCGGGTCGCGCCGATCGTCGGCACCTTCCTGACGAGCCTCGTCTTCCTCACCTTCGTGCGCTCTCTCGCCCACGGCCTCCTCGCCCCCGGCCTGCCTGCCTGGCGGCTGCTGCCGGCACAGGAGGTAACGGCGCGCATTCTCGTCACGGCAGTCACGACCGGCTCGGCACTGGTCCTGCTGTTCACCACACTCGAGCGCATCGCCGAATCGATCGGCGCCGACTATGCCGTCCTCGTCTTCCTGCGGGGCGTCCATGCTGTTGCGATCGCGGCGCTGCTGGCGGTGACGCTGCACCGAACGCAATCGACCGGTGCCAGCGACGAAGCCTGCCTCGGCCCCTATGTGCCCGACAGCCGGGCCGGCGGTCCTCTCAAGGCCCTTGGCTGGCTGGTGGCGGCGATCATCCTCATCGCCTGCCTCGCCGGCTACATCGCCCTCGCCACCTTCCTCGTCGAGCAGATCGTCTGGGTGGCGACGCTCGCGGCGGTGCTCTTCCTGCTGCTCGTCCTGGTCGAGGAAACCTTCGAGCACGCGATCCGCCCCAACAGCCGCTTCGCGCTCTCGCTGCAAACCAGCCTCGGGCTGCGCCGTCGCGCGCTCGACCAGCTGTCGGTGCTCGCGGGCGGCACGATCCGCATCCTGCTCGCCATCGCTGCCATCGTGCTGGTGCTCGCACCATGGGGAATCGAATCGTCCGACATCCTCGGCTCGCTGCGCAGCGGGCTCGCCGGCATCCAGCTCGGCGAGGTCAGACTGTCGCCGACAGCGATCGCCATCTCCATCGTCACCTTTCTCATCGTGATCGTGGTGACGCGGGCCGTGCAGCGCTGGCTCGACCAGAAGTTCCTGCCAGCGACGGAGCTCGATTCCGGGCTGCGCAACTCCATCCGGACGGCGACCGGCTATCTCGGCTTCTTCCTGGCGGTCGCGCTCGCAACGGCCCAGATGGGCCTCAGCCTGGAGAAGATCGCGATCGTCGCCGGTGCCCTCTCCGTCGGCATCGGTTTCGGCCTGCAGTCGGTCGTCAACAACTTCGTCTCCGGCCTCATCCTCCTGTGGGAGCGGCCGATCCGCGTCGGTGACTGGGTCGTCGTCGGCGACGAGCAGGGCTACGTGCGGCGCATCAACGTGCGCGCGACGGAGATCGAGACTTTCGACCGGGCAGCGGTCATCGTGCCCAATTCCAACCTCATCTCCGGCGTCGTCAAGAACTGGGTACACAACAACCGCATCGGCCGCATCATCGTGCCCGTCGGCGTCTCCTATGACGCCGATCCGGACGAGGTAGCGCGCATCCTCGAGAGCTGCGCCCGCGAGCATTCGGAGGTGCTGAGCGAGCCCGCTCCGACGGTCCTGTTCATCCGGTTCGGCGATTCCTCGCTCGACTTCGAGCTGCGTTGCTTCGTCGGCAATGTCGAGGCGTCGCTCGGCGTGAAGAGCGCCCTGCTCTTCTCCATCTTCCGAAAGCTGCGCGAGGCGGGCATCGAGATCCCCTATCCGCAGCGTGACCTCCACGTGCGCGGCACCGAACGGCTGGAACAGGTCCTCGAACGGCTGACAGATGCCACAAGGGCACCGCCGGCGCCCGCGAGTGCGGCCGAGACGTCCCAATCTTCATAGGATGACCATGGTGAACACCTCCTCCGTTCAGCAACTCCTGCGCCGCGCGCTTGCCGCAGCCCCGCTCGCGCTCCTGGCAGCCTGCTCCTCGCAGCCGGAGACGCAGCAGCCGGCCTTCTACCGCTCCCTCGCCTCGGCCGGTGCGAGCGTCGATGCCGCAAGCGCCGCGGGGATGATCTCGGCCTACCGCCGCAACCACGGCCTGCCGCCCGTCGCCGTCGACGCCGCCCTGCAGCGCGAGGCGCAGGCAGAGGCTGAGCGCATGGCGGCGGCCGACAGGCCGAGCTCGGCCGATGCGGTGAAGCAGCGCCTCGCCGCGGCGGGCGTCGCCTCTCCCGCCGTCAACCTCTCGGCCGGCTACCACACCATGGCGGAGGCCTTCTCCGGCTGGCGCGAATCGCCCCAGCACGACCGCACCATGCTGGCGCCCAGCGCGACGCGCCTCGGCATCGCCACGGCCTATGCGCCGGGGTCGAAATACAAGGTCTACTGGGCGCTGATCGTCGCCAGCCCCTGAGAGGGCTCAGCGCGGAGCGATAGCGTGAAAGAAGGTGCCGCTGACGCGCCCGCGCAGATGGCCCACCGGGCCGATGTCCGTTCCATGTGCATCGCGCACCTGCGCCAGGCAATCGACCTCGCCCGGGGCGCCGGCCGTCACCGAGGCATAGTGGAACTCGTGGCCGACGAGCACCGCGCCGGCGGAGCCGAGGACGCTGTCGCGGGCCAGCGTCGCGATGCGATAACCGAGGTGCAGGCGGCGCCTCGCGAAGGAGGTGACGACGGGCAGCAGGCCGGCCATGGCGTGCGTCACACCTTCGGCATCCTCCAGCGCCTCGCCCAGCACCATGTAGCCGCCGCATTCGCCGTGCACCAGCCGGCTGGCCGCGAACCCGCGGAGGCCGTCGAGGAAGCGCGCATTGCCGGCGAGTCGCCCGGCATGCAGTTCCGGATAGCCGCCCGGCAGCCAGCAGGCGTCGCAATCGTCCGCCGGCGGCTCGTCCTCCAGCGGCGAGAAGGGCACGATCTCCGCCCCCGCCTGCCGCCAGCCGTCGAGCACATGCGGATAGACGAAGGAAAAGGCCGCATCCTGCGCCAGCGCGATACGCCGGCCGGGCGGTGGCAGGCGGAGCGATGGGCGGCCGGGCGGTCGAAGGCTGGGCGATGAAGGACTGGGCGCCGTTCCCCTCCCCCCGCCTTTCGGTTGGAAGGGGCTAGGGGTGGGGGGTGTTCCCGCTTGGATGGGCCGGCTGTCGATCGTCGCGCCGCTGCCCCCCACCCCAACCCTCCCAACCGCAAAGCGGGGGGAGGGAGCCTGTCGCTCCCGGTCGTCGCCAGCGTTTTGCGATTGCCGCGCAGCGTGCAGCAAGGCGTCGAGATCGATCGACGCCTCCGCGAGGTCCGCCAGTGCGTCGAGGCGGGCGGCGAGGTCGGCCGTCTCGCCCGCCTGGACGAGGCCGAGGTGGCGCTCGGGCAGGATGATCTCCTTGCGGCGCATGACGACGCCGACGACGGGCAGGCCGATCCGCGCCATGCCGTCGGCCGAGAGGCGCCGGTGGCGCTCGCTCGCGACGTTGTTGAGGATGACGCCGGCGATCATCACGCGCGGATCGTAGCTGCGGAAGCCGAGAGCCGTCGCGGCCGCCGACTGCGCCTGGCCCGAGACGTCGAGCACCAGCACGACCGGCCAGCCGAAGCGGGCGGCGATGTCGGCGCTGGCGCCGGTCGCCCCCTCGCCGCCGGTCACACCGTCGAAGAGCCCCATGGAGCCCTCGGCAATGACGAGGTCGGCCGCCGCATGGTCGGTGACAAGATCCTCCAGCAGCGCCGGCGGCATGGCGAAGCTGTCGAGGTTGAAGCTCGGCCGCCCGGTCGCCGCGGCATGGAAGGCCGGGTCGATATAGTCCGGCCCGCATTTGGCGCCCTGCACGACAAGGCCGCGCCGGCTGAGCGCCCGCATCACCGCAAGCGTGATCGTCGTCTTGCCGGAGCCGGAGCGTGGGGCGGCGATGAGGAGGCCGGGGCTCACGAAGCCTCCTTCAGGCGAGCGGCGAGCATGGCGCGGAACCGCGCTATGGCGCCCACAGCGATTACCGCCGGCGCGTTGAGGCCGCCGCCAGCGGCGAGCGCGGCAAGCTCGTCGAGCGTGCCCTCCACAAGCCGCTCGTCCAAGGTCGAGACCCGCTCCACCGCGAGCGCTAGTGTCGCGCCCGACATGCCACCGGCCTTGAGTCCGGCAACGATGGCGGGCAGGTTGGCGACGGCCATGTAAAGCACGATGGGCACGCCCGCCCGGGCAAGCGCCGCCCAGTCCGCGCCCTCCTCGCCCGGCGCCGCATGGCCGGTAGCGAGAATGACGGCGTGGTTGGTGTCGCGCGTCGTCGCCGGAAGGGCGTGGGCGGCGAGTGCGGCAATGCCGCTCGACAGGCCGGGCACCACGTGGAACGGCACGCCGGCGGCGGCGAGCGCCAGCACCTCCTCGCCGCCGCGGCCGAAGACGAAGGGATCGCCTCCCTTGAGGCGCAGCACGCGCAGCCCCTCGCGCGCGAGCGCGACCAGCCGCTCTGAGATGTCGCGCTGGCACGCCGAGGGCTTGCCGCCGCGCTTGCCGGCATATTCGCGCCGAGCCGAAGACGGTGCGAGCGCGAGGATGCGCGGATCGACGAGCGCGTCGTGGACGATGACGTCCGCCTCGACGAGCGCCTTGACGGCATGGAGCGTCAGGAGCCCGGGATCGCCGGGGCCGGCGCCGACGAGCCAAACCGAGCCGGGCGCGAAGGCGGGCGTCTCGATCTCCGGCAGCCTCATCACGTCTCGCTCTCCCCCTCCTGCGGGCGGAAGCGCCGCGCATAGGTCTTCGTATAAAGCGCGCTGTCGCGGAAATCCTCGCGAGCCAGCGCCGGCCCGACGAGGATGAGCGCGGTGCGCTCCAGCTTCTCGCGCGCCACCTCGCCGGCGATGCCGGAGAGGGTACCCCTCAGGATACGCTCGTCCGGCCAGGACGCACGCCAGACCACGGCCGCCGGGCAATCCGGCCCGTAGTGCGGCGTGAGCTCATCCACCACCTTGTCGATGACATGGATGGAGAGATGGATGGCGAGCGTGGCACCCGTCGCGGCGAAGGCGGCGAGCTTCTCCCTGTCCGGCATGGGCGAGGCGCGGCTGCCGGTACGGGTGAGCACGAGCGACTGGGCGACGCCGGGCAGCGTCAGCTCTCGCCCGAGCGCAGCCGCAGCCGCGGCGAAAGCCGGCACGCCCGGCGTCAGCGTATAAGGAATGCCAAGGGCATCGAGCCGGCGCATCTGCTCGGCCACCGCGCTCCAGATGGAGAGGTCGCCCGAGTGGAGGCGCGCCACGTCCTGCCCGAGCGCATGGGCACGCTCGAACTCGGCGGCGATGGCATCGAGGTCGAGTCCGGCCGTATCGACGAGGCGCGCACCCGGCGGGCACCAGGAGAGGATCTCCGGCGGCAGGATGGAGCCGGCATAGAGGCAGACCGGACAGCGCTCGACGAGGCTGCGCCCGCGCAGGGTCATGAGATCGGCGGCGCCGGGACCCGCGCCGATGAAATGGACGGTCATGGCCCCTCCCCTTCCGCCACGGCGCAGGTCGCCCCCGCCTCTGCAAGGCGCGCCACGAGCAGGCGCGCGCCGCGTCCGGCGGCGACGAGCGCCGCCGCTTCGGCGACCGAGCCGACGCCGTAGCGGGCAAGGCTTTCGGGCGAGCGCGTCACCACGGCCGCCTCGACGGTCTGCATGGCCGCGCGCGATACCGGCGCGACCGGCAGGCCCAAGAGGCGCGCCGCCGCGGCCACCGCCGGCAGGTCCGCGCGCCAGTCGGGCACGGCGAGCACGGACGCCTCCAGTCCGGCATGGGCCAACGCTCGGCGTGCGAGCGCGGCAATGGCCGCGCCGTCGACAGCGCTGGTAAGACCGATGCCGAGGGCGATCATGGCTTGTCCACCATCCATTGCGTCACGGGCATCGCCGTGCGCCAGCCATGGAAGCCGCCGACCGGCTCGGCCCGGGCGACGGAGAGGCGCCGCAGCCGCCCGCCGTGGGCGGCGAAGAGTGCGGCGAGCCGCTGTTCGCTCTCCAGGGTCACGGCATTGGCGACGAGCCGCGCGCCGGTCGGCATGGCGGCCCAGGCCGCCTCGAAGACGCCGGCATCCGTCAGCCCGCCGCCGATAAAGACGGCCTCAGGCCGCGGCAGGTCGGCGAGCCCTTCCGGCGCCCGGGCTTCCACCACCGTGACAGCGATCGCGCCGAGCCTGTCCGCATTCGCCGCGGCACGCGCGGCGCGGTCCGGCCGCTCCTCGATGGCGAAGGCGCGGTTACGGGGATGGGCAAGGCACCATTCGATGGCGATGGAGCCGGCGCCGGCGCCAATATCCCACAACACCTCGCCCGCGCGCGGGGCGAGCGCCGCCAGGGTCACGGCGCGGATCTCGCTCTTGGTGAGCTGGCCGTCGTTGTCGAACCAGGCATCGTCGCGCCCCGGCACCAGCGTCACGACCCGGGCGTCCGGGCCGGCGAGGACCTCGACGGCGAGCGTGTTGAGCGGACCGATCCCGGCAAGATCGAAGCCTTGCGCCGACGCCACAAGGCGCCGCTCGCGCGGCCCACCCATGGCCTCGAACACGGTGAGGCGCGAGGCGCCGAAGCCACGCTCCGTGAGCAGCGTCGCCACCTTGCCGGGCGTCGTGCCGTCCCATGTCAGCACGATGAGCCGCGCACCGGGCAGCAGGTAAGGCACGATGCCGGCGAGCGCGCGGCCGTGCAGGCTGATGGTCGCGGCGTCCGGCAGCGACCAGCCGAGACGCGCGGCGGCGAGCGAGAAGGAGGAGGGCTGAGGCAGGCACAGCAGTTCGTCGGCCGGCACGAGGGCGGCGATCTGCGCGCCGATGCCATAATTGAAGGGATCGCCGCTGGCGAGGATGCACACCGGGCGGCCGCGATGGGCGAGGATTTCCGGAAAAGCCTCCTTGAGCGGGCTCGGCCAGGCGAGGGCCCGGCCGGGAAAGGGCGCGGCGAGCGCGAGGTGCCGCTCCCCGCCGACCACGAGCTCGGCCGCCTCGAGCGCCGCGAGCGCGGCGGGAGACAAGCCGCCGCGCCCGTCCTCCCCGATGCCGACAATCGTCAGCCAGGGCCCCGCGCTCATCCGCGCGGCGCTCGACATCGGCGCTGCGTTGGGCGAGAAGTCCGGCATGTCAGCGGCCATGCGCATTCTCCTTCTCGGCGGCACCAGCGAGGCGACGACCCTTGCCCGGCTCGTGGCGGAGGATACGCGGTTCGAGCCCGTGCTGTCGCTCGCCGGGCGCACGAGCGCGCCGGCCGCCGCGCCTGTCGCGACACGCATCGGCGGCTTTGGCGGCATGGACGGGCTGGCGCATTTCCTCGCCCGAGAACGGATTGCGGCCGTCGTCGATGCGACGCATCCCTTCGCCGCTCGCATGAGCGCGAATGCGGCCGCCGCCTGCGGGATGGCGGGCGTGCCGCTTCTCGCCCTCACGAGGCCGTCGTGGCAGCATCGGCCGGATGATAACTGGATCGAGGTCGCCGACATGGCGGGCGCGGCGGCGGCGCTCGGCACGACGCCTGCCCGCGTCTTCCTCACCATCGGGCGCCAGGAACTGTCCGTTTTCGCCGCGGCGCCCCAGCACCATTATGTCGTGCGCAGCATCGAGCCGGCGAAGGGGCTTCTCGCGTCCGCCACGCTCATCCGGGCGCGCGGGCCGTTCGCGGTGGAGGACGAGGTGGCGCTGATGCGGCGTGAGGCGATCGATGTCGTCGTCTCGAAGAATGCCGGCGGCCGCGCCACCGAGGCCAAGATCATCGCGGCCCGCAAGCTCGGCCTGCCCGTCGTCATGGTGCGACGGCCCGACCGGCCTGACGTGCCGATGGTCGAGACCGCCGAGGCGGCGCTGGCATGGCTCATTGCCAGGCACCGGAGCGCCAGCGCCCCCCCCCCCTTGGGGGGGGTGGGTTAGGGAGGGGGGTAGCGCCATCCGCTGTACAAGCGACCGGCGCCCGGCCTGACGCCCCCCACCCCCGACCCCTCCCCACAAGGGGGAGGGGAGAATTGACGCCGCTCTGTTCATCGCCCGCCTCCGTAGCTGCGCGGCGTGTAGACCCAGGGTCGTTCACCGGCCGGCCGTCGCACGCAGCGCGTCGTCGAGGCCCCGATAATGACGAGGGTCGCCATGTCGGCGAGGCCGCCGGCCGCCTCGGCGAGAGGCATCACCGTCAGCTTCTCGTCGGCACGCCCCACGGCCCGGGCGAAGATGACGGGCGTTTCCGGCGCGCGATGCTCGCGGGCGATGGCGAGGGCGCGCCCGAGCTGCCAAGGCCGCGCGCGCGAGATGGGGTTGTAGAGGCAGATGACGAAATCGGCCGACAGCGCCGCAGCGAGCCGCTTCTCCAGCACCTCCCAGGGCTTCAGATTGTCGGACAGGGAGATGGCGCAGAAATCGCCGCCGAGCGGCGCGCCGGCCCGGGCCGCGGCGGCGAGCATGGCGGTGACGCCGGGCTCCACCTGGATGTCGAGCCCCGCCCAGGCGGGATCGCCCCCTTCGACCGCCTCGAACACGGCCGCCGCCATGGCGAAGACGCCGGGATCACCGCCCGACACGACAACCACCCGCCGGCCCTCGGCGGCGAGCGTGAGCGCGTGGCGCGCCCGCTCCAGCTCCACGCGGTTGTCGGAGGCGTGGCGGCGCTGGTCGGGCCGCAGGTCGCCGAGGCGGTCGAGATAGGGTCCGTAGCCGATGAGGTCGCTCGCGCCGTCAAGCGCGGCGCGCGCCGCCGGCGTCAGCCAGTGCGGCTCGCCGGGCCCGAGGCCGACGATGACGAGACGGCCCGGCGCGCTCACAGCCGGCGCCCCTCGCCGGGCACCAGCACCATGGCGAAATAGGGCGCTTCGTCGTCCGCCTTCTCGGCGAGGGGGCAGACGATCTCGCCGTCCATCGTGCCGCGCTCGACGAAGACAGCGCGCTCGATGAGCCCGGCCTCGATCAGCGCCGCACGCACCTTGGGGAGGTTGCGGCCGAGCTTCATGATGACGGCGGCGTCCGTCGTGCCGAGACGGCGCACCAGGTCCTCCTTCGCGAGCGTCGCCGGCAGCACCGTGAGCACGTCGTCGCCCCAGGTGATGGGCACGCCGGCGCGTGACCAGCAGCCCGACATGCCGGTGACGCCCGGCACCACCTCCACCGCGAAGCGCCCCCGCAGGCGCCGCCACAGATGCATGAAGGAGCCGTAGAAGAAGGGGTCGCCCTCGCATAGCACGGCGACATCGGTGCCGGCGGCGAGTTCCCGGGCGATCGCCTCGGCCGCCTCGTCGTAGAAGGACGTGATGGCGGCACCGTAGCCCGGATCGGCGACGGCGATCTCGGTCGTCACCGGATAGACGAGGGCCATTTCGCGCCTGCCTGTGCCGATGGCCGCATCCGCGATGGTGCGGGCATGGCCGCGCCGCCCCTTCTTGGCGAAATGGGCGACGACGCCCGCCTCGAGCACCACTGCGCGGGCGCGCAGCGTCACATAGCCGGCGTCGCCCGGCCCCATGCCGACACCGAAGAGCTTGCCTGGGGTGGTCATTCGCTATCGCTCGCAAGGGCGTTGACCGCCGCGGCCGCCATGGCGCTGCCGCCGCGCCGGCCGTGGACGACGAGGTGCGGCACGCGCCCGTCGGCGGCGAGCGCCGCCTTCGATTCGGCCGCGCCGACGAAGCCGACGGGGATGCCGATGATGGCAGCCGGCAGCGGCGCGCCCTCGTCCAGCATTTCCAGCAGACGGAACAGCGCCGTGGGCGCATTGCCGACGACGACGAGGCTGCCGGCGAGCCGCGCGCGCCACAGCTCCATGGCCGCGGCGGTGCGGGTGTTGCCGATCTTCTCGGCGAGGGCCGGCACGCGCGGGTCGTCGAGCGTGCAGACGACCTCGTTGCCCGCCGGCAGGCGCGCGCGGGTGATGCCGTTCGCCACCATGCGCGCGTCGCAGAGGATGGGCGCGCCCCGGCGCAGGGCCGCCGCCGCCGCTTCCGCGAAGCCGCCGGACATGTCGACGTCCTGCGACAGGTCCGTCATGCCGCAGGCGTGGATCATGCGCACGACGACGCGCTCGGCGGCGCCGGAAAAGCGCGCAAGATCCGCCTCGGCGCGGATGATGGCGAAGGAAGCGCGATAGATCGCCGCCCCGTAGCGCTCGTAATCGTAACGGCCGCTCATCGCGGCATCTCCTTCCCCGGTTCAGATCCCAACGCGCGGACGAGGGAAGCGATTGCCTCGCCCCGCGACGGGCCAGTCGCGACAACCTGCTGCAGCAGCGCCTCGATCTCCGCCGCTGAGCGGACGGCGAGCGGCGCATCGCGCACCGTGCCGTCGAGCACCACGCCATAGCCGCCCGCCTGGGCCACCAGCGTGAGCGGCGCTGGCGCCTGGCGCGCACAGCCCTTGGCGCAGCCCGAGACATGCACGGCGCCGAGGAGCCCGGCCACGCCGGCGAGGCGCAGGGCATCGGCCTGCGCCGGCGCGAAGGCGCTCCGGCAGGCCGGCCGCCCCGGACAGGCGACAAGCAAGGCACGCGGATCATCGGCATCGACGATGAAGCCGGCCGCCCGCGCCTCGCGCATCAGCCCGTCCGCCGCGTCCCTGTCAAGATGCGGGATGAGCACGGCTCGGGACGGCGTCAGGCGCAGTTCTCCCGCGCCGTGGCGGCCGGCCCAACCGGCGAGCCGGCGCATGTCGGCAGCGGCGAGGCGGCCGAAGGCCGGGGCGACGGCGAGGATCGGTTGCTCGCCGGCTGGCAGAAGGCCGAGGTAATTAGCCGGCACATCGCTTCGTTGTCGGGGACTACGCTTGGCGGCGCGACGGGCGAGGAACTCCAATACCAGCGCCACGATCCGGGCCGGGAGCCCGGCCTCCTGTCTCCTCCTCCCTTGCGAAGGAGGGGAGCAGGGCGTGTCCGCCTCAGGCGGTTGCGCGCCGGGAAAATGGACGACAGCGTTGCCGTCGGCATCGATGGCGACCTCGACGTCCGCTGCCACGGCGGGCGCGGTGCCTGCATGTCCAAGGGCGATGCAGAACTTGCCGGGGAGCTTCGCGCGCAGCGGCCGCAGCTCGGCCTCGATGGCATCAGCGAGCGGGCGCAGATCGCGCAGTCCGTCGAGACCCGCGAGCGGATGCAGAAAGACGATGCGCTGCGGTCCCGTTGCCGGCAAATCATCGATGAAGCCGAGTCCGGCGAGCGCGTCAGAGAGCGCGCCATGATCGGCCTCGGCAACACCGCGCAACTGCAGGTTGCCGCGGCTCGTCACATCGGCGAGGCCGTTGCCGTAGCGCTCAGCCAGATCGGCGAGCCCTCCAAGCTGTGCCGCCGTCAAGGAGCCGTGGCGCGGGTGGATGCGCACGAGCAGGCCGTCGCCGGTCGCCATGGGGCGGGCGATGCCCGGACACCAGCCGCGTCGGCTGGCCGGTACGGGAGCCGCGCCGCTCATGCCGCGGCCTCCTGGACGAGGGTCTCCAGCCGGGTGGCGGCGGAATTGAGCCGCGAGCGCCACAGGCCGCGGCGGCGGGCCGCGGCGAAACGCTCGAGGATAGCACCGGCGGCCGGGGGATTGGCCTCCCGCACCTGGGCGAAAACCGCCTCGTCGCCGACATAGGCGGAAAACAGCATGTCGAACTGATGGTCCGACACTGCGCCCGTGGTGGCCGCACAGATGAAGACGGCATCGAGCGACTGGGCGAGCTCCGCAGCGCCGCGCCAGCCGTGAGCGAGCTGGCCGGCGATCCAGCGCGGGTTGGCGAGCCGGCCGCGGACGAGGCGGGCGACGTCCTCCTCCACGGTGCGCACGCGCGGCGCCTCCGGCCGGCTGGTATCGAGACTGAAGACGAGCGCCCCGTCCCGCCCGGCGACGGCGAAACCGCCGATGGCCTCCATGGCGTCGTCGCCGTCGAGGATGTCGCGCTCGCGCGTGTCGGACACGTGGACGAAGGCATCGGCCGCCGCGAGCCGCTCCGCGAAGGAGGCATCCCGGCGCGCCGGCCCGGCACCATAAGCGTGGTCGGTCGCGGCCAGGTAGAGCGCGGCGAGGTCCGCGCGCGCGGCGTCGTCATCCGCCAGGACCCGGTCCGCCAGCCCCATGCCGTAGCGGCCCGGCGCGGCGCCGAAGACGCGGGACAGGAGGCCACCGGCGCGGCGCGCGGCGGCGAGCGGGTTCCAGCCGTCCTCCTCGTCGAGCGCCGCGACCGCCCGCGCCGCCTGGTCGAGCAGCGCCAGCTGGACGGGGAAGGTATCACGAAAGGCGCCCGAGACGCGCAGGGTGACGTCGACGCGCGGCCGGTCGAGCAGCGCCAGAGGCAGGATGGTGAAGCCGCCGACACGGCCGGAGGCATGGTCCCACTCCGGCTTCGCGCCCATCAGCGCCAGCGCGTGGGCGATGTCCTCACCGCCGGTGCGCATGGTGGGCGAGGCCCACAGGTCCATGACGATGCGGCGCGGCCAGTCGCCCGTCTCCTGCAGATGGCGGCGGACCACTTCGGCGGCGGCGCGCTCGCCGAGCCGGGTGGCAGCCGGGGTGGGGACGGCGCGCGGATCGAGCGTCGTCATGTTGCGGCCGGTGGGCAGCACCTCCACCTGCCCGCGGGCAGGCGATCCCGATGGGCCCGGCGGCACGAAACGCCCGTCGAGCGCGGCGACGAGTGCCTCACGCTCGGCCGCGCCGCTCGCCGCGACAGCCTCGGCCACGCGCGCGGCCTCCGGTTCGTCGAGCCCGGCGATCTCGGCCAGAAGACGCGCCCGCTCAGGTGCCGCGGGGCTGCGGCCGAAGACGTGCAGTCCCGCGGCGAACGAAACTTCGGCGAGATCGCAAAGATGCGCATCGAGCGCGCTCAGCGCCTCCGCCATCCCCATGCCCGGGACGATGCCGCACTCGGCGGCGAGGCCGGCGGCTTCGGCACGCGACAGGATGTCCTCGGCAAGGAGTGTCGCCCGGCGCGGGTCGAGCACCTGTGCGCCGGCATATTCCTCCACGAGGTCGCGCAGTCCGGCCGCCTCGCCGTGGAGTCCACCGATGGCGAGCGGCGGCGTGAGATGGCCGAGCGTCAGGGCCGCGATACGCCGCTTGGTGGGCGCCGCCTCGCCGGGATCGTTGACGATGAAGGGATAGATCACCGGCAGGTCGCCCGTCACCACCTGCGGCCAGCAGACGCCCGATAGCGCTACGGCCTTGCCCGGCAGCCATTCCATGGTGCCGTGCGTGCCGAGATGGACGAGGGCATCGACGCCGGAGCGCCTGAGCGCCAGATAGAAGGCGAGATAGCCGTGGCAGGGCGGCACGTCCGGCGCGTGATGCAACGCCTTCCTGTCGGCGTCAGGCAGGCCGCGGCCCGGCTGCAGGGCGGCAAGCGCCTTGCCCGCGCGCAGCACGGGGAAGACGAAATGGCCGTCGCGACAGGCGGGGTCCGATTCAGGCGCGCCCCAGCGGTCCAGAACCTCCGCCTGCAGCGCGGCGGGCAGGGCGGAGAACCAGGCGCGGTAATCGGCAAGGGACAGGAGCGCTTCGCCGGGGGCCGCCGAATCTCGGGAGAGATCAGCCGCGGCGACCGGGTGCCCCCTGGCCCCCTCCCCCCGCAAGCGGGGGGAGGGAGGCACGGCGCCCGTCAGCCGCGGCATCACGTCGGCCACATCGAAGCTGCGGCGTGTGTCGAAGCCGACCGCGGCGAGATCGTCGAAGATGGCGCAGAGGCTCGCCGGCGTGTCGAGCCCAACGGCATAGCCGGCGCGGCCGGCACGGGCAGGATAGTCGGACAGGACGAAGGCAAGGCGCCGCTCGCCGCGCGGCGTCGCGGCAAGGCGCGCCCAGCGGGCGGCAAGGTCCGCGACCGCCGCCACTCCCTCCGGATCGGCGACCTTGCGCCGGCCGACGAAATCGGCCGCGGGCACGTCGAGCGCCCATTCCTTGAAGGCGACGGCGCGGCCGATGAGGCGCCCGTCCGCCTCCGGCAGCACGACCTGCATGGCAAGATCCGCCGCGGCGAGGCCGGCCGGCGCCTCCGCCCAGGCCTCGCGCGTGCTGCCCGAGACGATCGCCTGGATGACGGGCACCCCGGCCGCGTCGAGGACGAAGCCGGCATCGTCCCGCGCCGAAAAGCCCGTCAGCGCGACGATCACGGCGGGCGGGCGCAACGCGAGGAGCCGGCGCAGCGGCTCGGCGACGGCAGGGTCCTTCAGGCTGGTGAGCGCCAGCGGCAGCGGCGCGAGGCCACGCACGGCCAGGGCTTCGGCAAGGGCTGCGACCGGCGCGACATCCCCGGCCGCGAGCGCCGAACGATAGAAGAGGAGCGGCACGACCGGCCGGTCCGCCGGCAGGCTTGCGAGCGCCGCCACGGGCTCCACGGCCCCGCCCTCCGCCGACCAGGCGACGAGCGGCGGCAGCGGCGCCGGCGGTGCAGACGCGGTCTCGCTCGCCGCTTCATGGCCGAGGGCGGCGGCGATGCGGCCGAGCATTGCCTGCATCGCTGCCTCGCTGCCGGCCGAGAAATCGGCATGGAGCGCGCGCAGCAGGTCCGGCGAGGCGCTGGAGAGCGCCATGAGCGCAGGGTCGGGCCGCGGTTCGCCGGGCACCGCCGCGAGCATCAAGCCCGTCTCCCGCGCGAGCTGTGACAGGCGCTCGAGGCCGTAGCGCCAGTAGTCGACGCCGCCGAGGCAACGCACCAGGACGAAACGCGCCTTCGCCGCCACCTGATCGACGTAGAGGTCGACCGACAGGGGATGGCGCAGCCGCTTGAGGTCGGCGAGGCGCAGGCTGGGAAAGTCGCTGCCGGAGCGAGCATGGGCGAGACGGGCATGGGCGGCCGCGACGAGCGCAAGGTCGCTGTCGGCGAAGGAGAGCACGACAATGTCGCCCGGCGACTGGGCGACATCCACCGCCTCGTTCGCCTCGTCGAGCGTCACGGATGTCGTCGCGAGGAGGTGCATTGCCTCCGTCCCTCACCTCTCACGCGGGCCGGCGGGCCCGCGCGTCCCTCACCCGGCGAGCGCGCCCGCCACCGCAGCCTGGTCGAAGCCCTTGAGGCCTATGACGACGAGCCGGCCCGCGCGCTCCTCACCCGGCTTCCATGCCCGGTCGAAATGATGGCCTACTCGGGATCCCACCGCCTGCACCACGAGCCGCATGGGCTTGTCCGGCAGCGCGAGGAAACCCTTGATGCGCAGGACGCCATCCACCGCGCCCGCGGCGGCGACGCGCCGGGCGATCTCCTCGGGCGAATCGACATCGGCCACCGGGAAGACAGCGCTCTCGAAGTCGTCGTGGTCGTGCTCGCCGATGTCGTCATGGTGCGACGGACGGGCGGCAAGGTCGTTCTCCGCCGCCGCGCCGAGGCCGATCAGCACGCGCGCGTCGATGGCGCCGTTGGCCGCCGGCACGATCTTGACCGCGCGCGGCAGTTCGCTGGCAATCTGTGCTGACACGGCCTCGATCTCGGCCGAGCTCATCAGGTCCGTCTTGTTGAGCACGATGAGGTCGGCGCACAGAATCTGGTCCTCGAACACCTCCTCGAGCGGATTGTCGTGGTCGAGCGTCTCGTCCGCCGCACGCTGCGCCGCCAGCGCGGCGGGATCGTCGGCAAAGCGCCCCTCCGCCACGGCCGGCCCGTCGACCACGGCGACGACGCCGTCGACGGTGACGCGCGAGCGGATCTGCGGCCAGTTGAAGGCGCTGACGAGCGGCTTGGGCAGGGCGAGGCCCGAGGTCTCGATGACGATGTGGTCGGGCGCCGGCTCAATGGCGAGCAACCGGTCGAGCGCCGGCACGAAGTCATCCGCCACCGTGCAGCACAGGCAGCCGTTGGGCAGCTCCACCACCGCCTCCTCCGGGCAGCCGGCGATGCCGCAGCCGGAAAGGAACGAGCCGTCGAAGCCGACGTCGCCGAATTCGTTAACGATGACGGCAATGCGCCGGCCGTGGCCGCCCTCGAGGATGCGGCGCACGAGGGTCGTCTTGCCCGCGCCAAGGAAGCCGGTGACGATGGTACACGGCACCTTGGCCGTCGTTGCTGGAAGGGTCGCTTGCATCTGTCGGTCCAGTCTGCCGCATCACGGCGGCACAAGAAAATCGGGGGCTGCGCCAGGAGCGGCGCGGCTAGTCCTGCGTCAGCGCATCGCTGCCGCTCAGGGCCGGCGTCGGCGTCTGCGGGCGAAAGGCCAGGGGCGGCACGCGCGCGACGACGCCCTTACGGAAGGGCAGCGGCCGCTCCTTCCAGGCGATGATGCCGTTCTCGGTGGCGCCATAAGCCCGTGCGGCAGCGGCGATGTCGTCGAGATGGGCCTCGTTGTCGAGGTCACCGACGAGATAGGTCCACTTGCCGTCACCGACGAGCGCCACCGTGCAGGGGCGGTTGCAGACGGCGAGGCACTCGACCGGCACCACCGCGGCGCCGGGCGCGTCATCGGCCAGCCGGTCGGCGAGGCGCTCGGCGAGCACGCGGCCCGGCTCATCGAAGCCGACGGCATTGTCGGCGCGCCGCCGGCAGGAGACGCAGACGAAGACGGTGACGTCGGGCGCCGCCATCACGCCTCACCCGCCCGGCGGGCCAGATGCTGCCAGAGGAGACCGACGAGGAGCCCGGTCAACAGCCACAGCACCGCCTGGACGGCAAGCGAGGTGGCGGCGAACTGGGCGGCGAGTTCGGCCGGCACGCGGCTCTCGTAGGCGGCCGGATGCGGCGCGCCGACGACGTGCGGCGCCGCGATCATGGCAAGGGCGATAGCTCGGGCCCAGAACGCGCCGTGGTGCACGAACAGCCACAGGCCGCCCGCGGTCAGCGCCGCCGTCGCGATCCACCAGACCTGCCGCGCCAGCAGCGGCGCGGCGGCGCTGCCGGGCAGTTCCGGCGCGAGGCCAAGGGCCGGTGCAAGCCCGGCGGCGAGGAAGGCGGCGAAGGCGAAGCCGAGGGCCCGGCGCTCGTCGATGCGCCCGCCTGCCGCGATCATGGCGGCGAGGATGACGAGGGCGAAGCCGACGGCCGTGACGATCGTGGTAAGCCCGGTCAGCAAGGTCCTGCCGGCATCGAAGCCGGCCTCACCGCCCGATGCGGCAGCACCGGCGCCGTGGCCG
Organism: Chelatococcus sp. XZ-Ab1; assembly: GCF_029309855.1. NCBI lineage: Bacteria > Pseudomonadati > Pseudomonadota > Alphaproteobacteria > Hyphomicrobiales > Chelatococcaceae > Chelatococcus > Chelatococcus sp. XZ-Ab1. The sequence goes on along the minus strand of NZ_JARKII010000007.1, from coordinate 210,286 downwards.
CCGTGAGCGAGGATGATATTGGCCGGCACCAGCAGGCCACCGGCCTGCTGCTCGGCCTCGACCTCATAGACCTCCGCCGCCAGGATCAGCGGCGTCGTGGTGAAATGCTGCAGGACCGCAACCGCAAGCCCGGCAACGAGGCCGGCCACAAGGCCGACCGCGAGCACGCGTTGAAGCATTGCCCGTCAGTGGCAGGGGAAGCTCAGGGCGTGGCGCGTGTCGTGGGCGGCATCGTGGATGGTGTCGGGATGGGCGAAGCCCGTCACGAAGACGAGGCCCGTGCCGAGGACGAAGGCGAGAAGCGCCGCCTTGAAGGCTTCGGCGCGGCTGGCAACGCGGGCGGTTGCGACTGCGGTCATCGTGCATCTCCCTGGCTGCCACACCCGGCAGCCTCACGCGTGGATCGGCGACGGCAGGTCTCCTGGCTTGCGGCTCTCGTCCCCGGGCCGCCTTCCCGGGACCCGTGGGTCCCAGTGGCATCCGGCCCGGCGCTTGCCGCCTACAGTTGCGGGGGCAGCCGCGGCTTTCGACCGCGTTCCCTTTTCACCTCGCGGGAGCGAGGCACCGTCACCGGCACATTACCGTTTCACGAGGCGCTTGCAATCACGCTTTTTGCCGAGCGTCACCGCCGAGGCGCCCGGTGGCGCCTCACGACCGCTCCTCGACGGCGTGGACCTTGAGCTGCCGCCGCTCGCCGCCGCGCGTCTCCCACGAGATCGACTGGCCGGCGGCGAGGCCGATGAGCGCGACGCCGATTGGAGTCAGGATGGAGATGCGGCCGGCCGCGATATCGGCCTCACCGGGGTAGACGAGCTCGACCGTCTGCACCTTGCCGGTCACCTCGTCCTCGAAGGTGACGCGCGAGCCCATGGCGACGACGGCGCTGCGCAGCTTGCCTGCGGGCAGCACCTTGGCCCGGTCGAGTTCGCCCAGGAGATTCTCGGCGAGCTCCGGCTGGCGATCTGCCGCGGCCTCGGCCAGCGCGTAAAGCCGGTCGAAATCCTCCTGCGAGACCGTGATGGGCGGACGGCGCAAGGCGCGGCGCGACGATACGGCGGACATGGAATAACCTCCCGATGAGCGTTCGACGGCCCGGTGCCGCTTCCTGACGGGCAGGCCGCTCGCGGAACGGCCCTCGCAGCGCGACCGCCTCTACGGCCGGCCGGCGCGCGGCGCCCTGGCCGCATGATGTGGATGACTGTCGTGTGATGTCGTGTATGGCCGGCCTACGCCGGCGGTCGTCAGGCCGAAGCCCGGCGGCTGCCCCGAACCCGGGCAGCCCAATGGCCACACCGCGTCCGGGGCTATATTCCCGCGATGAGAGAACCCGCGCGAAGCAGGAAACGGCGCTGTGGCACGACCTTCAACATCATCCATCGAATATGGGTTCGGCCGGAGCGGGTGTCAAACGGGCTGACGCGCTGCGGCCTGTGGACAGCGTCACTTCTCGGCGGCATCGAGCCGCGCGAGTTGGGTGGCGAACCAGGCACGCACCTCCGCGCCCGCCAGATCACCCAGCGCCAGCGCAGTTCTCTCGGCCCGCGGGTCCAGCGCAGCGCGGGCGAGGATATGCTGCATGCGATGCCCGGACATCACGAGGATGGCGAAATCCACCGCGATGCGCCTGCGTTCGTCCGGCGTGAGGGCGTCGAAGGCATCGAAAGCGAAGAGCACCCGCCGCTCCGCCATCCACGCCTCGAAAGGCATGGTGCGGATCGACAGGGCGAGGGCAGACCTGCCCTGGTCGTCGAGGCGCCCCCCGGTCACGTGGGTGGCAGCCAGCGCAAGCCAGGCATCGCCCGAACGGGGCGAGGCCCGCACGAGGCGCCGGCGCAGATCGGCGCAGGCCCCGCGCTGCCGCTCCGCCTCCTCGCCGCTCCGCCGCGCCACCAGCGCCAGCCACTCGCTGTCGCAGGCCAGTGCGGCAACGGCCAGAACCTCGCCCGATTCGACGCCGCCGACCGGTCCCGGAACGGGCGAATCAGCGATCGCGACGCGCGACAGCTGTCTTGCGCCGAACTCCGGCACAAGGGTTCCCATCGCGCGAACTGCCCAGCACTCGGACCGCAACATGACAAGACCGGCGGCGACCAGCGCGACGGCAGGGAGGAGGGTCGTGGCGCGCCTCATCGCGTCTGTCCCGAAAGGATGGGCAGAACGGCCAGCCCCGTAGCCCGACGCCGGGTAGCCGTGATGCCGCGTGCCGCATCACCCGCGGCCGCGAAGGTCAGCGCGAGCAGCGCGGTGGCGAAGCCGCGGCTCTCGATCAGCATGGCTTCGACCACATTCGCACCGATCAGGAAGACAGCGACGGCGAAAGGCATACAGCGCAAGGCTCCGAGCCGTGCCACGTCCTCCCGCAAGGCGAGACGCAAGGACTGGCGAAGGAGAACGAAGAGGACGAAGAGAGCGGCGAGGAGCCCGACGACGCCAAGGCCGATGAGAATGTCCATGTAGCCGCTGTGCGGATTGACGAAATCGTAGCCGAACATCGCTGTGATGGCCGGCCGAAGCACCTGGTAGCCGGCGCTGAAGCCGTAACCGAGCCAGGGATTCTCCCTCGCGAGATCGATCAGCAGGACCCACAATTGCCAGCGGCCGGTGAAGGTGAGGTCTCGGCCGAGGGCCATGATGCCGGCGGCGAGCAGCGCCTGCGACGCGAGCAGCAGCGGAACGAGGAAGAAGAGGCCAAGGACCAGCAGCACGCCGCGCAGGCTCCGCCCGGCCCCTTCGAGGAGGCGAAGCCCGGCCATGGCGGCAACCCCGATGACGAGCGCCGCATAGCCGCCGGCCGATTCCGACCGCACGAGACAAAGCACGGCCACGGCGGCGATAGCGAGACGCAGAACGAGCGGCCCGAGGGACGGCCCGGCGCAGAAGAGCCAGGTGATGCAGGTGAGGGCCGCCGCCTGACCCAGCAGCACGCGATGGTAGAAGACGCCCCGCCAGACACCGGCATGGATGGATTCGAAGGCATCCGTGCGCTGGTGCAACGCCTGTTCGGGCGCAGCGAAGGCAAAGAGCGCGCTGGCGAGGATGCCGATGGCGAGGACGATGGCGACCAGACGCAAGGTCTCGCGGGCGCCGAAATACGCAACATAGCCGCAGCCGAGGACGAAGGTCGCCGTGCTGGCGAAGGCCTTCTGCAATGTCACCCCCGGAAGCGGCGACCAAAAGGCAGACAACGCCGCGAGAAGCAGCACCGGGAAGACGGGCCACGCGCGCAGCAGCGTGGCTGCGAAGCGGCGCGGCACCATCAGGCCGAAGCAGAGGCCAAGGGCGTAGATGCCGATGAGCAGGCCGCGCAACAGCGGCGAATAGATCTCGATGGCCTGCTCGAAGTCGATGCCGACTATCTGCGGCCGAAAGACATCGAAAAGCACGACAAGCGCCGCCAGCGCAACCAGCCGGATCACGGCGGGCCTTTGAGCGACATCGCCATCCCCCGGGCGGCGCAGTTGCGCCTTGCCGGTTCCCGTCTGTTGCATCCGCGGCGCCCCGCTGGCTCCCGAAACATGAGACTACCGCCGCCCGGCACAAATTGCCACGCGCCCACGCGCGGGCGGCGCCGCAAGCGCTGGCCGGCCCACTGCTGGCGGGATAACAATGGACGGGATGGTGTCCCGGACAGGATTCGAACCTGTGACCTACGGTTTAGGAAACCGTTGCTCTATCCTGCTGAGCTACCGGGACAACCGCAGCCCCTTTAGCACATGATTCTCGAAATTGCAGCGCGGCACATGCATCATGTCGGCATCGCGGCCGTTCTCGTGGCGCTCATCGCAGCGGCGCCGGCTCGCGCAGCCTCCTGCCCGGGGCGCATCGCCGGCACGGCGCGCATCGCTGCCGTCACGCAGCATGGCGACTTCCGCCTCGACGACGGCCGCACGGTGCGACTTGCCGGCGCTGTGCTGCCGCAGGACGGGCCGGCGGCCGAAACCTGGCGTGGACGACTTGCAACACTCGCCGGAGAAGAGGTCACGCTTGCCGCAATCGGGGCGGGAACGGACCGCTGGGGCCGCAATGTTGCCTCAATCTTGGTCGGAAAGAACTTTTCGGCCGCGTGGGACGTTTTCCCACAACACGCGTCAACCGACGCCGAAGGCGCATCCGATGTCATGATGCTCGAGGAGCTGTTGGTGCGGAACGGTTTGGCGCGTGTGTGGCCGCAGTATGGCGTGAAGGGTTGCATACCGACGTTGCTCGCGGCAGAGACAGAAGCGCGGCGCGAGGTACGCGGGCTGTGGCGCGAAGCCGAGCATGCGGTGCGGGAGGCGAGCGATCTTGACGGGCTTGCAGCCTTGGCGGGGCGGTTCGCCATCGTCGAGGGCACGGTGGCGAGTGTAGGCGAGCGTACAGCCCGTACCTATCTCAATTTCGGCCGGAGCTGGTCTGAGGACATGACGGTCTCCGTCTCGAAACCGATCTGGGAGACCATGCGCGCGGCCGGTCTCTCTGCGGCCTCTCTCAAAGGGCGCCGGGTGCGTGTACGCGGCGTCGTCGAGCTGCGCGGCGGCCCGCTGATCGAGGTAACACGGGCGGAAGACATAGAGCGGATCGAGGTGGCCGGAACGGAATGAGCAGGCTGAGCGACAGGACAGGTCTGGTCTTGCCGGGACGTACCGCGCGTCTGGCGGCAGGACTTGCCATGGCACTTCTCCTGGCCGGCTGTGCTTTCGACAATAGCCGGCTGCCGGACACTGCCCCCCTGCCGCCGGCGGCGCCGCGGCTGACGGGGCTCGACCGGGCAGCAAGCCGCGAGCACCAGCAACTCGTCACCGCGCTCGGCGGCGAATACCGCAACGCCAGGGCCGAGCAGTTGCTGCAGCAGGTTGTGGCCAAGCTGGCGCCGGCGAGCGACCGTCCGGCAGAGAGCTATCGCGTCACCATCCTCAACTCCCCGACTGTCAACGCCTTCGCCCTTCCGACCGGCAACGTCTATGTCACGCGCGGTCTGCTCGCGCTCGCCAACGACACGTCGGAGATCGCCGGCGTACTGGCGCACGAGATCGCCCACGTCACCGCACGCCACGCTGTCGCGCGCGCGGAGATGGAGCAGCGCTCCATGCTCGTCAGCCGCGTGGTCTCCGAGGTGCTGAACGACCCGGCGGCGAGCGAGCAGGTGCGAGACGAGACGCGCCTGTCGATCGCAGGCTTCTCGCGCGCCCAGGAGCTCGAGGCGGACCGCATCGGCGTGCGCACCATCGCCAAGGCGGGTTACGACCCCTATGGTGCGGCGCGCTTCCTCGTCTCTCTCAGCCGCAACGCCGAGCTCAATGGAAGCTCGAGCCGGTCGGCCCAGGGGCAGAACTTCCTCTCGACCCACCCGACAACGCCGGAGCGCGTGTCCCAGGCCATCGCCGCGGCACGGCTGGCCAGCAGCACGCGGGCTGGGGCGGCCGACCGCAATGCCTATCTCAACGCCATCAACGGCATCGCCTATGGCGAGGACCCGGCCGACGGCGTCGTTCAGGGACGCCGCTTCCAGCATCCGCGCCTGGGCATCACCTTCGCCGGACCGGAGGGATTCCAGCTCGATAATACGGCCCAAGCCGTGTTCGGCGTCTCGCCCGACGGCTCGCATGCCCTCCGCCTCGACGCCGTCGAGCTGCCGCCGGCACAGAGCCTCCGGGACTTCCTCGCCTCGGGCTGGATCGAGGGCATGACGACCCAGAACATCACCGAGACGACGATCAACGGCCTGCCGGCGGCGACTGGCACCACCCAGGGCAAGGAGTGGTATTTCCAGCTGGCCGCCATCCGCGTCGACGGTGCCGTCTACCGCCTCGTCTACGCCTCGCGCGACAACAGCACCGCCACCATGCGCGCCTTCCGACAGACCCTCGCGAGCTTCCGCCGGCTCTCCACGCACGAAATCGCGTCCATCCGGCCGCGCCGCATCGCCTTGATCACGGCGCAGCCCGGCGACACGCCCGAGAGCCTCGCAAGCCGCATGTCGGCGCCCGACCGGCCGCTCGAGCGCTTTCTCGTGCTGAATGGCCTGACTGCGGGCAAGCCGCTGACGCCCGGCTGGACCTACAAGATCATCACGGAAGAATGATCGGCTGCGCGGCCTGCCAGGTCGCGGAACGGCGCGCCTGCGAATGGTGCAGGTGCATGCCGCGTGCCGCACGAGGCGGCCGGCCCCCGTCGCGAGCCAATGATGAAACCGGCGCAGCGCAAGCAAAGCCCGGGACCGCGCCGCCAGCAACGGCGATGGTCAGACAGCGAAAAGCCCGGCATTGCTGCCGGGCTCTTGTCTAACGCAGGGCTCAGGCGGCTTCTTCCTGGACGTCCTCGGCATCAAGGTCGGCATCGGCCTCGACCGGCACCTTCGCCGCCCGCTTGGGCGACTTGGCGAGGCTGTCCTCGATCAGCTTCAGCGCTTCGGTCTCGGTGACGCGGTTGACGGCCGAGATCTCCCGCACCATCCGGTCGAGCGCGGCTTCGTAGAGCTGGCGCTCACTGTAGGACTGCTCGGGCTGGGCATCGGAACGGTGCAGGTCGCGCACCACCTCGGCGATGGCGATGAGATCGCCCGAATTGATCTTGGCCTCGTACTCCTGGGCACGACGCGACCACATGGTGCGCTTGATGCGCGCGCGGCCGGTCAGCGTCTCCAACGCCTTGGCGACCAGCGGTGTCTCGGCGAGCTTGCGCATGCCCACGCTTGCCGCCTTCGTGGTCGGCACGCGCAGGGTCATCTTGTCTTTCTCGAATGTGATGACGAACAGTTCCAGCTTGAAACCGGCGACCTCCTGCTCCTCGATGGCGACGATCTGGCCGACGCCATGAGCGGGATAGACGATGGATTCCCCCGTCTTGAAACCCTGACGCTGGGCGGTCTTCTTGGCATTCGTCATGATAGTGGTCGCCTCCTGATCGCACTCGCCTCGAAACGGACGATACGCCCCACCACCGGGAAGGCTGATCCGCGGCGGTGGCACAACACCAGCGGGGCAGGAGGGACACCTCTGCCTCGCAAACTGATCTCAGTCGATGAACCCGTGTCGCGCAAAGGCCTTGGGCGCCTGCGAGGGACATCGCAGGTTCCGCTACTGACGTTCTTTGGCTGAACAAAGTACGGCGAAAACGACCGTGCCCATTGCGCTAACCGACTGTAGAACAACAACCTATCATAAAATGCAGTGAAAATCAAAGGCCTACCGCGCCGCACCCCGCGAGCGGGCGGGGCAAGGCGCTCAATCCCCTTCTCCCGGCTCGGGCGAAAAATACTTTTCCAGCTTCCCCGGGACGCCATCAAACTCCTTGGCATCGGCCGGGGGCTCGCGCTTCTGGGTGATGTTCGGCCACACCTTGGCGAAATCGGCGTTCAGCTTCAACCAGTTCTCAAGCGCAGGCTCCGTGTCCGGCTTGATCGCCTCGGCAGGGCATTCCGGCTCGCACACACCGCAATCGATGCACTCGTCGGGATGGATGACGAGCATGTTCTCGCCTTCATAGAAACAGTCGACGGGGCAAACTTCGACGCAATCCATATACTTGCAACGAATGCAGTTGTCGGTGACGACGTAGGTCATCCGCTTCTCCTGCCGCCTGGCCCCGTGTTCGAAGGCGGGCCCGCGCCCGTCCGTCGGTTGCGAAAGCGCGCTCTACCCGCTCCGCGTCCGCAAAGCAAGCGACGTCTCGTCGCGCGCGGCCGCGACGGCCGCGCGTGGATTGCGACCTCGCACATCCGCCCATCGTGTGACTTAAGGGGCCAGCCGGGACGATGCCAGAGCGCACTCATTCGCTGGCTGCAGAGCCGTCCTGCAAATTCTCGACATAGAGGGTGCGCGCTTCTGCCGCAGGCCCGCGGCGCGTACCGAGCGCCATGACGGTGACGACGAAAGTCCCGTGCGCGAGCGCGATCGTGAGGACATCCCCCCTGCCGATGCGGCGGGCGGGATCCTCCATGCGCCGGCCGTTGAGGCGCACGTGGCCGGCGGTCACCAGCCTGGCCGCGAGCGTGCGACTCTTGGCCATGCGCGCGTGCCACAGCCACTTGTCGAGACGCAGCCGCTCGGCTTCCTGCTCGGTCATGCACTCCGTCCGCGCTGGCGGCGGGACGCGAGGCCCCGTGGCGCCGCTACTTCTTGTCGTCCCGCGCTTCGAGCTGCTGCTTGAGGGCGAGCAGCTTGGCAAAAGGCGAATGGGGATCTGGCGCGCGCTCGTTGCGCTGTTCGTGGCGGCGCTCGCCGCGTCCCTCCCCGGGTTTGCCGCGACGCGGCCCGCCGTCGGCCCGTTTCTCGGATCGCCCTTCGGCCGGCCCGCCGTTGCGCGGCTGGGCCGAACGCATCGGTCCACGCACCGCCGGTCTGTCGGGACGCCCCGGCCCGCCCTCACGCGGCGCCTCGGCGCGGCCATGGCGGCGGCCGCGCTTTTCCGCGCCCTGCCGCTGCTGCGCGTGGTGATGATGCCGGTGCGGACGCCACACCTCGACGATAGCCGGCTCCGCCGGCGCTTCCGTTGCGCCTTCCTGCGCAGCAGGCTCGTCCACCCCACTCTCTCCCACGGGAGCAGGTTCCTGCGCGGCCAGTTCCTGGGCGACGACTTCCTGGGCGGTATCCTCTCGGGTGTTGGCCCCTTGCTCAGCCGGCTCGTCTGCCAACGGCGTCTCGCCGGCCGCATCCTCGGAGGCTGCCCGTTCGGCGATGGTCGCCCCGGTCTCGGCAACTGGCTCGGCCGGCGCATCCCCCTGCGCTTCGGCAGCCGCGTCCGGCAGACCGGGCTGCGGCGGCGTCACCTGACGGGGCGCCGGCACGAGCGGCACCGTGATGGCCGGCCCCGGGCGGCGGTCGACGACATAGCCCAGCGCCTTGAGGATCGAGGAGAAATCCTCGCCCGAGCAGCCGACGAGGGAGGTCATGGCGACGGTGACGACAAAGCCGTCGCCATCGGCCGCGCCGGCCGGCGGCTCGCCGGGCGTCGTGCCGGGCCGGTAGGCGATGGCCGGGCGGATGAGATCAGCGAGGCGCTCGAGGATGTCGACCCGCACGGCCCGCTCGCCGCAGACACGGAAGCCGGCGGCGCGATACAGCGCCTTCGGCGCCTCGGCATCGACGGGAATGGACGTGCGTCCGGAGGCGGCGAGATGGGGAATATCGTCGAGCCCCTTGACGTCGAGGCCGCCGTGCTTGAGCGCCCAGAGCTGCGCGGCAAGCGCCCGCGGCGCCGGCTTCAGGAGCTGGGGCAAGTAGAGATGATAGGCGCCGAACCGCACGCCCATGCGCCTGAGAGCGCCGCGCTGCTCCTGGTCGAGGCCCTTGACCTCCTGCGCCACGCGCGCCCTGTCTAGCACGCCAAGAGATTCGGCGATCTGGAACGCGATGCCACGGGCAATGCCATTGAGTTCGTTCGCCTCCTCGAGGGCGATAAGCGGCCCGAGCAGCTTGCCGACATGCGCCTTGAGCCAGAGGTCCAGCCGCTGCTCGACCTTGTCGCGCGCCGGACCACTCAGATGCTCGTCGGCGAGGATGCGCAGGCGCGGGCCCAGCAACTTCTCGCCCGGCACCAGCCGCGCTACGGCCTCGCCCATCCAGCGCACGACGCCATCGTTCGCGAGCACGAACGTATCATCCCCGGCGTTGGCCAGGCGCTCGGCGCGCATTTCGATCTCGCCGGCCAGCGCCTTCTGCGCTGCGGCGCGCAGGGCCTTGGCCTCGGTGCCGTCCGCCTGCGGGTCCGCGGCGAACTGAAATCCGTGGAGCTGGCCCACGTGCTGGCCCTCGACCAGCACATCCCCAGCGGCGGTGACTTCCGCTTCAAGCATCGCATTCTCTCTCAAACGCCGCATCAGGACGCTGGTGCGCCGGTCGACGAACCGACTGGCCAGACGCTCGTGCAGCGCATCCGACAGCCTGTCCTCTACCTGACGGGTTCGCGCCTGCCAATGCTCGGGATCGGTCAACCAGTCGGGACGGTTGGCGACGAAGGTCCATGTGCGCACCTGCGCGATGCGTGCGGAAAGTGTGTCGATGTCGCCGTCGGTGCGGTCGACGAGGCCGACCTGACGGGCGAACCAGTCCTCCGCTAGCACGCCGTTGCTGACGAGATCGCGGTAAATCGTGACGACGAGGTCGGCATGAGCGGCCGATGCGACGCGCCGGTAGTCCGGCACCTGGCACACCTCCCACAGCCGCTCGACCGCCGACCGCGAGCCGGCGAGGCGGCGCACCTCGGCATCGCGGGCAGCGATGTCGAGCGCCGCCTCGTCCTCGGCCGTGGGGGCGCGCGTCAACCCCTCCTCGCGCGGCGGCGCAGCGAGGCTGCGCTGCAGGGCAGCCAGCGAGGAGAAATCGAGGTCGGGATTGCGCCACTGCAACATGCGCACCGGATCGAAGGCATGGTCCTCGAGTGCCGTGACGAGCTCGGAATCGAAGGGCGGGCAGCGACCCGTCGTGCCGAAGGTGCCATCCCGCATGTGACGGCCGGCACGGCCGGCGATCTGGCCGAATTCGGCAGGGGTCAGCTGGCGAAAGCCGTAACCGTCGAACTTCCTCTCGCTGGCAAAGGCGACATGATCGACGTCGAGGTTGAGGCCCATGCCGATGGCATCCGTGGCGACGAGATAATCCACCTCGCCGGATTGGAAGAGCTCGACCTGGGCGTTACGCGTGCGCGGGCTCAGAGCTCCGAGGACAACGGCCGCCCCACCCTTCTGCCGTCGGATCAGCTCGGCGACGGCATAGACCTCCTCGGCCGAGAAGGCCACGACGGCAGAGCGCCGCGGCAGGCGCGTGATCTTCTTTTCTCCGGTATAGCTCAGTTGCGAGAGACGCGGCCGCGAGACGATGTTGGCCCCCGGCAGCAGCCTCTCGACGAGCGGGCGCATTGTGGCCGCGCCTATGATCAGGGTTTCGGAGCGGCCGCGCTGGTTGAGCAGCCGGTCGGTAAAGACGTGGCCGCGATCGAAGTCGCTAGCGAGCTGTATCTCGTCGATGGCGCAGAAGGCGACATCGAGGTCGCGCGGCATGGCCTCGACAGTCGCCACCCAGTAGCGGGCGTTGAGTGGTTTGATCTTCTCCTCGCCCGTGACGAGCGCGACCTGATCGGCGCCGGCGCGTTCGACGAGGCGGCCGTAGACCTCCCGCGCCAGCAGGCGCAGCGGCAGGCCGATTATACCGCTGTCGTGCGCCAGCATGCGCTCGATGGCGAGATGCGTCTTGCCCGTATTGGTCGGCCCAAGCACGGCGGTGACCCCGCGGGCGCGCACGGAAGGCGGCAATGATCGAAGAAGCATGCGATCCCGATTACGATAAACGGTCCGGCGCCGCGAAGCTTTGCTCCGGCACCCTCCTGTACCACAGCGGAACGCCCGCCCGCGCGCTTTTTAACGATGCGAACAGGCCACGAACGAAGGGAGCCCGAATCGCTGACTCGTGCAGAATCAGGATTCGTTCGCCACGACATATGGTGGCTGAACCTGCCCTGCGCCACAAACGACCGATATGGAACCTCCAGCCAAGGCACGGCGAAGCACTTGGAATGGTTAACGGGGCCGGCTTTCTGCAATTGGCAAATATTAACGCTCCGGATGGCCGCCGGCGGCCGCGACGTTAACGGTCAGGCCGAAACGGGAACGGAGGTGCGACGAATCACTGCCAATGCACCGTTCACGGTTCGGTCTGCGCAAGATATCGTGGCCGCCCCATGAGAGAGGCACAAGTTGCCGCCGGCGCTACGAGCGCGCGCCGCCCTGGAAACGCCGCGCGTTTACCACGCCGTGCTGAAATGGCACAGGCATCGGGACACGCACGCATTCCTTCTTCGCGGAAGCGTAAAGCGCCGGATCGGCCCCCGCTTTCAGTTCTGGGCGCGGACCGGCGACATGTCCCGGCCGAGGGGGACACCGTCCATCGTCAGGCTCGTCGCCTCGATCTCGCTGAGGCCGATGGGCGTGCGCACGGCGATGCGGTAGGGCATGAACAGGCGCGTGCCGGCGAGCGGCGCGAGCCACACCTGCATGTCCCTGTTCTCCTCCATGAACTTCGTCACCTTGCGGTTGGCACGATGCCCGGCAATGGCGGAATAGCGCACGTCGCAGACTGCGACAGGTCCCTGATAGCCGTTGCCGTTCACCGTGCGCACGGTCCTGGGCGTCAAGCTGATGTCATAACGGGCGGCCCCGTCGAAAATAGGCAGGGTGCGCCGGCAGGCGTTCGCGCTCACGCTCGCGGCATTCGTCCGCGACAGCGTGGCCGAGACGGGCATCAGAAGGGCGCTGACCGGATCGAGCACATTGCGCCGATGCGCATCAGTGACAGCGATTCGGTCGGGATGCGGCTCGATCTGCGGATTGACCTCGAGGGCCTGCACGGTACCGCCAGACATGGCCATGCGCACGGTGATGGATTTTTCGGAGCCTGCGGTGGTGATGGCAAAGGTGCCCGGGGCGGGGCGGCTGCCGTCGAGGCTGCCTGTTGCCGTGGCAGCCCCCTTGCCGCTGGTCATCACCCCTGCAAGGCCGGTGAGTTTGGCCCAGATCGACAGGTCATAGCGATCCCCGTCGATATCAGCCTTGACGGTGGCGACGCCGATCTTGAAGCCCATCAACGAAATGTCGTATCTCGCCTCGACCGTGCCGGCGGCGGCCTGCGACACGAAGGCCACCAAGGCGAGAGACGCGCCCGCGGACGCGCGAAGGCAGGCCGTGCTCCAGCCGGAGCGGCCCAGCATGCGGGGAAGAGACTTCCCTCGCCTCAATCGGTAGCGCGCCTGCATGTCGAACCCCGGGTGCCCGCTCGTCCTTAACTGGCCTGCGAATCAGTCCGAATCGTGGCGCTTCCCACGCCGTTTGGCGAGATGCGCGCGTTCACGTCCTTGACGAACACGGGCGAAGTCCACTATACACCCGCGACTTTCTCGGGACATGTGGTGCCCAGCCGCCGGCGACGGTTGCCGGTCATGGGGCTTTGCCTGGTCGGCGGCACCTGTAGCGTTGAGGACGAATCATCATGGCACGCCGTTGTGAACTGACGGGCAAGGCGGTTCTGACCGGCCACCTCGTGAGCCACTCGAACCGCAAGACCAAGCGCCGGTTCCTGCCGAACCTGTGCAACGTCACGCTGCAGTCGGATGCGCTCGGCCGCGCCGTTCGCCTGCGCATCGCCGCTGCCGCCCTGCGCTCGGTCGAGCACCGCGGCGGCCTTGATGCCTTCCTCGTCAAGGCGGCCGACGGCGACCTGTCGCAGGGCGCCCGCGCGCTCAAGCGCGAGGTCGAGAAGAAGCTCGCCGCCGCCGAATAAGGCCGGCGCGCCAGTCTTCCTGCGGGCGGCTCACGGCCGCCCGTTTGTGTTTGGGCACCCGCGACTGGTGAGAGAAGCCGACCATGGACCGTGATCGACGCCCCTTCTTGCCGGCGCGGACGCGCCGCCTATGGGCGCCGGTCACCGCCATGGCGCTGGTGGTACTCGCGTCCAACATCGCGGTGCAGCACCCCTTCACGCCCTGGGGCCTTGAGGATTACCTGACCTGGGGGGCCTTTACCTATCCGGTCGCTTTCCTCGTCACCGACCTTACCAACCGCCGCTATGGTGCCGCCACGGCACGCCGGCTCGTCATCGTCGGCTTCGTGCTTGCCCTGGCCGCTTCCGTCGTCGCGGCGAGCCCGCGCATCGCCTTCGCTTCCGGCACCGCCTTCCTCGTCGGGCAACTGCTCGACATCGGCGTGTTCAACCGTCTGCGCCGGCTCGCGTGGTGGAAAGCACCGCTGACCGGCAGCCTCCTCGGCTCAGCTCTCGACACGGCCCTGTTCTTCACCCTCGCCTTCGCGGGCGATGTGACCGATCTCGTCACCTATGGCGGCGGGCCGCTTGCAGCGACCGTTCCCGTCTGGATCGGCTGGGCAATCTGCGACTTCATCGTCAAGGTCGCGATGGCGCTCGCCATGCTGGTGCCCTACGGCGCCCTCATGGGCCTTGTCCGCCCTGCGGTCGAGGCCCGCGCCTCCTGAACGGCGCCTAGGGTGCCAGGGCGAATTCCAGCAGCAGCGTGCGCTGCATCATCGAGAAGTTGTTATCGGAGATGACGGTGAGGATGGTCTCGCCCGCGGCGCGGCGCACGGCGAGCCCCTCCATATTGTCGATCTCGTAGCCGTTGTCCGCCTCAATGAGCGCCATGCCGTCGAGGACGGCGCCCGGCACGAGCGCCCGTCCCTCGATGTGCCGGATGCGCATGCCGATGCTGAAGGGCGGCACGTAGCGCCGCTCCAGCACGATCAGATCGCCGCCGGGCAGGAAAGCGAGATCCGTCACGTCGAAGCCGTCCCGCCGGCTGAACGCGAACCGGCCGGGCCGCCGCCCGCCGATGATGAAGCCGACCGTCTCTTCCTCGTCCGAGCGCTCGGCAATGGCGACGATGGCTCCAGCGACGGGGCTGCCGCGCGGCGCGACGCCAATGGCTTCGAGCCCGCGATTGCGGGGCAGGCGACGCGCCTCGTCCGGGACGGCAAGACGTTCGGCGCGTGCCGCGACGCCCGACCGGGCCCAGTCGAACCTCAGGATCTGGTGCACGCGCTCGACGCCGACATAGGCGGTGCCGCCGGCGATCGTGAGGCTCTCGGTATCGTAAGCCGCGGTCGCCGCCAGCGGCACGCCGTTGCCCGCGAGCATCGGCGCCATCATTGCCTCGGCGAGGCCGACAAGGCGATCGCCCTGGCGCGCCGGCCGGGCGACGAACCATTCGGCCGCATCGGAGACCGCGACGAGCCGGCCGTCGTCCGCGAAAGCAAGGCCGGAAAAGCCACCGAATCCCTCATAATCCGCCTTGAGCTGCAGCCCGCCGCGAAAGACGAGCGCGCCGAAACGCTGCCGACCGGGATCGCCCGGACGGAAGGAATCGACGCGGCGCGCCTCGACAGTGAGGCGCACCGGCCCCCCCGGCACCGGCGGTCGGGCATTGACCCGATGCAGCCCGAAGGCGGCGAGACCCGCGGTCGCCAGCCCGCCCCCGAGGAGGGCGCGGCGCGTCGGCCACAGCCATCTCATGCGTGGAGGCGCTGGCGTCGGCCGGCGACGGGCGAGGCGCGGCTCGCCGTCTCGTCGAACAGCTCGGCAAGCTTCTCGGTCATCACGCCGCCGAGTTCCTCGGCGTCGACGATGGTGACCGCACGACGGTAATAGCGGGTGACGTCGTGGCCAATGCCGATGGCGATGAGCTCGACGGGCGAGCGCTCCTCGATCTCCGCAATGACGTGGCGCAGATGGCGCTCGAGATAGTTGCCCGGATTGACGGACAGGGTCGAATCGTCGACCGGCGCGCCATCCGAGATCACCATCAGGATGCGGCGCTGTTCGGGCCGCACCAGGAGGCGCTTGTGCGCCCAATCCAGCGCCTCCCCGTCGATGTTCTCCTTGAGGAGGCCCTCCCGCATCATCAGGCCGAGATTGCGCCGGGCACGGCGCCAGGGCGCGTCGGCCGCCTTGTAGACGATGTGGCGCAGGTCGTTGAGGCGACCGGGATTGGCCGGCTTACCGGACTGGAGCCACAGCTCGCGCGACTGCCCGCCCTTCCAGGCGCGCGTCGTGAAACCGAGGATCTCCACCTTGACACCGCAGCGCTCCAGCGTGCGGGCGAGGACGTCGGCGCAGGTTGCGGCCACCGTGATCGGCCGCCCGCGCATGGAGCCCGAATTGTCGATGAGCAGGCTCACCACCGTATCGCGGAAGTCGGTGTCCTTCTCGCGCTTGAAGGAGAGCGGCTGGAACGGATCCGTCACCACGCGCGGCAGACGCGCGGGGTCCAGTATCCCCTCTTCGAGGTCGAATTCCCAAGCCCGGTTCTGCTGCGCGAGAAGGCGCCGCTGCAGGCGGTTGGCGAGACGCGCCACGACGCCCTGGAGATTGGCGAGCTGCTTGTCGAGATAGCCGCGCAGCCGCGCCAGCTCCTCGGCATCGCAGAGCTCCTCGGCGGCAACCGTCTCGTCGAAGCGCGTCGAGAAGGCCTTGTATTCCGGGCCGCGCGGCTCGTTGGACAGCGATGTCGGCGGGCGGCGAGATTCGCCGGCATCGTCTGCCTCCGAAACATCGGCATCGTCGGGCATCTCACCGGAGGGCGCCTCGGCGGCCTCGCTCATGCCCTCCTCGAGCTCCTGCATGGCCTTGGCGGCGCTCTCCGACTCGCCGCCTTCATCCTGCGACTGGCGCTCGCCCTCGCCCTCGTTCTCGTCCTGCTGCTGGTCGGACTTGTCCTCGCTGTCCTCGTCCGCCTCGTCCTCGGCGTCGAGATCCGTCTCGTCGGCCATGTCGAGGCTTACGAGAATGTCACGCACGCCGCGGGCGAACAGGCGTTGGTCCTCCACCGACGCAACCAGCCTGTCGAGCTCGCGGCTCGCCTTGTCCTCGACCACGTCGCGCCAGATGTCGACGAGCTTGCGCGCGGACGGCGGCGGGCGCTGGCCGGTCAGCCGCTCGCGCACGATCATGGCGACCGCCTCCTCGATGGGCGCATCACTGCGATCGGCGACGTCCTGCATGTTCGCGCGGTGGCAACGGTCCTCGAGCATCGCCGAGAGATTGGCGGCGACACCGCTCATGCGCCGCGCGCCAATGGCCTCGACACGCGCCTGCTCGACGGCATCGAACAGCGCCCGCGCAGCCTGCCCGTCCGGGGCAAAGCGGCGATGCACGGCCTCGTCGTGACAGGCAAGCCGGAGCGCCATCGCATCGGCATGGCCGCGCAGGATGGCGGCGTCCGCCTCGCTCATGCGGCGCGGCGGCTCGGGCAGGCGCGCGCGCTCGCCGACGAGTGCCGGCCGATCCACGGCAAAAGCGACGTCGAGCTCCGGCCGACGAGAGATGGCCCGCATCGTGCCGGCGACGGCGCGCTTCAGCGGCTCGCTCGGCGCCTCCTTCGACGTGGCGGGCTTGCGGTTGGAGATGCTCACGGCGCTGCCCTCTCGTCTCCCGTCAGCTCAGGGCGACGTTGACAGCCGATTCCGGCAAGTCCTTGCCGAAGCAGCGCTGATAGAACTCCGCCACCAGCGGCCGCTCCAGTTCGTCACACTTGTTGAGGAACGTCACACGGAAGGCAAAGCCGATGTCGTCGAAGATGTCCGCATTCTCAGCCCAGGTGATGACCGTGCGCGGACTCATGACCGTCGACAGGTCACCATTGATGAAGGCGTTGCGCGTCAAGTCCGCCAACCGCACCATCTTGTTGACGATGTCGCGACCCTCGCCGCTCTGGTAGTGCTTGGCCTTGGCGAGGACGATCGCCACTTCCTTGTCGTGCGGCAGGTAGTTGAGCGTCGTCACGATCGACCAGCGGTCCATCTGGCCCTGGTTGATCTGCTGCGTGCCGTGGTAGAGGCCCGAGGTGTCGCCGAGGCCGATGGTATTGGCCGTGGAGAACAGGCGGAAGGCCGGATGCGGGCGGATAACGCGCTTCTGGTCGAGCAGCGTCAGCTTGCCGGACAGTTCCAGCACGCGCTGGATGACGAACATCACGTCCGGACGGCCCGCATCGTATTCGTCGAAGACGAGGGCGACGTTGTGCTGCAGCGCCCAGGGCAGGATGCCGTCCTGGAACTCGGTGACCTGCTTGCCTTCCTTGAGCACAATCGCGTCCTTGCCGACGAGATCGACGCGGCTCACATGGCTGTCGAGATTGATGCGCACGCAGGGCCAGTTGAGGCGCGCCGCGACCTGCTCGATATGCGTCGACTTGCCGGTGCCGTGATAGCCCGTGACCATGACACGGCGGTTGCGGGCAAAGCCCGCGAGGATGGCGAGCGTCGTCTCCCGGTCGAACAGATAGTCGGGATCGAGGTCGGGCACGTGTTCTTCGGGCGTCGAATAGGCCGGCACCTCGAGATCGGTGTCGATGCCGAAGACCTGCCGCACGGATAGCTTCATGTCGGGCAGGGAATTCGCGCTCGTATCGGTGGTCGCTTGCATGGCTCCTCACAATCGGCGGGACCTCCCGCCGCGTCGCGGCAGAGTTTCACCGCCTCCGCCCGCGGGCAAGCCCAAATATATCGATATGACTCTCGATATAGGCTCGCGCCGGCGCGCACAAATCACCATGCGTCATCGTGACCATCACGACGACAGGTGGTTCAGCACAAGCCGACCGTCTTCAGGGTATTGTAGGCGCGGATGATCTCCTGCAGCCGCGCCTCGAAGGACCGGTCGCCGCCGTTGGCATCGGGGTGAAAACGTTTCACGAGCTGCTTGTAGCGCGCCTTGATCGCGGCTGCATCCGCCACCTCCTCGAGCCCGAGGGTATCGAGGGCCTGGGCCGCTGGCGCGGACAGGCGCCGAACCGGCTCGGCACGGCGAGCCGCACCCTGTGCCTCGCGGGCGCCGGCGAAGAAATCGAACGGATCGACCACCTCGGCCTCGTCATCGGCCCTGGCATAGGCGGCCGAGCGCATGCGTGCGGTGCCGTTAACGCCCATCTTCCATGTCGGCCGGTGGCCGATGACCGAATCCTTCTGGTAGGCGGCGACGGCATCCTCGCTCATGCCGGCGAAATAATTGTAGGACTGGTTATAGGCGCGCACATGCTCAAGGCAGAACCGAAAGTACTGGCCCTCCTGCCCCCGCCCTTTCGGTGCCCGGTGCAGGCCGAGGCCCGCGCAGCCCGGATGCTCGCACACCGGGTCGTCGCGACGCGCCGTCTCCTCCGCCGCGGGGCGGACACGGATGCGATCGAAGAGGGGCGAGTTGAGATTCATGACTCAAAGCTTATGTGAGACGCGGTTGTCAGAACAAGTGCCGCAGAGACACAGCGGCGTTGCAATGCAGGGGGCACCCATGGGCTTGAAGGACGACATCGGCGCCAAACTCACGGCGGGGCTCTCCCCCACCCACATCACGGTCACGGACGAATCGGGCAACCACATCGGCCATTCCGGCTGGCGTCCGGGCGGCGAGACGCATTTTCGCGTCGAGATCACCGCCCCGGCCTTCGCCGGCAAGAGCCGCGTCGAGCGTCACCGCATGGTCAACGCCCTTCTCGCCGAGGAGTTCGCCAACGGCATGCACGCGCTGGCGGTGATCGCGCGGGCGCCGGGAGAATAGATGGATAGGCAATAGGCAATAGGCAATAGGCAGTCGGATCCCCCCGACTGCCTATTGCCAACGGCCTGAGGTCGCGGCTCGGCCGCGACTTTACTTGATGCGCTCGAGCACCGACACGTAGTTGGCGACTGCCGCCCCGCCCATGTTGAAGATGCCGGCAAGGGTCGCGCCTGGCACCTGGATGCCCCCGGCCTCGCCGCACAGCTGCATGGCGGAGAGCACGTGCATGGAGACACCCGTCGCGCCGATGGGATGGCCCTTGGCCTTGAGGCCGCCGGAGGGATTGACCGGCAGGCGCCCGCCCTTCTCCGTCCAGCCCTCCTTGATGGCGCGCGCGCCCTCGCCCTCGGGCACAAGGCCCATGGCCTCGTATTCGATGAGCTCGGCGATGGTGAAGCAATCGTGCGTCTCGACGAAGGACAGGTCGTCGAGCGTCAGGCCGGCGCGGTCGAGCGCATCGGCCCAAGCCTTGGCGCAGCCCTCGAACTTGAGGATATCGCGGCGCGACAGGGGCAGGAAGTCCTGGGCATGGGCCGTGCTGCGGAAAGCGACGGCCCGGCGCATCTTCAAGGCCGTCTCGATATCGGCGAGCACGATGGCCGCCGCGCCATCGGAGACGAGGGAGCAGTCCGTGCGCTTCAGCGGCCCTGCGACGATGGGGTTCTTCTCGCTCTCGGCGCGGCAGAAGTCGAAGCCGAGATCCTTGCGCATCTGGGCGTAGGGGTTGTCGACGCCGTTCCTGTGGTTCTTGGCCGCGATCATGGCGAGCGCGTCGGACTGGTCGCCGTGGCGCTGGAAATAGGCAGCGGCGATCTTGCCGAAGACGCCGGCGAAGCCGCCGGTGATGTCGCCTTCCTCTTTGAGATAGGAGGCCTTGAGCAGGTTCTTGCCGATCTCGGGACCGGGCGTCGTCGTCATCTGCTCGACGCCGACGACAAGCACGACGCGCGCATCACGGGCGGCGATGGTCTTGAGGCCCTGCTGGACGGCGGCCGAGCCGGTGGCGCAGGCGTTCTCGACGCGCGTGGCCGGCTTGAAGCGGAACGCGGGATCGGCCTGCAGCACGAGCGAGGCCGTGAAGTCCTGCTGCGAGAAGCCGCCGTTGAAATGGCCGAGCACGATCTCGTCGACATCGTCGGCGCTGATGCCGGCATGGGCGAGCGCCTCGTTGGCGACGCGGACGATGAGGCTTTCGACGCTCTCGCTGTCGAGCTTGCCGAACGGCGTATGGGCCCAGCCGACGATTGCCGCGGTCATTCCTGGTATCCTCCCATCATTGTGCGGCGCACTGTGCACCCGCCTATGACGGGTCGCAACCCGATTATCGCTCATATCACTGTGCGGCGAAGAGCATGGCGACGCCAAGGCAGACGAGGAGCATGCCGGCGATCTCGCGCCGCGACGCGGACTGGGCGAAGAGGCGCCGCGCCGCGATCTGGGCGAAGAACACCTCGACGAGGGCGAGGGTGCGCACGTTGGCCGCGCTCGTGAGCGAGAAGCCGACGAACCAGAACTGCGAGGCGAGCGCACCCATGAAGCCGGCAAATAGGGACGGCCGCCAAGCCCGGAAGCTGCCGATGAGCGCGCCCCTGTCGAAGAGGGCAAGATAGGCGAGGAGCACCAGCGTCTGGATGCCGAGCCCGAAGACGAGCGTCGTCGTCGCCCGCACCAGGAACGAGCCTTCCGGCAGGGCGAGGATGGCGCCGCGGAAGCCGATGGCGGCGAGCGCGAAACACGCGCCGGAGGCGATGCCGGCGAGCGCCGGCCCGCCGCGGGCAAGGGAAGAGAGGCGGCTGACCGGCTTCACGGACATCAGGATGACGCCGAGCGTCGCGACGACGACCGCGCCGGCGCCGAGCATGGTCAGCCGGTCGCCGAGGACGATGAGGCCGAAGAGGGCGACCTGCACCGGCTCGCTCTTGGTATAGGCGATGGTGACGGCGAAGCCCTCGCGGCGCATGGCGGCGAGCATGAGCGCGGTCGCCGCGATCTGGGCCAGCGCACCGGCCGTGACAAAAGCGAGGAAGCCCGCGCCCGGCGCCGGCAAACCCTCCCCCGTCACGGCGGTGACAAGCCCGAGGAAGATGAGGGCGAAGGGAAAGCCATAGAGGAAGCGCACCTGGGTCGCGCCGACCGTGCCGAGCACATCGGTCAGGCTGCGCTGCATGGCATTGCGCAGGGTCTGCGCGGCGGCGGCCGCGATGGTGGCGGGAATCCACAGAAGGGCTGTGACCACGGCGAAACTGTCCGGTGAAACGCGGATGTGGAAGACGCCACCGTCCGCCCGGACGCTGCCGCAATTGCTGTCTACAGGCCGCTGCGACCCTATGCAAATCAGACGATACAGGTTACGACTGACCAGCGAAAACGCTTGCCTTCCGGGTTGGACGCCGGGAAGGACTGCTTCGGGCCGCATCGCACCACGGTGTCGGCCATGCGCCGGCAGGCGACCCGGACAGGTTCGATATGACAACCGCTCTCTTCTCGCGAACGGCTGCACCTCTTTTTTCCGGTCTTGCGGCACTCCTTCTCTCGGTCTCCATGGCGCTGGCCGCACCGGCCATCGTGGTCGATGCCGGCTCCGGCCGCGTGCTACACGCGGAGGATGCAACGCTCGCCTGGTATCCGGCCTCGATCACCAAGCTCATGACGACCTATGTCGTGCTCAGCGAGATCCGCGCCGGGCGCATCACCTTAGAGACGCCGCTGACGGTGAGCGCGACGGCCACGGCGGTGATCCCATCCAAGATGGGCTTCAAGCCCGGGACCGAGGTGACGGTCGACAACGCCCTGAAGATGATCATGGTCAAGTCGGCCAACGACATGGCCGTCGCGCTGGCGGAAGGCGTCGGCGGCTCCGTCGAGAACTTCGCCGCCATGATGAACGCTTCGGCCAGCCGGCTCGGCATGCACGACAGCTATTTCGTCAACCCGCACGGCCTGCCGGACGAGCGCCAGCGCACCAGCGCCCGCGACATGGCCGTGCTCGCCCGCGCCTTGCTGACGGAATTTCCCCAGTACAAGGATTACTTCGGCATCGGGGCGATCCGCTTCGGCAAGCGCATCATGCGCAACACCAACGGCCTCATCGGCCGCTATCCGGGTGCCGACGGCATGAAGACCGGCTTCATCTGTGCCTCCGGCTTCAACGTGGTTGCCACGGCGACGCGGAACGGGCGCACGCTGATCACGGTGGTACTGGGCGCGCACAACGCCACCGAGCGCACGATCCGCGCCGCCGCGCTCTTCGACAAGGGTTTCGCCAGCACCGGGTGGGCCGGTTCGACGCTGGAGGCGATGCCGGTCTCCTATACCTCGCCGCCGGACATGCGCGAGGCCGTCTGCGGCCGTAACCGCGGAACGGTGGGCGAGGATGGCGACGAGATGCAGACGGTGGAGGCTAATGCCGGCCTGTTCAACATCTTCTCGCCCTCACCCGGGCTCTCGAAGGTGATGGGCGACAAGCCGGGCACGCTCGGGCCGCGTGAGCCGACGACGCCCATCGACGTCTATGTCGGCCGCGCCCCAGGTGCCAAGGCTGCGCCGGCTGCCGTTGCCGCGACGCCACCAGCCGCTCGCGCCTTCGCGCCCAAGGAAGCGGAGGGCCCTGCGCTCGGCGGCAGCGGCCCGATGGTGCTTCAGGGGGCCGTCCGGCCGCCGCCGCGCCCCGTCATGAAGACGCAGGCCCCGGCGAAGAAGACCGTCCAGAAGACACCGCCGGCCCGGAAGGTGAGCGGCAACTAGCGTCCCGGACTGGTCGCGCCCACAGCACTGACCCGGTCTTGCGCTTGTCCATCGCGCGATAGATGTAATAGTAGAACGTTGTCGCCGGCGCAGGGCCGGCGGCTTGCAATGCATGACGCGACCGCCGGCATGGCCGGTGGCCCGTCAGCCATGCGGGATTTTCTTTCCATGACCGCTGACCAGCCCAGCCGTCCGGCGCCGATCCCGCTCAATGTCGTCACCGGTTTCCTCGGGGCGGGGAAGACGACCCTGCTCAATCGCCTGCTGCGCGACCCATGGATGACGGACACCATCGTCATCATCAACGAATTTGGCGAGATCGGGCTCGATCATCTTTTCGTCGAGAAGGTGGACGAGGACCTGGTGCTGATGACGGCCGGCTGCCTGTGCTGCAGCATCCGCGGTGATCTCGTGGCAACGCTGGAGGACCTCCTGCGCAGGCGCGACAACGGCCGCATCCGGCCCTTCCGCCGTGTCGTCATCGAGACCACAGGCCTCGCCGATCCGGCCCCCATCCTGCACACGATCCTGCGCCACCCCTATCTCTCGATGCGCTATGCGCTCGACGGCGTCGTGACACTCGTCGACGCGGTCAATGGCGAGGCGACGCTCGATGCGCATGAGGAGGCGATGAAGCAGGCCGCCGTGGCCGATTGCCTCGTCCTGACCAAGGCCGATCTCCTGCGGGGCGATGACCTACGCAGGCTCGAGAGACTGACAGCGCGTCTTGGTGCCCTCAACCCCGCAGCGGACGTCGTGCGCGCGGACGATGCCACCGCGACCGCCGAGCGCCTTCTCGACCGCGGCCTCTACAGCCCGGATGGCAAGATCGGCGACGTCGCCCGCTGGCTCGGCGCCGAGGTCTTCGAGGACGCGCATCATCATGGCCATGGGCACGATCAGCATGGCCACCATGATCATCACCATCATCATCACGACGATCATGGCCACGGCCACCACCAGCACGACGTCAACCGGCATGATGCGCGCATCCGCGCCTTCTGCCTGACGAGCGACCGACCGATCCCGGCCCCCTCCTTCGATCTCTTCCTTGACCTGCTGCGCTCGGCGCACGGGCCGAACCTGCTGCGCGTCAAGGGCCTCGTCGCTGTAAAGGAGGAGCCGGAGCATCCGGTCGTCATCCACGGCGTGCAACATATCTTCCACCCGCCGGTCGTGCTCGACGCCTGGCCGGACGGGGACCGGCGCACCCGCATCGTCTTCATCCTGCGCGACCTCGACGAAAGCTTCGTCAGGCGCCTGTGGGGCGCCTTCGACGGCACGCCTGCCGTCGACACGCCCGATGCTCAGGCGCTCACCGACAATCCGCTCGCCATCGGCGGAAGCCGCTGAGCCTCTGGAGCGGCTTTCCGGCACGCCCCCTGCTATGGCAATAGGCGACCGCTCCAGGACGGCAACATCCGTCCCGGTACGGGACGCCAGGCACAAGCGGGACCGGGCCGCCATGGAACAGAATGTCGTCCGTTTCAGATTCGGCGCGGTGATCGCCCCGGCTGGCTCGCCGTGTCCGGTGGCGCCCGGCAAGGACGAAAAAACGGGCCGCGATGATTTGGGTTGCCTTGTCATCGAAGAGCGCGCTGGCGCCCGGCTCGGCGACATCGCCGATGCGTGGGACGATCTCGCCCGCCGCGCTCTGGAGCGCAATGTCTTCGTCGAGCGGGCCTTCGCCCTCGCCGCGATGCAGCACATTGCGGGAGGGCAGGCCACCTCGGCCCTCCTCGTCTGGCGCGAACGCGGCGACGGCCGGCAGCTTGCCGGCCTCCTCCTTCTCGCCGCGCGACGGCGCCTCGACGTGCCCGGCCTCCTGCGCGGCTGGCATGTCCCACTCTCGGGTCTCGGCACACCGCTGATCGATGCCGACAGTTCCGAGGCCGTGGCCGCCGCAATCATCGATCACCTCTGCCGCCGCACACGCGCCGGTGCCGGCCTCGTCCTGCCGATGCTGGCCACCAAGGGCCCGGTGGCGACGACCTTTGCGGCGGCCGCCCGCGCCCGCGGCCTGCCGGTGGAGGCGCTCGACCGGCACGAGCGCGCCGTCCTCGACGGCGGGCAGGATGCCGAACGCCTCCTGCAAATCAACCTCTCGGCGAAGAAGCTGAAAGACCTGCGACGGCAACTGCGCCGGCTGGGCGACCATGGCCGGGTGCGGATCGAGGAGGCGCGTGACCCACAAAGCGTGCGGGATGCGACCGAGGTGTTCCTCGGCCTCGAGGCCTCGGGCTGGAAGGGCACGCGCGGCACCGCCCTCCTGCAAGACCGCGGCACGGCGACCTTCGTGCGGACGATGACGCGACTGCTAGCGCGCGAGGGGCGCTGCCATGTCGAGACGCTCTTGGTCGGCGAGATGCCGGTGGCGGCAGCCCTCGTGCTGCAGAGCGCAGACCAGGCCTGGTTCTGGAAGATCGCCTATGACGAGCGCTTCGCCCGCTTCTCCCCGGGCGTGCAGCTCACGCTCGCGCTCACCCACCGGCAATTGGCCGAAACCACCCTTACCCGCACGGATTCCTGCGCCATCGCGGACCACCCCATGATCGACCGTCTCTGGTCCGAACGGATGGCCGTCGCCGATCTCTTCATCGGACTGCACCGGGCGGACGATGTCCGGACGCGGATGACCTTGCGGTTCGAATTGATGCGTCGGTGGCTGCATGGCGCGGCGAAGCGCACGTACCACATGCTCAAACCGTAAAGGCCAACAGCTTGTTGATCCTGTCCCGCGCGACGGCGCCGAGGTCGTGAAGCATCAGGGGTGGCACTTGGGGCGATGAAGGGGTCGCATTGCATTTGAACCGCAAAACGTCCTTTCGCATCTTCTGAATAGCGGCGCAGATCTTCATCAGCTCATTTAGGGGCCAACATCAGACCATTTGACAGGCTTCAACATGATGGATCGCAGTCCGCGCGTCGGCCAGACGACACCGCCAAGTCCCGCTCCGACCTTTCAGACGCCTCCCCCATTTCCGCCCCTCGTACTGCTTTCGCCGAACGGTCTCCACGAATGCGGGCACACGCCACCGGCGTCACCGCCTGCCGATGTTCGTTCCTGGGATTCGACTACGGCTCTGGGCGCTGGCGGGCGCGGGACAGCCGAGGTTCCGTCCAGCCTTCCGGCCCCGCACCGATCCCGGCCGGATGCATCACCGGGCACGGCCGTGTCCGGCGCGAGCCCGGTTTCCATCGAACGGCCCGGGTCGGTCATGGCTGCTCAGCAAACGCTTGGGGCGGCTCCTCAAGCTCCAGATACCCCGGCTGCGCACGACCGGGCCGGCTCGAGTATGTCGCGCACGACCACACTGGAGACAGCGGAGTCTCCCACAACCAGCACTGCGGCTGCAATCCAAAGGGCGCTCGACGCATATGACGGGCAACTCGCTCGCATACGTCCCATGCTGACGCCCTTGGAGCACGCAATATTGGATCGTCCCCATCAGAACAACAAGGATCTCGCGCGCGCGAACAACGTTAGCGAACATACTGTCTGGGAGAGGCGGCAGGCGTTTCTCCGGTGCGGGCTTGTCACCACAGCCGCTTATGGCGGCGTTCAAGAGAACCGCATCGAACGCCAGAAGATCGGCGAAGCCTTAAAGAAGCGCCCGTGGATCGAGTCGAAAGACCTCGCGAAGCAACTCAATGTGAGCTATCCGCTGGTTCAATCCGAGCGGCGCATCAAGGAAAGGACGGATCAATTCAGGTGGGCTTTGGGGTTGGCAGACGAGCCACCGGCGGCAAGACAGCGCCCGCCGACGCAAGTGTTACCGGTTTGGACGGTCCCGCGGCCGGATGGAACGCTCCTCACAGTGCGCCCCGAGGATCGGCAGGAGGTCCTCGATCGATTGCATCCGGGTGCCACCACCTATGAGCTTCTTGAACCCCTCGAGCGCCGGTACGGCCCTATCGGGTACAGCACCCTCAACAGATGGCTTGGCCTTTAGGACGAGCGCAGCACCGCGGCCTGCCGCGGCGTCGATCACGTCCAACCGGGCTGCAACGACGACGCCGGCAGCGCGTCCTGCCCCGGGCACAGGCAGAAGCACGCCGGGCTTCTCGTTCCCGAGCGGCCCGCTTCGGCTTTGTCTGGCCCCGATCCGTCTCCCCAGGGAGCGGGACGGCGCCCCGGTCCTCGGGCTGGTTGCGTCTCTGGAGCGGGCGAAGGGAATCGAACCCTCGACATACAGCTTGGGAAGCTGTCGTTCTACCACTGAACTACACCCGCGAAGCCGGTGCGCGGCCCGTCGCGCGGTCGTCGCAGTGCAACGATGGCGACGTCTTTCCATAGCCGGTTCCGGGGCGGCTGTCACCATGCGGCATCGCAACGCCCGCGCCGCATCCCCCAGATTTCTCATTCGCCTTCGTTGCGGATGGCACCCCGCCTCTGCCATGCTGCAGCCGGAGGTGTGCCGATGGACGACCCATCCGATGTTCCGCCGGGCTGGGAGAGCCGTCGCGAGCGGCGCCTTTGGCTCATCGCCTATGTCGCCATGGTGATCGTCGTCGGCCTCGGCGCCGCGCGCCAGTTCCACAAGCTGTACGGCAGGCCCGGGCCGGCTTCGACGGCGGTCACCGATACGCGCTGATCCGTCCGAGCAGACGGGTCCCCCGCCGGCACGATCCCTGCGAGAGCTGGAGAGCGGGCCGTCGGAACGGCCGGAACCGTTTCACGGTGGGACAAACAGTTGCAGATCGGAACAGCCGGCATGGCACCCAAGGCCGCACACCCCTTGCAGAACGCGCCGCAGAAGCCGCACACCGCGCGCGGCACCATGGGCTGTGCTGCGCGCCCGAAAACGGCCTCCGGCGGCCGCTTTACCATCGAGCGGCAGCCCGCGGCCAAGCTCTCGGACATCGCAGAAGCCTGGGACGACCTCGCCCGCCGAGCCCTGGAACGCAACATCTTCACCGAACGGGCCTTCGCGCTCACAGCCGCGCTGCACATCGCCTCGGAACAGCACACGAGCGCCGTGCTCGTCTGGCGGGGCGACGGCAGGGCACCGCGCGATCTCCTCGGCCTCTTCCTCATCGATCGCCGACGGTTCGACGTACCCGGCGTGTCGCGCCTGTGGCACATGCCTTTCTGCGGCCTCGATACGCCACTGATCGACGCGGACAGCGCCGTGGCCGTCGCCGGTGCCTTCCTCGACCATATGGCGCAGCACGGCGCCCTGGCCGGCGGCATCCTGTTCCCGCTGCTTCCCGCCGAGGGTGCCGTGGCGCGGACGCTCGCAGCCGCGGCCGAGGCTCGGGACCTGCCGATGCGGCTCTTCGACCGCCACGAGCGGGCCGTGCTCAATGGCGGACACGCCCCGGAGGCATTCCAGGTAGCGAGCCTGCCCGGCAAGAAACTGAAGGAGCTGCGCCGCCAGCTGCGGCGGCTCGGCGAACTCGGCGAGGTGCACATCGAGACGGCGAGCGAGCCGCAGGCCGTGCGCGACGCCACCGAAATATTCCTGGCCCTCGAGGCGTCCGGCTGGAAGGCGGAGCGCGGCACCGCCCTGTTGCAATCCAGCGGCACGGCCACCTTCGTGCGCACCCTGACGCGGCTGCTCGCGAGCGAAGGCCGCTGCCGCGTCATCACGCTGCACGCCGGCGCGACGCCCGTCGCCGCGGGGCTCCTGCTGGATGCCGGCAGCCACAGCTGGTTCTGGAAGATCGCCTACGATGAGCAGTTTGCCCGCTTCTCGCCCGGGGTTCAGCTCACGCTGGCCCTCACCCGGTCCCAGCTCGAGCGCTCGACGGTGGAACGCACCGATTCCTGCGCCATCGCCGATCACCCGATGATCGACCACCTGTGGCCGGAACGGATGGCCGTCGCCGATCTCTTCGTCGGCCTGCGCCAGGAGGGCCACAGCCTCCCGATCGCTGTCGTCCGTCTCGAGCACCTGCGTCGCCGCCTGCGCGGCGCCGCCAAGCACGTCTACTACCGCCTGAAGGGATACTGACACATGATTGCCGAGATTATCGCCACCGAGGCCGATTTTGCCAGCCGCTTCCCCCGCGAGCCCTTCGCCACGCGCCACAACCTCGCCGACCACCCGTTGTTCTCGCTCACCGCGCTCGCGCGCCTCGCCAAGGCGCTGCCGCGCGACCGGGTGGAGTACAACGCCGGCGATGTCGCGCCGGGCGTCAAGCCGGAAGACGTGCCGACGCTGGACATGTCGGCCGAGGAGGTCGTGCACCGCATCGAGCAATGCAACGCCTGGATGGTGCTGAAGCGCGTCGAGGTGGAGCCCGCCTATCGTGCGCTGCTCGAGGAGGTCCTGACCGGCGTCGCCGAGAAGCTCGGCCACGGCTCCCTGGAAGAGGCCGGCTTCCATGACATCCAGGGCTTCGTCTTCGTCGCCTCCGCGAACGCGACCACGCCCTTCCATGTCGACCCGGAGGAGAACTTCTTCGTCCAGATCCGCGGGCCGAAGTTCTTCCACATCTTCGACAATCGCGACCGCTCGCTTCTGAGCGACGAGGAACTCGAGATGCTGCCCTCCAAGCACCGCAACAAGCGCTACGACCCGCGCCACGAGACAAAGGCGCAGGTCTTCTCGCTCCAGCCCGGCGACGGGCTCTTCGTGCCCCACCTGTGGCCGCACTGGGTGCGCACCGGCGACGGCCATTCCGTCTCCATGGCCATCACCTGGAAGTCGCCGCGGGCCGAGCGGCTCAATACCCTCCTGCGCGCCAACGGACTGCTGCGCAAATATGGCTGGCCACAACCCGCGCCGGGCACCAATCCGTTGATGGACGGCGTGAAGATCGCCGCCTATCGGACCATGCGCGCCGCCATCGAACCGCTGCGGCGTTCGGAGAGCATGCGCCGCACTCTGCGCGGCCTCGTGTTCGGGAGGCAGGCAAATTACTACTATGGTGAGAAGAAAGCCTGAGGCCCCATCCCACCGGCAGCACGGCCCTTGCGTCGCGCTCCGGCGCAACCGGTCAGCCGACTATACGTCCATGATGAAGTGCTTGGAGAGCTTCAACCCCTGCGCCTGGTAGTGCGAGCCGGCGCCGGCGCCGTAGAGCACGGCCGGGCGGGCGGCCATGCGCTCGTAGACGAGGCGGCCCACGATCTGCCCGTCCTCCAGGATGAAAGGCACGTCGCGCGAGCGCACCTCGAGCACGGCGCGGGCGCCCGAGCCGCCCGCCCCGGCATGACCGAACCCGGGATCGAAGAAACCCGCGTAGTGCACGCGGAACTCGCCGACCAACGGATCGAACGGCACCATCTCGGCCGCATAGTCCGGTGGCACGTGCACCGCTTCCTTGGACGCGAGGATGTAGAACTGGCCCGGATCGAGGATGATCTCGCCCTGGCCGCCAGCATAGAGCGGCTCCCAGAAGGCGCTCGCCTGATAGGCGCCGGGCCGGTCGACATCGACGAGGCCGGTGTGGCGCTTGGCGCGGTAGCCGACGAGGCGGCGCTCGCCGAAACCGGCTAGATCGACGCTGACGGCGACGCCAGCCTGGATAGAGGGCTCGTGCGAGGCGACCACCCGCGCCTCCTCATGCAGGGCGGCAAGCTCCGCGTCGCTCAGTCGGCAGGCGCCGTGGCGGAAGCGCAGTTGCGACAGGCGCGAACCCTGGCGCACCAGCACCGGGAAGGTGCGCGGCGAGATTTCGGCAAACAGCGCCCCCTCATAGCCGGCGTCGATGACATCGAACTCGCGGCCGTGGTCGGCGATGACGCGGGTGAAGACATCGAGGCGGCCGGTCGAGCTCTTGGGATTGGCCGCGGCGGCGAGCCCGGCGG
The DNA here is from genome assembly GCF_029309855.1 of Chelatococcus sp. XZ-Ab1. Classification (NCBI taxonomy): domain Bacteria; kingdom Pseudomonadati; phylum Pseudomonadota; class Alphaproteobacteria; order Hyphomicrobiales; family Chelatococcaceae; genus Chelatococcus; species Chelatococcus sp. XZ-Ab1. The sequence goes on along the minus strand of NZ_JARKII010000007.1, from coordinate 179,758 downwards.
GCAGCGCAAGCCCCTCCTGCAGCTCGGCGATGTAGACGCAGCCCGTCTCGAGCACGGCACCGCGCGTCAGATCGATCTCGTGCAGGGAGAGACCAGCGAGCCGCTCGCGCACCGAACGGCCGCGGCCGGGCAGGAAGCTCGCCCTGACGCGATAGGCCCGTGCGCCGAGGCGCAGGTCGAGGCTCGCCGGCTGGATCTGGTCCCCGTCGAAAGCGGCCGCGGCGCGGATCACGCCGGCCTCGGCGAAGGCGGCGATCGTCTCTGCAGGCTGGATGCCGGGAACGAGTGGAACCATGAAACCTCGCAGGAACCTCGCGGGGACAGGGGACGACGCCCGGGGCCCGGGCGCGGGAGTTCCGTGATTAGCGCGCTTTCGTGGCAAAGGCTATGGCTGCGCGTGCTCGTCCCGTTCGGGCGGGGAAAAGCCCGAAGCACGCACCTGCGGAGCCTCGCGAAAGCGGTACCAGCCGGCGAGCGCGCGGCCGACGGCGGTCGCGAGCGTCATGGCAGCGAAGGCGTAGGCGATCACCGGAAAATGCTGCGGCAGCGCCAGCATGAGGAGGAAGGCGAGGATCGTCTCCGTGCCCTCCGCGAGGCCGGCCGTGAAATAGATGGACTTTGGGCCGCGCGTCTCGGTCTCCCATCCCCGCCGGGCCGCCACCGCTGCATAGGCGAGGAAGGTCGCGCCGTTGACGTAGAAGCTACCCAGCAGGACCGCCGCGGGGAGCGCATTGGCGTCGGGATCGCGCAGCGCGAAGGCGAGCGGAAAAGCGCCATAGAGGGCGAAATCGCAGACAATATCGAGAAAGCCGCCGCGATCGGTGCGCCGGCCGGCCCGCGCGATCGCCCCGTCGAGACCGTCCGCGACGCGCCCGACGAGGAAGAGAAGGGCGGCAAGGGCATCGAGCCGCAGGACGACCGCTGCGGCGCCGACAAGCCCGGCGGCGAAGCCCGCGAGCGTCACGGCGTCTGCCGCAACGCCAGCTGCGGCCAACCGCCGGCCCGCGACGGCGAGCGGCGGGTCGATGACACGGCGCATGATCCCGTCGAGCATGTCGTGCTGCCTCCCCGGCGCGCGGGGCGATTGACGCTCGGCCCCGTTAGCGCTTACCACGCCGGACGGGGCGTTGTCCGTTCGCGACGTTCACGGAGCTGCGAGATGTACAGGGCCGAAACCAAGGGAATTCGCGTCACTGTCGAGCCGCGTTTCCTCGAGGATGAATCTTCGCCGCGCGACGGACGCTTTTTCTGGTCCTACACGGTCGAGATCGTCAATCTCAGCGCCGAGACGGTGCAGCTCAAGACCCGCCACTGGACGATCACCGACGGCGAGGGCCGCTCGCAGGAGGTGCACGGCCCCGGCGTCATCGGCGAGGAGCCCATCCTTGAGCCGGGTGAGAGCTTCACCTACACCAGCGGCTGCCCCCTTTCAACGGCCCACGGCACGATGGTGGGCTCCTACGACATGATCACGCAGCGCGGCGAGCGTTTTCCCGTGGATATCCCGCTGTTCCCGCTGGACAGCCCCTATGTGCGGCGGGTCATGCATTGATCCTTCGCAGCAGCAACCGATCGGGCCCCGCATGACCGGCACGCGCCTTTCCCCTCTCGACATGCTGGCGCGGCTCGTCGCCTTCGACACCGAGAGCGCCAAGTCCAACCTCGCGCTCGTCGAATTCGTCGCGACCTATCTCGACGGCTGGGGCGTGCGCTACATCCGCCTGCCGAACGCCACCGGCGACAAGGCGGCGCTGCTCGCCACCATCGGCCCCGCCGTGCCCGGCGGTGTCGTCCTCTCCGGCCATACCGACGTCGTGCCCGTGGCCGGCCAGGCCTGGACGAGCGATCCCTACAACCTGCGCGTCGCGGACGGGCGCGCCTATGGCCGCGGCGCGGTGGACATGAAGGGCTTCTGCGCGCTGGCGCTCGCCCTCGTGCCCGAGTTCCTGGCTGCGGATCTCAAGCGGCCGATCCACATCTTCCTCTCCTATGACGAGGAAACGACCTGCCTCGGCGTGGCCGACGGCATCGCCTGCTTCGGCAAGGACCTGCCGCTGCCCGGCGCCGTCTTCGTCGGCGAGCCGACGGGCCTCGAGGTGGCCGATGCGCACAAGAGCGTCGTGACCTTCGAGACTGAGGTGCACGGCGTCGAGGCGCATTCCTCGAAGCCCGAGCTCGGCGCGAGCGCGGTCATGGCCGCCTGCGATCTCGTGGCGGAACTCAACCGCATGGCCGAGGACTTCGTGGCGCGCGGTGACGCGTCCGGCCGTTTCGACCCGCCCTATACGACGATCCACATCGGCACCATCGCCGGCGGCACGGCGCGCAACATCCTCGCGCGCAACTGCGCGTTCCACTGGGAGTTCCGCGGCCTGCCGGATCTCGACCCTCAGGAGATTCCGCGCCGCTTCGCCGCGGTATCCGAGACGGTCCTCGCGCGCATGCGGCGCACGGCGCCGGCGAGCCGCATCGAAACCCTGTGCGAGGTCTCCGTTCCCGGCCTCAGGCCCGACACGGGCTCGGCCGCCGAGACGCTGGCGCTGCGCCTTGCCGGCCGCAACCGCACCATCACCGTGCCCTTCGGCACGGAGGCCGGGCACTTCCAGAACGCCGGCATCGCCACCGTCGTCTGCGGCCCGGGCACCATCGACCGGGCGCATCAGGCGGACGAATACATCACGCTCGCGGAACTAGAGGCGGGCGCCGCCTTCATGCGCGACCTGGCGCGCAGCCTCGCGCAATAGGCGACGTCAGCCACGCCGCTTGCGGAAGGCGAGCTTGGTCCAGCTCACACCCGGCTGTCTGAGCTTGCGCGCGACTGTCTCGTCGGCCGTGCCGCGCCGGTCCTTGCCGTCCTCAGCCGGCATCGGCTTCCTCGGCGACATCGGCCGGGTCGATGTCGTAATGGCGGGAGCAGAATTCGCAGGTGATGCCGATGCGGCCGTTGTCGCCCACCATGTCGGCGCGATCCTCGGGCGAGAAGCGCTTGAGCATGGCAAGGATGCGGTGAGACGAGCAGCGGCAGCTCTCCTCGACCGCCTGCGGCTGGAAGACGCGAACGCCGCGCTCGTGGAAGAGGCGATAGAGCAGTTGCTCGCGCGTCAACGTCGGATCGAGCAGTTCGTGGTCCTCGACGGTGGAGACGAGGAGCTTGGCCTCCACCCAGGCGTCGTCCTCGTCCGGCCCGGCCGCCGGATTGTGCCCCTCAGGCGCATCGCCGGGATCGAGGTCCGGCCGGCGCATGCGCTCGACCGAGCGCGGCAGGAACTGCACCATGAGGCCACCGGCCCGCCAAGCATGATCGCCGCCCCCCATCGCCTCGCCGACAGCGAGGCGCACGAGCGTCGGGATCTGCTCGGACTGGCGGAAGTACTGGTGCGCCGCCTCCTCGAAGCTCTGCCCCTCGAGCGCCACCACGCCCTGATAGCGGTTCATGTCGCCGCCCTGGTCGATGGTGAGGGCAAGATGGCCGTGGCCGATGAGGTCTCCCGTCGCCGTCGCGCGCGCGGCGATAGCCGCCTCGAGGCGCGCGGCATCGAAGCGGGCGCAGGCGCGCAGCCGGCCCGGCGCGTCGAAATCGACGATGACCATGTCGACCGGCCCGTCGCTGCGCGTCTGCAGCTGGAAGCGGCCATCGAGCTTGAGAGCCGAACCGAGCAGCGCCGTCAGCACTAAGGCTTCGCCGACCACGCGCGAGACAGGGGGGGGATAGTCGTGGCGTGCGATGATCGTGTCGACGCTCGTCCCGAGGCTGGCGACGCGGCCGCGCACGTCGAGCCCCTCCACCGCGAAGGGCAAGACGCGGTCGTCGCCGGCCGGCGGCGCAGCCATGTCCATTACGCGATTGCTCCCAGACACCAAGCCAGAATACCCTTTTGTGCATGGAGGCGGTTCTCCGCCTCGTCGAAGACGACCGAAGCCGGCCCGTCCATCACCTCGTCCGTCACCTCCTCGCCGCGGTGCGCCGGCAGGCAGTGCATGAAAATGGCATCCCTGGCGGCAGCGGCCATCAGCTTGCCGTTGACCTGATAGGGCCTCAGCAGGTTGTGGCGGCGGCCTTCGTCCTCGTCACCCATGGACACCCAGCAGTCGGTGACTACCGCATCGGCCCCCTCCACTGCTGCGAAGGGGTCGCTCGTGACATTGACGCGCGCGCCCTCCCGCCGGGCGAAGGCGATGACCTCCTCGGGCGGGGCGAGCTCCGGCGGGCTCGCGATGTTGAGCGTGAAATCGAGCCGCGCCGCGGCGTGCACCCAGGAGGCGAGCACGTTGTTGGCATCACCCGACCAGGCGACCGTGCGGCCCGTGATCGGGCCGCGATGCTCTTCAAAGGTCAGCACGTCGGCCATGATCTGGCAGGGATGCGAACGCTTCGTCAGCCCGTTGATCACCGGCACGTCGGCATGGCGGGCGAGCTCCAGCATCGCCTCGTGATCGAGGATGCGGATCATGATGGCATCGACATAGCGCGACAGAACGCGCGCCGTATCGGCGATGGTCTCGCCGCGGCCAAGCTGCATCTCCTTGCCCGTCAGCATCAGGGGCTCGCCACCGAGTTCGCGCATGGCGAGGTCGAAGGAGACGCGCGTGCGCGTCGACGGCTTGTCGAAGATCATGGCCAGCACCTTGCCGGCGAGCGGCTTCTCCTTCGGCGGCTGGCCTTTGCGGCGCCCGGCCTTCAGCGCGGCGCTGGCGTCGAGCACCTGGCGCAGGTCGTCTTGCGTGAAATCGGTGAGGTCGAGGAAGTGGCGCACGGAGCCGCTCATCACGCCGCTCCCTTCTCGACCGAGCGGGCGGCCTCGACGGCCGCGGCGGTCGCCTCCAGGCGTTCCAGCGCCTCGCTCACCTCGGCCTCGCCGATGGTGAGCGGCGGCAGCAGCCGCACCACGTTATCGCCGGCGCCGATGACGATGAGCCTGTTGGCCCGCGCCGCATCGACGAATTCCGTATTCGGCACGGCCAACTTGAGGCCGAGCATCAGCCCCTCGCCGCGCACCTCGGCGATGACACCAGGATGCCTGTCCTTGAGCGCGGCAAGGCGCTGCTTGAGGAGCAGGCCGGTCCGCGCCACCTGATCGAGGAAGCCGGGCGCCAGCACCACGTCGAGCACCGCATTTCCGACCGCCATGGCGAGCGGATTGCCGCCGAAGGTTGTGCCGTGAACGCCATAGGTCATGCCGCTCGCCGCCTCGGCGGTGGCGAGGCAGGCACCCATGGGGAAGCCGCCGCCGATGCCCTTGGCCACCGCCATGATGTCCGGCGTGATGCCGGCCCATTCGTGCGCGAAGAGCTTGCCCGTGCGGCCGACGCCGCTCTGCACCTCGTCGAGGATGAGGAGGAGGCCCCGCTCGTCGCAGAATTTGCGCAGGCGGCGCAACGCCTCGGGCGCGACGGCGCGGATGCCGCCCTCGCCCTGGATCGGCTCGATGAGGATGGCGCCGGTCTGCGGGCCGACGACGGCCTCGAGCGCCTCCCAGTCGCCGAAGGCGACCTGGTCGAAGCCTTCGACCTTGGGGCCGAAGCCCTCGAGATATTTCTTCTGGCCGCCGGCGGCGATGGTCGCCAGCGTGCGGCCGTGGAAGGCGCCCTCGAAGGTGACGATGTGGAAGCGCTCGGGCTGGCCCTTGGACGAATGGTAGCGCCGGGCCATCTTGATGGCGCATTCCAGCGCCTCGGCGCCGGAATTGGTGAAGAAGACATTGTCGGCGAAAGTCGCATCGACCAGCCGCTGGGCGAGCCGCTCGCCCTCGGGGATGCGCACGAGGTTCGACGTGTGCCAGAGCTTGCCGGCCTGCGCGGTCAACGCCTCGACGAGATGCGGATGGCAATGGCCGAGGGCGTTGACAGCGATGCCGGCGCCGAAATCGAGGTATCGCTCGCCGCTTCGCGTCACGAGCCACGCGCCCTCGCCCTTCTCGAATTCGATGTCGGCCCGCGCATAGGTCTGCAGAAGCGGCGAAGTCACGTCTCTCGTCTCCGCGATGAGGCGCCGGCCTGCCGCCGGACGCCTCGGATTTTCCCGAAAATCAAAGTGCCGCCCGGGCAGGGGCGGCACCGTCCACAATTTTAGATGGGTCACAGGGACTGTCAATTCAATCGCATTGATACGATCGATCAGCCGGCGCCCGATTGCTGTCACGATCTTGGGGAAAACGCAGATCGGCCGGCGCGAAGCCTTGCTCGTGCCTTCCCTCATATTGTAGCTTCCGAGCCACAGACCACGACATATCGTGTGGCCAATTCCCTATCGGCGCTACCTGCAGCAGGATGCGACGAGGCGAGAGCCTCTTTCGCGCTCCCCTTGCGCGCGCCGGAACGAGCCGGGCGGAGAGAGCGATGAGCGATCAGAGCAATACCTGGAGCGACGAGCGGGTGGAGCTGCTGCGCAAGCTCTGGACCGAAGGCCTTAGCGCCAGCCAGATCGCCGCTGAGCTCGGCGGCGTGACGCGCAATGCCGTCATCGGCAAGGTGCATCGCCTCGGGCTTTCCGGCCGCGCCAAGTCGGCGGCACCGGCGGCCTCCCGGCCGCGGAAGGCCGCGCACACACGCAGCCCGAGCCATCCTATGACGCAGCCATCGGGCCAGACCGTCGTGCGCGGCAACACAGCCCTCGCCGCGGCGCCCGAGCTCGAGACCGAGGCGGTGCCGCAGGAACAGTTCCAGCCCCAGGACGAGGTGGTCGTGCCGCTGAGCGAGCGCGTGACCATCATGGAGCTGCGGGAAGCCATGTGCCGCTGGCCGATGGGTGACCCGACGACGCCGGACTTCCGCTTCTGCGGCGCGCGCTCCCTCCTCGGCATGCCCTATTGCGCGCACCATGCGCGCATCGCCTACCAGCCGGCGGCGGACCGTCGGCGCGAGAAGAAGGTGATGCGCTCCTGACCGGGGACAGAAGCGGCCAGCAAAGAGGCCGGAGCGGGCCGCTCCGGCCTCTTTGCTGGCCGCACCGGGGGATGGCGGCAGCATCGCGCTTCACTCCGCGTGCGAAAAGGTCTCGTCGAAGGAATAGCCGGCGCCGCGCACCGTGCGGATCGGGTCCGGCTTGCGGGCCCGGTTGATGGCTTTGCGCAGGCGTCCGACATGCACGTCCACCGTGCGCTCGTCGATATAGACGTCGTGGCCCCAGACGCCGTCGAGCAACTGCTCGCGCGTGAAGACACGGCCGGGGCTCTGCATCAGGAACTCGAGCAGCTTGAACTCGGTGGGGCCGAGGTGAAGCTCGCGGCCAGAACGGCGTACGCGCCGGGTCTCGCGGTCGAGCTCGATATCGCCGGCGGTGAGCACGGTGGCCACATGGCCCGGCTTGGCGCGGCGCAGCAGGGCACGCACGCGCGCCAGGAGCTCCGGTACGGAGAAGGGCTTGACGACGTAATCGTCCGCGCCGGTCGCGAGACCGCGCACGCGCTCGCCCTCCTCGCCCCGGGCGGTGAGCATGATGACGGGCAGCCGTTCCGTTTCCCGGCGGGCACGCAAGCGCCGGCATAGCTCGATGCCGGACAGTCCCGGCAGCATCCAGTCGAGCAGCACGAGGTCCGGGACCTGCTCGCGCAGGCGCACCTCGGCCTCGTCACCGCGCGCGACGGCATCGACGGTATAGCCTTCGGCCTCGAGGTTGTAGCGCAGGAGGAGTGTGAGCGGCTCTTCGTCTTCGACGATGAGGATACGGGGTCCCATCGGTCCTTCCGTGGTGGACGCTGGCGCGTGATCGACACTTACTGCCGGCCGGAGACCGGCACGGTGGTGAAGCTCGAGTCGTCGCTCTTCGGCCGTTCGGCGGCGAGCGGCTTTCCGGTGACAAGATAGTGGATGGTCTCGGCGATGTTGGTGGTGTGGTCGCCGATGCGCTCGATGTTCTTGGCGAGGAACAGGAGATGCGTGCAGAAGCTGATGTTGCGCGGGTCTTCCATCATGTAGGTCAGCAGTTCGCGGAAGATCGAGGTGTAGAGCGCGTCGATGCGATCGTCGCGCTGCCACACGTCGAGCGCGCGGGCCGTGTCCTTCTGCGCATAGGCGTCGAGCACATCCTTGAGCTGGGCCTGCACGAGGTCGCTCATGTGCTGCACGCCACCGACGATCTTCTGCGGCTGCATCTCGTTGCTGATGGCGACGACACGCTTGGCGGTGTTCTTGGCGAGGTCGCCGACGCGCTCGATATCGCCCGCCACGCGGATGGCGGAGACGATCTCGCGCAGGTCGACCGCCATCGGCTGGCGCTTGGCGATGGTGAGCACGGCGCGTTCCTCGACGTCGTGTTGCAGGGCATCGAGCCGCTCGTCAACGGCGATGACCGCCTGGGCGAGGGCTGCATCGCGCCGCACGAGGGCTATCGTCGCATCGCCCAGCATCTTCTCGGCGATGCCACCCATCTCGGCGATCTTGCTGCGCAGGGTATCGAGCTCGACGTCGTACGAGCTGACGATATGATCGGTCATCGTCGGCAATCCTTGTTGCTGCGGCAGCCTCAGCCGAAGCGCCCAGTGATGTAGTCTTGCGTCCGCTTGTCCTGCGGCGCCGTGAAGATCTGCTCCGTCGGCCCCTCTTCCACGAGCTTGCCGAGGTGGAAGAACGCCGTGCGCTGCGAGACGCGCGCCGCCTGCTGCATCGAGTGCGTGACGATGACGATGGTGTAGTTCTCGCGCAATTCGTCGATCAACTCCTCGATCTTTGCCGTGGCGATGGGATCAAGCGCCGAACACGGCTCGTCCATGAGGATGACCTCGGGATTGACGGCGATGGCACGGGCGATGCACAGGCGCTGCTGCTGGCCGCCGGAGAGGCCGGTGCCCGGCGAGGCGAGACGGTCCTTCACCTCCTCATAGAGACCGGCGCGCTTGAGGCTCATGGTGACGACCTCGTCGAGGTCGGCCTTGGAGCTCGTGAGCCCGTGGATGCGCGGCCCGTAGGCGACGTTCTCGTAGATCGACTTGGGGAAGGGGTTCGGCTTCTGGAACACCATGCCGACCTTCGCCCGCAACTGCACCGGGTCGAGATTCCGGTCATAGATGTCGCTGCCGTCGATCTCGATGCGGCCGCTGACGCGGCAGATCGGTATCGTGTCGTTCATCCGGTTGATGCAGCGTAGGAAGGTGGACTTGCCGCAGCCGGACGGGCCGATGAAGGCGGTGACCGCCTTCTCAGGAATGTCAATCGAGACATCGTGCAAGGCGTGCTTGTCGGCGTAATAGACGTTGACCTCGCGGGCCACGACCTTCGTCGCTGCCTCGTCCGCGACTTCGGCCACCGTGGCCTTCGCCAGCTCGATGTTCGGCATCGTCGTCATCATTGAGAACTCCCTTCGGCCCGCGACGCGGCTCACCAGCGGCGCTCGAAGCGGCGGCGCAGCAGGATGGCGAGACCGTTCATGATAAAGAGGAAAGCGAGCAGAACCAGGATGGCGGCGGCGGTCTTGGCCTGGAACAGCGGCTCCGGCAGGTCCGACCACAGGTAGATCTGTACGGGCAGCGCCGTCGCCGCATCGGTGATTGAGCCCGGTACGTCGACGATGAAGGCGACCATGCCGATGAGGAGCAGCGGCGCGGTTTCCCCCAGCGCATGCGCCATGCCGATGATGGTGCCGGTCATGATGCCGGGCATGGCGAGCGGCAGCACGTGGTGGAACACCGCCTGCTGGTGCGAGGCGCCGATGCCGAGCGCCGCCTCGCGGATCGACGGCGGCACCGACTTCAGGGCGGCGCGGCTCGCGATGATGATCGTCGGCAGCACCAGGAGAGCGAGGACGAGACCACCGACGAGTGGCGCCGAGCGCGGCAGGCCGAAGAAGTTGAGGAACATCGCAAGGCCGAGCAGACCGAAGACGATCGAGGGCACCGCCGCGAGATTGTTGATGTTGACCTCGATGAGGTCCGTCAGCCGGTTCTTCGGCGCGAATTCCTCGAGATAGACGGCGGCACCGACGCCGATCGGCAGGCACAGGACCAGCGTCACCAGCATGGTCAGCGCCGAGCCGATGAGAGCTCCGAGAATACCCGCCTGCTCCGGCTCGCGGCTGTCGCCAGAGGTGAAGAAGCGGCTGGCGAAATGCGACGCTACCATGCCGCGCTGCTTCAGGTCCTCGAGCCAGGCGACCACCTGGTCGTCAAGCCGACGGTTCGCCTCGGGTTGGGTCAGGGTGAGGATGTCCCACCCACCCGCCGTCACAGCGTCGGTATTGGCCAGCGGCACGAGCACCGTGCCGCGCGCCTCGGAGGCGCCGATCTCGGTCAGCTTGACGATGCCGCCGTTGATGAAGACGAGTTTCGAGGGCAGGTCAGCCGTCAGCCGCTCGGGCGCATCAGCCGCGGCAGCGCGTGCCTCGGCGGCAGCGGCATCGCCCTCGAGGTCGGCGATGCGCTTCTGCAGAGCCTCGCGCTGGTCGCCGGCGACATCGGCCGCCGCGGCGGTCAGCCGTGCGGCCTCGCGACGGTCGGCGGCCGCCTCCTCGCGCAGGCTCTCCTTGACCTCGGCAAGGGCGCGGGCGAAATCGGGGGCCGAGCTCGTCAGCACCACGTCCTCGCCGTCCAGCGTCACCTGCGCCTGCCCTTGGCCGACGCTCTCGCGCCGCCCGGTCATCAGGCCCTTGAGGTAGAGGTCGGCCGCGTCGTCGAGCAGTGCCTCGATCGTCACCGGCTGGCCGATGGCGGAGGGATCGGCCAGCACCCGATTGCGCAGCGTCATCGCCGCGCCAGACGACAGAAGGTCGTTGTTGAGCTTGCGGCGCAAGGCACGCGTCGTGACCTGCGGGAAGAGTTCCTGCAAGCCCCTGCGCAGCACGGCGTCATAATCGCCGCTGCGCAGCGCCTGCGGATCGGTGGTGCCGTCGCTGGACACCTGCTCCAGCGTCGGCGTCACCGTCATGGTCAGGCGATATTCGGTAAAAGCCGGCATCGCCTTGACGATGACGTCGCCGATCAGGACGACGAGGAAGATCGCCGCGAGCGCGATTGCGCCGATGCCATAGGCACGGAACCGTGCCTCCGCGGCGTGGCGCCGCCTCAACCGCGCCTGGGCCTCGGCCGACGAGAGACCGAACCGACGGGCGCCTTGAGGGGGTGCAGCAATGTCAGTCATATTGCTCTCGGTATTTGCGAACGATGCGCAGGGCGATGATGTTGAGCGCCAGCGTGAAGAAGAAGAGCACGAAGCCGAGGGCGAAGGCTGACAGGGTCTTGGCGCTGTCGAACTCCTGGTCGCCGACGAGGAGCGTCTTGATCTGCACGGTAACGGTCGTGACGGCCTCGAGCGGATTGAAGGTGAGGTTGCCAGCGAGGCCCGCGGCCATGACGACGATCATCGTCTCGCCGACGGCCCGCGAGATGGCGAGCATGAGGGCCGAGACGATGCCGGGGAGTGCGGCCGGCAGCACGACGCGCTTGATGGTCTCCGACCGAGTCGCGCCCATGCCGTAGGAGCCGTCGCGCAGCGACTGCGGCACGGCGTTGATGACGTCGTCCGACAAGGACGAGACGAAGGGAATGATCATGACGCCCATGACGAGGCCGGCGGCCAGCGCGCTCTCCGACGCAACGGACAGGCCGAGCGACTCGCCGACGTTCTTGATGAAGGGCGCCACGGTGAGCGCGGCGAAGAAGCCGAACACCACGGTCGGGATGCCGGCGAGCACCTCGAGCACGGGCTTGGCGACGGCCCGGACACGCGGCGTCGCATATTCGGACATGTAGATCGCGGCGAAGAGGCCGACCGGACCCGCGACCATCATGGCGATCAGCATGATGAGCGTGGTGCCGGCGAAGAGAGGCACCGCGCCGAAGGTGCCGGACTGGCCCACCTGATCGGCGCGGATCGCCGTCTGCGGCGACCACTGCAGGCCAAAGAGGAAATCGTACCAAGGATAGCGCGCGAAGAAGCGTAGCGTCTCGAACAGCACCGAGAAGACGATGCCGACGGTCGTCAGGATAGCGACGCCCGAACAAGCGATGAGGACGACCTTGGTGACATGCTCGAAACTGTTGCGCGCCCGAAAGTCGGGCGCCAGACGCCGACGACCGAAGACGAAGCCGGCCGCAGCCCCGGCGAGGCCGAGCACGAGGAGAGTCACCTCCGCCTCGGTTCGAGCGCCCGCGTAGGCGCCGGCGGCAACGGTCGTGCCGGCATCGGGCGTGCCCGCGAATTGACCGAGAGCGACGAGGCGGGCCTCGCGCAGGCGTCCTTCCTTTTCCAGCGTGGTCTGCGGCGCAAGCTCCGCCGGGAGGGCGGCAAGCGTGCGAGCCTCGACGTAGCGTGGCGCAACCGGTGTCCAGGCCGCCAGGACGACGAGCATGGGCAGGACGCATAGCGTGGCCAGAAACAGGCCGTGATAGACGGGCAACGAATGAAGCCGAGCGCCGCCGCCGACGAACGCACGCCCCCTGGAACGTCCGAAAGCGAAGGCCGCCAGCGCAACGGCGACAATGAGCAGGAAGAACAAGCTAACCATCTCCGCCCCCGGGAGAGCAGCGGCAGGAGGCCGCGTCGGCGACCGGCTCTACCGCATTTTGACGGCAAAACGAAGCGGGTGGATGGTCCACCCGCTTCGCCTGCGTCAACGGATCAAAGCCCGGCGTCGGCGGCAAGCGGCTTCTGCGCCTCGACGTCGGCGCGCACCTTGGCAAGTTGGTCGGTCGGCAGCGGCACGAGACCCTTGCGCGACAGGTAGCCATCCTCGCCGAGTGCCTTCTCGGAGACGTATTCGGCGATGAACTTATCGAGCCCGGGCACGACGCCGATGTGCTGCTTCTTGAAGTAGACGAACAGCGGGCGGGAAACCGAGTACTTGCCGTCGGCGATGGTGTCGAAGTCCGGCTCCACGCCGTCGATCTTGGCCCCCTTGATCTTGGCCGCGTTCTCCTCGAGGAAGGAATAGCCGAAGATGCCGACCGCCTTGGGGTTGGCGTCGAGTTTCTGGACGATGAGGTTGTCGTTCTCGCCGGCGTCGATGTAGGCACCGTCCTCGCGGATCGTCTTCCAGGCGGCGGCAAAAGCCTTCGCGTCGCTCTTCTTGAGATCGGCGAGAACCTTCTCGGCGCCCGGCTCCATGACGAGCTCGAGGAAGGAATCACGGGTGCCGGAAGTCGGCGGGGGGCCAAGCACCTCGATCTTCTCGTTCGGCAGCGCCTTGTCGATGTCTGACCAGTTCTTGTACGGGTTGGCGACCAGCTTGCCGTCCGGACCAGGAACTTCCTTGGCGAGAGCGAGGAAAATCTGCTCCTTGGTGAAGTTGAGGTCCGGACCCGCCTTGGAATTGGCGACGGTCAGTCCATCGAAGCCGACCTTCAGCTCGATGATGTCGGCGACGCCGTTCTTCTTGCAGTCTTCGAACTCCGACTTCTTGATGCGGCGCGAGGCGTTCGTTGCATCCGGATGGTCCGTGCCGACACCGGCGCAGAACAGCTTCATGCCGCCGCCCGTGCCGGTCGATTCAACAACCGGTGCCTTGCCGGCGCCCGAACGACCGAACTGCTCGGCAACCGCCGTCGTGAAGGGATAGACCGTCGAGGAGCCGACGATGCGGATCTGGTCGCGCGCCTGGGCGGCACCGGCAGCGGCGACGCCGGCCAGCGTGAGGGCGGCGACGCTGACGAGGGAACGGAATTTCACGGTATATCTCCCTGATCTCTTGGAGCGGGACGGCGATCGCACGGCCATGACGGGGTCGTGCCGCATCCGCTTCGGCAATGCCGCAAGCACCACCGACACCTCTTGTCTATGACGGCAAGGTGACAGCCGAATGACAGCGTAACAATTTGATCCGTCTTAGTTTTGCGATTCGTCGCCGAGCGCTGGCAGCGTCACCGTGAAGGAAGCGCCCCGGCCCACATCGCTGGCGATGGCGAGGCGCCCGCGATGACGCATCACGATGTGCTTGACGATGGCAAGGCCGAGGCCGGTGCCACCCTTGCCCCGGCTGGCCGCAACATCGACGCGGTAGAAGCGCTCGGTCAGGCGCGGCAGGTGCTCGGGCGCGATGCCGGGGCCATAGTCGCGCACCACGACCGACACTTCACCCCCGCCGCTACCCGGTGCCGTGGTCGCAACCCGTACGTCGACGCGGCCGCCACCTTCGCCGTATTTCACGGCATTCTCGATCAGGTTCTCGAAGACGCGCAGGAGCTCGTCGCGCTCGCCGCGCACGTTGACCGGTCCCGGCGGGGCCTCGAGCACGACCTCGACCCCGCGCTCGCGCGCCAGCGGCGCAAGCGTGTCGATCATGTGGCGCAGCAGGGCGATGACATCGACGATCGCCGTCGGTTGCACGTGCACGCTGAGCTCGATGCGCGACAGCGACAGGAGGTCGTCGATGAGGCGCGCCATGCGCTGCGCCTGCTCGCGCATGATGGCGAGGAAGCGTTCGCGCGCGGCCGCGTCGTTGCGAGCCGGCCCCTGCAGGGTCTCGATGAACCCCATCAGCGAGGCGAGCGGCGTGCGCAACTCGTGGCTGGCGTTGGCGACGAAGTCGACCCGCATGTGCTCCAGCCGGCGTGCCGGCGTCAGATCGCGGAAATAGAGGGCGGCCCCGGCCCGACCGGCATCGGCCCCGGCCTCGTCGGACAGGGGGGCGATGTGCACCTCGAAGGCGCGCTCGACCGGCACACGCTCGACAAATTCGACCGCCTCGGCCTTGCCGCCCTTCACCACCCGATCGAGACCATCGAGCACGTCGGGTGCGCGCAGAGCGAAGGACAGGGGATGGGCGTTGCGCAGGCCCGGCAGCACGGCAATCGCCGCACGGTTGGCGTCGACCACGAGGCCACGCCGGTCAACGATGACGACGGGATCCGGCAAGGCCGCCAGAACGGCCGCCGGCCCGAAGGCGTGTTTCTGGCGCCGCTCGCCCGTCGTCACGACACGGCCGCTCAGCGGCCGCCGGTCGCGGAAGGCAAGGCCTGCGACGACAAGGCTGGCGAGCGCAGCGAGCGCAGTCGAGATGCCGAGCGAGCCGCCGGCCAACGCGGCGAGCGTAAATATCGCGCTGCTGAGGCCGGCGGTTCTGAGCGCGATGGCATTGGCGCTGAGCCGCAGGCTGTTCTTCGTCGTCTCGATCATGCCCTTGCCCGAACCGGCCGCACTCCCGGCAACCAAGGCCGGCGAATCGGGACGGGCGGCACGTCAAGGAGTCATCTCAACCGCCCTTCCGCGTCATCCCGATGACAGCGGCGATACGCCCTCAGCCGCGGCCCGAGCCCTTGCCGGCCAGTTCGTCCAGGCGCGCCTGCATCTCGAGCACCTGGCGCTTGAGGTCGTCAAGGTCGCCGCCCGCCTGCCGGGGCTCGTCCTCGCGCGGCCGCGCCGTGGGCTCGCCCTGCTGCCCGCCGCGCGGGCCGAACGGGGAGAACAACCTGAGGGCCTCGCCGAACATCGCCATGTTCGTGCGCACGTGCTCTTCCATGCTCTTGAAGGCAGCCGCCGGGCCGAAGGCCTCGGCCATCTTTTCGCGCAGCTTCTGCTGCTCGCGCGTGAAGTTCTCGATGGAGAACTCGAGGTAGCTCGGCACCAGCGCCTGCATGCTGTCGCCGTAGAAACGGATGAGCTGACGCAGGAAGGCGACCGGAAGCAGGTTCTGTCCGGCCTTGTTCTCCTCCTCGAAGATGATCTGCGTCAGTACCGAACGGGTGATGTCCTCGTTGGTCTTGGCATCGAAGACGATGAAGTCCTCCCCGTCCCGCACCATCTGCGCGAGGTCCTCCAGGGTGACGTATGTGCTGGTTCCCGTGTGATAGAGGCGGCGGTTGGCGTATTTCTTGATGACGGTCGGATTTTCTTCTGTCGCCATGGCTCTGCTTTGTCTCGTCCCGGCCCCGGTAAGGGCTCATGCCGCGGCGCCCGAAGCATTGCCGGCGTCGGAACCGGTTGCCTGCGCACGGCCTCCCCGGCGCAGACGATAGGCGCTAATCAGCCCGACGAAAACTCATTTGTGCGACACGGGGGCGCGGTGCGCGCCCGATGTGGTGCTTGACGCTCCGCGGAGGCCCCCCGAAGATGGCTTCGACCCGTCCACATGGCCCCGTCCAGGCGGCCGCAGCATGACAGCAAGGCCGCCACGAGCGGCAAAAGAAGGAACAAGGGAGATCACCATGGCCTCCACGGATATCGTCATCGTCGCCGCCACCCGCACGCCGGTGGGCTCGTTCAACGGCGCCTTCGCCAACGTGCCCGCGCATGTGCTGGGCGCCGCCGCCATCAAGGGTGCCCTCGAGCGGGCGGGCGTCGCCGCCGAAGAGGTCGACGAGGTCATCCTCGGCCAGGTGCTGACAGCCGGCGAAGGGCAGAACCCGGCCCGCCAGGCCGCGATGAAGGCGGGCATCCCGGTCGCCAAGACGGCCTGGAGCCTCAATCAGGTCTGCGGCTCGGGGCTGCGCGCCGTCGCCCTCGGCATGCAACAAATCGCCAACGGCGATGCTTCCGTGATCGTTGCCGGCGGGCAGGAATCGATGTCGTTGTCGCCGCACGCGGCCCACATGCGCGCCGGCACCAAGTTCGGAGACGTGCAGTTCGTCGACACGATGATTCGCGACGGACTCTGGGATGCCTTCCATGGTTACCACATGGGCGTGACTGCGGAGAACGTGGCCCAGAAATGGCAGATCAGCCGCGAGGAGCAGGACGCCTTCGCGGTCGCCTCCCAGAACAAGGCCGAAGCCGCCAAGAAGGCCGGCCGCTTCGCGGAGGAGATCACGCCCGTGACGGTCGCCTCGCGCAAGGGTGACGTCGTTGTCGACACAGACGAGTACATCCGCGACGGAGCGACGCTCGATGCGGTCGCCAAGCTGCGGCCCGCCTTTCAGAAGGACGGCACGGTGACGGCTGGCAACGCCTCCGGCCTCAACGACGGGGCGGCGGCACTCGTGCTGATGACGGCGACGGAAGCCGAGCGGCGCGGCCTCAAGCCGATCGCCCGCATCGCCTCCTGGGCAACGGCAGGCGTCGAGCCGGCCGTCATGGGCTCGGGCCCGATCCCGGCCTCGCGCAAGGCGCTCGAGAAGGCGGGCTGGAAGGTGCAGGATCTCGACCTCGTCGAAGCCAACGAGGCCTTCGCCGCCCAGGCGCTGGCCGTCAATAAGGACATGGGCTGGAACCCCGACATCGTGAACGTCAATGGCGGTGCCATCGCCATCGGCCATCCCATCGGTGCTTCCGGCGCGCGCATCCTGACGACCCTGCTGCACGAGATGGGTCGGCGCGACGCCAAGAAGGGCCTCGCGACACTGTGCATCGGCGGCGGCATGGGAGTCGCCATGTGCGTGGAGCGCTGAAGACGGACCCGAAGGGGCTTTCCGGCGGCGGCCTCACCCCTTCCCGACAACGATAACGGCCAGAGGGAGAGAAACATGGCACGAGTTGCAGTCGTCACAGGTGGCACGCGCGGTATCGGCGCCGCGATCGCGCGCGCCCTGAAAGCGGCGGGGCACACGGTGGCCGCCAACTATGCAGGCAACGACGAGGCCGCCGCCCGCTTCAAGAGTGAGACCGGCATCTCCGTCTACAAGTGGGACGTGAGCGATGCCAGCGCCTGCGCCGACGGGCTGGCGCGCGTCGCGGCCGATCTCGGGCCGGTGGACGTCCTCGTCAACAATGCCGGCATCACCCGCGACGGCATGTTCCACCGTATGAACCTCGAGCAGTGGCAGGCGGTGATCCGTACCAACCTCGATTCGATGTTCACGATGACCCGGCCGGTGATCGAAGGCATGCGCGAGCGCGGCTTCGGCCGCATCATCAACATCTCGTCCATCAACGGCCAGAAGGGCCAGATGGGACAGACCAACTATTCCGCCGCCAAGGCTGGCGTCATCGGCTTCACCAAGGCGCTGGCGCAGGAAAACGCCGCCAAGGGCGTCACCGTCAACTGCATCTGCCCCGGCTACATCGACACCGACATGGTGGCGGCGGTGCCTGAGGATGTGCTGAAGAAAATCATCGCCGGCATCCCCGTCGGCCGTCTCGGCCGCGCCGAGGAAATCGCCGCCGCGGTGGTCTATCTCGCCTCCGATGCCGCAGCCTTCGCAACCGGTTCGGTACTGACCATCAACGGCGGTCAGTACATCGCCAACGGCTGAGCCCAGCGCGGGCGCGCGTCACTCCTCCCGGAAGGCGCGCGCCAGCTGGTCCGTCAGCGGTTTCAGCATGTAGGAGAGAGCCGAGCGCGAGCCGGTGCGGATATGGACCTCGACCGGCATGCCCGGGAGGAGCCTGAGACCGCGCAGGCGGGCGAGTTCATCCGGCGCGATGTGGATCCGGACCTTGTAGAACGCTTCACCCGTCGCCGCGACCGTGAGGAGGTCGGGCGCGACACTGGTGACGATGCCGGCGAGTTCAGGTGTGGTGCGCTGGCTGAAGGCCGAGAAGCGCACCACGGCCATCTGGTCCGGCGTCACCTGGTCGATGTCGCCCGGCGAAACCCGGGCCTCGACGACGAGTTCGTCGCTGCGCGGGACGATAAGCATCATGACCTGCCCCGCGCTGACAACCCCGCCAACCGTGTGTACATCGAGCTGATGGACGATGCCGTCCTGCGGGGCGCGGATGTCGATCCGCGCGAGCTGATCCTGCGCTGCCGTCCTGCGTTCGACATATTCGCCGATTCGGGCCTCGTAGTCCCGCAGCTCCTGCATCACTTCGGTCCGGCGGTTCTGGTCGAGCTGGATGATCTGCAGTTCCGTCTCGGCGATGCGCCCCCGGACCTGGGCGATGGCGGCGACGATCTGGCCACGCTCGCCGCCGAGGCGCGCGGCCTCCCGCTGCAGATGCTTGAGTCGGTTGATCTGGACGAGGTTACGCTCGAACAGCGCCAGCACACCGGCGAGTTCATCCTCGATCAGTGCGATCTCCCGGCCCTTTGCCGTCTGCTGGGCATCGAGGCCATCGATCTCGCGCCGCGACTGCAAGATGCGCTCGCGCAGCTGCGCTTTCTGACCCTCCATCGCCATCCGTCGGGCCCTGAAGAGGCGGCTTTCGCCATCGATGACCGCAGCGGCCTCGTCGTCCGTGCCGGCCCTGGCGACCAGGCCGGCGGGGAAGACGATCTCCGACAGGCCGTCACGCTCGGCGATGAGCCGTGCGACGCGGCCGGCCGCCTGGTCGAGCTGCTTGGAGACGAGTTGCAGACTGGCCCTGGCAAGGGTGGCATCGAGCCGCGCCAAGACGTCGCCAGCCCGCACCACGTCGCCTTCCCTGACATTGAGCTGGCCGAGGACGCCGCCGGTGGGATGCTGTACGCGCTTGACGTTGGATTCGACGACGAGGAGGCCGGGAGCGATGACGGCACCGGCCAGTTGCGCCACCGATGCCCAGCCGCCGATCGTGCCGAGCAGCAGGAAGGACATTGCGAGGCCGAGCGCCATATTGCGCCGGATCGAGCGCGCGTCGCAGCCTCCGGGTGGAAACCATGCGCTCATTGGGCACCCGCTTTGTTTTCCTCGACGACGGCCAGCGGTGCGGAGCTTCGGACGGGCCCCGATTGCCCGCGCATGCGGCGCAGCACCTCCTGGTGCGGGCCGAAGGCCTGCAGCGCTCCGTCGCGCAGGATGGCGATCAGGTCGACGCCCGCGAGCACGGCCGGGCGGTGCGCCACCACGACGACGATGCCGCCGCGGGCACGCACACCATGGATGGCTTCCGTCAGCGCCGTCTCACCTTCCGAATCGAGGTTGGAGTTGGGCTCGTCGAGGACCACGAAGAAGGGATCGCGATAGAGCGCCCGGGCCAGCGCCAGGCGCTGGCGCTGGCCCGCCGACAACGCCTCGCCGCGCTCACCGATCTGCGTCTCATAACCGTCCGGCAGACGCAGGATCATCTCGTGCACACCGGCCGCCATGGCCGCGGCGATCACCGCCTGGGCATCCGGCTCGTCCTCGAATCGGGCAATGTTGGCGGCGATGGTGCCGGCGAACAGCTCCACGTCCTGGGGCAGATAGCCGATGTGGCGGCCGAGGACGGTCTCGTCCCACTGGTCAAGGGCGGCGCCGTCGAGACGCACCGTGCCCGAGGCGAGCGGCCAGACGCCGACGAGGCCCCGCGCGAGGGATGACTTGCCGGCGGCGCTTGGGCCGATGATGCAGAGCGCCTGCCCCGCCTGCAGCCCGAAGGAGACGTTGCGAACGCTCGGCCGGCGCTGGCCCGGCACTGCGACCGAGAGTTGCTCGACGGCAAGGCTGGCGACGGGCGCCGGCAGGTCGAGCCGTCGCGCCGCCGGCGGTATCGCCTTGAGCAAGCTGGCGAGCCGGTGCCAGCTGTCGCGTGCGGCGACGAAGGACTTCCATTGCCCGATGACCAGTTCCACCGGCGCGAGCGCCCGGGTCGCGGCGATCGAGGCGGCGATGATGGCCCCTGCGGTCACCTCGCCGCGAATGGTCAGCCATGCGCCGAGTGCGAGAATGAGCGACTGCAGCAGGAGCCGCAGGACGCGGGAAGCGGCGCCGAGCCCGCCGACGATGTCGCCTGCCCGCCGCTGCTCGGCGAGAAAGGCCTGATTGAGGCCCAGCCAGCGCGCCGTGAGCCGTTCTCCAAAGCCCATGGCGCGCAGCACCTCGGCATTGCGGCGACCGGCGAGGCCGAGGTTGATACGTTGCACATTCTGCACAGCCAGCACGCGCTGGGGCCGGCGCGAGAGGATCTCGGCCGCCACGGTCAGGCCGACGAGCACCAAGGCACCCGCAGTCGCGAGGAGACCGAGGAAGGGATGCAGAACAAAGACGAAGAGCATGTAGAGCGGCATCCACGGCAAGTCGAAGAAGGCCGAGAGGCCGGGCCCTGCTACGAAACTGCGCAGCGTGTCGAGGTCGCGCACCGGGGTGAGACCGTCGTCCTGAAGCGCACTCCTGAGCGGCAGCGCCAGCACGCAGCGGAAGACGCGGGGAGCGAGTTCGGCGTGAAGGTGGCTGGCGATCCGCCCCAGCACCCGGCTGCGCACCGCCTCGAGCCCCCCCTGGAAGCCGAAGAGGAGCACGACGAGTACGCACAATGCGGCCAGGGTCGGCTCGCTGCGGCTCGACAGCACCCGGTCGTAGACCTGCAGCATGAAAATGGAGCCGGACAGCGCGAGGCAATTGATCACGCCAGAGATGAGGGCAAGACCTCCGAAAACCCAACGCAGTCGCCGAAATGCAGTCGCCAGTTCGCTGCGCGGCTCACTCATCGGCTCGCGTCCCTAGGACAGTCCGCCGCAGCGGACGACATCAGGCGGATGCGGCGATCGCGCAGCCGCCAGGTGCGGAGCCGGGGGGCGGCGTGCTGCGGCACACCGTGGGGGAAGGTGGAAGGACCGCCGCCCCCCGGCCCGAAGCGCCCCTGACCGGAAGCGCCCGCACAATCTGTATACGCGTCCGTCTTTACTGGATAAATAAGAAGCGCCGGAGCGCCACATCAATTGCGCTGAAAGCAAAATATCGATTGAATATTATTGATGAAGCTTGCGACGACTGAAAGATTGCTATTGATATGACAGACGATGGCATGCAGATATCTCAGGCCCTATGGCAGGAAGAGGCACGATCGCCACGCGGACAGCGAATCACGCTCAGCGCCCGGCTGTCGCATGCGCGGGCGTTGCCTCGCACCAACCGGTCGCGTCGAGGGCGGCGCGCATGTGCGGCGGCGCGGGGGCTGCGACCCGTACCGCCTCGCGGCTGGGATAGAGCGGGATGGCGAGCGCGGCGGCATGCAAGTGCAGCCCCGGCCCGCCTCTGCGCGGGGCATGGCCGTAGATGGTGTCGCCGAGGATAGGGAAGCCCGCCGCGGCGCAATGGACACGCAGCTGATGGGTGCGGCCGGTCACCGGCATCAGGGCGAGCCAGCTGACGCCCTCCCCGCGCCCGAGGACGCGCCAGCGCGTCAGCGCCGGCTGGCCGGCAGCATCCACCTTCATCCACCAGCCCCGCGCGGGATCGCGCGGGGCGAGCGGCATGTCGATCTCGCCCTCCTCGTCGCCCGGCCCGCCCTCGACGATGGCCCAGTAGGTCTTCTCGACCTTGCCCGACTGGAACAGGCGTCCCAGCTTGTCGAGCGCCTTGCGATGGCGGCCGAGCACGAGGCAGCCGGAGGTGTCGCGGTCGAGCCGGTGGGCGAGCTCGGGCTGCCGCGGCAGGCCGAAGCGCAATGCGTCGAGATGGTCGCTCAGCGTCTCGTCGCTCGTCGCCGTGCCGCTGCGCGGGCCGGGATGAACGGGCATGCCCGCCGGCTTGTCGATCACCAGCATCAGCGCGTCGCGATAGAGGAGGCGCGACACTATATCGAACGGCAACTCTTTCTCGTTCATGCGCTTCGGGCTATCGAGGGGGCAGGCCGAGGGCAAGGGAAAAGAACGCGAGGACCGATGAGCGACGGCGACAAGGACAAGCGCGGGATGCTGGCCCGGCTCTTCCGGCGCGGCGAGACCGCCCAGCCGGAGCCGCAGGCGCCGCCTTCCGAAGCCGAGGCGCCGCAGCCGCCATCACCGCCGCAGGAGGCCCCGCCCCAGGCAGTGCCCCAAACGTCGCCCGAGGCCACTCCCCAGCCCGCGCCCCGGCGCAGCTGGTGGCAGCGGCTGAAGGAGGGGCTGGCGCGCACCTCGTCCTCGCTCGGCCTCGGCATCACCGAGCTCTTCTCCAAGCGCCGCCTCGACGCCGCGACCATCGACGACCTCGAGGACATCCTGATCCAGGCCGACCTCGGCATCGAGACAGCGGCGCGCATCACCCGCTCGATCGCCGAGGGGCGCTACGACAAGGCCATCGACCCCGAGGAGGTCAAGGCCGTGCTGGCGCGCGAGGTGGAGGCGGTGCTCGCCCCCGTGGCGCATCCGCTTGCCGTCGACGCCGGCAGGAAGCCCTTCGTCATCCTCATGGTGGGGGTCAACGGCTCGGGCAAGACGACCACCATCGGCAAGCTCGCGGCGAAGTTCCGCGCCGAGGGGCGCAAGGTCATGCTGGCGGCGGGCGACACCTTCCGCGCCGCGGCCATCGAACAGCTCAAGGTGTGGGGCGAGCGCACCGGCGCGGCTGTGATCGCACGCGAGCAGGGGGCGGACGCGGCCGGTCTCGCCTTCGACGCCCTCAGCGAGGCGCGCGCGAGCGGCACGGACGTCGTGCTCGTCGACACCGCCGGGCGGCTGCAGAACAAGGCCAGCCTTATGGCCGAACTCGAGAAGGTGGTGCGGGTGATGAAGAAACTCGACGAGACGGCGCCGCACGCGGTGCTCCTCGTGCTCGACGCCACGACCGGCCAGAACGCGGTGAACCAGGTCGAGATCTTCGGCAAGACGGCCGGCGTCACGGGTCTCGTCATGACCAAGCTCGACGGCACGGCGCGCGGCGGCATCCTCGTCTCCATCGCCGCCAAATTCGGCCTGCCCGTGCATTTCATCGGCGTCGGCGAGGGCGTCGAGGACCTCGAACCCTTCACGGCACGCGATTTCGCCCGCGCCATCGCCGGATTGGAAGCATAAGAGCATGTCGAAGGAACTTGTGGAAAGCGACCCGAAGGGCCAGCACCTGCCGCCGCTCATCAAGCTCGCGCTGGAGCTTGGGCCGCTCGGACTGTTCTTCCTCGCCAACACCCGCCCGGGGCTGTTCGCGCCGCTCATGCAGCCGCTCGTGCCGGCCTCGATCCTGGCAGGCGGCCAGGCCGGCATCTTCACGGCGACGGCGGTCTTCATGCTCGCGACACTGGTGGCGCTCGCCATCCATTACCGGCTCGTCGGCAAGCTGCCGATCATGCCGCTCGTCTCCGGCATCGTCGTCCTCGTTTTCGGTACGCTGACGCTCGTCCTGCACGACGAGTTGTTCATCAAGCTCAAGCCCACCATCGTCAACGCGCTGTTTGGCTCGGTCCTGCTCGGCGGGCTTCTGTTCGGCAAGTCGCTGCTCGGCTTCGTGCTCGACAGCGTCTTCGAGCTCGACGCCGAAGGCTGGCGCAAGCTGACCCTGCGCTGGGGCCTGTTCTTCTTCTTTCTCGCGCTGCTGAACGAGGTCGTCTGGCGCACGCAGACGACGGACTTCTGGGTGAACTTCAAGGTCTTCGGCGTGATGCCCATCACGCTTGCCTTCGCGCTCGCGCAAACGCCGCTCATCATGCGCCACAGTCCGGCGACGGACGAGGGCACCAAGTCCTGAGCCACAGGCTCAAACGGCGTCATTCTCCAGCGTGTAGATCGGCATCGCCTCGTTGCGCCCGCGCAGGGTCTGCGTTCCAAGGCTTCGCCAATGCGAGCCGGCGCGCTCAGGATCCTCGCCCGCCGCCCTGAGGACGTCGCCCGAGGCGACCAGCGGTACCTCGAGGGCCTTAGTCGCGTCCTCGAGTCGGGCCGCGACGTTGACGGCATCGCCCATGACGGTGAATTCGAGGCGCTGCTCGTCGCCGATGGCGCCGACGAAGGCCGTGCCGAAGTGAACGCCGATGCCCACCGCTACCGGCACGGCACCGGTTGCCTTGCGCAGCCCGTTCCACTCGTCGACCGAGGCAAGCATCGAGCGGCAGAAGGCAAGCGCCCGGGCCGCATCGTCGCCGCTCGTCTGCGGCAGACCGAAGATGATGAAGGCGCCGTCGCCGATGAACTTGTCGATGACACCGCCGTGCTGGCGCGCCGCCCGCGTGACGCGGGCGCGGAAGGCGCCGATGAAGCCGGTGAGTGCCGCTGGGCTCATCGCCTCGCCCATGGCGGTCGAGCCGCGGATGTCGATGAAGACGAGCGCCACTTCGGCGCGGCGTCCTATCCGCAGGTCCTCGATGTTGTCGCTCGACAGCACGGGCAGAAGCTCGGCGGGGAGATAGCGCGCGAGATTCAGCCGGCGTGTCGTCTCGGCCACCGCCCGGTTGAGCAGGCGCCGGCCGCGCACGGCGCCAAGCACGAGCACCGCCCCGCCGAGCGCGAGCATCGCGGCACGGGCCGTGTTCGCCGGTACGGAATAGAACATCTCCGCATCGCGCAGGAAGGTCTCCGGAGCGAGGTTCGAGCCCCATCCCCCCAAGCAGGCGACCAGTGCCAAACCGACGAGGGTCAGGCACAGGGCATAGAGCTGCACCCAGGGACGGATGCGCAGGGCACTGACCGCAAGCAGCAGCGGAAACACTCCGACCACCGGAAACATGCTCATGAACGCGACGGGCAGGCGCAGGTCGCGCAGGTCGGCGAGAAGGCTGCCGGTGAGGACGGCGATGTCGACCGTCACCGTCACATAGGCCATCCATGGCCGCCAGCGGCCGAACTTCACGAGCAGATAGACCGCAAGGCCCGCGAAGAAGAGGAGGCCAAGCGTCGCCCGCGCCTGGTTGCGCGCCTCCGTAAGATCGAGCAGCGAGATGTCGTTGCTGCGCTTGAGGACAACCTCCACGGTCACGAGGAGCGCGACCGCGATGGCCATGCGCACCACGCTCGCTGCCCGTTCGGCCGACAGGTCGGCCTCTAGCAGCAGGCGCTCGCTGCCATTCGCCGGAAGGGCTGGCGCCATCGATCCCCCTAGCGTTGCTGCGCCGCTCTCAGTGCCGGCAGGAAAGTGCCGTTCAGGCTGTCCGGCGTCAACGGGCCGATGTGCTTGTGCCTGATGGTGCCGTCGGGCCCGACGATGAAGGTCTCGGGCACGCCGTAGACTCCCCAATCGATGGCGGCGCGGCCGCTCTCGTCAATACCGACCGCGCCAAAGGGATTGCCGAGGGCGCCAAGGAAGCGGCGGGCGTTCTCGGGATTGTCCTTGTAGTTGAGACCGAGGAGGCGCACGCCCGGCTGGGCCGCAAGCTCCATCAGCAGGGGATGCTCCTGCCGGCAGGGCGCGCACCAGGAGGCCCAGACGTTGACGATGGTGACCTCGCCCCGCTTCAGGTCCGCATCGGAGAAGCCCGGGACCGGCGCACCGCCCGGCCCCGACAGTCCTTCGAGCGGCGGCAGGGCGAAGGCCGGCACGGGACGGCCGATGAGCGCCGAGGGAACGCGTGAGGGATCGCCCACGAAGAGCCGCACGAGAAAGAGCGCGGCAAGCAACAGGAAGATTCCGAGCGGGAGGAGAAGGATGAGCCGGCGACGGCGCATCTCGGGCGAACCCGCATCGTCATCTGCCGCGAGGCCGTTCTGCTGCTGACTCATGGGGCGGCCTCCTGCCGTGCGGACCGGCGGCGCACGCCGCGCGCCTCGAGCTGCTTGAGCGCGCGCCGCTGAGCACGATGGTCGATAATGGCGCGCAGCACGAGCCCGCCGATGACGAGCGCAGTGAAGGCATAGCTCGCGATGATGAAGCCGGCGTGGGGATCGCTCATCGGGCGGCTCCCGCAGCCGTCTCGGCGCCGGCGTCGAGGCGCTCGGCCTCCATCAGCCGCAGGCTGCGCACGCGCCGGCGCAGGATCTCGTTGCGCATGCCGGCGACATGCAGGGCTATGGCGAGCACCGTGCAGCCAAGGGCCATGACGAGGAGCGGCCACAGCATCGAGGGATGAATGGTCGGCCCGTCGATGCGGAAGACGGCCGCCGGCTGGTGCAGCGTGCTCCACCAGTCCACCGAGAACTTGATGATCGGGATGTTGACCACGCCGACGAGCGTCAGCACGGCGACGGCGCGCGCGGCGCGACCGGGATCGTCCACCGCCCGCCACAGGGCCATGATCCCGAGATACATGAGGAAGAGCACGAGGACGGAGGTGAGCCGCGCGTCCCACACCCACCACGTGCCCCACATCGGCTTACCCCAGAGCGAGCCCGTGACAAGACAGACGAAGGTGAAGGCGGCGCCGATGGGCGCGGCGGCCTTCTGCGCGACGTCGGCGAGCGGGTGGCGCCACACGAGCGTGCCGAGCGCCGAGGCGCTCATCATCACGTACATGAACAGGCCGAGCCAGGCGGCCGGCACGTGGATGAACATGATGCGCACCGTCTCGCCCTGCTGGTAGTCCGGCGGCGCGACGAAGAACGACAGGTAGAGCCCGACCCCGAGCAGCGCGGACGCGAGCGCGGCGAGCCACGGCAGCAGCCTGTCGGCGAGGCCGAGAAAGCGCGTCGGATTGGCGAGGTTCCAGAGGCTCGAGAGGCGCGGCACGCGGTCGTTCGTTCCAGGTTTCGAGGAATCTTGGGCCTGATCTAACGTCGCGCGATCGTGGCTGCAATTGGGCGCTTCGTCACGCGCTTTGCCGCAGGGCGGCGGCGGCGGCGAAGGTGCCGATCACGATCGCGACAAGAGACAAGGCCGCAAGGATCAGGAAGGGGGTGAGGAAGGCGATGGTGCCAGCCGTCGCGGCGCTGGCGGCGGAGACGCCGAAGATGAGGGTGGGCACCATCAGCGGCATGACCAGGATGGCGAGCAGCAGCCCGCCGCGCCCGAGCGAGGCCGTGAGCGCCGCGCCGACGGCGCCGATGAAGGTCAGCGCCGGCGTGCCGACGACGAGCGTCGCCGCGACGGAAAGCATCGCCCCGGGCGTCAGCGCCAGCAGCAGGCCGAAGAGGGGCGCGCAGAGCGCGAGCGGCAGGCCGGTGGTCAGCCAGTGCGCCACGCCCTTCGCCGCCACCAGCACCTCGAGCGGCGTATCGCTCGACAGGATGAGATCGATGGCGCCATCCTCGACGTCGGTTTGGAACAGCCGGTCGAGCCCGATGAGCGTCGCAAGCACGGCCGAGAACCACAGGAGGGCCGGGCCGATGCGGGCAAGGAGATTGAGGTCCGGCCCGAGCGCGAAGGGCACCACGGCGACGAGCATCAGGAAGAAGACGAGCCCCATGGCGCCGCTGCCGCCGACACGGGCCGCCAGCCTTAGGTCCCTCAGGACGAGAGCGAGGAAGGCGCGGGTCATGTCAGGGCGCTTGGTTTTTTAGGAAGGCGGCATGGTCCAGCCCCTCCCCCTTGCGCGGAGGAGAGAGGCGCGCCTGGCCGAAAGACCGTGTTCTCCATCCTCATGCCCGCTCCCCCTCTGCCCCGCCGGGCATGTCGACGCCGGGCACATGCGCGTCGATGCTCAGCGTCTTCGTCCCCTCGAGCCCAAGCGGCGCGTGGGTTGCGGCGATGATGAGGCCGCCCTCCGCCAGATGGCCCTGCATGACCTCGGCGAGCCGGGCCTGCGAGGCCGCATCGAGGGCCGAGGTTGGCTCGTCGAGGAGCCACAGCGGGCGACGGGAGACGAAAAGGCGGGCGAGCGCGACGCGCCGCCGCTGCCCGGCGGAGAGATAGCCCGCCGGCAGGTCCGCGGCGCGGGCGAGGCCGACGCGCGCGAGCGCTTCGCGCGGGGAGAGCCGCGGCCGGCCGAGCATGGCGCCGGCGAAGGCGAGGTTCTCCTCGGCCGTCAGCGACGCCTTCAGCCCTTCCTTGTGACCGACGTGGTTGGCGACCTCGGCGAGCGTCGCCTCACCGATGCCCTCGGCGCGGATCTCTCCCGCCGCCGGCGTGAGGCGGCCGGCGAGCATGGCGATGAGGCTCGACTTGCCGGCGCCGTTGCGACCGGTGACGACGAGCGCCTCGCCGCTCGCCAGCGCGAAAGAAAGGTCCCGGAACAGAAGACGTTCCCCGCGCCGGCAGGCGAGCCCTTCAACCGAAATGCGCATGAGCCCGCCCCTCTCGCATGCCTGCCTTCTTTAGAATGATTGTCGTCCGTGTAGCGGAACGCAGGAAAATTCTCTATATGACCCGTGGCTGCGCCGCGCGCCTCGTCGCGTGGATCCCCGGGCGCCCCCGGAGCGGCGCGCGCACTTCGCGCATCGGCCGAACGAACCTCTAGTTCGATCATCGTGATGTGAGGATCCCAGCCGTGACGACCATCGACAGTTTCAAGAGCCGCAAGACGCTTTCCGTCGGCGGCAAGACCTATACCTACTACTCCCTGGCGGAAGCGGAAAAGAACGGCCTCGACGGCATCTCGCGCCTGCCCTTCTCGATGAAGGTGCTGCTCGAGAACCTGCTGCGCTTCGAGGACGGCCGCTCGGTGACGAAGGACGACATCGTCGCCGTCAAGGAGTGGCTCGTCAACAAGGGCGCCGCGGGGCGCGAAATCGCCTTCCGCCCGGCGCGCGTGCTGATGCAGGATTTCACCGGCGTGCCGGCGGTGGTGGATCTTGCGGCCATGCGCGACGCCATGAAGCAGCTCGGCGGCGACCCGACGCGCATCAACCCGCTCGTGCCCGTGGACCTCGTCATCGACCATTCGGTGGTCGTCGACTTCTTCGGCTCGTCCTCCTCGCTCGCCCAGAACGTCGCCCGCGAATATGAGCAGAACCAGGAACGCTACCGCTTCCTGAAGTGGGGCCAGAGCGCCTTCGACAACTTCCGCGTGGTGCCGCCCGGCACCGGCATCTGCCACCAGGTGAACCTCGAATATCTCGCCCAGACCGTCTGGACGAGGAGCGAGGGCGGCGAGACGACGGCCTATCCCGACACGCTCGTCGGCACCGATTCGCATACCACGATGGTCAATGGCCTCGGCGTACTCGGCTGGGGCGTTGGCGGCATCGAGGCAGAGGCGGCCATGCTCGGCCAGCCACTGTCCATGCTGCTGCCGGAGGTCATCGGTTTCAAGCTCACCGGCCGCCTCAAGGAGGGCGTGACGGCGACAGACCTCGTGCTCACCGTCACCCAGATGCTGCGCAAGAAGGGCGTCGTCGGCAAGTTCGTCGAGTTCTACGGCCCCGGCCTCGCGCACATGACGCTCGAGGACAAGGCGACCATCGCCAACATGGCGCCGGAATATGGCGCGACCTGCGGCTTCTTCCCGGTCGACGCCGAGACACTGCGCTATCTCGACAAGACCGGCCGTGACGCCGAGCGCATCGCCCTTGTCGGCGAATATGCCAAGGTGCAGGGCATGTTCCGCGAGGACGGCACACCCGATCCGGTCTTCACCGACACGCTCGAGCTCGACCTCGACGACGTCGTCCCCTCGCTCGCCGGCCCCAAGCGCCCGCAGGACCGCGTGACGCTGGCCGACGCCAAGGCCGGCTTCCTCACCTCGCTCGAGAACGAGTTCAAGAAGCCGGGCGAAGCGGGCAAGACAGCACCATCCTCGAACACGCGCGGCGACAGCTTCGCGCTTGGCCACGGCGCCGTTGTGATCGCGGCGATCACCTCCTGCACCAATACCTCGAACCCGAGCGTGCTGATCGGCGCCGGGCTTCTCGCCCGCAAGGCGAAGGAGAAGGGCCTGAAGCCGAAGCCGTGGGTGAAGACCTCGCTCGCACCCGGCTCGCAGGTGGTGGCCGAGTATCTCGCCAAGTCAGGCCTGCAGGGGGATCTCGACGCCATGGGCTTCAATCTCGTCGGCTTCGGATGCACGACCTGCATCGGCAACTCGGGCCCGCTGGAAGCGCCGATCTCGAAGACCATCAACGAGGCTGATCTCGTCGCCGCGGCGGTGCTCTCCGGCAACCGCAACTTCGAGGGCCGCGTCAATCCGGACGTGAAGGCGAACTATCTTGCCTCGCCGCCGCTCGTCGTCGCCTATGCGATTGCCGGCTCCATGCAGGTCGACCTCACCACCGAGCCGCTCGGCACCGGCTCGGACGGCAAGCCAGTCTACCTCAAGGACATCTGGCCGTCACCGAAGGAGATCCAGGGGTTCATCGACGCCTACATCACCAACGAAATGTTTCGCACGAAATATGCGGACGTCTTCAAGGGTGACGAGAACTGGCAGAAGATCGACGCGCCGGCCGGGCAGACCTATGCCTGGGACAGCCAGTCGACCTATGTCGCCAACCCGCCCTATTTCGTTGGCATGGGCAAGACGCCCGAGGCGACGAGCGACATCATCGGGGCGCGGGTGCTCGGCCTCTTCCTCGATTCGATCACAACCGACCACATCTCGCCCGCAGGCTCCATCAAGGCGGCGAGCCCGGCCGGCAAGTACCTGATCGATCATGGTGTCGCGGTCGCCGACTTCAATCAGTACGGCACGCGCCGCGGCAACCACGAGGTCATGATGCGGGGCACCTTCGCCAACATCCGCATCAAGAACCAGATGGTGAAGGACGAGGCCGGCAATGTCGTCGAGGGCGGTTACACCCTCCACTGGCCGGACGGCGAGCGTCTGCCGATCTACGACGCGGCCATGAAGTACAAGGCCGAAGGCGTACCGCTCGTGGTCTTCGCCGGCCGCGAATACGGCACCGGCTCGTCGCGCGACTGGGCGGCCAAGGGCACCAACCTCCTCGGCGTGCGCGCCGTGATCGCCCAGAGCTTCGAGCGAATCCACCGCTCCAACCTCGTGGGCATGGGCGTCCTGCCGCTCGTCTTCGAGGAAGGAACGTCCTGGCAGACTCTCGGCCTCAAGGGCGACGAGACGGTGACCATCCGCGGCATCTCGGCCGGCCTCAAGCCGCGCCAGAGGCTGGAAGCCGAGATCACCTTCGCCGATGGCACGGTCAAGACGGTGCCGCTGCTGTGCCGCATCGACACCCTCGACGAGCTGGAGTACTTCAGGAACCGCGGCATCCTGCACTACGTGCTGCGCCAGCTCGCGGCCTGATCCGAGCCGGCAGGCCGGCGCTTGCGCAGGCACCGGCAGCGGGTTTATGGAGAACAACGACGCCGGCGGTTGGACAACCGCCGGCGCTCATGTATAGGGAACCGCTTTCAACGGAACCTGCGTTCAGCGGATGACGGGGCGCCCATCCGCGACCGCTGCTCCGCCCCGCCGCAAACAGACAGGAGAGAGAAGCGATGGCTTCCACTTTCGAGACCGTCGCCGGCATCATCTCGGAGACGTGCGACATCCCCCGCGAACAGATCACGCCCGAGAGCCACGCGATCGACGATCTCGGTGTCGACTCGCTCGCCTTTCTCGACATCGCCTTCGCCATCGACAAGGCCTTCGGCATCAAGCTGCCGCTCGAGACGTGGACGCAGGAAGTCAACGAAGGCAAGGTGCCCGCCGAGGAATATTTCGTGCTCAAGAACCTGTGCGCACGTATCGACGAGCTCGTCGCCGCCAAGGCCTGACGCACGCCTGAAAACGTCTTTTCACCGGCGGTGCGGCCTTTCACCGCGGCGTCGGGCCGGCAGATCCCGAAGAGCCCATGCGCCTCGAATACTTCCAGATGATCGACCGTGTCGCCCTCTTCGAGGAGGCGGGCGAGCGGCTCGAAGCCCATTCGACGGTGCCGATGGCAAGCCCCGTCTTCGAGGGGCATTTTCCGGATCACCCGCTGATGCCGGGTGTGCTCCTCACCGAGACCATGGCGCAGGCCTCGGGCTATCTCATCCTGGCGCTGACGCGCTTCACGCATATGCCCTTCCTCGCCGGCGTCGAGAAGGCGAAGTTCCGTTCGTTCGTCGGGCCGGGCGCGCCGCTCGTCATCGAGGCCAGACGCATCCACCAGGGTTCCGGCTACGCCGTGACCAGAGCGAAGATTTCGAGCGCCGGCAAAGGCATCTGCGACGCCGAGCTCATGTTCCGCATGCTGCCCTTCCCTGCGGGGCTGTCGGACCGCATGCGGGAACAGGCCCTTGGACTCGGCCTTGCGCTCGACGCGCCCGTCCCGGAGGCATGACATGACGCGCGAGGTCTTCATCACCGGCATCGGCATCGTCTCCAATCTCGGCGAAGGCATCGAGGCGCATCTCGCCGCCGTCGATGCCGGCCGCCCGGGGACCGTCGAGGCCGAGCGCTTCAAGCCGCATCTGGTGCATCCGGTCGTGCCGCTCGAATGGGAGCGGCAGATCCCGAAGAAGTCCGACCAGCGGCAGATGGAAGTCTGGCAGAAGCTCGGCGTCTATGCGGCGGGGCTCGCCCTGGACGATGCCGGCATCAAGGAGGACAAGGCGCTCCTCGGCAAGCTCCACCTCGTCTGCGCGGCCGGCGGCGGCGAGCGCGACTATCAGGTGGACGGCCAGGTGCTCACCGGCCTGCCCGAGGCGGCCGATCCTGGCGCCTTTCTTAACGAGCGGCTGATGAGCGATCTCCGGCCCACGCTCTTCCTCGCCCAGCTGTCAAACCTCCTCGCCGGCAACATCTCCATCGTGCACGGGGTGACCGGCGCAACGCGCACCTTCATGGGCGAGGAGCAAGCCGGCGTCGATGCCTTGCGGATCGCCAAGGCGCGCATCGCCGCGAACCAGGGCGACATCTTCCTCGTCGGCGGCTCCTACAATGCCGAGCGGCCGGACGTGCTGCTCGTCTACGAGATGGCCGGCCTCCTGTGGAAGGGTCATTTCGCCAGCGTCTGGGAGCGCGGTGAGAAGGGCGGTTTCATCCCCGGCAGCGGCGCAGCCTTCCTCGTGCTTGAGGCGCGCGACCATGCCGAAGCGCGCGGGGCAACGGCCATCGCCCGGCTTGCGCATGTGGGCGCCGATCAGGCGCGCCGCGTGCCCGGCGCGGCGGGCGAGGCGCTCGACGGCCTGTTCGAAAGGGCCGGCGGCTTCGACGCGGCGAGCGGCCTCGTCGTCTCGGGCGCCACCGGCGTCGCCGGCATCACGGCGGAAGAGAAGGCGGTGCTCGACCGGCGCACCGACGGCACGCGGCGCATCGCCACGGGCGACCTCTTCGGCAACATGCTGGAGCCGCAGTTCCCCGCCGGCGTCGCGCTGGCAGCGGCCCTCGTCAGGCGCGGCGACGCGCGGCAGGCGGCGGTGACGAGCATCGGACATGCCCGAGGCGAGGGCCTCGCCCTCATCGAGCGCATCTGAGCGGAGGCAGAAATGGCCACGCCCCACAGGGACAAGCATGGGCGCCCCCTCGTCGTCGTGACGGGCATGGGAGTCGTCACCTCGCTCGGCGAGGGCAAAACCGACAACTGGACGGCCCTGACGGCCGGGCGTTCAGGCATCCACCGCATCAACCGGTTCGCCATCGACAACCTGCGCACGACGATCGCCGGCACCGTCGATTTCGTGGCTGCCGAACCGTTCTGCGCGCCGGCGCTGTCGGAGCAACTCGCCCTGCGCGCCGCCAAGGAAGCGGTCGCGCAAGCGGACATCGGCCGACCCGGCGATTTTCCCGGCGCCCTGTTCATGGCCGTCCCCCCCGTGGAGATGGAATGGCCGCAGCGCGAGGCGCTGGCGCAGGCTGGCAAACGCAATGGCGAGACCAGTTACGGCACGCTTCTGGCGGGCGCCGAGACAGGCCGTTTCAAAGCCTGGCACGAACTGTTCCTCTTCGGCACGGTGGCAGCTCGCATCCAGGACCGCTTCGGCACCAAGGGCTCGCCCGTCTCGCTGTCGACCGCCTGCTCGTCGGGTGCCACCGCCATCCAGCTCGGCGTCGAGGCGATCCGCCGCAGCGAGGTTTCGGCGGCGCTCGCCATCGGCACTGACGGCTCGGTGAACCCGGAATCGCTCATCCGCTTCTCGCTGCTGTCGGCGCTTTCGACGCAGAACGACCCGCCGGAGGAGGCCGCCAAGCCGTTCTCCAAGAACCGCGACGGCTTCGTCATGGGCGAGGGCGCGGCGGCACTGGTGCTGGAGGACTATGACCACGCGCTCGCGCGCGGGGCGACGATCCTCGGCTTCGTCCTCGGCTGCGGCGAGAAGGGCGACGGCTTTCACCGCACGCGCTCGAGCCCGGACGGGGCGCCCGCCATCGCCGCCATGCGTGAAGCCATCGCGGACGCGGGGCTGACGCCGGACGACATCGACTATATCAACGCGCATGGCACGTCGACGCCGGAGAACGACAAGATGGAATCGATGGGCTGCCTCGCCGTCATGGGTGAGCGCATGCGCGAGGTGCCGATCTCGTCCAACAAGTCGATGATCGGCCACACGCTGACGGCGGCCGGCGCCATCGAGGCGGTGTTCTCGCTCCTGACCATCGGCGAGGGGCGCATTCCGCCCACCATCAACTACAAGGTGCCCGACCCGACGATCCCGCTCGACGTGGTGCCGAACGTGGCGCGGGACGCAAGGGTCGGCCGCGTGCTCTCCAACTCCTTCGGCTTCGGCGGGCAGAACACCTGCCTCGTCTTCGCGGCGGAACCGGCATGAGCGGCGAACCCGCAAGGCGCGTTCTCGTCACCGGCGGCGCCAAGGGCGTCGGCGGGGCCATCGTGCGCGCGCTCGTGGCGCAGGGCTTCGACGTCGATTTCACCTACCGGGCTTCGGCCGAGGCGGCAGAGGCCCTCGCCGGGGAGCTCGAACAAGCCCATCCCGGCCGCTCGGTGCGGGCGCTCGCGCTTGACCTCGCCGACCGGGCGGCGCTCGACGCCTTCTGCGCGGCCGTCGAGGAGACGGCCTACTTCGGCCTCGTGCACAATGCCGGCCAGTCCTACGACGCGCTCGCGGCCATGATGGCGCAGGACAAGGCGGAAGCGGCGATGCAGGTCAATTTCTGGTCGCTGACCCAGATCGCCAAGGGCCTGATGCGCACCATGCTGCGTGCGCGGGCCGGGCGCATCGTCGTCATCGGCTCCGTGGCGGCCCTGCAGGGCAACCCGGGCAATGCCGCCTATGCCGCCTCCAAGGGCGCGCTCCTCAGCTACATCCGCACGCTCGCCGTGGAAACCGCCAAGCGCGGCGTCACCGTCAACTACGTGGCGCCGGGCTTCATCGACACGGACATGATGGCGCCCTACGCCGCCTATCGCGCCAATATGGAAAAGCAGATCCCGACCGGCCGCTTCGCCCGGCCGGAGGAGGTCGCGGGCCTCGTCGCCTTTCTTTTCTCGGAACCGGCAGGCTATATCACGGGGGC
The DNA here is from genome assembly GCF_029309855.1 of Chelatococcus sp. XZ-Ab1. Lineage (NCBI taxonomy): Bacteria > Pseudomonadati > Pseudomonadota > Alphaproteobacteria > Hyphomicrobiales > Chelatococcaceae > Chelatococcus > Chelatococcus sp. XZ-Ab1. Next base: position 144,205 of record NZ_JARKII010000007.1, on the reverse strand, counting down.
GGTCCTGCCGATCGACGGCGGGCTCACCGCGCAGATCGGCGTGCACCGCTGAGGCGGCACGCCCCAGACCAGAATTTCGAAGAGACGGCGAGGCTCATGCGCGCATTAAGGCTCCACGGCGACCGCGACCTGAGGCTGGAGGAGATGGAGAACCCGCCCCATCCCGGCCCCGGCGAGGTGCAGGTCCGCGTCCATGCCGTCGGGCTCAACCACATTGACGTGTGGGGTTTCCGCGGCATGGCCTTCGCCAAGCGCAAGATGCCGCTCGTCGTCGGAGCCGAGGCCGCCGGCGCAGTCGTCGCCATCGGCGAGGACGTGACGCATGTCGACGTCGGCGACAAGGTCGCCCTGTACGGCGCGCGCACCTGCGGTATCTGCCGGGCCTGTGTCGAGGGCCGCGACAACCTGTGCGAGAACGTCGGCGGCATCATGGGCTTCCATGTCGACGGCTTTGCCTGCGATTTCGTCAACATGCCGCAGCGGCTTGTGGTGAAAGTGCCGGACGAGGTCTCGTTTGAGGACGCGGCCTGCGCGCCGATCGCCTTCGGCACCGTGCAGCACATGCTGTTCGACAATGCGCGGCTGGAGCCGGGCGAGAGCGTGCTGGTGCACGCCGGCGGCTCGGGCATCGGCACCGCCGCCATCAAGATGGCGAAGGCCATCGGCTGCACGGTCTACACCACCGTCGGCGACGACGAGAAGGGCGAGAAGGCGAAGGCGCTCGGGGCCGATCACGTCATCAACTACCGCAACGAGCGCTTCGAGGGCGAGGTCAGGCGCCTCACCAAGCGCAAGGGCGTCGACGTCGTCTTCGAGCATGTGGGCGCGGACACGTGGAACGGCTCGCTGCTCTGCCTCAAGCGCGGCGGCCGGCTCGTCACCTGCGGCTCAACCTCGGGCGTGTCGACGACCATGAACCTGATGCAGCTCTTCCAGCAGCAGTATCGCATCTTCGGGTCCTTCGGCTGCTCGATGCGCAACATCCGCGAATCGCTCGACAAAATGGCGTCGGGCCTCACGCCGGTGATCGACACCGTCTTCCCGCTCGAGCATTTCGCACAGGGGCTGGAGCGGCTCGAGAGCCGCAAGGTCTTCGGCAAGATCCTGGTGCGCTTCTGACGATGTGGCCGAAAGCGCGGCGCATGGCATCGATCCGGTTGAGGGCAGGCGAAGGGGCTGGCGCGTGAGGCCGGCTTCAACGCTCAAGCGCGCTGGGCTCGCCGTCGCCGAGGTCGTGATGGTGGGCCTCGTGCGGGCCGTCTTCGGCGTCCTGCGCCTCCTCGGGCCCGAGCGGGCGAGCAATCTCGGCGGCGCCGTCGCCCGAACCATTGGTCCTCTCCTGCCCGTGCACCGCATCGGGCTTGCCAATGCGCGCGCGGCCTTTCCTGAAAAGAGCGAACACGAAATCCGCGCCATCGTGCGCGGTGCATGGGAGAATCTCGGCCGTACGGGCGCCGAATATGCCCATCTCGACGTCCTCTTCGACTACGACCATTTCAACCCGAAGGCCGACGCCCGGGTGGAGGTGGACGGCATCGAGCATTTCGAGGCCCTGCGCGACGACGGCAAGCCGGGCATCATCTTCTCCGCCCATCTTGCCAACTGGGAGCTGCCGGCCATCTGCGCCGCCCGCTATGGGCTCGACGCGACGGCGGTCTTCCGCGCCCCCAACACGCCGGCTGTCGCGCGCGTGGTGCACGAGGTACGCAGCGGCACCATGGGCGGGCTCGAGGCGGCGCGGCAGGGGGCGGCCTTCGCCATGCAGAGCGTGCTCGAGCGCGGCGGCCATCTCGGCATGCTGATTGACCAGCACTTCACCCGCGGCGTCACGGTGCCCTTCTTCGGCCGCCCGGCCAAGACCAACCCGATCCTCGCCAAGTTCGCCAGGCGCTTCGACTGCCCGGTGCATGGCGTGCGGGTGATCCGCCTCCCCGGCCTGCGCTTTCGCCTGGAGCTGACACCGCCCATCGATCTGCCGCGCGACGCCAAAGGCGAAATCGACGTCGAGGGCGCCATGGCCGTCATGACGGCGGTGGTCGAAGGCTGGGTGCGGGAGCACCCGGAGCAGTGGCTGTGGATGCACAGGCGCTGGCGGGTTCCGGCGCGATGATGCCCAGCGTCGCCCATGATCAAGGCAAAGTGACTTTCGCGACGGCACGGCTTGCGCTTCATTGTGACCCTTCGGAAAAGGGATCGGTGTTCATGAAGCGCTGGGCCGCCAGCCTCGTCCTCGCAACCATGGTTCTCGCGGCCGTCAGCTGGGAGCGTGCCCGGGCCGAGCAGGCGATCCATAGTGTAGTCGAGCTGTTCACCAGCCAGGGCTGCTCCTCGTGCCCGCCGGCCGATGCACTGCTTGGCGAACTCGCGGGTGAGCCGGGTGTCGTTGCCCTGACGCTGCCGGTGGATTACTGGGACTATCTCGGCTGGAAGGACACGCTCGCAAGCGCGTCCTACACTGCGCGGCAGCGCGGCTATGCAGAACAGCGGGGCGACCGGCAGGTCTATACACCGCAAATGGTCATCGACGGGCTGCGCCATGCCATCGGCTCGGACCGCAAGGCAGTCGAGGCCGCGCTCGCTGCCGAGAAACAGGCCGGCGCCATGAGCGTGCCGCTCACCCTCTCGTCGGATGGGGCGACGGTGCACGTCTCCGTGGCAGCGGCGCCCCAAGGGATTAATGATGTCGTACAGGCTGGCGCCGCGGCAGCTGACGACGAGGCAGAGAAGGGCCCGCCGAAGGGCGTGCTGTGGCTGATGCCGGTGAAGCGCCGGGAGCGCGTGAAGATTGGCCGCGGCGAGAACACCGGCCGGCAGGTGATCTATACCAACGTGGTGCGCGGCATCATGAAGGTGGGCAAGTGGTATGGGCGCGAGGCCACCTTCATGCTGCCGCAGGACATCGCCCGCCCGGACGGATGCGACGGCTACGTGCTCATCCTGCAGCGCGGCACCGGCAAGGTGCCGGGGCCGATCCTCGGCGCGGCCAAGAGCCCGGGCCTGTGACTGCGGCGTCCGTCAGTATCCAGCCGCGAGCGTGCCGCGCTGGCGTGTGTCGGACGCCCCGGCGAGCCCCTCCGGCGTGACCATGATAGAATTGGCCGAGCCCGAGGTGGTGCCGACAGTGATCTTCTGGCCGCGTGCGGCGAGGATCTTGAGCGTGTCGGGAGAAAGGCCGCCCTCGGCGAGCAACCGGTCTGGCTGCCACTGGTGATGGATGCGCGGTGCGACCACCGCCTCGGCGATGTTCATGCCAAAGTCGACCACATTGACGATCACCTGCAGCACCGTGGTGATGATGCGGCTGCCCCCCGGGCTGCCGGTGACGAGCACGAGCTTGCCGTCCTTGAACAGGAAGGTTGGCGTCATCGAGGAGAGCGGGCGCGCACCCGGCGCGACGCTGTTCGTCTCGCCGCCGACGAGACCGTAGGCGTTCAGCGCCCCGACCTTGGCGGCAAAATCGTCCATCTCGTTGTTCATCAGCACGCCGGTGCCGGCGGCGACGAAGGCGGCGCCATAGGAGAAGTTGAGGGTATAGGTGTTGGCGACCGCATTGCCGTCCTTGTCGACCACCGAGAAATGCGTCGTCTGGTCGCTTTCGTGCGGCAGGGGATCACCGGCCTTGACCTCCTCGGCGCGGCGGGCGCGGTCCTTGTCGAGCGCGACGCGCAGGCTGTCGGCATAGAGCTTCGAGGTGAGGCCCCGGAGCGGCACGTCGACGCGGTCGGGATCGCCGAGCCAGGCCGCCCGGTCGGCATAGGCCGGCTTCATCGCCTCGGCCATGACGTGCAGCGCGTCGGCACTGCCGGCGCCCATCGCAGCAAGATCGAAGCCCTCGAGGATGTTGAGGATCTGGACGAGATGCACGCCACCCGAGCTCGGCGGCGGCATCGACACCACCTCGTGGCCGCGATAGGTGCCACGCACGGGCTTGCGCTCGATGACGCGATAGCGGGCGAGATCCTCCACCGTCATGACGCCGCCCGCGGCCTTGACGGAGGCGGCGATCTTCTCGGCCACGGGGCCGCGGTAGAAGGCATCCGGCCCTCCGTTGGCAATGGCTGCGAGCGTGTCGGCGAGGTCGCGCTGCACGAGGCGCTCACCTCTCTGGAAGGGGCGCCCGTCCTTCAGGAAGATGGCGGCCGTCGCCGGGTCGCGACCGAGACGGGCCGAAGCCTGCGGCAGCGAATCGGCAAGGTCGTCCTCTACCGCGATGCCCTCGCGCGCCAGGCGCTCGGCCGGGGCGACGAGATCGACCAGGGTGAACTTGCCCGAGCCATATTTCTCGAGCGCGTGGGCTAGGCCCATGACTGTGCCCGGCACGCCGACGGCAAGGCCCGAATCGCGCGACTTCTTCGGGTCCGGCTCGCCCTTCTCGTCGAGGAACATGTCGCGGTGCGCGGCCGCGGGCGCGCTTTCGCGATAGTCGATAGCGACGGTCTCGTTGCGCTCGGCGAGATGGACCAGCATGAAGCCGCCGCCGCCAAGATTGCCGGCCCGCGGCAGCGTCACGGCGAGCGCGAAGCCGACCGCGACCGCCGCGTCGACAGCGTTGCCGCCCTTGCGCAGCACCTCGACGCCGACGCGCGTCGCCTCGGCCTCCTGCGAGGAGACCATGCCGTTCGGCGCGATGACCGGCAGCAGCCGCGCCTGGCCGGAGATGATGGGCTGGCCGGCCGGAGGCGCCACCGGCTGCTGGGCGAGGGCGAGCGGGGCGGCAACAGCGATGGAAACGGCGGCAAGAAGCGCCTGGAGCGGCCGGATGGAGCGGAATGACGTCATGGATCTCCTCCACATGCGAAAGTGGAGGTTAGCGTCTTGTCCGCATGCTGATAAACATGCCGCATGCGGCGCGCGCAGCGGAAAATTGCAGCCGCTGTCCCTACGAGGTTTTGCATGACGTTCCTGCCAGAGCCTGCCGTCCTCATCGCCTATTCGCTGGCCTGTTTCGTGCTGTTCGTCACGCCGGGGCCGGACATGAGCCTTTTCCTTGCCAAGACGATGGCCGAGGGGCGGCGTTCGGGCATCGCGGCCATGCTCGGCGCGCTCACCGGCTGCTGCGTGCACACGCTGCTTGCCGCTCTCGGCGTCTCAGCCCTTCTCGCGGCCTCGGCGACTGCCTTCACCATCCTCAAGGTGGTCGGCGCCCTTTATCTGCTCTGGCTCGCCGTGGATGCCGTCCGCAACGGCTCGGCCCTCAACGTCAAGGCGGGCGCGCGCCCGCCGGCCTCCTTCGCACGCACCTTCCTCCTCGGCATCGGCGTCAATCTCACCAATCCGAAGATCGTGCTGTTCTTCGTGACCTTCCTGCCCCAGTTCGTTGCGGCCAGCGACCCGCACGCCTCGGCCAAGCTTATCTTTCTCGGCCTCTACTTTATCGCCTTCTCGCTGCCGCTCGCCGTGCTGCTCATCCTGGCGGCGGACAAGGTGGTCCGCGCTCTCAAGGGCCGCCCGCGCATCATGCGGGGGCTCGACTTCGCCTTCGCCGGTCTCTTTGGCGCCTTCGCCCTGAAGATCCTCGCGACCCAGGGCCGCTGACAGACGGCGCCGACGGTTCAGCCGTTGCGCGGCGGATCGAACGTCTCGACCATACGCGGCTGCGGCCCGAGAAAGGCGAGCGCCACCCAGCGGCCGGGAACGCGGCTGATCGACAGGTTGTAGCTGCGGGCGAGTCTCACGAAATCGCTGCGGGCGACCACAATGCGGTTCTCGCGCGTTTCCAGCGCATCGAGCACCCGCCGGATCTCGGGGTTGGAGCGCCGGTCGGGATAGAGGTTCATGAGATCCATGACCTTGCCGAGCGCCCGGGAGAGGTCGTCCTGCGTCTCCATGAACCTCCGGAAGCGTGCGGGATCCGTCGGCGCCTCCGGCCGGGGCCGCAGGGCAAGGACCGCGGCCTGCGCCTCGCGCAGCCGCTCGACGAGCGGGCCCTGTGTGGTGTTGACCGTTTCCACCATGGCGATGATTTCGGGCACCATGTCGGCACGGGCGCGGAACTGCTCTTCCACCTCGCGCCAGGCCTCGCGGGCCGCCGCACCATAATGCGGCGCATTGTTGGCGCTGACAGCCACCCAGGCAGCGGCCGCCACAATCACGGCCAGGCCGGCAACGAGCGCGAGTCGCCGCGAGATCATCGATTGAACTCCTTCATGAAACGCGCTGGCCTCATGCCGCAGGCTCGCTGCGCTCGATGCCCGCGGTGCGGCCGGCAATGAGCCAATAGACGAGCCCCGACAACGAACCGGTGAGAAACAGAAGCAAGGTGATGCGCAATTCGCCCTCGCCGGCCCGGCCGGCGCCGGCGGCCCACGGCATGGCGGCGCTGATGAGGCCGCTCGCCCCGCCGTACCAGACGAAAGAGCGCCAGCCGCCGATCTCGCCGGCCGCAGCCGCGACCGCCGGAGGCAGGACGAGCACCATGAGCGCCATCGTCCACAGCGCGGCACCGATGGCGAGCGCCGCCACATCCGGCGCGCCCTCGCTCATGATGGCGTCGAACAGTGCGAAGAAGCCGGCAAAGCCGAGGCCGGCGATGAGCTCGTGCATGGCGGGCTCGCCGAGGCTGGCGACGACAAAGAAGATGAAGCCGGCCGTGATGGCTGCCCCGAGCGCGAAAGCGACGACAGCGAGCCGGACGAGAAAGCGCATGAGGGGCCTTTATTCGGCGGCGGAGAACATGCCCTCGGCGCCGATACCGGATTCGAGCATCAGGCGGGCGCGGGCCCTCAGCTTTTCCGTCTCGCTCTTCAGCTGGCCGCAGGCCGCCAGGATGTCGCGGCCGCGCGGCGTGCGCACGGGGCTCGCATAGCCGGCATCGAACACGATCTGCGAGAACCGCTCGATCGTCTCCCAGTCGGAGCATTCATACTGGCTGCCCGGCCAGGGATTGAACGGGATGAGGTTGATCTTGGCCGGAATCCCCTTGAGCAGGCGCACGAGAGCCCGGGCGTCCGCCTCGCTGTCGTTGACGCCCTTCAGCATCACATATTCAAAGGTGATGCGCTTGGCGTTGGAAACGCCGGGATAGGTGCGGCAGGCCTCGAGCAGCGTGGCGATCGGGTATTTCTTGTTGAGCGGCACCAGCACGTCGCGCAGGTCGTCGCGCACGGCGTGCAGGGAGATGGCCAGCATGCAGCCGATCTCCTCGCCGGCACGGGCGATCATCGGCACGACACCGGAGGTCGACAGCGTGATGCGGCGGCGGCCGATGCCGAGGCCCTCATTGTCACAGACGACGTCCATCGCCGCCTTTACGTGGTCGAAGTTGTAGAGCGGCTCGCCCATGCCCATGAGGACGATGTTGGTGACGAAGCGCCCGCCGTCGCTCGGCACGAAGGCGCCCTCGGGCGGGTTCTCGTCCGGCCAGTCGCCGAGCCGGTCGCGTGCCACCATCACCTGGGCGACGATCTCGGCAGAGGTGAGGTTGCGGACGAGCTTCTGCGTGCCGGTGTGGCAGAAGGAGCAATTGAGCGTGCAGCCGACCTGGCTCGACACGCAGAGCGTGCCGCGGTCGACCTCGGGAATGTAGACGCACTCGATCTCGGCGCCCTTGTCGAAGGGGCTGGTCGAGGGCATGCGCATGAGCCATTTGCGCGTGCCGTCGCGCGAGACCTGCTCAGTGACTACCTCAGGCCGCGCCAGCGTATAGGCCTCGGCGAGCCGCGCGCGCAGGCCCTTGCCGATGGTCGTCATGACGTCGAAGTCGCGGGCACCGCGCAGGTAGATCCAGTGCCACAACTGGCCGACGCGCATGCGCAGCTCGCGCGCTGGGATGTCGAGCGCGGCGAGGCTGTCGCGCAGTTCCTGGCGAGTCATGCCCACGAGCGAGGGCTTGACGGGCATCGCCACGGGGCGCGGTTGTGAAGGGGCGCGGAGCGCCGCCTCCTGCGAGGGCACTTGCATGGGTCCGGTCCAAAACAGAAAGTCCCGGCGCTATAACACGCCGGGGCCGTCATCGTCACCTCATGCCGGCAACGAGGCCGATAACCCGATGCGGGGCCGACCCGTCCAGAGGCGTTTCATCGCAGCCGTTCGGCTGGAGCCGCTCATTTGCACTCGTCGTTCACTCGTTTCAGCGCCTGCGTGAAGCCCTGGAGCGAGTATTCGTCCGTCAGCTTGTTGCCGCGGCGCGATTCCACGTTGATGACCAGCTTGGCGCCACGCTGGAAGGACGTGATCACCTGGCTCTCCTGCGCCGGGTCCTTGACCCATGCATTCTCGCCCTTCGTAACAAGTGCAAAGGCCGTATCGCCCACAGTCGCGCGGGCATCGACATTCTCGCGCGTGGGGAAGCCCATGACGAAGCTGACCTCGTTGCGCACGTTCTCGGCTGGCCGCTTCGAGACGAAGAGATAGGCGGGATCACGGTTGAGGCCGGCCGGCAGGCGCTGCTTCGGCTGCGTCATGGCGTAGCAGACGCGCGCATTGCCTTGACCGGTGGCATAGGCGCCCCAGTCGCCGTAGGTGGCAAGCAGCGTCGCCTGGCCGCCGGCCGCACCCTGCGCCGCCGCCGGCTGGCTCGCAACCAGGGCGGCAACGGCTGCGCCGATCACGAAAAGGCCCGCGCCGGGCCGCGCCGAAAATCCTCGAATCATCAGAGCGTCACACTCCCTCGTTCGAGTGGAACACATCCCGCCCGGCGCCTCGTAGGCGTCCGGAAGGGGGCGAAATTATGATCGCGCCGGCCGGCATCGGTCCCGGTGCGCAGCCGTTCATGAAGCCGAAACGTTAATCGAATTTTATTGAGAGATTATTTCCCGCGCCCGGCGCCTGTGATCATCGGTGATGGCGCCCGCCGCCATGGCGATCGCGGCAGCAAGCACCGCCATGTCGTCAGTGAAGCCCAAGAGCGGGAGGAAATCGGCCACGGCATCGGTCGGCAGGATGAAGTAGCCGAGCGCGCCGAGCAAGGTGAGCTTGACGCGGCGCGGTGTCGCCGGGTCGATCGCGCAGAAGTAGACGGCGACGAGATCCTCGGCGAAGGGAGTATTTGCGGCGACACGACGCAGAGCTTTCCAGAAACGGCGCGTCACGCTCTCCTCGTCGCGCACCGCTCGCCTTATGGCCCGCATCTCCTCGCGCGTCAGCGGGCGCGCGATCGTCTCGTCCATTCCCTGCCTCCTTTAAGGGCGACAGTCGCATCGCCCACCATCGATTCTGGTGCCGCAAGACCAAGGCCAGAAGATGGTTTGCGGAAGCTGGCCGCGCAAGGTTTCGCGACCGCTTCACCATCGGCATTGGCACCGGCGCACCGCCGGCACCGTTTGCGCCGGGCTGCAGGTGCGCTAAACCCCTGAGGAAGCATCGGAACACCGACAGTAGTGCCGGCAAGAGAACATGAGGGAGGAGAAGGCATGAAGCTCGACGCATCGACCGCCGCCGTGGTCACCGGCGGGGCCTCCGGCCTCGGCGAGGCCACCGGGCGCATGCTGGCCGCAGCCGGCGTGAAGGTGGCGATCCTCGACCTGAACGAGGAGCGGGGGCGGGCCGTGGCAGCGGAGATCGGCGGGCTCTTCGTGCGCACCGACGTGGCCGACGAGGCGTCCGTCGATGGCGCGCTCGCAGCGGCGAAAGCCGCGCACGGGCCTGCACGGATCGTGGTCAACTGTGCCGGCATTGCTCCCGGCAAGCGAACCGTGGCGAAGAAGCGCGACACCGGGGAGTTCGTCGCTCACGATGTTGCGAGCTTCGCCCGCACGGTGGCCATCAACCTCGTCGGCACCTTCACTGTGACGGCCAAGGCGGCCGCCAACATGGCAAGCCTCGCGCCCGTCACCCCCGACGGCGGACGCGGCGTCATCGTCTGCACGGCCTCGGTCGCGGCGACCGACGGACAGATCGGCCAGGCAGCCTATGCGGCCTCAAAGGCCGGCGTGATGGGCATGACGCTGCCGGTGGCACGCGATCTTTCAACGCTCGGCATCCGCGTCATGACGATCATGCCTGGGCTGTTCGAGACGCCGATGTTCGCCTCCGTCCCCGAGGACTACCGCAAGGCGCTCGAGGCAAGCGTGCCCTTCCCCTCGCGGCTGGGCAAGGCGGAGGAATATGCCGCGCTTGTGCGCGCCATCATTGAGAACGACATGCTCAACGGCTCGGCCATCCGCCTCGACGGAGCGATCCGCCTCGCCCCAAAATAGCCGTGCTCCCGCGGGCGGCCAATTGCTGCCTCAATGACACGGTCTGTTGCGCGCGTCGGTCGATCGGACGAATCCATCCCCCGTTGACCGGCCGCGCCAAAGCAGGAGACGGCATGACGGGAAACGGCATCATACGCGGCAGGCACGGGGTCCTGTGAGCACGACCCTCGCTTCGCCGCGCGGCAGTGCCTGTGACGTCCTCGGAGCGTCGCAACGTTTCATCGATCTGCTGCCGGTCGCCATTTACGTCTGCGACAGGGACGGCTGCATCGTGCGCCACAACCGCTCCGCGGCGGCGCTGTGGGGGCGCGAGCCGTCGCCGCAAGACCGTTTCTGCGGTTCCCTCGCCCTTCGCGCGCCCGATGGCACTCCCATCGCCCATGCCCATTGTCCGATGGCCAATGCATTGAGGACCGGCCGGGCCGTGAGCGACGCCGAGGTGCTTATCGACCGCCCGGACGGTGAGACGCTTTTCGTCCTCGTCAACATAGAACCGATCCGCGATGCCTCCGGCGCTGTCGTCGGCGCGGTCAACTGTTTCCGCGACATCACCGAACAGCGGCGAATGCACGAGCGGCAGGAACTGCTGTTGCGCGAGATGGACCACCGCGTCAAGAACCTCTTCGCGCTGGCGAGTGGCATCGTCGGTCTCAGCGCCCGGGGCGCCACGACCCCGCAGGAAACCGCCGAGGCGGCCCGTCGTCGGCTTGAAGCGCTGGCGCGGGCCCACACGCTGACGCTGCCGGGCACCGGCCTCAGCGGCGAAGAGACGCGCAGCGCGACCCTTGCCGCCCTTGTCGACACCATCGTCTCGCCCTTCGTCGACCCACGGGCCGAAGAGCCACGGATCGTCGTCGACGGACCAGAGGTCATCCTGGGCGGCGGCGGGCTGACCAGCTTCGCCCTGTTGCTGCACGAATTCGCCACCAACGCCGCCAAATACGGTGCTCTGTCGTCGTTCGGCGGGCGCGTCATCATCTCCTGGCGCACCGACGCGGACACTCTGCATCTCGCCTGGCGCGAGGTGGGAGGCCCCGCCCCGTCGGGCGGCGAGGCGGCCGGCGAAGGCTTCGGCAGCGTGCTGGCCCGCAGCGCCGTGCGCAGCCAGCTGGGCGGCTCCCTCGCGCGCGAGTGGCGGCCGGACGGACTCGTCGTGACACTGACGGCCCGGCTCGACCGCCTCGCCTGATCAGGCGCCAGCTGCCGCGCGACGGCCCGACATGTAGGGGTGGCGCGCGAGTGCATAGGCCGCTTCGACAATGTAGGGGCCGCCGCCCACCGAGGCGCGCGAAGAGAACAGCACGAAGCGGTCGGCGGTGAAGGTGAGCGGCCGGAAGGCGCCTTGCCCGGCAAAATAATCCGCCACATCGAGCGGCGAAGCATCGCGCAGCCGCGCCAGGGTGACGTGCGGCGTGAACTTGCGCGGCTCAGGCGGCAGGCCGGCGCGGCGCACGCAGCGCTCGTGATCGGCCTGCAACTCGGTCAGCGCGGGGTTCGGCCGCACGCGCGCGAAGATCGTCCGTGGCCGGCTGCCGCCGAAGGAATCGAGCATGTCGAGCGTCACCGTGACCGGCGGCCGGTCGATATCGGCAAGGGAATCGTAGATGTCCGCCGCCGTGGTGGCATCAACGTCACCAATGAAGCGCAGCGTGATGTGATAATTCTCAACATCGATCCAGCGCGCGCCATAGAGACCGCCGCGGTAGCGCGCGAGCGCTTCGGCTATGTCGGCGGGAACTTCGAGGCCGGTGAACAGACGAGGCATGGCCATCCTCCCTCGTTCCAGAGGCTTCGCGGCACCGGCAGCCGTCACGGATACCGGATTCCCCCTCCCGCTGGGTCTTGTCTGGCGCTGGCAGCGCCGGCCCAGGCGAATCGCTCCCTCGTCCAAGGATCGCGCGCCCGCCCGGCCCTGTCCAGAGCGGGACGGGCGCACGTCGGCTGGCTCCGAGGCTTCAGCCTCAGGGACAGGGATTGCCCTGGCGCTGATGAATCGCATCGATGCGGGCCTCGACCTCCTCGGTGATCGTCACGTCGAGCGCATCGATGTCGGTCCGCAACTGCTCCATCGTCGTCGCGCCGATGATGGTCGACGTGACAAAGGGGCGGCTGGTGGCAAAGGCGATCGCCATCTGGGCCGGATCGAGACGGAGCTCTGCAGCCAGCGTAACATAGGCGTCGATTGCCTCGGCGGCGCCGGGCTTCTCGTAGCGCTGCAACCGGTCGAAGAGCTGCTTGCGGCTGCCCGGCGGCAAGGCACCGTCGCGGTACTTGCCGGTGAGATAGCCCTGCGCAAGCGGCGAATAAGCGAGAAGGCCGACGTTTTCGCGCATGGCGATCTCGGCGAGGCCGACCTCGAAGGTGCGGTTGACCAGCGAATAGGCGTTCTGGATTGACTGCACCCGCGGCAGACCCTTCACGGTTGCGTGATGAAGGAAGGTCATCGTGCCCCAGGCGCTCTCGTTGGAGAGGCCGATGTGGCGGACCTTACCCGCTTTCACGAGGTCCCCGAGCACGGCGAGAATCTCGTCGATCGGGTTCTCGGGCCCCTCGGCGGCGCGGAAGATGGTCGGGTTGGAGCCGAACTGGGTCACCGCCCGGTCCGGCCAGTGCAGCTGATAGAGGTCGATATAGTCGGTCTGAAGCCGCTTGAGACTCTTGTTCACCGCTTCTTCGATCTGCGCGCGGTTGAGCTCGCCCTTGCGCCTGCCGTCGCGGAACCAATCCATGTCGGTGCGGCCGACCACCTTGGTGGCGAGGATGATCTTGTCGCGGTTACCGCGCGCCTTGAACCAGGAGCCGATGATGCGCTCGGTGGCACCCTGCGTCTCGGCCTTGGGGGGAATGGGATAGAGCTCGGCTGTGTCGAAGAAGTTGATGCCGCGCTCGACGGCATAGTCCATCTGCGCATGGCCTTCAGCCTCGGTGTTCTGCTCGCCCCAGGTCATGGTGCCGAGGCACAGTTCGCTGACCATGAGATCGGTGCGGCCGAGTTTGCGGTAGTTCATAAGGCAGTCCTCATCGTGCGGCGCCATGCCGCCGCGTCTGGCCCTTGCAAGAGAAAGCGGCCGGTCAGCCGCGGGGAGGCAGGGAGGACACGAACCGCACGACCGTCGGCAGCATGCGCGCGACGATGCGTTTCACGCCCTCGGCATTGGGGTGCATTCCGTCTGGAAGGTTGAGGCCGGGGATGGCCGCCACCTCTTCGAGGAAGAAAGGATAGAACACAAGGCCGTGTCGCGCCGCAATATCCTTATAGATGGCATCGAAGCGGCGCCTGTAATCCTCGCCGAGGTTCGGCGCGGCCACCATGCCGACCAGCATCACGGGGATGTTGCGCGCCTTGAGCCGCGTGACGATCGCCTCCAGCGCCTCGCGCGTCACGTCGGGCGATACGCCGCGCAGCATGTCGTTGGCGCCGAGCGCCAGGATGACCGCATCGGTCCCCTCCGGCACCGACCAGTCGAGCCGCGCGAGGCCGCCCGATGCGGTGTCGCCGGAGACACCAGCATTAGCGATCTCGACCTCCATGCCCCGCTCGCGCAGGGCCTTCTCGAGAACGACGGGAAAGGCCGCGTCCTGCGGCAGGCCGTAGCCGGCCGTCAGACTGTCGCCGAGGGCGACGAGACGCAGCGGCTCGGCAAGCACGCCACCGGTCGCGGCAAGGACCAGCATCACATGAAGGAGAGCGAGCGGCAGGGTGCGACGAAGACGTTTGATCATCCCTGACAAGGTCCCATATGACGGGGTGTTCTCCCACCCCTCAGCCTCTACGGATCGATTGATGAACAGCGCGACGGATCTGGCCCCACCAGCCGATATGGTCATTTCCCTCGTGGATGTCCATTTGAGCCTCGGACGTGGCGCCGCGCGCGTGCACATCCTCAAAGGCGTATCGCTCGGCGTGCGGCGCGGCGAGGCCGTCGGCCTGGTCGGCCCGTCAGGCTCCGGCAAGTCCACCCTGCTCATGACCATGGCCGGGCTCGAGCGGCCGGACAGCGGCACCGTGACCGTCGCCGGCAAGGATCTCGCCCGGCTCGACGAAGACGCGCTCGCCCGCTTCCGCGGCCGCAACGTCGGCATCGTCTTCCAGTCCTTCCATCTCGTGCCAACCATGACGGCGCTCGAGAACGTCGCTCTGCCGCTCGAGCTCGCCGATGCGCCCGACGCCTTCGCCCGGGCCGAGGCGGAGCTTGCGGCCGTCGGGCTCGGCGAGCGGCTGCATCACTATCCATCCCAGCTCTCGGGCGGCGAGCAGCAGCGCGTCGCCATCGCCCGCGCCATCGTCGCCGACCCGGCCATCCTCGTCGCCGACGAGCCGACCGGCAACCTTGACGAGCGCACCGGGCGCGGCATCGTCGACCTTCTCTTCGCGCTCAAGCGCGACAGGGGTGCGACGCTGGTCCTTGTCACGCACGACATGGGCCTCGCGGAGCAGTGCGACCGTGTCGTGCGGCTGCGCTCCGGCACCGTCGTGCCGGACGACGCGCCCGTGAGCGCGTGAGGATGGCCATGCACGGTTTCGTCGGCGCCCCCGCATCACACCCCGCTCCACGTCTGCCGCTGGTGCCGCGCCTCGCCCTGCGGGAGCTGCGCGGCGGCCTGCGCGGCTTCGGCGTCTTCCTCGCCTGCATCGCGCTCGGCGTTGCGGCGATCGCGGGCGTCTCCTCCGTCTCCCGCAGTCTGACCGAAGGCCTCGCCGTGGAGGGGCGTCGTATCCTCGGCGGCGACCTCGCCTTCAGCCTCGTGCAGCGCGAGGCGAGCCTTGAGGAGCGCGCCTTCCTCGACGGCGCGGGGCGCGTCTCCGCCATCGCCACCCTGCGCGCCATGGCCATCGCGGATACAGGCGAATCCGCCCTCGTCGAGGTCAAGGCCGTCGACGGGGCCTATCCGATGATCGGGGCGGTGGAGAGCGAGCCGGCCGCATCGGTGCAAGAGCTTCTCGCCGAGCGCGACGGCACCTACGGGGCTCTCGTCGATCCGGTCCTGCTCGATCGCCTCGGCCTTGCGGTCGGCGACGTCGTCAGCCTCGGCAACGCCCGCGTCGCGCTCCGGGCGCGCCTCGTCTCGGAACCGGACAAGATCGCGGCCGGCGTCGGCTTCGGCCCGCGGCTCCTGATGTCGCAGGAGGGGCTCGCGGCGAGCGGCCTCGTGCAGCCCGGCAGCCTCGTGCGCTGGACCTACCGCGTGGCGTTGCCCGGCGCGAGCGGGGGCGAGCGCGCCCTGGAGCGCCTCGAAGCCGAGGCGCGGCAGCGCCTACCCGACGCCGGCTGGCAGATCCGCTCGCGCAACAACGCCTCGCCGCAGTTCGCCCGCAACATCGAGCGCTTCACGCAGTTCCTCACCCTGGTCGGCCTCACCGCCCTCATGGTCGGCGGAGTTGGCGTTGCCAATGCGGTGAACGCCTTTGTCGAACGCAAGCTGCATTCCATCGCCACGCTGAAGAGCCTCGGCGCGCCGGGCGGACAGGTAGTGGCCGTGTACCTGACCCAGGTCATGATCATTGCCGCTGTCGGCATCGCCATCGGGCTCGCCGTCGGCGCGGCGATGCCCTTCGCGGTGGCCCATGCGGCCAAAAGCCTGCTACCCCTGCCGCTGACGCCGGGGCTGGCCCCGCTCGAACTCGCCGTCGCCGCGCTCTACGGCTTTCTCACGGCGCTTGCCTTCGCGCTCGGCCCGCTCGGCCGGGCGCACGACGTGCCGGTCTCGGCCCTGTTCCGCGACGAGGTGGATCCTGCCGCGAAGGGGCCGCGCCTGCGCTACCGGCTCGCGAGCCTCGCTGCCGTCGCGGCGCTGGTGGCGGTCGCCGTCGTCTTCGCCTACGACCGGCGCGTCGCGCTCATCTTCATCGCCGCCGCAGCGGGTGCCTTCCTGCTGCTGAGGCTGGTCGCGCTCGGCCTCATGGCGCTCGCCCGCCGCCTGCCGCGCCCGCGCCGCACGGCGCCCCGCCTCGCGCTCGGCAATATTCACCGGCCGGGTGCGCTGACGCCTTCGCTCGTCCTCTCGCTCGGCCTCGGCGTGACGCTGCTCGTCGCACTCGCGATGATCGACGCCAATATCCGCGGACAGCTGACGCGCGCCCTGCCAGCCCAGGCGCCGAGCTTCTTCTTCCTCGACATCCAGAACGGCGAGGCCGACCGCTTCGAGGCCTTCCTAGCCCGCGAGGCGCCGCAGGGAACGGTCGAGCGGGTGCCCATGATGCGCGGCCGCGTCGTCTCGCTGAAGGGCATCCGGGCGAGCGACTACAAGGCGCCGGAAGAGGCCGCCTGGGTGCTGGAAGGTGATCGCGGCCTCACCTATGCCGCAAAGCCACCCGAGGGCTCGACCGTCGTTGTCGGCGAATGGTGGCCGGCCGATTACGCGGGCGAGCCGCTCGTCTCCTTCGATCGGGAGCTTGCGCAGGAACTCGACCTCACCGTTGGCGACCGACTCGTCGTCAACGTGCTCGGGCGCAACATCGAGGCCAGGATCGCCAACCTGCGCACAGTGGAATGGCGCACGCTCGGCATCAATTTCGTCATGGTGTTCTCGCCCAATACCTTCGCCGGCGCGCCGCATATGCATCTTGCCACGCTCACCGCGAACGGGGTGGGCAAGCGCGTCGACGAAGGTGCGGTGATGCGGGCGCTCGCCAAGGAATTCCCAATGGTGACGAGCGTGCGCGTGCGCGACGCGCTTGATGCCGTCAACGACGTCGTCAGCCAGCTCGCCATCGCCGTGCGCGCGGCGAGCTCGGTGGCGCTGGCGGCGAGCCTGCTGGTCCTCGGCGGAGCGCTGGCCGCCGGCCATCAGGCCCGGCTGCATGATGCCGTCGTCCTGAAGACGCTCGGAGCGACGCGCGCGCGGCTGATCGGCGCCTTCAGCCTCGAATATGGTGCGCTCGGCAGCGCGACCGCCTTCTTCGGCTTCATCGCCGGCACGATCAGCGCCTATGTCATCGTGACGCGCGTCATGCGCCTGTCATTCACCTTCGAGCCGGGCGGCGCGCTCGCCGCGGCGCTGCTTGCCATCGTCGTCACCATCGGCCTCGGGCTTGCCGGCACGTGGCGCATCCTCGGCCAGAAGCCGGCACCCTATCTGCGCAACCTTTGAGGCGCATGGCCGCGGAGGAAGTTCGTCCCCAAGCCCTCCGCCCGCGGCATTCTCCGGCGCCGCTTTCCCATGCGCGGCCACCGAATCAGCCTTGTAAGGCGGGCCTGTTGAGCCCATATTTCGGTACAAGTGCGGCCTTCGGCGCGCATCGTTGGCGTGATTTAGCTTCGAGAGGGAAAAATGTCCGATCTGAACCGCAACACCTATGCCTACGGCACGGGTGTCGCCCGGGCCGGGACCGCAGAGCTCGACCAGGGCCTGCGGGCCTTCATGCTGGGCGTTTACAACCACATGGTGCTGGGACTTGCCGTCACCGGTCTTGCTGCCCTAGGCACCTTCATGCTCGCAGTGACGAACGACCCGTCGGCAGCCGTGGCGCAGATGCGCGGCGGCATCATGCTGACGCAATTCGGCTACGCCATCTTCGCAAGCCCGCTGAAGTGGGTGGTGATGCTGGCGCCGCTTGCGGCTGTGTTCTTTCTCAGCTTCCGCATCGCCAGCATGCAGCCGGGTGCGGCGCGGGCACTGTTCCTCGTCTACGCGGGACTTGTCGGCCTGTCGCTGTCGTCGATCTTCCTCGTCTTCACGGGCGCGTCCATCGTGCGCGTGTTCTTCATCACGGCCGCCGCCTTCGGCGCACTGAGCCTCTACGGCTACACGACGAAGAAGAACCTCTCGGCGATGGGCTCCTTCCTGGTCATGGGCCTCTTCGGCCTCATCATCGCCATGCTGGTCAACCTGTTCCTGCAGTCGAGCGCCCTGCAGTTCGCCATCTCGGTGGTGGGTGTGCTCGTCTTCGCCGGCCTGACCGCCTGGGACACGCAGCGCATCAAGGAGATGTACTACGAGCTCGACGAGAGCGACGTTGCCGCCCGCAAGTCGATTCTCGGCGCGCTGATGCTGTACCTCGACTTCATCAACATGTTCGTCATGCTGCTGCAGCTTTTCGGCCAGTCGCGCGAATGAACGCGGCGACGGTCGCAAGCGACAAAGCCCCGGCTGCGCGTCGGGGCTTTCTTTTTGATGGTCGCTTCGGCGTCGCGGCGATCCGGCTCTAGCGGGCGACCAGTCGCACGGGCTTGTCGAGAACCTGTAGAACGCGGGTAAGATCGTGCCCGCGCTTCAGGATGCGTCCCGAGGCCGAGATGACGCTATAGGCGCCCTGTCGGCGGGCGAGTTGCGGATCCTTCTCGATACGGTAGAGGGGAACCTCGCTCGTTCGGCGAAAGACCGAGAACACCGCCCTGTCCTTCAGGAAGTCGAGCGCGTAGTCGCGCCATTCGCCGAGCGCCACCATCCGCCCGTAGACATTGAGGATCTCCCTGAGCTCGCGCGCATCAAACGAGACGACGTTGGCCGCGCGCGGCGCCGGGGACGAGATGTGGTGCCCGTGCGGTGGAGAAGGTTCCTCATCCTTTCGCCGCGGGGTGAAGGGCACAATGGCCGCTCCGCCCCCGGTGCGAAAGGGATCGGAAGAGGGATCGCTCGTCTCCGTTTCGCTCATGACCTCCGTCCGGCTCGGCGAGGAGAGCATGCGGGCCGCCTGCCTGCGTCATGCATCCGTCATGATGCGGCCGCCGCCGGGCCGGCGCAAGCCTCATCGCGGGCCTCAACCAGATCGCTGAGCGATGCAGGCAAATCTGAAAGAAAAACCACAATTTGGCCGCAGAGCCGTCAATCAGGCGCCCTAGTGCGGGGCGATAAAAAGCACGTTGCCTCGATGGTCCGGCGCTCGCCGCCCTGGATCTAGTCAGCCCCCCAGCCCCCCGGGGTGGACGAGATGCCGGACCACTCGGTTCCGTGTAAGAGTAACTAGGGCCGGTGTCCCCGCACCGGCCCTATTCTTTTGCCCGCCCCCGCCGCGAGGCGATTCGGCTGCGACGCCCGGTCCTAGAGAGCCTCTCGGCACGGAGGCCCTCAGCGTGCCTGGGCGTGATATTCGCGGTTCGGCCGCATGTCGGCGGCCGAAGCCATGCGATTCGACATGTTGAAGAAGGAAGCGACGGCGGCAATGTCCCAGATCGCCTTGTCGTCGAAGCCGGCATCGCGCAGCGCCTGCCGGTCCTCCTCGCCGATCTCGTGCGACCGTTCTGTCAGCTTCGCGGCGAAGTCCAGCATCACCCGCTGGCGCAGGGAGAGCTCCGCCGCGCGGTAGTTCATCACCATCATTTCGCCGAGGACCGGATCCCCCGAGAGCTGGCGCACCGCTGCCCCGTGCGCCGTCAGGCAGTAGTAGCAGCGGTTGATGCTCGAAACGACGACGGCGATCATCTCCCGCTCCAGCTTGCTGAGACCGGACGGCGCCAGCATCAGGTCGTTGTAGAAGGCGGCGAAAGCCTCGAGCTTGGCATTGTCGTGCGCATAGGCGGCAAGCACATTGGGCACGAAGCCGAGCTTCTCCTCGCATTTTGCGAAATAGGCCTGCATCGACGGCGACAATTCCCCCGGTGCCAGCGACAACGCCGTCGGCGCCGGCTCCGCGTCCTGGGGGGCCGGCTTCTCCTCGTGCCGATCGACTCTCGTCATGCGCGCATCTCCTCCCTCGTATTTCCCGCTGCCGCAATTGCCTGTGCGGCGTCCGGCCATGCCGAGAATGTCGGCCGCAAGGCTGCATTTGTCCACGACATGATCTAAGGAAGAGCAGCTTCGACGCTGTCGGGAGGACGATGATGGAGCTCGCTGCGGCCGACAAACGGGCCGGACTGGTAAAAGCCATTGAAGAAGCGCTCGATGCGATGGGTGAGGTCTTGCCACCCGGCTTCGTCGATCTCCTGATCGGACGCGCCGCCCTCGAGGATCTTGCCGACTATCCCGTGGCAAGCCTCGCCGCCCTGGCCGTCGCGTCCTACCGGCACCTGACCGAGCCGCGCCCGGCCGGCCGGCATGACGTGCGCCTCATCGACCACGAGATCGAGCGCGATGGCCATCGCCGCGACATCACGGTCGTCGAGGTCATCAACGACAACATGCCGTTCCTCCTCGATTCGACACTCGCCGAGATCGTCGATCAGGGATACGAGCCCTATCTCGTCACCCACCCGATCCTCGCCGTGGAGCGTGGCGAAGACGGCGCCTTCCTGCGCTTTGCCGGCGAGGCAGCAGCCGGGGCACCACGCGGTGCGCGGCGCGAGAGCCTCATCCATATCCACCTGCCGCGAATCGACGACGAGGCGGTGCGCCTCAGGCTCACCCAGGGGCTCGAGTCGGTCTACACCGACGTCGAGCGGGCGGTGCGCGACTGGAGCGCCATGCGGGGGCGCCTCGCCGGCGCCGCCGAGGCCTACAAGATCAATCCGCCGCCCCTGCCGGCGGAGGAGGTCGCAGAGGCGGTCCGCTTCCTCGAGTGGATCGCGGCGGACAATTTCACCATTCTCGGCGTCCGGGAATATGGCTTCGCCGGCGGCGACGCGGCGGGCTCGGCACCGATCGAGGGCACCGGGCTCGGCATCCTGCGCGATCCGGAGGTACGCGTGCTGCGCCGCGGGCGCGAACTCGTCGTCATGAGCCCCGAGATCACGGCCTTCCTCGCCCGGCCGGTGGCGCTCATCATCACCAAGGCAAACGTCAAGAGCCGTGTGCACCGCCGAGCCCATCTCGACTACATCGGCGTGAAGCTGTTCTCGGAAGAGGGCGAACTCGCCGGCGAGTTGCGCATCGTCGGGCTCTTCACCGCCAACGCCTATACCGGCTCGACCCGTACCATCCCCTACCTCAGGCACAAGGTGGCGCAGGTCATCCAGCGCGCCGGCTTCGACCCGGCGAGCTATTCCGGCCGGGCGCTCATGCATGTCCTCGAGGACTATCCGCGCGACGAACTGTTCCAGGTCGACATCGAGACACTCTACCGCTTCTCGCTCGACATCCTGCACCTGACCGAGCGCCCGCGCGTGCGCGCTCTTGCCCGGCTCGACGAATTCGACCGTTTCGTCTCCGTGCTCGTCTTCATCCCGAAGGAGCGCTACGACACGTCCGTGCGTCGGCGGGTGGGCGAGTTCCTCGCCGCCACCTACCAGGGGCGCGTCTCCGCCGCCTATCCGAGCTATCCGGAAGGCCCGCTGGCGCGCACGCACTACATCATCGGCCGCGACGAGGGCAAGACGCCGGACGTCAGCCGCGAAACCCTGGAAGCCGGTATCACGGCCATCGTGCGCACCTGGGCCGACGCTTTGCGCAGCGCGCTCGAGAACACCGTCGGCGGCTACAAGGCGCGCGTCGCAGCGCAGCGCTATGCGGAGGCCTTCAGCGCCGCCTACCGCGAAGCCTTTGCCGGCGAGGCGGTGCTGAAGGATATTGGCATTCTTGAGCGCCTGTCGAACCGGCGGCCGCGTGCGGTCGACCTCTACCGGCGTGAGGGCGATGGCGAGGAACGGGCCAATCTCAAGGTTTTCGCCCGTGGTGCTCCGATGCCCCTGTCGCAGCGCGTGCCGATGCTGGAGCGGTTCGGCTTCCGGGTCGTCAACGAGCGCACCTATCGCGTCCTGCCGGACGGCGAGCCCAAGAGCGCCCAGGTATGGCTGCACGACATGGCGCTGGAGCGCAGCGCCGGCGGCCCGATCGACATCGACGCCCTGCAGCGTCCGCTAGAAGCCGCTCTCATGGCCGTCTTCCGCGACGCGGCCGAATCGGACGGCTTCAATGCGCTTGTCCTGGAGGCCGGGGCCAACTGGCGCGACGTCGCCATGCTGCGCGCCTTCGGCCGTTACATGCAGCAGATCGGTGTTCCCTACGACCAAGACTACATCGCCGCCGCGCTCGCGCGCCAGCCGCAGATCGCGCTCGCGCTCATCCGCCTGTTCTACGCTCGCTTCGACCCGCGCGGCGACGAGGCGACGCGCGCCGAGGTTTGCGCGGCCGAGCGGACCAGAATCGAGGAGATGCTGGCCGCGGTCACGAGCCTCGACGACGATCGCATCCTGCGCCGCTTCGTCAACCTGATCGAGGCGGCAGTCCGCACCAGCTTCTTCCAACTGGGGCCGGATGGGCAGACGCGCGACCCCATCGCCTTCAAGTTCGAATGCGCCCGCGTCGAAGGCCTGCCACTGCCGCGCCCGCTCTACGAGATCTTCGTCTACAGCCCGCGGGTCGAGGGCGTGCACTTGCGCTTCGGCAAGGTGGCGCGTGGCGGCCTGCGCTGGTCCGACCGGCCGCAGGACTTCCGCACCGAGGTGCTCGGCCTCGTCAAGGCACAGCAGGTGAAGAACGCCGTGATCGTACCGGTCGGGGCCAAGGGCGGCTTCGTGCCCAAGCGCCTTCCGCCGGCGAGCGACCGGCAGGCATGGCTCGCCGAAGGCACGGAGGCCTACAAGATCTTCGTCGGCACCTTGCTCGACCTCACCGACAATCTCGACGGCGAAACCGTCGTGCCACCGGCCGACACCGTACGCCACGACGGCGACGACCCCTATCTCGTGGTTGCCGCCGACAAGGGCACGGCCACTTTTTCCGACATCGCCAACAGCCTCTCGGAAGCCCACCACCACTGGCTGGGCGACGCCTTCGCCTCCGGCGGCAGCCATGGCTACGACCACAAGGGCATGGGCATCACCGCCCGGGGTGCATGGGAAGCTGTGAAGCGCCACTTCCGCGAGATGGATGTCGACATCCAGAGCGAGCCCGTCAGGGTCGTCGGCGTCGGTGACATGTCGGGCGACGTCTTCGGCAACGGCATGCTACTGTCGCGGGCGCTCAAGGTGGTCGCCGCCTTCGACCACCGCGACATCTTCATCGATCCCGATCCCGATCCGGCCGTCTCCTGGGCCGAGCGCAAGCGGCTGTTCGATCTGCCGCGCTCGAGCTGGCAGGACTACGACAAGAGCCTGATCTCGGAAGGCGGCGGCGTCTTCTCCCGTTCTCTCAAGGCCATCCCGCTGTCGCCGCAGATGCGTGCTCTCCTTGATCTCGACAAGGAGACGGCAACTCCGAGCGAGGTGATGAATGCCATTCTCAAGGCCCGCGTCGACCTGCTCTGGTTCGGCGGAATCGGCACCTACGTATGCTCGCAGGAGGAGGACAGCGAGGACGTCGGCGACCGTGCCAACGATACCATCCGCATCACGGGCGGCGAGATCCGCGCCCGCGTCGTCGGCGAGGGTGCCAATCTCGGCTGCACCCAGCGCGGACGCATCGAGGCGGCGCGGCGCGGCGTCCGGCTCAACACCGACGCCATCGACAATTCCGCCGGCGTCAACACCTCGGACGTCGAGGTCAACATCAAGATCGCGCTCAGCCAGCCCGAGCGCGACGGCCGCCTGACGCGCGCGGCGCGCAACGCCCTTCTCGCCGAGATGACCGACGAGGTGGGAGCGCTCGTGCTGCGCAACAACTATCTGCAGACGCTCGCCCTCTCGCTGGCCGAGCGGCATGGAGCGGGCGAGATCGGCTTTGCGCGCCGCCTGATGCAGGTGCTCGAACAGCATGGCCGGCTCGACCGCACGGTCGAGAACCTGCCGGACGATGCGAGCCTTGCCGAGCGCGAGCAGCGTGGCGAGGGCCTGACACGGCCCGAACTTGCCGTGCTTCTCGCCTATGCCAAGCTCGCCCTGCACGATGCCCTGCTCGACAGCGCCGTGCCGGACGAACCCTATCTCGCCCGCGAGCTGGCGCGCTACATGCCCGGACCGGTGCGCGAGCGTTTCCCCGACGCGGTGGAAAGCCATCGTCTGCGGCGCGAGATCATCGCCACCCAACTCGCCAACGCCATCGTCAACCGCGGCGGGCCGACCATCGTGACGAAGCTCGTCGACCAGACGGGCGCCGACGCGCCGGCCATTGCCATGGCCTATGCGGCGACGCGCGACGCCTTTGGCCTCACCGAGCTCAACGCAGCCATCGACGCCCTCGACGGCAAGATCAGCGGAGCGCTGCAGCTCAGGCTCTACGGCGAATTGCAGGACATGCTGATCGGCCAACTCGCCTGGTTCATCCGCAATGTCGACCTTGCCGGCGAGGATCTCGATGCTGTCGTTGCGCGCTATCGCGACGGGCTGGGCGAGATCGCGGCCTGTCTCGACGCCATCCTGCCCGCTTCGGCGCGGGAGGGGCTCAGGGAGCGCGCCGAGGCGCTCGTGGCCCAGGACGTGCCTGAGGATCTCGCAGGACGCCTCGCCGCCCTGCCCGTTCTCGCGGAAGGCCCCGACATCGTCCGGGTCGCCACCCTGGCCGATCGGCCGGTGCGCGACGTGGCCGCCACCCATTTCGCCGTGGAGGGGATCTTCCGGCTCGGGGCGCTCGCCGCACAGGGACGGGAGATCAAGGTCGCCGACTACTATGACCGCCTGGCGCTCGACCGGGCCATCGACGGCCTGTCCGACGCCCACCGCCGCCTGACGGCGGAGATCGTCGCCGACGGCGCGGGACCGCAAGCTGTCGAGGCCTGGGAGGAGCGACGCGGCAGCGAGGTCACACGCATCCGCAGCACCGTCGAGACCATTGCCGCCTCCGGGCTGACGCTGTCGAAGCTGACGGTGGCGGCGAGCCTGCTCGGTGACCTCGCTCGTGGCTGAGCCGGATCATGACGTCGGCGGCTCCGCGCCGCCGGTGTTCGATGCGGTCTTTCGCGCCCGCTTCGCAGAACTCGTCGCCTGGCGGCGCGACGTGCGCCGTTTCCTCCCGAAGCCCGTCGACAGGGACACGATCGGGGCGCTCCTCGCGCTGGCCGCGCAGGCACCTTCCGTCGGCAATGCGCAGCCGTGGCGCTTCGTCATGGTCGACGACCCATCCCGGCGCGCGGCGGTGCGCAGCAACTTCGAGCGCTGCAACGCCGAAGCCCTCCTGGACTACGCCGGCGAGCGGGCGCAGCTCTACACCCGGCTGAAACTGGAAGGGCTCGCGGAGGCACCCGTGCACATCGCCGCCTTCTGCGACGAGCGCGCCGATACCGGCCACGGCCTCGGCCGGCGCACCATGCCCGAGACGCTCCACTATTCCGTCGTCACCGCGATCCATACCTTCTGGCTCGCGGCGCGGACAGCCGGGCTCGGCGTCGGCTGGATCTCGATCCTCGATCCCGGCGAGCTGGCGGCGGCGCTCGAAGTGCCGGCACACTGGCGCTTCATCGGCTATCTGTGCGTCGGCTATCCTTGCGAGGAACACCTTGATCCCGAACTCGTGCGCCACGGCTGGCAGGACCGGCTGGCGCCCGACAGCACCATCCTGGAGCGCTGATGACCGCCGTGACGACCGACGCGCCGCCCGAGTCGAGCCTTGCCGGGGCCTATCCGCCCCGGCGCTCGGTTGTCGCCTGGCTCTTCTTCGACTGGGCCTGCCAGCCCTTCTTCACGCTGATCACGACCTTCGTGTTCGCGCCCTATTTCGCCGCGCGCCTCGCCGCCAACCCGGCCGAGGGGCAGGCGCTGTGGGGCTATGCGACGGGCCTTGCGGGGCTCACCATCGCCCTTGCGTCCCCCGTGCTTGGGGCGATTGCCGATGCGAGCGGGCCGAAGAAGCCCTGGATCGCCGCCTTCGGCGCCATGATGGCGCTCGCCAGCGCAGCCCTTTGGTGGGCCGCGCCGGGCGTGCCCTTCGCCGTACCGCTCGCTCTCGTCGCCTTCGCCATCGGTACCATCGGGGCGGAATTTGCGACGGTCTTCAACAATTCCATGATGCCGCGCCTCGTCCCGCCGGAGAAGCTCGGGCGCCTGTCCGGCACCGGCTGGGCTACCGGCTATGTCGGCGGGCTCATCTCGCTCGTCGTCACGCTCGGCTTGCTCGCCGGAAGCCCAGAAACCGGGCGCACGCTCATGGGCCTCGTCCCACTCTTTGGCCTCGATCCTGTGACCGCCGCAGGGGACCGGGCGGCAGGGCCGCTGACCGCGCTGTGGTTCGTCGTCTTCGTCATGCCCATGTTCCTGCTGACGCCGGACGTACCGGCGACGGGAGCCTCCCTTCGCGAAGCGGCCGGACGGGGTGTGCGCGCGCTCGCCAACACCATTGCCCACGCGCGGCGGCACGGCGCGGTGATGCGCTTCCTCCTTGCCAACATGGTCTACCAGGACGGGCTGGTGGCCCTGTTCGCCTTTGGCGGCATCTATGCGGCCGGCGTCTTCGGCTGGGGCACCATCGAAATCGGCATCTTCGGCATCCTGCTGACGATCACCGGCACCATCGGCGCCTTCGTCGGCGGGCGCCTCGACGACGCCATCGGCTCGAAGCCGGTCATCCTCGGCGCGCTCGGCGTCCTCATCACCTGCTGCATCGGTATCCTCTCGCTATCGAGCGACCGCGTCCTCTTCATCGTGCCGGCGGAGCCACCGCAGCCGGCGGATGGGCTCTATGCCAGCCTGCCTGAGAAGGTCTATCTCGGGCTCGGGCTCCTCATCGGCCTCGTCGCGGGACCCATGCAGGCCGCGTCGCGCAGCCTCCTCGTGCGCCTCGCGCCGGAAGGCCGGGCCGGCGAGTTCTTCGGCCTCTTCGCCCTGTCGGGCAAGGTCACGTCCTTCCTTGCGCCGACCATGGTCGCCGTCGCCACGCAGGCGAGCGGCACGCAGACAGCAGGGCTCGCGGTTCTCGTCCTCTTCTTCGGCTCGGGGGCCGTGATCCTCGCCGGCGTCAACCAGCGGACGTAACCGGCCGTTCACCCTCGTGGCCGAAAGCCGGTTTCCGGCAAGAAGCCGTTCATCGCCGTGAGGCTTCAATCGCCGCCGACGTTCGCGAAAAGACGAACAGGGTGGCGACGATGAAGATTGTGATGGCGGCGGGCGCGGCCTCGGTCGCGCTCGCCCTCCTGGCAGTGCCGGCAAAGAGCCGGGAGATCGTCTCCTTCTCCGGCTATGCGCCGGGCACGGTGGTGGTGCGCACCAAAGAGCGCCGGCTCTATTTCGTCGCCCGCGAGGGCGTCGCGCTGCGCTATCGTGTCGCCGTGGGCAGGCCGGGCAAGCAATGGCGCGGCATTACCCATATCGACGGCAAATACGTGCGGCCGGCCTGGTCGCCACCGGCCGAGGTCAAGCGCGACAACCCGCACCTGCCGGACGTCATCCCCGGTGGCGTGCCACAGAACCCGATGGGCGAGCGGGCCCTGACGCTGATGGGCGACGAATATGCCATCCACGGTACCAACCGGCCCGACTCCATCGGCCGGTTCGCCTCCTACGGCTGTATCCGCATGCACAACACCGATATCGTCGACCTTTTCGACCGCGTCACCGTCGGCACGCCGGTGGTCGTGCTGCCGTAGCGGGCCGGACGTCGGCGAGGCCCCCCGCGCAGGCGACGCTCTTCGTCCCGTTTCCTCCCCCTCCATCCCCGCGCTCGTCGCGGACGTCGACGCCGGCGACGCCGGCGCTAGGCTGAAAGGCGTGGATGGCCAGGACGGGTGGGGAGGTCGCATTCCGCTCGCGCTCGATGCGTTCGGGCAACGCGTGCGCTTGCGGCAGCCTTACCGGTAAAGGTCCTCGCGCGTCGGCGGCAGGCCCGAGGGGCCCTTGGCGCGGCGGGAGGCGAGCGTCTGGAAGATGCCGATGGTGCCGCGCTCGAAGCCAAGCGAGACGCCGGCAAGGTAGAGCAGCCACAGCCGCGTCTTCGCTGCTCCCACCTCGCGCTCGGCTGCCTCGCGGTTGGCGTAGAGGCGTTCGCACCACAGCCGCGTGGTACGCGCATAATGCTCCCGCCAGGCCTCGACGTCATGCACCTCGAAGCCATAGCGCTCGAGGCTCGTCACCGAGCCGCCGATGTGATCGAGCTCCGAGCCCGGGAAGATGTAGTTGACGATGGCTGCATATTCCGGCCGCTTCCTGCGGAAGGCGCGGGCCGACTTCTTGGCCGGGCGGGTGATGGCGTGGTTGAGCAGGAGGCCGCGCGGGCGCAGGAGTTCGCGCATCTTGGTGAAATAGGCACCGTGGTTGTCGAGCCCCACATGCTCGAACATGCCGATGGAAGCGATCTTGTCGAAGCTGCCGGTGAGCTCGCGATAGTCTTTCAATTCCACCGTCACCCGGTCCTGAAGGCCGAGGCGGGCGATCTTCTCCTTCGCGAAGGCGAGTTGTGCCTCGCTCAGCGTCACGCCGTGCGCCGTGACGCCGTAATGCTGCGCCGCGTGGCAGACGAGGCCGCCCCAGCCGCAGCCGATGTCGAGGAAGCGCTCGCCTTCCTTCAGCCGCAGCTTGCGGCAGATCATGTCGAGCTTGGCCTTCTGCGCCTCCTCGATGCCGACGTCCCAGCGCGGGAAATAGGCGCAGGAATATTGCATCTCGGGATCGAGGAAGAGGCCGTAGAAGGCGTTCGACAGGTCGTAGTGGAACTGCACGAGGGCCTTGTTGTCGCGGCCGGCGGCGTCCTTGTCGACCTGGGCGCCCTGATAGGCATGGCTGCCGGCCGGCTTCTGCGCCCGGCCGAAGAGGAACGGCAGCAGGGAGCGAACGAGCAGCCCCTTGTCGAGCCGCTTCAGGAGGCCCTTGGTATTGGCCTCGCCGCGACGCGCCGCGACGTCGAGCAGCGTACCGCCGTGCAGGTCGATGTCGCCGGCGGCCAGAAGCTCGACCAGCGTCGTCAGCCGGGGCGAGCGCACGAGGCGGGTCACGGCCTCCGGCGCCGCAATGGAGAAGACGAGATCGCCGTTCGCCTTGGGCCCGAGCGGGATCGTCTCACCGTTCCACAGCCTGACGGAGAGGTCGGCGCCCAGCCTGTCACCGACGTGCCGCAGCAGTCGCCGCGCGGCATCGAGCCGCTTGTCCACCCCTTCAGCCTCGCGCGTCACCATGCCGTCCCCTCATTACCCGAGTCGGCGCACGTTATAGCCTTTGCGCGGAAAGTGAATCACGCTTCGCCGCCAGAACGAATTTTCAGGACGAATTTTCGGGGCGAGTTTCCGAGACGAATTTCCTCTGGCGGCGGGCTTGCCCCGCCCGGCGCAAACGCCGTAGTCTTCCGTCTCTCCCCTGACATTGCTCACCCCGGCGCGGCGCCGCCGTGGCGCGCGTGCGCGCCTTTTCCCCTCTCATCCATGAGGACTGCCATGGCGAACGACGCCACCGATCGCTTCTTCGTGCTCACCGGCGGGCCCGGCTCCGGCAAGACGACCCTGCTTGCCGCGCTCGCGGCGGCGGGCCATACGGTCTCGCCCGAAGCCGGCCGCGCCATCATCCGCAACCAGCAGGCGATCGGCGGGCCGGCCCTGCCGTCCGCAGACCCGGCGCTCTATGCCGAGCTCATGCTGGCGCACGACCTCGCCGCCCATCGCCGCCATCTGAACGGGGATGGCCGGGTCTTCTTCGACCGCGGCATCCCGGACATCGCAGGCTATCTCGACCTCGTCGGCCTCGCCCGGCCGGCGCATCTCGAGCGAGCCATCGCATGCTGCCGCTACAATAGGCGCGTCTTCATCTGCCCGCCCTGGCCGGAGATCTTCACGCAGGATGCGGAGCGGCGGCAGACGCTGGAGGAAGCCGAGCGCACCCATGCCGCCATGGTCAGGATCTATGACGAGACGGGCTACGACCTCATTGAGGTACCGCGGCTGCCGACCGCGGAGCGAGCTGCTTTCATCCTTGCCTCATCGGCGTGACGGGCGCGTCGCGGTGCTGCGCCTGTCCGTTGCACCACGAATCGCGGCGCCCGCCCGCATAGGCGCGGGCATGGCCTGCCTCGCGCAGCAGAGCTCCGACATCCTGATCCTTGGCATCGAAGACGCGGGCGACAACGCGGCCGAAATACTTGTCGGGCTGCACCTGCGACAAAACGATGCCGCCGTCACGGACAAGCCGCGCCAGCGCTTCGTGCGCGGCCTGCGCGGCACGTCGCTCCTCCCGGCAGCGGCCCGCCCGCTCGGGCGCGTCCAGACCCGCGATACGAACCTTCGTCCGGATCTCGTGACCCGGCCACACGGCGACGCGCGCCTCGATCGTATCGCCATCCACAACGCGCAGAACCTCGGCGGCGAACGTACCGCGCTGCGCCACGCCGCGCACAGACACCGCGGCCGGGATCTCGGAACGCTCCACCCCCTGACCGACAAGGGCAGCCGTTCCAATTCCCGCAGCGAAAGCAAGCAGAGGGATCGGAGCCGGATATCGCATCCATCTCTTATAGCGTTTCATGCCCGATATGGGAAGACAGTCTCTTTATAGGTGTCCTGTCTTATATCGGGAGTGACGCGCGGATCAGAAGTCGGTAGCGATGCCCTTGCGCTCCCAGTCGCTGTACCGCACCGGCTCCGGTCCATCGCGACCGTTGACCTCGCGCTGACGCGCCAGGTCGCGTGTGCGGGCATCGATCTCGGAGCGGCGCGCCGCCGCCTCCTCAAGCGCCCGGCGCGCGGCCGGGCTCAGGACCTTGCCCGGCGCCGCCCCGGGCGGGGTCTCGCTCGCCGGGACCCCGGCCGGCTTGATCCTTTCCATCGCCATTCTCCACGCAATCGCGGGGCCCCGCGCCGCATGTCCTGCGACGTCCTCTTGCGGCGCCGGCCGCCCTTCCCCCACATATAGGGGGATTTCGGCGATTGGCACCGGCAAATCGGCGCCGCCGGTGCCGGACGGAGGCAAAGGATGAACTATTTCAAAACCGGCCTGCTGCTGGCGGCGCTCACGGCGCTGTTCGGCGTCGTCGGTTTTCTCATCGGCGGCACGGGCGGCATGCTCGTTGCGCTCGGCCTCGCCGCGGCGATGAACATCTTCAGCTACTGGAACTCGGACCGCCTGGCACTCGCCGCCCACGGCGCGCAGGAGGTCGACGAGCGCACGGCGCCCGAGCTCGTGCGCATGGTGCGGGAGCTCAGCCAGCGCGCCGGCCTGCCGATGCCGCGCGTCTACATCATCGACAATCCCCAGCCGAATGCCTTCGCCACCGGTCGCAACCCGGAGAACGCCGCCGTTGCGGCAACGACCGGCATCCTGCGCACGCTCTCCTACGAGGAGCTGGCGGGCGTGATGGCGCACGAGCTCGCGCACATCAAGAACCACGACACCCTGACGATGACGATCACGGCGACCATCGCCGGCGCCATCTCGACCATCGCGCAGTTCGGCCTCTTCTTCGGCGGCGGCAACCGCAACAACGGCGGCGGCCTCATCGGCACCATCCTGCTCGTCGTGCTCGCGCCCATCGCCGCGATGATCATTCAGATGGCCATCAGCCGCTCGCGCGAGTATGAAGCGGATCGAATCGGCGCCGAGATCTGCGGCAACCCGCTGTGGCTGGCGGGCGCGCTCGGCAAGATCGCCCGTGGCGTCGAACAGATCCCCAACGAGAGCGCCGAGACCCACCCGGCCACCGCGCCGCTCTTCATCGTCAACCCGCTCAGCGGCCGCAACATGGACAACCTGTTCTCGACCCATCCGGCGACGGAGAACCGCATCGCCGCCCTCATCGACCTCGCTCGCCGCATGGGGCTGGGCGCGGCCGGCGGGAACGTGCCGCGCGGTCCCTGGGGTGGCAGCCAGCGGCCCCGCGGACCCTGGGGCTGAGCGCTGAAACCCGCCCGTCCCCCTCACAACGCGCGTATAAGGCCCACGCAGCCGGCGGGCCTTGCCGCGCGCGTCATCGCTGCCGAAGCGCTCGATGCGGTGCTGCGCCAGCGCGCGCCGCTCGACGAGACGCTGGAGCGGCTCGCCGTACACCACGACGAAGCGGGCCAACGGGACCGCGCGCTCGCCCGCGCCATCGCCACCGTCGCCTTGAGGCGGCTCGGCACCATCCGTCTCGGCCTCAAGCGCTTCCTCGAGCGCGGCCTGCCGCGCAATGCCGGGCTTCTCGAGGCAATCCTCATCGGGGGCGCGGCACAGCTCCTCTTTCTCGAGGTGCCCGACCATGCGGCGGTCGACCTCGCCGTGCGCCAGGCACGGGCGGACAAGCGCGCCTTCCCCTATGCCAAGCTCGTCAATGCCGTGCTCAGGCGTGTGGCCGGCGCGCGGGCGGAGATCCTGGCGGCCGGCGAGGCGCCGCGCATCGATACGCCCGACTGGCTCCAGCGGCGCTGGACGACGGCCTATGGCGAGGCGACAGCCGATGCCATCGCGGCCGCCAACAGGCACGAGGCCGCCGTCGACATCTCAGTGAAGCACAACCTTCCCGGCTGGGCCGAGACGCTCGGCGCCCACATCCTGCCCACCGGCTCGCTGCGCCTGCCGCAGCGCGTGCCCGTGACGGACCTGCCAGGCTATGCCGAAGGGGAATGGTGGGTGCAGGACGCTGCCGCAGCCCTGCCGGCGCGGCTCATCGCCGCCAAGGCAGGCGAGCGCATCATCGATCTCTGCGCCGCGCCAGGTGGCAAGACGGCGCAGCTCGCGGCCGCTGGTGCCTCGGTGCTCGCCGTCGACCGCTCACCCGAGCGCTTGGAACGGCTCGCCGAAAACATGCGGCGCCTGTCGCTGACCGTCGAGACGCTGGCCGCCGACGCGCTTTCCCTCGACGTGCCCGCGGCAGATGCCGTGCTGCTCGATGCCCCTTGCTCGGCGACTGGCACGCTGCGCCGCCACCCGGACGTCGCCTGGACGAAGCGCGCGGAGGACATCACCTCGCTCGCGCAGCTGCAGGCGCAGCTGATCGACAAGGCCGCAAGCCTCGTGCGCCCGGGCGGGCGGCTCGTGTACTGCACCTGCTCGCTCGAGCCGGAGGAGGGCGAGCGCCAGGTCGCGGCCTTCCTCGACCGCCATCGCGACTTCACGCGCCTGCCGGTCGCTGCGGAGGAGATCGGCGGGCTCGCGCAGTTCATCACCGCCGACGGCGATCTGCGCACCCTGCCGCACGCACTGCCGGGCGCAGAGCCGCGCCTGTCCGGCCTCGACGGCTTCTACGCCGCGCGGCTCGTGCGCGCTTCATCATGAGCAGCAGGCGGCAGCGGCACGGGACGGTCAAAGGGCACGTGAGCGCGAACGGAAACGTTAACCATCCTGCAGTAATTTATGTGGGCTAAGTGTTGACGAAAGCGCAAGCGATGCACGCGGACAAGGCGGGAGCGATCGTGGCCGGAAGCGCCGATCGGTGGCGGCTCATGGGACTTGCCCTCGGCGAGATCGCTCGGCGTGCGCGCAACCTCGCCACCGGCTCGCTGCGCGCCCTGCTGCAACCGGTGCGCCGTCAGGCGCCGAGCCGCCTCATCATCGCCCCGCAGGACCTGCGCACCACCGATCCGACCGTCGCAGGCGACATTTACGCCGGCTATTTCGCCTTCGCTGGCCGCGTCGTTCAGGCCCAGGGGCGCTCGCCCTTCGAGGCGGCGCCGCCGAGCCGGGCCTGGGCCGAACAGCTCTACAGCTTTGGCTGGCTGCGCCACCTACGTGCCGCCGATTCCGCCCTGGCCCGTGCGAACGCGCGTGCGCTCGTCGACGATTTCCTCGCCAGCGGCCATGACCGGCGCGGTCTCGCGGCAGAGCCGACCATCGTCGCGCGCCGGCTCATCGCCTTCCTCACCCAGTCGCCGCTGCTGCTCGAGGGGGCGGACCATGCCTTCTACCGGCGGCTGATGAAGGCGCTCGGCCGCTCGGTCAGTCAGCTGCAGCGGGCGCTCGCCGGCGGCGCGCGCGGCGAGGAGCGGCTGACCGCGGCCATCGCCCTCGCCTATGCGGGCCTGTGCCTCGACGGCTATGCCCGGCTGCAGCGCGGCGTCAGCCGCACGCTCGCGGACGAACTGTCGCGCCAGATTCTGCCCGACGGCGGCCATGTCAGCCGCAACCCGCGCGTCCTGATCGACCTCCTTGCCGATCTCCTGCCGCTGCGCCAGACCTATGCGGCGCGCAGCGTCGAGCCGCCGGCGCCGCTCCTGCGCGCCATCGATCGCATGATGCCAATGCTGCGCCTCTTCCGGCACGGGGACGGCTCCATTGCCTTGTTCAACGGCATGGGCGGCACGGCGCCGGATCTCATCGCGACCCTCCTCGTCTATGACGATGCCCGCGCGCAGGGCATGGAGCACGCGCCACACAGCGGCTACGAGCGGCTGCAGGCCGGTGGCACGGTGGTCATCGCCGACACCGGCGGCCCGCCGCCCGCCGCCTTCTCGGGCGAAGCCCATGCGGGCTGCCTCTCCTTCGAGCTGACGGCCGGCTTCTGCCGTATCGTGGTCAATTGCGGCGCGCCGCGCGGCACGGGGCCGGTTCCGATCGCCACGCGTTCTACCGCCGCCCATTCAACGGCGACGGTGCACGATGCTTCCTCCTGCCATTTTGCCGGAGCGGGCGACGACCTGTCGCTCGGCGCCCGCCTCGGCCGATGGATCGGCGCGCCCATCCTCTCCGGCCCGCAGGACGTGCCGGTGTCGCGCAAGGACGAGGACGGCGACGTCATTCTCGTCGCGGCGCACGACGGCTACGTGCAGCGCTTCGGCATCGTGCACGAGCGCCGCCTGCGCCTCGCCGCCGGCGGCGAGCAACTCGCGGGCGAAGACACCTTCATCCTCATCGATCCGACGCCGGGCATGACGGATGTCACCATCCGCTTCCACCTCCACCCTTCCGTGCGCGCCAGCCGGCTGCAGAGCGGGCAGGCGGTGATGCTGCTTCTGCCCGATGGCGAGGCCTGGACCTTCGAGGCCGAACATGTGCCCCTTGCCATCGAGGAAAGCGTCTTCTTCGCCGCCCCGGACGGCACGCGCCGGACCGAACAGATCGTGCTCTCGCTCGATGCGGCCGAAACCCATGCGGTGCGGTGGTCCTTCCAGCGCATCGGCCGCCACAACAGCACAGACGCAAGGCGCTCGGCCGCCCGCCCGGACGAGGAACCGCTGCCCCTCCGGGGCATCTGACAGCGCCTCGCACCCGCATCCGCGTTTTGTCGGCGACGCATTCGTGCTAAGCGCCGGGGCGACGGCGCCGGCAGAAGGCTCTGCGGCCGGCTGCCGGGAGCCAGAATGCCGAAGGACATCGCGTAATGCCGAGTGAAGTCAGGCGCGTCACCCGCGCCCTCCTGTCCGTCTCCGACAAGACGGGCCTCGTCGAATTCGCCGCCGCGCTCGCGGCCCGGGGCATCGCCCTCGTCTCGACCGGGGGCACGCGCAAGACGCTCGTCGACGCCGGCCTCACCGTGGCTGATGTCTCGGACGTGACAGGCTTCCCCGAGATGATGGACGGGCGCGTCAAGACGTTGCACCCGGCCGTACACGGCGGGCTCCTCGCCGTCCGCGCCAATCCCGAGCACCAGGCGGCCATGCTCGCCCACGGCATCGGACCCATCGACCTGCTCGTCGTCAACCTCTATCCGTTCGAGGCGACGGTGGCGAAGGGCGCCGCCTATGACGACTGCATCGAGAACATCGACGTCGGCGGCCCGGCCATGATCCGCGCCGCCGCCAAGAACCACGACGACGTCGCCGTGGTCGTCGAGCCCGACGACTATGCCGCCGTGCTGACCGATCTCGAGGCGCATGACGGCGCGACGACTCTGACGCTGCGGCGGCGCCTGGCGCAGAAGGCCTACGCGCGCACCGCCGCCTATGATGCTGCCATCTCCAACTGGCTCGCCGGGCAGCTCGGCGAGACGGCGCCAGCCTTCCGGGCGCTCGGCGGCGCGCTGGCCGAGCCGATGCGCTATGGCGAGAATCCCCATCAGTGGGCCGCCTTCTACCGCACGCCGGAGCAGCGCCCCGGCGTCTCCACGGCGCGCCAGCTGCAGGGCAAGCAGCTCTCCTACAACAACATCAACGACACCGACGCCGCCTTCGAGTGCGTGGCCGAGTTCGACCCGGCCCGCACCGCCGCCGTCGTCATCGTCAAGCACGCGAACCCGTGCGGCGTCGCTGAGGGATCGAGCCTCCTCGACGCCTACGAGAAGGCACTCGCCTGCGATCCCGTTTCGGCCTTCGGCGGCATCGTCGCCCTCAACCGCCGGCTCGATGCGGAGGCGGCGAGGAAGATCGTCGAGATCTTCACCGAGGTGATCATCGCCCCCGAGGCGAGCGAGGAGGCGGTTGCCATCGTCGCGGCGAAGAAGAACCTGCGCCTGCTCGTGACCGGCGGCCTGCCCGACCCGCGCGCCGGCGGGCTTGCCCTGCGCACGGTCGCTGGCGGCTTCCTCGCCCAGGCGCGCGACAGCGCCGTCATCGACGACATGAGTCTCAAGGTGGTGACGAAGCGCGCCCCGACGGCGGCCGAACTCGCGGACCTCAAGTTCGCCTTCCGTGTTGCCAAGCACGTCAAGTCGAACGCCATCGTCTATGCCAAGGGCGGCGCCACGGTGGGCATCGGCGCCGGCCAGATGAGCCGCGTCGATTCCTCGCGCATCGCGGCCTGGAAAGCGGCGGAAGCGGCGAAGACGGCGGGTCTTCCCGAGACGCTGGCCAAGGGCTCGGTCGTCGCCTCCGACGCCTTCTTTCCCTTTGCCGACGGGCTACTCGCCGCAGCCGAGGCCGGCGCCACGGCCGTCATCCAGCCTGGCGGGTCCATGCGCGACGACGAGGTGATCAAAGCGGCCGACGAGGCAGGCCTCGCCATGGTTTTTACCGGCCACCGCCACTTCCGGCACTGATGCTGCGAACCACCCCTCTCCCCACAAAAAGGGGGGAGGGGTGGTGACTTCTTCCCCGACGGCCTCAGGCCGGCACGCGCTTGTTCTGCCTATTGTGGATGAGATCGTCCACCACGGACGGGTCGGCCAGTGTCGAGGTGTCGCCGAGGTTGGAGAACTCGTCCTCGGCGATCTTGCGCAGGATACGGCGCATGATCTTGCCCGAGCGGGTCTTCGGCAGGTTGGGCGCGAACTGCACGAGGTCGGGCGACGCGATCGGGCCGATCTCCTTGCGGACCCACTGGACGAGCTCCTTGCGCAGCTCTTCCGTCGGCTCCACGCCTGCCATCAGCGTCACGTAGGCGTAGATGCCTTGGCCCTTGATGTCGTGCGGATAGCCGACAACGGCCGCTTCCGACACCTTGGCGTGGGCGACCAGCGCCGATTCGACCTCGGCCGTGCCCATGCGATGGCCGGAGACGTTGATGACGTCGTCGACGCGGCCGGTGATCCAGTAATAGCCATCGGCGTCGCGCCGGCAGCCGTCACCGGTGAAATACTTGCCGGGATAGGTGGAGAAGTAGGTGTCCATGAAGCGCTGGTGGTCGCCGTAAACCGTGCGCATCTGGCCCGGCCAGGAATCGGCGATGCACAGATTGCCCTCGGTCGCGCCCTCCAGCACCTTACCCTCGGCGTCGACGATCTCGGGCCTGATGCCGAAGAACGGCCGCGTGGCGGAGCCGGGCTTCAACGCAATGGCGCCTGGCAGTGGCGAAATCAGGATGCCGCCAGTCTCGGTCTGCCACCAGGTGTCGACGATGGGGCAGCGCCCGTCCCCGACCACGCGATAGTACCACTCCCAGGCCTCCGGATTGATCGGCTCGCCGACTGAGCCGAGCAGGCGCAGCGAGGTGCGTGAGGTCTTCTTCACCGGCTCGTCCCCGGCCTGCATCAAGGCGCGGATGGCGGTGGGGGCGGTGTAGAAGATGTTGACCTGGTGCTTGTCGATCACGCGCCAGAAGCGGGAATTGTCCGGATAGTTCGGCACGCCCTCGAACATAAGGGTCGTCGCGCCATTGGCGAGCGGGCCGTAGAGGATGTAGCTGTGCCCGGTCACCCAGCCGACGTCGGCCGTGCACCAGAAAATGTCGCCGTCGTGATAGTCGAAGACGTACTGATGCGTCATCGACGCATAGACCAGATAGCCGCCCGTGGTATGCAGCACGCCCTTGGGCTTGCCGGTGGAACCCGAGGTGTAGAGGATGAAGAGCGGATCCTCCGCCTCCATCGGCTCGCAGGGGCACTCGCTCGTCACCAGTGCTGCCGCCTCATGGTACCAGACGTCACGGCCCGGCTCCATGGCGACATCGGCGCCGGTGCGGCGTACGACGACGACGTGGTCGACACCGCCCACCTTGGCGATGGCTGCGTCGACATTGGCCTTGAGCGGCACCTTGCGCCCGCCGCGCAGGCCCTCGTCCGCCGTGATGACGACCTTTGAGGCGCAGTCCTCGATGCGGCCGGCGAGCGAGTCGGGCGAGAAGCCACCGAAGACGACGGAGTGGATGGCGCCGAGCCGCGCGCAGGCCAGCATGGCGAAGGCCGCCTCGGGGATCATCGGCATGTAGATGGTGACGCGGTCGCCCTTCTCGACGCCGCGGTTGCGCAGCACGTTGGCGAAGCGGCAGACCTCGTCGTGCAGCTCGCGATAGGTGATGAGGCGGGATTCGGAGGGATCATCGCCCTCCCAGATGATGGCCGTCTGGTCGCCGCGCGTCTCCAGATGCCGGTCGATGCAGTTGTAGGCGACGTTCGTTACGCCATCCTCGAACCAGCGGATGGAGACCTCGCCCGGCGCGTAGGAGACATTCTTGACCTTCTCGTAGGGCGTGAACCAGTCGATGCGCCGGCCGTGCTCGTCCCAGAACGCTTCGGGATCCCGAATCGAGGCCTCGTACATCTCGTTGTAGCGAGCCTCATCCACGTAGGCGCGCTTCGCCCAATCGGCCGGCACCTCGTAGACCTTCTCCTGCATGACGTCCTCCCGAAACCTCGGCCGGGCCTTCAGTCGGCACCGGTCCAAACGCAGCCTCCGGCCCGCCATCCGGACGGATAGCGGCCTTGAAGCGATTGATCGGGCGGCATTATGCGAAGGGCGACCGGCACCGGCAAGGCGCCAAGGGTCACACTTTCGTCTCTTCGACGTTGGGAGAAGGCTTCACCAGAGGCGCGTGCCGGGGCATCCTCGCGGGTCATGGCCGGACTTGTTCCGGCGATGCGCGCCTTTCAGCCTTGCGCAACGGCGAGGTGTGGATGCCCGCGACAAGCGCGGGCATGACGGGGAGGAGCGGTTGCCCTTCACGCCTCAAGGGCCCCTCCGGCAAGGCTCCGTGGCATCCCGCTTCGCTCGGCGAAGACGGACAAATCTGCGTGGTGGGCTGGCGCGAAGCAGGAATGGTGCCGCGGAAGGGATTCGAACCCCCGACCCACGCATTACGAATGCGTTGCTCTACCAGCTGAGCTACCGCGGCACGCGCGCGCCTTCTAGCGTCAATCACCCCGCCTTGGCAAGTGCCTCGCGCGATTCCGAGCCAGCGGCCGCGCGAGGCCTGTGCACGAGCAGCCGCGGTCAGGTCACGATGGTGCGGCGCACGGGGCCGGCCTCGTCCTCCCCGGTCACCGGCCCGGGATCATCGGGCGGACGGCTGACCGGGAAGATGACCGGGCTCGCCCGCCGTGCGCGACGGGGCGTGGCGTTCTCGGCGGGCTGCGCAGGTGCCGCCGTCTCCGATATACCGCGTCGCGCCGATGCCTTCGCCGCCTCGGTCACATATTGCGGCACGGGAGCAGCCGGCGCGGGCGACGGCTTTTCCTCTGGCGGGACGGGAGGGGCGGCCGATGCCTGTGCCCGTTCAGGCGCGGCGGGCTCGCCGGTCTCCGGTGGAGGAGCTGGCGCAGCCGGCTGCGGCGATTTATCTGCCGGTTCAACCACGGTCACCGGTTCAGGCTCGGAACGCGCATCAGGCCCCGCAGCCCGGGAAGGCGGCCGGGCCTCGGCAGCCGTTGCGGGAAGCTCACGGGAGGGCCCTTCCCGCGCTGGCGGCACGATTTCAGGCAGCGCCTCGGCTGCATGGCGCTCGTCGACGTCGCCGATGACGGCGTCGGCCCGGTGCGTCTCCTGCGCCTCGCGATGCTGGGCGGCGATCTGCTCGCTCGGCGTTCCCCAGACGAAGGCGTCGAGCCGGCCGCTGACCGGCGAGACCGGCGACCAGGTGTCGGAGATGACGCCGTCGGCGAGCCAGGCGGGATCGCGCGGCGCGCGCGAGGCACGGGCCAGCCAGGCGCGTACGGCCCCCGTCTCGCCGTGCTCGGCCTCCTCTATGTCGGCCATCAGCACGCAGGTGCGCAGCGTAGGACGCTCGGCGATGAGCGGGGCCAGCGCCTCGCGGGCGCGGGCGAATTCGCGCGCGTCGAGCGCGGCCCGGGCCAGCATCAGCCGCGATTCGGCGGAATCCGATGCCAGCCGCGCCAGCGTCTCGGCGCGGGCGAGCCGATCACGCGCCGAATCGCCGGAGCGGATCTCGACATAGGCCGCGGCGATATCAGGATGCGGCAGCCGCACCCAGGCCGCCTCGAGGATCCTGGCCGCCTTGCGGTATTTGCCGGCGCGGGCGAGAAGGCGGCCGGCCAGCACGGCGGCGGGCACGAGATCGGGCGCGAGCTTGACGGCCTCGCGCACAGCGGTGAGCGCGGCGTCGGGGTCCTTCTCCGCCCGGTCGATGGCATCGGCCGTCAGGAGCACGGCGCGCTGGCGGCGCGCCTCGGCGCGGTCGATGAGCCGCAGCGCGGCGCGCCGCTCGAGGGTCATGAGCGCCCCGCGCCA
This sequence comes from Chelatococcus sp. XZ-Ab1, assembly GCF_029309855.1. Lineage (NCBI taxonomy): Bacteria > Pseudomonadati > Pseudomonadota > Alphaproteobacteria > Hyphomicrobiales > Chelatococcaceae > Chelatococcus > Chelatococcus sp. XZ-Ab1. The sequence goes on along the minus strand of NZ_JARKII010000007.1, from coordinate 103,726 downwards.
GTCGCGTTCGGCGGATTGGAATTCGAGCACCGCCTCGTTGGCCCAGCCGACACTCGGCGCAAGCTCCGCCGCCTTGGCCGCATGGGCCCGGGCGGCGACGAGATCGCCCTTGCGTCGCGCCTCGACGAACAGGCCGCGCAGGCCGAGCACCCGCGTCTCGGGCTCGTCGAGCATGTCGTTGAAAGCGGCCTCGGCGCCTGCCCGATCGCCGGAGATCTGGGCGGCCTGGGCCTTGAGCAGCAGCGTCAGCGGCTCGCGGCCGAGCCAGCGCTCGGCATCGCCCGCGTGTCGGCGCGCGGCGGCGGGATCGCCCGAGCCGACGGCTACCATGCCGCGCGACACGGCGGCAAAGCCGCGCGCCCGGCGGCGGGCGCGCGAGGCGATGGTGACGAGGTCCGGCAGCTTGAAGACGAAGCGCACCACGCTCCACACGATGACAAGCGCGGTGACGATACCGATGAGCGCCGCCACGGCGACGCTGAGCGGGGTGCTGATGCGATAATCCTGCCAGGTGAGCACCACCTCCCCCGGATGGTCGGCAAGCCAGGCGGCGCCGAGCGCGACGAAGGCGAGAAGGACGAGGAAGACGAGAACGCGAATCATGGCTGCGCCCTCACCCGTTGCCGCCGAAGGCGTCGACGGCCGAACGACGCACGGCGAGCGCCGCCTGCTCCGCTTCCGCGCGGGCCCTCAGCGCCGCGACCCAATCACGCGTCGCCTGCTGCTCGGCCGGCGACAGCCGCTCCCAAGCCGCGAGCGCCGCCGCCGCGTCGCCGCGGGCGAGCGCCGCATCGACGGCGTCGGCCGGCTGCTCCCCGCTGCCGACGCGCTCGACCCGCACGAGGCCGGCTGCACTGTCGCTCAGACGCTCCCAGAGGCTGCCCTCCGGACGGCTGCGGCGCTCGGTTTCGGCCGCCCGAGCCAGACCTTCGCGCAGGCCTGGACGCAGGCTCTCGGTGGTCGGCAAGCCGGCCCCCGCCTGCGGCTGGAGCGGGGACAGCAGCTCTGCCGGCGTGCCGAGGCGCTCGAGCACCGCAATCTCCTTCTCGAAGGGCTGGCCGGAGCGGATCGCGGTCAGCAATAGCTCCGCCACGGCGAGCCGGCCCGCGGCATTGCCGATCGGCTCGGCAGCGCCGTCGGCGATCTGCCTTTCGGCGGCGTCGAGCCGGGCGCCCAGGGCCTCCAGCCGGCGCGAGACGTCGCTGATGACGCCCGGATCGAGGCTGCGCACGGCCCCTTCGACCGCGTCGACACGTCGGCTCAGCTCGTCGCGGATCGCGCGAAGCTCCGCCGGCGACGCGCCCTCGACGGACCGCAGCCCCTCGATCTCGTTGGCGAGGCCGTTGATGCGCGCCGTCAGGCCGTCGTCCTCGCGGGAGGCGGAGGTCATGCGCGCCTCGAGCGCCTCGAGATCCTCACGGCCGACGACATTGGCGAGGCTGCGCTCGACGACGGCAAGGCGCGCCGCGGTGTCGTTGGCCGGACCGACGAGCACCGGCAGCAGTATGGCTGCGGCGGCGCCGACGATGCCGCCGACGGCAGCCGCCACGAGGAGCGAACTTTGGAGGCCCTGGCGGGGCGCCGCAGCCGGTTCGGCGGGCCGTACGCCATGAGCGGTGGTGTCGACGGGCGCCTCGTCAGCCGGCGCATCCCCGAGGCGTTCCTTGCCTTGAAGCCTCTCGTCTCCGCCGGGCACATCCTCGGCGGCCGGCATGTCGCCAGGTGGGACTTGTGCGGCCGGCTGCGCGACGGCGGGTGCGTCCTCGCCCGCAGAAACCGTCCGGGGGGTGGTGGCCGCCTCTGCAGCCGCGCCATCGGCGGAAGGCAGCGCGGTGGCCTCGGTCATGGCGCGGTCGGTCGTCTGCGCGGCGCGCTCCGCCTTCGTGCGGGCTGTCCGGGACGTCCGGCCCGTCGGCTTCTCGTCGCTCATGCAGACCTCTCTCCATCATTTCCTCGGCACCGCCGGTGCTCCCGGGCAGGCCATGATGAACCCTCAAGCTCTTAACATCAGCCGCCCGTCCATGGCGAGCCCGCAGGCTGCGCGTCATCTGTCGCCATGTGCCGGCAGCAAAGCCAGCAAGGCTTCCTCGTGCGGAGCGGCCGCGGCCGCGACCCGCCGGATACCAGCGGCCCTGAGTGGCGCGGCAACATCCTCCGACAGGCACAGGTGTCGCAGGGCACGGAATGCCTCGCCGCAGCCGGCCCGCTCGGCGAGATTGAGCGCCAGGGCTGCGCTTCGGCGGGAATAATGCAGCGCGACCGTGACTTTGCCGCCGCCAAGCGCCACCACTGCGGCCGGCGGCAGCGATTCCTCCGCCTCGGCGACATAGGCGATCCAGGGCACGACCGCAAAGCCGGCGGCGGCGAGAAGAGCGGGCGTATCGGCCTTGTGATCGCGGCCGAGGACGAGGAGAAGCCGCGCGCCTGCGGGGAAGACCGACGGGGCGAGCGCCGCGAGGGCGATGCGGTCGCCCGCCGCCGCCATGACGGCCGCAAAGCCGGCCTCGCGCGCCACCTCGCCCGTGCGCTCGCCGACCGCAAGGAGAGGCAGCGCGGCGAGTGCCGCGACATCCCCCTCGCCCAAAGCTTCGAAGGTGTTGGGGCTGGTGACGACGACACCGTCGAAGGCTCCCGCCGGGCGCGGCTCATCCGTGGAATGGATGGTCAGGAGCGGAGCGATGACGACCGCATGGCCGCGCTCGCCAAGGCGCTGCGCCGTCCGGCGCGCCGCCGTTTCCGGCCGCAGGACGAGGACGCCCGCCATGTCTACTTTCCCAGGAGCGCCGGGCGCGCGCGGGCCACCACCTCGCGCCCCGCATCCTCTCCGAGACCGAGTGCCTCGGCGACCGGGCCGCTCCGCTCGACGGCCACCCAGTCGCTGCCATCGGGCGCCAGCAGCATGCCGCGGAAGGAGAGACTGGCCCCCTGCACTCGCGCCAGACCCGCAATGGGCGTGCGGCACGAGCCGTCGAGCACGCGCAGGAAGGCTCGCTCGACCTCCAGCGCCACACCTGTCGCGGGATCGGTGAAACGCATCAGCATCTCGCGCAGGGCAAGGTCGTCGGCGCGCGTCACGATGGCGATGGCGCCCTGGCCGATGGCGGGCAGGAAATCCTCCGTATCGAGCACGGCGGTCGCCTTGTCGGCGAGGCCGAGCCGCCGCAGCCCGGCGAGGGCCAGCAAGGTCGCGTCGATCTCGCCGCTCTCGACCTTGGCGAGGCGAGTGCCGACATTGCCGCGCAGCAGCGTGACCGAGACATCGGGCCGCAGGCGCCGCACCTGCGCCTGCCGGCGCAGCGAGGCGCTGCCGACCACGGCGCCGCGCGGCAGCTCGGCGATGCTGCGCGCACCGCGGCTGATGAGAACGTCGCGCACATCCTCGCGGGCGAGAAAACCCGCGATGACGAGCCCTTTCGGCAGGACGGTCGGCAGATCCTTGGCGGAATGGACGGCAAGGGCGATGCGCCCGTCGAGGAGCGCGCTGTCGAGCTCCTTCGTGAACAGACCCTTGCCGCCGGCCTCCGACAGCGCCCGGTCCTGGATCATGTCGCCCGTCGTCTTGATGACCGAGAGCGCGACCGCCTCGGCTGGGCAGCCAAGCGCTCCGGCGAGGAGCGCCTGCACCTGCCGCGCTTGGGCCAGGGCGAGCGGGCTGCCGCGCGTGCCGATGACAGGTGCGCCGGTCGATGCGATCATGGTTCCGTCCAACTCCAATTACGGCCCCGCGGCCGGCGGGCGATTCGTGCAGGCGGGAGGCCGCAGAGCCGCTCCCGCACCTCACTATCGCATGCCCTACCACCCTGCTGCGGCGAAAAACCGGTTCCCACGGCTTTACGCCATGCTCTATAGGGGGAAGCGGCGCTTTTGCGAACCGCGACCGATCGCAGCCCCTTCAGAACCCAGCGAATCATGCGCGTTCTTGGCATCGAGACCACCTGTGATGAAACGGCGGCCGCCGTCGTCGGCCTTGCCGGCGACGGGCGCGGCGTCATCCTGTCGAACGAGATCCTCAGCCAGATCACGGAACATGCCGCCTATGGCGGCGTGGTGCCGGAGATTGCGGCGCGCGCCCATGTCGAGGTCATCGACCGGCTGGTGGCGCGGGCGCTGAAGGCGGCCGACGTGACGCTGAAGGACATCGATGCCGTCGCCGCCGCCGCCGGCCCCGGCCTTATCGGCGGTGTCATCGTCGGCCTCACCACCGGCAAGGCTCTCGCCCTCGTCTCCGGCAAGCCTTTTATCGCCGTCAACCACCTCGAGGCGCACGCGCTGACGGCACGAATGACCGACGGCGTCGCCTTTCCCTATCTGCTGCTGCTCGCCTCGGGCGGGCATACGCAATTGCTCGCGGTGCGTGGCGTCGGCGACTATGTGCGCCTTGGCACCACGATCGACGACGCCATCGGCGAGGCCTTCGACAAGACGGCGAAGATGCTCGGCCTGCCCTATCCCGGCGGGCCGGAGGTGGAACGCCAGGCGCTCCACGGCGACCCGGCGCGCTTCGCCTTGCCACGGCCGCTGGCCGGCCGGCCGGACCCGGATTTCTCGCTCTCCGGCCTCAAGACCGCCGTGCGCATCGAGGCCGAGCGCATCGCCCCGCTCTCGGCACGGGACGTTGCCGATCTCTGCGCCTCCTTCCAGGCGGCCGTGGTCGACGTCGTCGCCGACCGGGTGCGCATGGGCCTACGTGCCTTCCGGCAGAAGGCGGGGCACCCGACCGCGCTCGTCGTCGCCGGTGGCGTTGCCGCCAACCAGGCGATCCGCCGCGGCCTGACGCGGCTTGCCTCCGAGGCCGGCCTGCCCCTCGTCACGCCGCCGCCGGCCCTGTGCACGGATAACGGCGCGATGATCGCCTGGGCGGGGCTCGAGCGCCTGCGGCTCGGCCTCACCGACGACCTCACCGCCCCCGCCCGCGCCCGCTGGCCGCTCGAGGCGGCCTCCGCGGCATGATGACCGATCCTGTCGTCATCGTCGGAGCCGGCGCGTGGGGCACGGCCCTCGCCAACGCGGCGGCCCAGGCCGGACGCTTCGTCACCCTCGTCGCGCGCGATCCCGAGCACGCCGGCACGATGCAGGCGGCCCGGGAGAACATGCGCTTCCTGCCCGGCGCGCCGCTCCATGCCGCGATCACCGTCACCGCCGACCTCGGCGCAACGACGGCCGCGCGGGCGCTGCTCCTCGTCGTGCCGGCACAGGCCCTGCGCGAGGCAGCCCGGGCGCTCGCGCACCGGCTCGCCCCGGGCACACCCGTTGTCATCTGCGCCAAGGGCATCGAGCGCACGTCGAGCCGCTTCATGAGCGATGTCGTCGGCGAGGAGCTGCCGGCGGCGGTGCCCGCCGTCCTGTCGGGCCCGAGCTTCGCCGAGGACGTGGTGCGGGGCCTGCCGACCGCCGTGGTGCTGGCCTGCGCGCAGGAGGAGACCGCGCGCAGCCTCGCCGCGACGCTGACGAGCCCTACATTCCGCATCTATCACGGCACCGACGTGCGCGGGGTCGAGATCGGCGGTGCAGCCAAGAACGTGCTCGCCATCGCCTGCGGCATCGTCATGGGCTGCGGCCTCGGCGAGAGCGCCCGGGCCGCCATGGTGGCACGGGGCTTCGCCGAGCTGATGCGCTTCGCCCGCGCCCTCGGCGCCCGTCCCGAGACGCTGATGGGGCTGTCCGGGCTCGGCGACCTCGTGCTCACCTGCGGCTCTGCGAAATCGCGCAACTTCGCCTTCGGCGAGGCGCTGGGGCGCGGCGTGCCGCTTTCCGAAGCCTCTGGCGGCAAGCTGGCGGAAGGCGCCTTCACCGCCGCGGCACTCGTGGCGATGGCCGGCCGGCACGGGGTGGAGATGCCGATCTCAGAGGCTGTCGCTGCAATCGTCGCTGGGGAGGTTTCCGTGGAAGCGGCGATCGGCGCGCTGCTCAACCGGCCGATCCGCGCCGAGCACGAGATCATCTGACGAACGGGGAGAGGTCATGGCGCACTGGCTGTTCAAATCGGAACCGGCCACCTGGTCCTGGGACCAACAGGTCGCGGAAGGCGAGAAGGGCACGTTCTGGAACGGCGTGCGCAACCATTCCGCCAAGCTCAACATGATGGCGATGAAGAAGGGCGAGACCGGCTTCTTCTACCACTCCAACGAGGGCAAGGCGATTGTCGGCATCGTCGAGGTGATCAAGGAGTACTATCCCGACCACACCGATGCGAGCGGTCGCTTCGGCATGGTCGACATCAAGGCGGTGAAGGCGCTGCCGCGGCCGGTGACGCTCGACGAGATCAAGAATACGCCCGCGCTCGCGGATATGGTGCTCGTCAACAATTCGCGCCTGTCGGTACAGCCGGTGAGCGACCCCGAATGGGACATCATCTGCAGGATGGGCGGATTGTGAAGAAGGCGGGGTTGAGCGCCGCCGTCCGATCGGACAGGATGCCAGTCTGAAATCGTTCCTATGTCCATGACTCGTCCCGTCCGCCTCATCGCCAGCATCGCCCGGCTCTTCGAACGCCTGCCCCGGCACCAGGCCGTGCCGCCGCGCGAAGATCGGGACCCGACCCCCGACACCCTCCTGTCGCTTGCCATCGTCCTCGTGCACATCGCCGGAGGCGACGGGCGCCTGACGGGAGAGGAACGCGCCAGGCTCGCCGACCTCGTCGGACGCCGCTTCCGCCTCTCGCCGCGCGAGGCGCTCCGGATCATCGAGGCTGCCATCGTGGCCGAGGGCTCGCGCGAGGACGTGGACGACGCCTTCGAGGACCTGAAGCGCCTGCTGCCGCCGGACGGGCGCCGCGAGCTGATGGCCGCCGCCTGGGAACTCGCGAAGATCGACGGTCACGTCGCCGAACTCGAGGACGACCTCCTGTGGCGCTCCGCCCGCCGGCTCGGGCTGAGCGAGCGCGAGGCCGAGGCGCTGCGTCAGAGCGCGCTGACGGACGTCGACGGAGGGGTCTGATGGGTGCGGCGACCCCGCTGCCCGTTCTCATCGTCCTGCACCAGGAACATTCGACGCCCGGCCGGGTTGGCCGGCTCCTTGTGGAGCGTGGCCACCCGCTCGACATCCGCCGGCCGCGCTTCGGCGATCCCTTGCCGCAGACGCTCGCACTGCATGCCGGCGCCGTCGTCTTCGGCGGGCCCATGAGCGCCAACGACCCCGATGACTGGGTGAAGCGCGAGATCGACTGGATCGGCGTCGCGCTCGATGAGAAAAAGCCGCTGCTCGGCCTCTGCCTCGGCGCGCAGATGCTGGCGAAACACCTCGGCGGGCGGATCGATCCGCATCCCTCGGGCCTTGCCGAGATCGGCTATTATCCGCTCAAGCCGACGGCGACGGGGCGACGCTTCGCCAGCGAGACGGGCGCGCCATGGCCGTCGCACGTCTACCAGTGGCATCGGGAGGGGCTCGACTGTCCGCCCGGCGGCGAACTTCTCGCCGAAGGCGCGGATTTTCCGAACCAGGCCTTCCGCGTCGGACCCGCCGCCTTCGGCCTGCAGTTCCATCCCGAGGTGACGCACGCCATGATCTATCGCTGGACGACGCGCGCCAGCGAAAGGCTAGGCCTGCCGGGCGCCCAAGCCGCGCACCTGCACCACCGCGGGCGCTTCATGTACGACCCCGACGTCGCCCTTTGGCTCGATGCGTTTCTCGACCACTGGCTCGCCGCCGGCACCCCACAGGCCCGATCACAACCAGTCGCGGAACCGGGGAGCGCCTGCGCCCCAGCGATCTGAAAGCCGCAACGGTCGCTTCATGGTATACTTATTAAATTGTACATGCGGAGCACCGTCCGATGGCCGAGACGGAAGCGCTCTTCTCACTCCTGCGTCAGACCGCTGATCCTGCGGCGGCCATGGCAATCGAGCGCGTTGTCCGGCATGGCGCCGACCGCGCGCTCAACCGCATCAACGTGCTCGCCTTCGCGGCGCGCGAGGGTCTCGACGAGGAAGCTGCCATCGCCGCCTTCCTCCATGCCGCCCATCTCGGCCTGTTCGACCTGTCGTGGAACGTGCTGTGCCCGGGGTGCGGCGGCGTGCTCGACGCCAATGCGACACTCGGCACCCTCGACCGCTCCTCCTATAGCTGCACGCTGTGCGCCGCAGGCTACGAGCCGACCCTCGACGAGATGGTGGAGGTGACCTTCACGGTGAACCCCCGCGTGCGGCAGATCGCGGCGCATGAGCCGGACCGGCTGCCGATGCACGAATATTTTCGCCAGATCTTCTGGAGCTCGGGGGTAGACCTGCCGGACGAAATCGAGGCGCAACTCGACGAGATCATCATCGAGGCCATCGAATTGCCACCCGGCGAGAAGGCCCTCCTGTCACTTCAGCTGCCGCGGGGCTTCATTATCGTCTTCGACCCCGTCACCCATTCCGTGCAGTTCATCGACGCCGACAGCGAGGAGACGCGCGAGCGGCGCTCCCTCTCCCTTGTCATCGACGCCGTGCATGCACCGAACGAGACGGTTCGCCTGCAGCCCGGCCCGCTGCGCCTGACGCTCGAGAACCGCACCGGCCGGCGCGTCCTGCCCGGCCTCTTCATCGCGGGCGAGGCGCTGCACACGCTCATCGGCCGGCGCCGGCCGTTCCTCACCGCCAAGCGGCTCCTCAGCAACCAGACCTTCCGCGACATCTATCGGACGGAGACGCTCAACGTCGACCAGCGGCTGAAAATCACCAGCCTCACCTTCCTCTTCACCGACCTCAAGGGATCGACCCGGCTCTACGAGCGCGTGGGCGACCTGGCCGCCTTCGACCTCGTGCGCGAGCACTTCCGGGTGCTCGGCGACATCGTGGCGGCGGAAGCAGGCGCCATCGTCAAGACCATCGGCGATGCGGTGATGGCGACCTTCCCGACGCCGGAACGGGCTGTCGCCGCCGCGCTACGCATGCGCGAGGCCATGCGCAGCCTCAACGCCGCCCACGGCAGCGAGGACCTGGTGCTGAAGATCGGTCTGCACGAGGGTCCCTGTCTGGCCGTCAGCCTCAACGAGCGGCAGGACTATTTCGGCCAGACGGTGAACATCGCCTCGCGCGTGCAGGGCCTCGCCGAATCGCCGGCGATCTACGCCACGGGCTCCGTCGTCGAGCGGCCGGAAGTGTCGAGCCTGCTCGCCCGCACCGGCCTGACGCCGCTGGCGCGACGACGCGCCTTGCGCGGCATCGACGACGAGGTCACCCTGTACGAGATTCCGTGACCCGGCCGCGGGAACAGCCATGACCGACAATCTCGCCACGAAGACCTGCACGCCCTGCAAGGGCGGAACGCCGCCTTTGTCCCCCGAAGCCGTCGCGCATTACGCGAAACAGGTGCCGCAGTGGGAGGTCAACGGCGATGCCACGCGCATCGCACGCACCTTCCGCTTCAGGAACTACGCGGGAGCCTTCGATTTCGTGGCGCGCGTGTCGGAGCTTGCCGAGGAGCAGGGCCACCACCCGGACATCGCCTTCGGCTGGGGCTATGCGACGGTCACGCTGCAGACCCACAAGATCAAGGGCCTGCACGAGAACGACTTCATCATGGCGGCCCGGATAGACGAGATTGCCGGCGGCGAACCCGCCGCCTGAGACGCCCCGTCCGGTCCCTCCCCCACGCCCTCATCTTCCTCTTCCGGAGCCGATCGTGCTGATCGACCAGACCCTGCTCGTCACGCAGTTCATGACGCTTCTCGCCGTCCTCGACCCGATCAGCCACACCTCGCTCTTCCTCTCGGTCACCGGCGGGCTCGACCGGGCCGAGCGGCGCAAGGCGGCCCTCATCGCCGTCCCCGTCGCCTTCGTCATCCTCCTCGTCTTCGCCGTCATCGGCCAATATGCGCTGGCGGCGATGAACATCTCGCTCATCTCCTTCCAGATCGCCGGCGGCATCATCCTGCTCATCTTCGCCTTGTCGATGACCCTCGGCGACAAGGGACCGGCGCCGGCTGCCGAGGCGGGCGCACGCGACGCGGCGAGCGTCGCCGTCTATCCGCTGGCGGTGCCGATCATCGCCGGGCCGGGCGCCATGCTCGCCATCGTCATCCTCATGGACAACAACCGCCTGACCTTCGTCGAGCAGGTGGAGACGGTCGCCATGCTGGCGCTCAACATGCTCATCCTGCTTGGCCTCTTCCTGTCGGGCGGGACCGTGTCACGCCTCATCGGCCGCCACGGCGCCAACGTGCTGCGGCGCGTGATGGGCATCGTGCTCGCCGCCCTGTCGATCAACCTGATCCTGGAAGCGATGGCGAAATGGCTGGGACTGCCGGCGATTTGAGGAAGGTGCAGGACGGCGGAAGAGGCATCGCCAACGCTTCTTCGCGAGGGCCTGCCGGAGCCAGACTTCAAATATTGCTCCAATGCGTGGGCCGTTTTCTCCACCGCACCGACCGTCTGAGCGGCGCGGATGAATGCACGGCCCCAACATGATTTCCGATCGTCTCCGCCGTCATGCCCGCGCTTGTCGCGGGCATCCACGCGGCAAAGCCCGCGCCAGGCGAAAAGGCGTGGATGGCCGCGACAAGCGCGGCCATGACGGGCGGGAGGTTGTAACACTCTGAAAAGGCGCAGCGATCCCGACCGGATAGCCGCGAGGCGGCGCCGTTCACTGCGCACCCCGTGGCGGTCGGCAAGCTTCTACGGCTGCTGCGTCGGGCGTCGGCCTTTGGACTGCCATCCCAAGCTAACGTGGAATGGTGGAGCTGAGGGGATTCGAACCCCTGACCTCTGCAGTGCGATTGCAGCGCTCTCCCAACTGAGCTACAGCCCCTAAAGGTCGGCGCGTTTTAGGCCGGCGCGGGGGCGGCTGTCAATTGCTGTTTCGCGCGAGCGCGCGGCGAGCGCGACGGGTTGTTCACAGCGGCGGAGAGCGCTAAACGGAAGCTCCCGTCCGTCCTCACCATCCTCCGGATTCTCAATGCGCGCGATTCTCGATGTTCTCATGGTCGTGCTCGACCTCTACACATGGCTCGTGATCGCCTCAGCCATCATCAGCTGGCTGGTCGCTTTCAACGTCATCAACACGCGCAACGACGTGGTGCGGGCGATCTGGAACTTCCTCTACCAGATCACCGAGCCCGCGCTCAGGCCCATCCGTTCCGTCCTGCCCAATCTCGGCGGCATCGACGTCTCGCCCATCATCCTGTTGCTCATCATCTTCTTCCTCCAGCGGGTGATCGTGCTCTACGTCTACCCGGCCGTCATCTGAGGACGGCCGGCGCGAGGCAGGCATGAGCGGCGCCTTCACGCGCACGGGCGAGGGGCTGACGCTCACGGTGCGCCTGACGCCGCGCGGCGGGCGCGATGCGATCGAGGGCGTCGATGAGCTGGCGGACGGCCGCGCCGTCATCAAGGCGCGCGTCCGCGCCGTGCCGGAGGACGGGGCGGCCAATGCGGCACTCACCCGGCTGCTCGCCAAGAGCCTCGGCGTCGCCGCCTCGGCCGTCACGCTCGTCTCCGGGCACACCGCCCGCATCAAGATCCTGACCGTCGCCGGCGACGCCGCTATGCTGGAAGCGCGGCTCGCGGCACTCATCAAGCACGAGGACCGGCCATGACGACGCTCCCGACGTCCCGAATCATCGACGGCAAGGCCTTCGCCGAGGGCCTGCGCCGGCGCGTGGCGGATGCCGCGGCCGACTTCCTTGGCCGGTCCGGCCGCGCGCCCGGCCTTGCCGTCGTGCTCGTCGGCGAGGACCCGGCGAGCAGCGTCTATGTCCGCAACAAGGCGCAGCAGACGGTGGAGGCCGGCATGGCCTCCTTCGAGCACCGCCTGCCGGCAGAGACGAGCGAGGCCGAGCTCCTCTCCCTCGTCGCGCGCCTCAACGCGGACGATGCGGTCGACGGCATCCTCGTGCAGCTGCCGCTGCCGGCGCATATCGACGCGCAGAAGGTGATCGAGGCGATCGACCCGGCGAAGGACGTCGACGGCTTCCACCCGGAGAATGCCGGGCGGCTGATGACCGGCCTTCCGGCGCTCGTGCCCTGCACGCCGCTCGGCTGCCTGATGCTCATCAAATCCGTCCAGCCGGCGCTCGCCGGGCTCGAGGCAGTCGTCGTCGGGCGCTCCAACATCGTCGGCAAGCCGATGGCGCAGCTGCTCCTCGCCGAGAGCTGCACGGTCACCGTCGCCCATTCGAAGACGCGCGACCTGCCGGCCGTGTGCCGCCGCGCCGACATCCTCGTCGCGGCCGTCGGCCGGCCGCAGATGGTGCGCGGCGACTGGGTGAAGCCCGGCGCCATCGTCATCGACGTCGGCATCAACCGCATCCCGGCGCCCGAGCGCGGCGAGGGCAAGACGCGGCTCGTCGGCGACGTGGCCTATGACGAGGCGGTGCAGCATGCCGGCGCCATCACGCCGGTGCCGGGCGGCGTCGGGCCGATGACCATCGCCTGCCTCCTGCGCAACACGCTCGCGGCGGCGGTCGCCCGCACCGGCGTCGTGGTGGACGTGCCGTCGGCCTGAACGCCTCCGCCCAAGGTCGCAATGGCGCAGTGCAGCATGTAGGCTAGTCTCCCGCGAAACAGCGAGGGAGGAGCCGATGGACACAGCACTGCCGATGAAGACCAGCACCGGCCGGTTCTTCGAGGATTTCCGCCTCGGCGAGGTGATCCGTCATGCGACGCCCCGCACGGTAACGGCGGCCGATGCCGCGCTCTATTCGGCGCTCTACGGCACGCGCTTCGCCGTGCAGTCCTCGGACGTCCTCGCCGCGCAGATCGGCTACGAGCGCAGCCCCCTTGACGATCTCCTCGTCTTCCATGTCGTCTTCGGCAAGACCGTGCCGGACATCTCCCTCAATGCGGTCGCCAACCTCGGCTATGCGGAAGGCCGCTTCCTGAGGTCCGTCTATCCCGGCGAGACACTGTCGGCCGTCTCCGAGGTCATCGGGCTCAAGGAAAATTCCAACGGCAAGACCGGCGTCGTCTACGTGCGCACGCGCGGGCTGCGCTCCGACGGGGCCGAGGTGCTCGAATATGTGCGCTGGGTGATGGTGAAGAAGCGCGACGAGGCGGCGTCCGTCGCGGACCAGCACGTGCCGCAGCTCGCGGACAGCGTGGAACCGTCGCATCTCGGCATCGGGTGCCCGCCCATCGACGTCGAGGCCTATGATTTCGGACTTGCCGGCAGCCCCTGGCGCTGGGGGGACTTCCGCATCGGCGAGCGCATCGACCATGTGGACGGCATGACGGTGGAGGAGGCCGAACATCAACTCGCGACCCGGCTCTATCAGAACACGGCGCGGGTGCATTTCGACCAGCACGCTGCCACGGGCTCGCGCTTCGGCCGGCGGCTGATCTACGGCGGCCATGTGATCTCGCTGGCCCGTGCGCTGTCCTTCAACGGCCTTGGCAATGCCTTCCACATTGCCGCCATCAACGGTGGACGCCATGTGGCGCCGCTCTTTGCCGGCGACACCGTCTATTGCTGGAGTGAGGTGATCGACACCGCCGAACTCGAGGGGCGCAGCGACATGGGCGCCCTGAGGCTGCGTACCATCGCCACGAAGAATTTACCCTGCGCTGGTTTTCCGGGCCACAACGGCACCGAATACGACCCTGCTGTGGTGCTTGACCTCGACTATTGGGCCCTTCTGCCGCGATAGGACGGCGCAAGGAAGCAGTTACAAAGCTGGAAAAATGTCACCGCCTTTGGCGGCATGTTGCATTGCGGTTGCGGCCCACATTCGTTACGAAGCCGATAGCTTCGAGCAACTCCAGACTGCAAGCGGGGAGGCCCCACATGGCCGAGGCGAAAGCGCCCGGGACGAGACCGGAAGACATCCGCCCCCTCTCGCCGCACCTCCAGATCTACCGCTGGACGTGGACGATGGCGATGTCGGTGGCCCATCGTGTCACCGGCGCGGCCCTCTACGTGGGCACCCTGCTGCTGGTCGCCTGGCTGCTGGCGCTGGCCAGCGGGCCGGCAGCCTTCGAGACCGCGCAGTGGTTGTTCGGCTCCTTCCTGGGACGGCTCATCCTCTTCGGCTACACTTGGGCGCTGCTGCACCACATGTTCGGCGGCATTCGCCACTTCATCTGGGACGTCGGGCTCGGCTTCGATGCCCCTGCCCGCCAGAACCTCGCCCGCATGACCCTCATCGCCTCGGCCGCGCTCACGCTCCTCGTGTGGGTGATCGGCTACGCGGTTTCGTGAGGAGACATTCCATGGCTTCGACGAAGCATTCGTTGCGCACGCCGCTCGGCCGCGTCCGCGGGCTGGGCTCCGCCCGGTCCGGCACGTCGCATTTCTGGCACCAGCGGCTCACGGCGCTCGCCAACGTGCCGCTGGCGCTCGCCTTCATCGCCATCGTGGTCTGCGCGGCCGGCGGCGGCTACGACGAGGCGCTCGCTCTCGTGCGCAGCCCGCTCGTGGCGCTCCTCCTGCTCCTCTTCATCCTCTCGGCGACCTATCACATGCGCATTGGCATGCAGGTCATCATCGAGGACTACGTTCACGGCGGCGCCAAGGTCGCTGCGGTGATCGCCAACACATTCTTCGCCCTGCTCGTGGCAGCCGCCGCGGTCTTCGCGGTTCTCAAGATCTCCTTCGGCGGGATGTAAGTTCATGGCCAAGGCACCCAGCAACGGAACCACCTCCGGCACCGAGACGAGCGCCCCGACGCGCCGCAGCACGAGGGCCAGAGCCGCCGCGTCGGCCACTCCCGCACCGGAGGTCGCCGGCGCCGCCGTGGAGACGACGCCGTCCAAGGCCGTGCGCATGCCGCGCGCACGGGCCGCGCAGGCCGATGGCGCCGGCCCAAGCGGCATCCTGCGTATTCCCCGCCCGGCCTATACGGGCCAGGCCTATCCGATCACCGATCACACCTTCGATGTCGTCGTCGTCGGCGCCGGCGGCGCCGGGCTGCGTGCCACCGTCGGCTGCGCCCAGGCGGGCCTCAAGACCGCCTGCGTCACCAAGGTCTTCCCCACGCGCTCGCATACGGTGGCCGCCCAGGGCGGCGTTGCCGCCTCGCTCGCCAACATGGGGCCGGACGACTGGCGCTGGCACATGTACGACACCGTGAAGGGGTCCGACTGGCTCGGTGACCAGGATTCCATCGAGTATCTGGTGCGCAATGCGCCTGCCGCCGTCTACGAGCTCGAGCACTGGGGCGTGCCCTTCTCGCGTACCGAGGACGGGCGCATCTACCAGCGCCCCTTCGGCGGCATGACGACCGATTTCGGCAAGGGTCCGCCGGCCCAGCGCACCTGTGCTGCCGCCGACCGCACCGGCCATGCCATCCTGCACACGCTCTACGGCCAGGCGCTGCGCAATAACACCGAATTCTTCATCGAGTATTTCGCCATCGACCTCATCATGGATGACGAGGGCCGCTGCCGCGGCGTGGTGGCGCTGAAGATGGACGACGGCACCGTCCATCGCTTCCGCGCCCATCTCGTCATCCTGGCGACGGGCGGCTACGGCCGCGCCTATTTCTCGGCCACCTCCGCCCATACCTGCACGGGCGACGGCAACGCCATGGTGCTGCGCGCCGGCCTGCCGCTGCAGGACATGGAATTCGTGCAGTTCCACCCCACCGGCATCTACGGCGCCGGCTGCCTCATCACCGAGGGGGCCCGCGGCGAGGGCGGCTATCTCACCAATTCCGAGGGCGAGCGCTTCATGGAGCGCTATGCCCCGTCGGTGAAGGACCTCGCGCCGCGCGACATGGTCTCGCGTTCCATGACCATGGAAATCCGCGAGGGCCGGGGCGTGGGCAAGAACAAGGACCACATCTTCCTGCACCTCGACCACCTCGACCCGGCCGTGCTGCACGAGCGCCTGCCCGGCATCTCGGAGAGCGCCAAAATCTTCGCCGGTGTCGACGTGACGAAGGAGCCGATTCCGGTGCTGCCGACGGTGCACTACAACATGGGCGGCATCCCGACGAACTTTCATGGCGAGGTGGTGACCAAGGCGGGCGACAACCCCGACCATGTTGTGCCAGGGCTGATGGCCATCGGCGAGGCGGCCTGCGTGTCGGTGCACGGGGCGAACCGCCTCGGCTCCAACTCGCTGATCGACCTCGTGGTCTTCGGCCGCGCCGCCGGCCTTCGCGCCGCCGAGATCGTCAAGCCGGGCGAATCGCACCCCGACCTGCCGAAGAACTCGGCCGATCTGTCGCTGTCGCGGCTCGACCGCTTCCGCAATGCTCGCGGCAGTACGCCGACAGCTGAGCTGCGCCTTCGGATGCAGCGCACGATGCAGTCGAACTGCGCCGTCTTCCGCACTGGCGAGGTGCTGGAGGAGGGACAGAAGCTCATCCGCGAGGTCTGGCAGGGGGCTGAAGACGTGTGCGTCAGCGACCGCTCGCTCGTCTGGAATTCGGACCTCATCGAGACGCTCGAGTTCGACAACCTGATCACCCAGGCCGTCGTGACGATGGACGGCGCGGCCAACCGCAAGGAAAGCCGTGGCGCCCACGCGCGCGAGGACTATGCGGAGCGCGACGACGTCAACTGGATGAAGCACACCCTGGCCTGGGTCGACGACACGGCCAAGACCGTCACCATCGACTACCGCCCGGTGCACAACTACACGATGTCGAACGACATCGAGTACATCGAGCCGAAGGCGCGCGTCTACTGAGGCCGCACGCGACAGATCCCATCCGGCCCGTGGCGCAGGCCACGGTACGCCGGCAGGTTCGAGGACAGAGACAACATGGCCAAGTTCTCCCTCCCCAAGAATTCGCAGATCAAGGAAGGCAAGGCCTGGCCGAAGCCGGACGGGGCGGCGAACACGACCGCCTTTCGCATCTATCGCTGGAACCCGGATGACGGGCAGAATCCGCGCGTCGACACCTATCACGTCGACCGCGACGATTGCGGGCCGATGGTCCTCGATGCACTCATCTACATCAAGAACAACATCGACCCGACGCTGACCTTCCGCCGTTCCTGCCGCGAGGGCATCTGCGGCTCCTGCGCCATGAACATCGACGGCGCCAACACGCTCGCGTGCACCAAGGGCATCGACGAATGCACGTCGAAGGGCGACGTCCGCATCTATCCGCTGCCGCACATGCCGGTGGTGAAGGACCTGGTGCCCGACCTCACTCGCTTCTATGCCCAGCACGCCTCGATCGAGCCCTGGCTCAAGACGACCACGCCGGAGCCGGAGAAGGAGTGGCGCCAGAGCCGCGAGGACCGCGAGAAGCTCGACGGCCTCTACGAATGCATCCTGTGCGCGTGCTGCTCCACGTCCTGCCCGAGCTACTGGTGGAACGGCGACCGCTATCTGGGCCCGGCCGTGCTGCTGCAGGCCTATCGCTGGCTCATCGACAGCCGCGACGAAGCCACGGGCGACCGCCTCGACAACCTCGAGGATCCGTTCCGGCTGTATCGCTGCCACACGATCATGAACTGCGCCAACGTATGCCCGAAGGGCCTCAACCCGGCCAAGGCGATCGCCGAAATAAAGCAGATGATGGTCACGCGCCAACTCTGACGGAGCGCCGGACGGCCCCAGGTCGGGTGTGACCCGCGCGCCACGCTGCGTGCCGGGCAGACCCTCCCGGGGCCAGCGCATCCGCCATTTCACCCGCCCGGGCTTGCCCGACCAAGCCGTTTACGGCATGACGAACGTGGTGTCTTGCGTGCCTGCGCTGCCTTGCGAGGAGGCAGGTGCGCCGAAGGAAGAGCGGGAGCGGGACAGCATGAGACCGACGATGCACGATGCGACGACCGAACTGGCCCGGCGCGGCGCGAGCGCCATGCGTATCGCGCCGCGCCTGGCGGCCCTCGCGCCGCTGCTCATCGTCGCCGCCTGCGCATCGGACCGCTTCGCCAGCTCGCCAGGTCCTGCTACCGGATCGGGCTACCGCAGCGCCGGCGCGGCCACGAGCGGATCGGACTTCGAGCCGCTACCGCCATCTGCCTCGGCTGAGGTGATCGCCAGCCCGCTGCCGCCCGCGCCGGGGACGGCCGCGGCACCCGATGGCTCCACCGTCGCGCCCGGCACGCTCGGCCCGGACGGTACGCTTTCGGGCACCGGCGGCACCCCGGGGCCCGTCGCGAGCCTTGGCAGCCAGCCGACGAGTGCGCCTGCCGCGCCGACGCGCAGCGCGGTGACAGGGGGCTGGACGGCGCGCGAAGCCGCCGGCGGCTCCTGTCGCATCACGCTGTCGAGCGCACCCGCGCTCGATCTCTACAAGGCCTCCACCTCGGGCTGCGCCGGGCGCGACCTGCAGAGCGTCAATGCCTGGGACCTGCGCGACGGCGAGGTCTATCTCTATTCGCGCGGTAGCGTCGTGGCGCGCCTCAAGGGCGGCGGCAGCTCGTTCAACGGGGTGCTCGCCAAATCCGGGGCGCCCCTCACCTTGTCACGCTGAAGGCGATACAAGCTGACGCGAAAGGGCGCCACGGCGCCCTTTTTCAGTTTTGAGCCTGAGGCGGAGCCATGAAGTGTCGCTGGTAGTCGAGCGCGCTCATGGCAAGGCCGTGCGCATCGTCAATCATTTCTTCGGCCAGGGAGAAAGGCGTCGGCCCGAGGCCTCTGATCGTGCCGATGAGATCGCCGCGCTCGAAGGCGATCTCGGCCGAGAAGCGCCGCGCCAGCGCGCGCATGGCGCCGTTTTCGCTCATGCAGTTGACGACGAGCGCGGCAACGCCGCGGTTGCGGGCGCTGACGAGGAGGCGGGCAAAGAGCGCGCTGCCGATGCCGCGCCGACGCCAGCCGCGCTCGACGCTGAAGGCGGCCTCGGCCCGCCGCTCGCCGCCGATCTCGAAGGGCTGCAGTTCGGCCGCGCCGCGCACGATCCCGCCCTCGACATAACCGAAGACGAGCCCGCGCGAGGCCAGGCATCGGTCGGCATAGTCGGCGAGATACGCGTCGGTCACCACCCCGATAAAGCGGCTGTGGCGGCTGGCGGGATCGAGGCGCAGCAAATGGGCGCGGAACGCGGGCAGATCGGCCGCGAACAGCTTGCGAATAGTGCCGGAAAGCCCGGAGAATGTGTCCATCGTCGTTCTCTCGGTGGTCGATGTTGCTTCGACCCCCGAGGGCGCGGTTTCCCTAGACCCGGCACATATTGTGCAATGCAACATGAAATTCAAGCACCGGGATGCCGCAACACTCTGGTGCCGAATGCCCGTTTGCGTTCAACTGGCGCGCGAGATCGGCATGCGAGAGAGAGGCGCAGGGCCCAGCGATGAGCGACTACATCCTCCACTGCTTCGGCCAGTCCGGGAACGCCTACAAGGTGGCCCTGATGCTCAACCTGTGCGGTTGCGACTGGCAGCCGCGCTTCGTCGACTTCTTCAACGGTGAGACGCGCAGCCCGGCCTTTCGCGACAGTTGCAACGAAATGGGCGAGGTCCCGGTGCTGGAGCACGGCGGGCAGCGACTCAGCCAGAGCGGGGCGATCCTCACCCTTCTCGCCGAACGGCATGGACGTTTCGGCGGGCACGACGCCGGGGAGCGCTACGATATCCTGCGCTGGATCCTCTTCGACAACCACAAGTTCACCAGCTATTTTGCCACGCTGCGCTTCATGGTCGGCCTCAAGAAGATGGGCGAGAGCCCGGTGACAGAGTTTCTGCGTGGCCGCGCGCTCGCCGCCTTCGACATCGTCGAGAAGCACCTCGCCAAGCGCTCTTTCATGGTCGGCGAGACGCCGACCATCGCCGACATCTCCATGGTCGGATATCTCTATTATCCAGAGGACACCGGCATCGACCGGTCCGCCTTCCCCAACATCGACGCCTGGACACGGCGCATCGCCGCCCTGCCCGGCTGGGCCCATCCTTACGACCTCATGCCACGCGAGCCGGGCTGAGCGGCCGCCGCACGCCAGAGAGGCGATTGTGCGGCGCGGTGCGAGGCGCTAAATCCTCTCCCGTGACCATCGAGCCTCGTCTTTCCCGGCAGACCGCCGCCAGCGTGCGCGCACGCTACGACGCCCTCGTCAGCGAGGGCGTGATCGAGCGCGACCCGGCGCAGGAAAGGCTGGTAGCGCGGCTCGACGAACTCGCGCAGCGGCTCGGCGAGCGGCGCCTCGCGCGCAAGGCGAGCCCGCTCGGCTGGCTGTTCGGCAAGCGCAACGAAAAGGCCGTGCCCCTCAAGGGTCTCTACATCTGGGGCTCGGTGGGCCGCGGCAAGACCATGCTGATGGACCTCTTCTTCGAGGTCGCGCCGCCCGAGCGCAAGCGCCGCGCCCATTTCCACGCCTTCATGGCCGATGTGCACGAACGCATCTTCACCCATCGCCAGAAGGTCAAGGACGGCCGCGAGAGGGACGGCGACCCCATTCCGCATGTGGCGGATGCGCTGGCAGCCGAGGCCTGGCTCCTGTGCTTCGACGAGTTCACTGTCACGGATATCGCCGATGCGATGATCCTCGGCCGGCTGTTCACGGCCCTCTTTGCCCGCGGCGTCACTGTCGTGGCCACGTCGAACGTGGAGCCGAACCGCCTCTACGAAAACGGACTCAACCGGGCGCTGTTCCTGCCGTTCATCGACCTGCTGACGAGCCGGGTCGAGGTGATCCGGCTCGATTCCCGCACCGACTACCGTCTGGAGAAGCTGGCCGGCAGCCCGGTCTATCACGTGCCGGCCGACGCGGCGGCCGAGGCGGCGCTGGACGAGGCCTTCTTCCGCCTCACCGGCCGGCACGAGGGCAGGCCGGCGGCGGTGCACGTGAAGGGGCGCACGGTGCCGGTGCCGGAAGCGAGCGATGGTGTGGCGCGCTTCTCCTTTGCCGAGCTCTGCGAGCGTCCGCTCGGCGCCTCGGACTACCTCGCTCTCGCCGAGCGCTACCACTGCATCATTCTCGCCGGCATTCCGGTAATGGACCTTGCCCAGCGTAATGCGGCCAAGCGTTTCATCACGCTCATCGACACGCTCTACGAGAAGCACGTGAAGCTCATCGCCTCGGCCGAAGCGGAACCGCACGCGCTCTACCGGGCGGACCAGGGACGCGAGGTCTTCGAGTTCGACCGCACGGTGTCGCGGCTCATCGAGATGCGGTCGGAAGACTATCTCGCCCTGCCGCATGGCCAGGGCGATTCCCGCGCCTCGGGCGACACGACGGGCCTCGTCGAGACATGAACATCCCGCGCCGGGCAGCCCGCACGACACCGCAGACGGCGGACGTAAGGCTGCTCGACATCGCGGCCGAGCACGTGCGCCGCCTGGGGGCGACGCGCGTCACGGTCGTCGGCGTCGCCCAGGAAGCGGGCATGACGCATGCCAATGTGTACCGCTACTTCCCCTCCAAGCGCGACCTGCTCGACGCCGTGGTGCAGGCGGCCCTGCGCCCGGTCGAGACATTCCTCGCCGACGTCGCGAGCGCGCCGGACCCGGCGGACGACAAGCTGGAGCGGCTCATCCTCGCGCTCGCGCGCGACTATCGCGACCTTGCCGAGAACGACCCGCCGATCTTCGACCTCTTCGTCGCCGCCGCCGAGGCGAACCGCGGCGTCGCCCGGCGCCACCGCGGCCGCGTGCGCATGTTCGTCGGCCGCGTCGTGGACGAGGGGCTGGCGACCGGGACCTTCAACCCCAAGGACCGCGAGCAGGCGCTGACCTTCCTCACCGACATCCTCTTTCGCTTCACCCATCCGACGGCCGTCAAACTCGACACCGAGCGCCCGCGCGACATGCTGGAGGAGCGACTGGCAACGACCATGCGTATCGCGCTGAGGGCGCTCAAAGCCGGCTATGTATGAATGCGCTCCGACGCGCCCGACGAGCCTCGCGGGGGGCGAGCCTGCTTCGAGTTACAATATCTGAAAACTGTAACAAAAAGACTCGGCGGGCGGCAGACCCGGGCCATGGGCCGCTGGAAATCGCCAAGCCCTTGCACCATCTTTCTTTTCGGCGCCGAGACCGGTGCGTGCGAACGGCCCTGCCGGCAAAGGCCATCACCGCGGCGGGTTTTGCACGTCTTGAAGCAGAACCCCGTTTGAGTCAAAGAAACCGCGGTTTTCCGGGATGCGTCCCCTCCTCGAACTGAAGGACGGTTTCTCACATGGCCCGTAAGAAGATCGCGCTGATCGGCGCCGGCCAGATCGGCGGCACCCTCGCCCATCTCGTCGGCTTGAAGGAGCTCGGCGACGTCGTGCTCTTCGACATCGCCGAAGGCATTCCGCAGGGCAAAGGCCTCGACCTCGCCGAGTCCTCCCCGGTGGACGGCTTCGACGCCGCCTACAAGGGCACCCAGTCCTATGCGGATATCGAGGGCGCGGACGTCATCATCGTCACCGCCGGCGTACCGCGCAAGCCAGGCATGAGCCGCGACGACCTGCTCGGCATCAACCTCAAGGTGATGGAATCGGTCGGCCAGGGTATCAAGCAGTATGCCCCGGACGCCTTCGTCATCTGCATCACCAACCCGCTCGACGCCATGGTGTGGGCGCTGCAGAAGGCCTCCGGCCTGCCGAAGAACAAGATCGTCGGCATGGCCGGCGTGCTCGACTCGGCCCGCTTCCGCTACTTCCTCGCCGAGGAGTTCAAGGTCTCGGTGGAGGACGTAACCGCCTTCGTGCTCGGCGGCCACGGGGACGACATGGTGCCACTGGTACGTTACTCGACGGTCGCCGGCATCCCGCTGCCGGACCTCGTCAAGATGGGCTGGACCAGCCAGGACAGGCTCGACGCCATCGTCGAGCGCACCCGCAAGGGCGGCGGCGAGATCGTCAACCTGCTGAAGACCGGCTCAGCTTTCTACGCACCTGCGGCCTCGGCCATCGCCATGGCCGAAAGCTACCTCAAGGACAAAAAGCGCGTGCTGCCCTGCGCCGCCCACCTCGACGGTGAGTACGGCGTCAAGGACATGTTCGTCGGCGTGCCGATCGTCATCGGCGCCGGCGGCGTGGAGCGCATCGTCGAGATCGAACTGGACGGCGCCGAGAAGGCGATGTTCGAGAAGTCGGTCGCGTCCGTGCAGGGCCTCGTCGAGGCCTGCAAGGGCATCAACCCGGCCTTCGCCGGCTGATCGGGGAGGCAGTCGGCCGCAGGCAGCCGGCGATGGAGACGCGACGACTGCCCGCTGCCGACGGCGATTGCCGACTGCCCCGCCAAGAAGGGACACCCTCATGAACATTCACGAGTACCAGGCCAAGGCCGTCCTGAAGGAATTCGGCGCCCCGGTCTCGGCCGGCAAGGCCGTGTTCTCCGTCGACGAGGCGGAAGCCGCGGCGAAAGAGCTCGGCGGGCCGCTGTGGGTCGTCAAGAGCCAGATCCACGCCGGGGGACGCGGCAAGGGCAAGTTCAAGGAGCCCGAGGCGGGCGAGAAGGGCGGCGTCCGCCTCGCCAAGTCCGTCGAGGAGGTGAAGACCTTCGTCGGCCAGATGCTCGGCAACACGCTCGTGACTGTTCAGACCGGCCCCGCCGGCAAACAGGTCAACCGCATCTACATCGAGGACGGCTCGGACATCGAGCGCGAGTTCTACCTCTCAGCCCTCGTCGACCGCGCCACGAGCCGCGTCGCCTTCGTCGTCTCGACGGAAGGCGGCATGGACATCGAGGAGGTGGCACACAGCACCCCCGAGAAGATCCACACCTTCTCGATCGACCCTGCGACCGGCGTGATGCCGCACCACGGCCGCACGGTCGCCAGGGCGCTCGGCCTTTCCGGCGACCTCGCCAAACAGGCCGAGAGCCTCGTCGCCAAGCTCTATGCCGCCTTCGTCGCCAAGGACATGGCGATGCTCGAGATCAACCCGCTGATCGTCACCAAGGGCGGTGAGCTGAAGTGCCTCGACGCCAAGGTGTCCTTCGATTCCAACGCTCTCTACCGGCACCCGGACGTCGTCGCCCTGCGCGACGTGACCGAGGAGGACGAGAAGGAGATCGAGGCGTCCAAGCACGACCTCGCCTACATCGCCCTCGACGGCACTATCGGCTGCATGGTCAACGGCGCCGGCCTCGCCATGGCGACGATGGACATCATCAAGCTCTACGGCGAGGAGCCGGCGAACTTCCTCGATGTCGGTGGCGGCGCCTCGAAGGAGAAGGTCACCGCGGCCTTCAAGATCATCACCGCCGATCCGAACGTGAAGGGCATCCTCGTCAACATCTTCGGCGGCATCATGAAGTGCGACGTCATCGCCGAGGGCGTGATCGCCGCGGTGAAGGAGGTCGGCCTCAAGGTGCCGCTCGTCGTGCGCCTGGAGGGCACCAATGTCGAGCTTGGCAAGAAGATCCTGAACGAATCCGGCCTCAACGTCATTTCCGCCGACGACCTCGACGACGCGGCGCAGAAGATCGTCAAGGCCGTGAAGGGAGCCTGACCGATGTCCATCCTCATCGACAAGAACACCAAGGTCATCTGCCAGGGCTTCACCGGCAAGAACGGCACCTTCCACTCCGAGCAGGCTATCGCCTACGGCACCAAGATGGTCGGCGGCACCTCGCCGGGCAAAGGCGGCTCGACGCATCTCGGCCTGCCCGTGTTCGACACGGTGGCCGAGGCGCGCGAGAAGACCGGCGCCGACGCTTCCGTCATCTACGTGCCGCCGGCGGGTGCGGCGGACGCGATCTGCGAAGCGATCGCGGCCGAGATCCCGCTCATCGTCTGCATCACCGAGGGCATCCCGGTGCTCGACATGGTGAAGGTCAAGCGCGCCCTCTCGGGCTCCAAGTCGCGCCTCATCGGTCCGAATTGCCCGGGCGTCGTGACAGCGGGCGAATCGAAGATCGGCATCATGCCGGGTAACATCTTCCGCCCCGGCAACGTCGGCATCGTCTCGCGTTCGGGCACGCTGACCTACGAGGCCGTGTTCCAGACGACCCAGGAAGGCCTCGGCCAGACCTCGGCCGTGGGCATCGGCGGCGACCCGGTGAAGGGCACCGAGTTCATCGAGGTGCTCGACCTGTTCCTCTCCGACCCCAAGACCGAGTCGATCATCATGATCGGCGAGATTGGCGGCTCGGCCGAGGAGGAGGCCGCCGAGTTCCTCAAGGCGGAGGCGAAGAAGGGCCGCAAGAAGCCGATGGTCGGTTTCATCGCGGGCCGCACTGCCCCGCCCGGCCGCCGCATGGGCCATGCCGGCGCCATCATCTCCGGCGGCAAGGGCGGCGCCGAAGACAAGATCGCAGCCATGGAGGCGGCAGGCATCCGCGTGTCGCCCTCCCCGGCGCGGCTGGGCAAAACCCTCGTCGAAGTCCTCAAGGGCTGACGAAGCGGCGATGCGTGGGCGACGGCAACCTTTTGCTCACGCATCCTTCATAAGGTTCGACTTGATTTCGCCATTCTCGGACCGCTCTTGGGCGGTCCTTCCACCATCCGCAGCCCAACCGGAGGCTGCGGATCCGGGGCCGGGCAACCGGCCCTGACATCCGTCGAGGATCCTCCTCGAAGGTTCCGGCAGGACCAGGACCAATGGCACGCCAGGACGCCAACGATCTCTTCGCCCAAACCTCGTTCCTCTACGGCGGCAATGCCGCCTACATCGAGGAGCTGTACGCCCGCTACCAGCAGAACCCGACCTCGGTCGATGCCGAGTGGCAAACGTTCTTCGCAGGCCTCAAGGACGAGGCCGCGCTGATCACGAAGAATGCGCGGGGCGCCTCCTGGAAGAAGCCGCACTGGCCCGTGCCGCTCAACGGTGAGCTTGTCTCGGCGCTCGACGGCAACTGGGCGCCGGTCGACAAGGCCGTCGGCGACAAGATCAAGGCGAAGGCGCAGAAGTCGGGCGTCGAACTGTCCGAGGCGCAGGTGCTGCAGGCGACGCGCGATTCCGTGCGCGCCCTCATGATGATCCGTGCCTACCGCATGCGCGGCCATCTGCATGCCGACCTTGACCCGCTCGCCATCGAGCCCCGCAAGGATCACGAGGAGCTGCATCCGGCGACCTACGGCTTCACGGAAGCCGACTACGACCGGCCGATCTTCATCGACAATGTGCTCGGCCTCGAGTTCGCGACCATCAATCAGATGCTCTCGATCCTGCGCCGCACCTATTGCCAGACGCTCGGCGTCGAGTTCATGCACATCTCGGACCCGACCGAGAAGGCGTGGATCCAGGAACGCATCGAGGGACCGGACAAGGAGATCGCTTTCACCGACCGCGGCAAGCGGGCGATCCTCAACAAGCTCATCGAGGCCGAGGGCTTCGAGAAGTTCCTCGACATCAAGTATACCGGTACCAAGCGCTTCGGCCTCGACGGCGGCGAGGCGATCATCCCGGCGCTGGAGCAGATCATCAAGCGGGGCGGCGCGCTCGGCGTCGAGGACATCGTCTTCGGCATGGCCCACCGCGGCCGCCTCAACGTACTCGCCCAGGTGATGGGCAAGCCGCACCGCGCCATCTTCCACGAGTTCAAGGGCGGCTCCTTCGCCCCGGACGACGTGGAAGGCTCGGGTGACGTGAAGTACCACCTCGGCGCCTCGGCCGACCGCGAGTTCGACGGCAACAAGGTGCACCTGTCGCTGACCGCCAACCCCTCGCACCTCGAGATCGTCGATCCCGTCGTGCTCGGCAAGGTGCGTGCCAAGCAGGACCAGCTCGGCGACACCATCGAGCGCTCCAAGGTGCTGCCGCTCCTCATCCACGGCGATGCGGCCTTCGCCGGCCAGGGCGTCGTGGCCGAGTGCCTCGGCCTCTCGGGCCTCAAGGGCCACCGCACCGGCGGCTCGCTGCACTTCATCATCAACAACCAGATCGGCTTCACGACCAACCCGCGCTACTCGCGCTCCTCGCCCTATCCGTCCGACGTAGCGAAGATGGTTGAGGCGCCGGTCTTCCACGTCAACGGCGACGATCCGGAGGCCGTGACCTTCGCTGCCAAGATCGCGACGGAGTTCCGGCAGAAGTTCCACAAGCCGGTCGTCATCGACATGTTCTGCTACCGTCGCTTCGGTCACAACGAGGGCGACGAGCCGGCTTTCACCCAGCCGCTGATGTACAAGAAGATCCGCCAGCATCCCTCGACGCTGGAGATCTACGCGAAGAAGCTCGTCGACGAGAAGGTCGTCACCCAGGCCGAGGTCGACGAGGCGCGCGAGCAGTGGCGTGCCAAGCTCGACATGGAGTTCGAGGCGGCCCAATCATACAAGCCCAACAAGGCCGACTGGCTCGACGGGCGCTGGTCCGGCCTCAAGGCCGTGCGCGAGGACGCCGACGATCCGCGCCGCGGCGCCTCGGGCGTCTCGGTCGACACGCTGAAGACGATCGGCGAACGCATCTGCGACGTACCGGAAGGCTTCAACGTGCACCGCACGATCAAGCGCTTTCTCGACAACCGTCGCAAGATGGTTGAGACCGGAGAGGGTATTGACTGGGCGACCGCCGAGGCGCTCGCCTTCGGCTCGCTCGTGCTCGAGGGGCACCCCGTGCGCCTGTCCGGCCAGGACAGCGAGCGCGGCACCTTCAGTCAGCGCCATTCCGTCCTGGTCGACCAGGAGAACGAAGATCGCTACACACCCCTCAACAACATTCGCGAGGGACAGGCGCGCTACGAGGTCATCAACTCGATGCTCTCGGAAGAGGCGGTACTCGGCTTCGAATACGGCTACACCCTGTCCGAGCCCAACGCGTTGACGCTGTGGGAGGCGCAGTTCGGCGACTTCGCCAATGGCGCGCAGGTCGTCGTGGACCAGTTCATCTCCTCGGGCGAGCGCAAGTGGCTGCGCATGTCCGGTCTCGTCCTGCTGCTGCCGCACGGCTACGAGGGCCAGGGGCCGGAACACTCCTCCGCCCGTCTCGAGCGCTACCTGCAGATGTGCGCCGAAGACAACATGCAGGTCGCCAACTGCACGACGCCGGCAAACTACTTCCACATCCTGCGCCGGCAACTGAAGCGGGACTTCCGCAAACCGCTCATTCTGATGACACCAAAGTCGCTGCTGCGCCACAAGCGCTGCGTGTCGAGCCTTGCCGAGCTCGGCGAGGGCACGACCTTCCACCGCATCCTCAAGGACGATGCCGAGCGGCTCCCGGGCGAGGCGATCAAGCTTGTCAAGGACGACAAGATCCGTCGCGTCGTTCTGTGCTCGGGCAAGGTCTATTACGACCTCTACGAGGAGCGGGAGAAGCGGGGCATCGACGACGTCTATCTGCTCCGCACCGAACAGCTCTACCCCTTCCCGGCCAAATCGCTGGCCACCGAGCTGCAACGCTTCCCGCGCGCCGAGGTGATCTGGTGCCAGGAGGAACCCAAGAACATGGGCGCCTGGACCTTCGTCGAGCCCTATCTCGAGTGGGTGCTCGACCATGCCGGCTCCAAGGTGAAGCGTCCGCGCTACGTCGGCCGGGCGGCCTCCGCCGCCACCGCCACGGGCCTGATGTCGAAGCACCTCGCCCAGCTGCAGGCCTTCCTCGACGAGGCTTTCGCCGCGTAACGCCGGGGCGGCGGCAAGGCCGCCCCCTGCCCTTTCAACCCGGCCGCGTGGCCTAGAGACGAAACGAAGATCATGGCGACCGAAATCCGCGTGCCCACCCTGGGCGAATCCGTCACCGAGGCCACCATCGGCCGCTGGTTCAAGAAGCCCGGCGAGGCCGTGAAGGCCGACGAGCCGCTCGTCGAGCTCGAGACCGACAAGGTCACGCTCGAGGTCAATGCACCCTCCGCCGGCGTCCTCGCCGAAGTGACGGTGAACGAGGGCGACACGGTGGAGGTCGGCGCTCTCCTCGGCTCCATCACCGAGGGTGCGGGCGGCGCGGTCGCCAAGACGGCCGAGAAGCCTGCGGAGAAGAAGGAAGAGGCGCCCAAGGCGGAAGCCTCAAAGGCCGCGGCGCCCGGCGCCGCCGACGACCATGGTCCGGCGGTGCGCCGCATCGCCGAGGAGACGGGCGTCTCCCCGGCCACCGTCGGCGGTACCGGCAAGGACGGGCGCGTGACCAAGGGTGACATGCTGGCCGCCGTCGCCTCGGGCGTCTCCGCCTCGCCGGCGCCGTCCGCCCCGGTGCAGGTCCGCGCCCCCTCGGCGCCGGACGATGCCTCGCGCGAGGAGCGCGTGCGCATGACCAAGCTGCGCCAGACCATCGCCCGCCGCCTCAAGGACGCTCAGCAGACCGCCGCCATGCTGACGACGTTCAACGACGTCGACATGTCGGGCGTGATGGCACTGCGCAGCCAGTACAAGGATGCCTTCGAGAAGAAGCATGGGGTCAAGCTCGGCTTCATGGGCTTCTTCGTGAAGGCCTGCGTGCAGGCGCTGAAGGAGCTGCCGGCCGTCAACGCCGAGATCGACGGCAGCGACATCATCTACAAGAACTACTATCACGTCGGCGTCGCCGTCGGCACCGACAAGGGCCTCGTCGTGCCGGTGGTGCGCGATGCCGATCAGCTCTCGGTCGCCGGCATCGAGAAGACGATCGGTGACTTCGGCAAGCGCGCCCGCGACGGCCAGCTGAAGATCGAGGAGATGCAGGGTGGCACCTTCACCATCTCCAACGGCGGCGTCTACGGCTCGCTGCTCTCGACGCCGATCCTCAATGCGCCGCAGTCGGCCATCCTCGGCATGCACCGCATCGAGGAGCGCCCGGTCGCCCGCAACGGCCAGGTCGTCATCCGCCCGATGATGTATCTCGCGCTCTCCTATGACCACCGCATTATCGACGGCAAGGAAGCCGTCACCTTCCTGGTGCGCGTGAAGGAGAACCTCGAGGACCCGGCGCGCCTCGTGCTCGACCTCTGATCACGCCCGACCGGCATTCCGCCGGATCCTCTCCCGCTCGACCGGGACGCATCCGTGGCCGGGGCGACCCGGCCATGACGTCTCACACGGAGCCCGCCCCATGTCCTACGACACAATCGTCATCGGCACCGGCCCCGGCGGCTATGTCTGTGCCATCCGCGCCGCCCAGCTCGGCCAGAAGGTTGCCGTGGTGGAGAAGCGCAAGACGCACGGCGGCACCTGCCTCAACGTCGGCTGCATCCCCTCCAAGGCGCTGCTGCACGCCTCGCACCGCTTCGAGGAAGCGGGGCACGCCTTCGCCGGGATGGGCATCTCCGTCGCCGCGCCGAAGCTCGACCTCAAGCAGATGCTCGCCTTCAAGCAGGAGGGCATCGACGGCAACACCAAGGGCGTCGAGTTCCTGCTGAAGAAGAACAAGATCGACGCCTTCAACGGCACGGGCCGCATCCTCGCCCCCGGCAAGGTGGAGGTGAAGGCCGAGGACGGCACGGTCCAGACGCTGGAGACGAAGAACATCGTCATCGCCACCGGCTCGGACGTCGCGCAGCTGCCGGGCGTGACCATCGACGAGAAGGTCGTCGTCTCGTCCACGGGCGCGCTGGAGCTTTCCAAGGTGCCGGGCAAGCTCGTCGTCGTCGGTGCCGGCGTCATCGGCCTCGAGCTCGGCTCGGTATGGCGGCGCCTCGGCGCCGAAGTCACCGTGGTCGAATTCCTGGACCGCATCCTGCCCGGCATGGACGGAGAGGTGGCCAAGAACTTCCAGCGCATGCTGGCCAAGCAGGGCTTTGCTTTCAAGCTCGGCAGCAAGGTGACAAAGGTCGAGACCGGCGCCGATGGGGCCAAGGTCACCGTCGAGCCCGCAGCCGGCGGCGCGGCCGATGTGATCGAGGCCGACATCGTGCTCGTCGCCATCGGCCGCGTGCCCTACACCAAGGGCCTGGGGCTCGACGACGTGGGCATCGAGACCGACAAGCGCGGCCGCATCGTGGTCGATGCCCATTTTCAGACCAAGGTGCCGGGCATCTACGCTATCGGCGACGTCATCGCCGGTCCCATGCTCGCCCACAAGGCCGAAGATGAGGGTGTCGCGGTGGCCGAGATCATCGCCGGCAAGGCGGGTCACGTGAACTACGACGTCATCCCGGGCGTGGTCTACACATTCCCGGAGGTCGCCGCCGTCGGCAAGACGGAGGAGGAGCTGAAGGAGGCCGGCATCGCCTATTCAGTCGGCAAGTTTCCCTTCACCGCCAACGGCCGCGCCAAGGTGAACCAGGAGACCGACGGCTTCGTGAAGGTGCTCGCCGACGCGACCACCGACAAGGTGCTCGGCGTGCACGTCATCGGTGCCGAGGCTGGCGAGATGATCCACGAGGCGGCCGTGCTGATGGAGTTCGGCGGCTCGTCCGAGGATCTCGCCCGCACCTGCCACGCCCACCCCACCCGCTCGGAAGCGGTGAAGGAGGCGGCGATGGCCGTGGAGAAGCGCGCCATCCACATGTGAGCGCGGCGCCCGGTCGAGACGGCGGCCGCCAGGGCCGGCCCGACCGTCCGCTGTTCAGGGATGGAAGCGGGGCCGATCGGCGCACCATCCGTCGTGGCCGGGCTGTCCCGGCCATCGCCCAGATGTTGCACATCGTGACAAGGCGTGGATGCCCGCGACGAGCGCGGGCATGACGGTGGGAGGCGACGCCTCAACAGGCCAGCAGAACTGCGCCGAAGCGCATGGCGCCGAGCGACAAGGGGACCCGGAGCGTCACTCCAGGCCCTCTCCTTGCCGGGCCTCACGGTTGCAAAGCCTCATGCCCGCGGGTGCGCCGCGTCGTAGGCGGCGAGCAGCCGGGTGGCGTCGACCTTGGTGTAGATCTGCGTCGTCGACAGCGAGGCGTGGCCGAGCAGTTCCTGGATGGCGCGCAGGTCGCCACCGCGGCCGAGCAGGTGGCTGGCGAAGGAATGGCGCAGGGCGTGCGGCGTCGCGCTCGCCGGCAGGCCGAGGGCGCCGCGCAGGCGCTCCATGGCGAGCTGGATGATGCGCGGCGACAGCGGGCCGCCGCGGGCGCCGACGAAGAGCGGCCCGTCCGCCTTGAGCTGGTAGGGGCAGGCGGCGACATAGTCCGCCACCGCCCGCGCCACCTGCGGCAGCACCGGCACCTCGCGCATCTTGCCACCCTTGCCGGTGACGATGATGCTGCCTGCCGCGAGCGCCTTGGCGTCCGCCCCCTTGAGGCCGAGCGCCTCGGAGATGCGCAGGCCGCAGCCGTAGAGCAGCGTCATCACGGCCGCGTCGCGCTGGAGAATCCAACCGTCCCGCTCTTCGCCGGCACGGCTGTCGGCATCCGCCACCGCGCGCGCGGCCTCGGCGGTCAGCGGGCGGGGCAGGCCTTTCGACACCTTCGGCGCGCGCATGGCGACGAAAGCCGATGCAGTGCCAAGACCGCCGCGTTCCAGATGCCGGGCGAAGGAGCGCAGCGCCGCGAGCTGGCGCATCAGCGAGCGCCCGGTGACACCGGCCGCGCGGCGGGCGGCGAGGAAGGCGCGCAGGTCCATCGGCTTCAGCCGCGCGATGGCGTCGAGCGTCGGCGGTCCGCCGAGATGATCGGTGAGGAAGGTGAAGAACTGGCGCGCGTCGCGGCCATAGGCTTCCAGCGTCTTCGGCGACAGGCGCCGCTCGCCGGCAAGATGGGCGAGCCACGACTTGCAGGCACGGAAGGTGTCGTCGGGTAGGTCGATCATGGACGAAGCATCCACCGGCTGCCCTAACGGCGCGTGAACAGGCGGGCGAATCGGTGTTATGCCAGGGCGCATGGACATGCCTTCCGAAAACGGCGCAGTGAACGAGGGGCGGGCGGGAAGCCGCATCGCCGACATCGTCGTGCCCGTGGCGCTCGACAAGGCCTATTCCTACGCCGTGCCCGCCGGCGCGGCGCTGGCGGAGGGCGATGTCGTTGTCGTGCCGCTCGGCCCGCGTGAGACGGTTGGCGTCGTCTGGGCGTTGCGCGAAGGCGCGGGCGCCAACCTCAAGAGCGTCCTCGGCCGGGTGGACGTGCCGCCCATGGGGGAGGACCTGCGCCGGCTCATCGACTGGATCGCCTGGTACACGCTCGCCCCGCTCGGGCTTGCCATGCGCCTCGCCCTGCGCATCCCGGGCGAGGACCGGGCGGAACAGGTGCGCGTCGGCGTGCGCCTCGCCGGCGAGCCGCCCGAGCGCCTGACCGCGGCCCGTCTCCGAGTCATCGCCGCGGCCGAGGGCGGGCTCGTCTACACCAAGGGGGACCTCGCCGAGCGCGCCGGCGTGAGCCTTGCCGTGATCAACGGCCTCGTCGATACCGGCACGCTCGAGGCGGTCGCCCTGCCGCCGGAACCGGTGGCGGGCCTGCCGGATCCGGAGCATGCGCCGGCGGCGCTGTCGCCGGATCAGGAGCGGGCCGCGGCGGTCCTGCGCGCGGCCGTCGCCGAGCGCAATTTCTCGGTGACGCTCGTCGAGGGCGTCACCGGCTCGGGCAAGACGGAGGTCTATTTCGAGGCGGTGGCCGAGGCCCTGCGGCAGGGTCGGCAGGCGCTGATCCTGATGCCCGAGATCGCGCTCACGGCACAGTTCCTCGGCCGTTTCGCCGCCCGCTTCGGCACGGCCCCGGCCGAGTGGCACTCGGGCATCTCCAGCCGCAGGCGCGAGCGCCTGCACCGGGCCGTCGCCTCGGGGGAGGTGAAAGTGGTTGCCGGCGCCCGTTCGGCCCTCTTCCTGCCCTTCAGCGACCTCGGCCTCGTCGTCGTCGACGAGGAGCACGAGCAGGCCTACAAGCAGGAGGAAGGGGCGCTCTACCACGCGCGCGACATGGCCATCGTGCGGGCGCGCATCGACAAGGCACCCGTCGTCCTCGCTTCCGCCACCCCATCGGTCGAGACGCGCGTCAATGCGGCGCGCGGGCGCTATCGCCACCTCGTGCTGCCCGAGCGTTTCGGCGGCCGCACCTTGCCGACGATGCGCGCCATCGACATGCGCAAGAAGGCCCCCGAGCGCGGCCGTTGGCTGTCGCCGCCGCTCCTTGCCGCGATGCGCGAGACGCGCGCGGCCGGCGAGCAGAGCCTGCTCTTCCTCAACCGGCGTGGCTATGCGCCCTTGACGCTCTGCCGCAGCTGCGGCCACCGCTTCCAGTGCCCCAACTGCTCGGCCTGGCTGGTGGAACACCGCTTCCGCCGCGCCCTCGTCTGCCACCATTGCGGCCACGTGGAGCGGCGGCCGGACAATTGCCCGGAATGCGGCACCGTCGATGCGCTCGCCGCCTGCGGACCGGGCGTCGAGCGGCTCGCCGAGGAGGTCGTGGAGCATTTCCCGGATGCGCGCGTCATCACGCTGTCGAGTGACTTTCCCGGCGGGATCGAGCGCCTGCGCCGCGAGCTCGAGGCCATCGCCGCGGGCGAGGCCGACATCATCATCGGCACGCAGTTGGTCGCCAAGGGCCACAACTTCCCGCAACTGACACTCGTCGGCGTGGTCGATGCCGATGTGGGCCTTGCGAGCGGCGACCCGCGCGCCTCCGAGCGCACCTTCCAGCTCCTGCAACAGGTGACGGGACGGGCCGGGCGCGGCGACCGGCCGGGGCGAGCGCTGCTGCAGACCTACCAGCCCGACCATCCGGTGATGCGCGCGCTGCTGTCGGGCGATGCCGCGGCCTTCTACGCCGAGGAGGAGGCGGTGCGCGAGGCTGCCGGCCTGCCGCCTTTCGGGCGCCTCGCTGCCATCATCGTCTCGGCGCCCGACCGCGGCGAGGCCGAGGCGCATGCCCGGGCCCTCGCCCGCTCGGCCGAAGCACCGGAGGGCATCGACGTGCTCGGCCCGGCGGAGGCGCCGCTCGCCCTCATCCGAGGCCGCTACCGCTTCCGCCTCCTGGTGCGGGCAGCGCGCGACAGCGACCTGCAGGGCTACCTGCGCGCCTGGATCGCGCGAACGCCGAAGCCGCCGCAGCGCATCCGCGTGACGGTGGACGTCGACCCGATGAGTTTCATGTAAGGCCCATCTCCGCCGGCTTCTCACCGGCCTTCCGCGGCGAGCGCCACCGCGATCTGCGCGGCGAGCACGGCGTTGTTCTCGACAAGTGCAATATTGGCCTTGAGGCTGCGACCGGCGGTAGCCTCGGCGACGCGTGGCAGGAGAAAGGGCGTCACCTCCTTGCCGGTAATGCCCTGCGCGGCGGCCTCGAGCAAGGCCGATTCGATCACGGGGGCGATCTCGGCGCCCGGGATCTCGTGCTCTGCCGGAATGGGATTGGCGACAAGCACGCCCGAGGTCAGGCCGAGCGCCCGATGCGCCCGGACGAAGGCGGCGATCTCGCCCGCCGTGTCGAGCCGCGCCGGGGCGGTGAGGCCGCTGTCGCGCGAGTAGAAGGCGGGGAAAATGTCCGTGCCGACCGAGACCACCGGCACGCCGAGCGTCTCCAGCATCTCCAGCGTCAGGGCGAGGTCGAGGATGGCCTTCGCCCCGGCCGAGACGACAGCGACCGGTGTGCGCGAGAGCTCCGTCAGGTCGGCGGAGATGTCGAAGCTCGTCGCCGCACCGCGGTGCACGCCGCCGATGCCGCCGGTGGCGAAGACGGCGATGCCCGCCATCGCGGCGAGGCGCATGGTGGAAGCGACAGTCGTCGCGGCGTCGCGCCCCGTGGCGAGCGCGAGCGGCACCTCGCGCGTGCTCGCCTTCATGACGTCGCGGGCGGTGGCGAGCCTCTCGAGGCCGGCGTCGTCGAGGCCGATGCGGATGCGCCGGTCGAGGACGGCGATGGTCGCCGGCACGGCGCCGCCGGCGCGCACGATGGCCTCGACCCGGCGCGCCGTCTCCAGATTGGCGGGATAAGCCATGCCGTGGGCGATGATGGTGGATTCGAGGGCGACCACGGGCCGCCCGGCCGCGAGCGCATCGGCCACCTCGGGCGACAGAAGGGGGGTGACGTCGGTCATCGCGCAAACTCCTCCTGCACGGCCTCATCACGCCCGGTGACGACCGCCGCCGCCATTCTCTGCCCCTCGCACGCCGCCGTCGTAAAGTCCCATCCGCTGAGAAGGCCGAAGACAGTGCCGGCGAGCGCCGCATCGCCGGCGCCCGTGACATCGCGCGCCCGGCCGGCGGCAGGGGCCGGCAGAAGGGCGGTTTCGCCCTCCGCCGTCGACAGGAAGACGCCGTGGGCGCCCAGGCCCACGGCGAGGCGGTGCACGCCGCGCCTATGGAGCGTGCGCGTCGCTGCCGCAAGGGCCGCCTCGCCATCCACCGGCAACCCCGCGAGGGCGGCAAGCTCGTCACGGTTCGGGGTCATCAGAGCCACGGGCACGCCCGCGGCGAGGATCGGCGCGAGGCGCGCCGCCTTGGCGACCGAGACCGGCTCGAGCGCCAGGGGGCGGCCATGGGCGCCCGCAAGGCGGGCCAGCCGCGCGAGCGCCGGTGGCGAGAGATTGGCGTCGGCGACGATGAAGGCGGCTTCCAGGACCGCCTCCTCCCGCGCGGCGATGGCGGCCGTGTCGAGCGCATCGAGGATGTGCATGGCTGCCACGGCGACCACCAGTTCCCCTTCATGGTCGAGCACCGCCGTATAGCTGCCCGTCGGCAGCGCCGCGCGGAGACAGAGCGACATGTCGACGCCCGCCGCCTGCGTTTCGCGCCAGATGCGCTCGCCCGCGGCATCCTCGCCGAGGACCGTCAGGAGGCGCACGGCGGCACCGCGGCCGGCGAGGTGCTCGGCAACGTTGCGGGCAACCCCGCCGCAGGCGACGGTGGCCGTGCCCGGATTGGACGTGCGCATCACCACCGGCCCGTCGGCCCGGCACTTGATGTCGAGATTGGCGCCGCCGGCAACGAGAACGGACGGTCCCATTGTCATGGCCCACCTCGGGGTGACAAAGGCGGAGTCATGCCCTCGTCTCTAGCCTCATTCGTCCCTTCTTCCAATGTCGGCTCGCTTCGCGCAAGGCGGCCGGCGTTGTGGGGAACTGGCCTTTGTGGCAACGCGAAGGCGCAAGGAGCGCCTGCGATGTTGCACGCGCCCGATCCTTATGTTAGGGCACCGGCGCCTTCCGGGCAGATCGTGTCTGTCCTCGCCATTTCCGTGTCCCCGCGCGAAGGATCAGGCGCCGCCGAGGCAATCGGTGACGACCGTTGGTTCTTGAGAGCAAGAGAGAAGCCCTGTGGCTCAAGGCGGAACTATTATAGCAGGAGTTGCCGGGCGCTACGCCTCGGCGCTGTTCGACCTGGCCAAGGAAGCCGGCAGCCTCGAAGCGGTCGAGGGCGACCTCAAGCGCTTCGATGCGCTCGTGGCCGGAAGCCCCGACCTTGCCCGCCTCGTGACGAGCCCCGCGTTCAGCGCGGAGGAGCAGGAACGGGGCGTCGCCGCCGTTCTCGCCAAGGCCGGCATCGGCGGGCTCGCCGCCAACTTCATCCGCCTCGTTGCGTCGAAACGTCGCCTCTTCGCGGTGCGTGACATGGTGCGTGCCTACAGCGCGCTCGTCGCCCGCGAGAAGGGCATCGTGCACGCCGAGGTCACCCTCGCCGAGGAGCCCTCGCAGAAGGCGCTCGACGAGATCAAGGCGGCGGTCAAGGCCGTTGCCGGGGGCGAGATCGCCCTCGACGTCAAGATTGATCCCGCCATCCTCGGCGGTCTCATCGTCAAGCTGGGCAGCCGCATGGTCGATGCGAGCCTTCGCTACAAACTGAATTCGATCCGTTTCGCCATGAAAGAGGTCGGCTGATGGACATCCGCGCCGCGGAAATTTCCGCAATCCTCAAGGAGCAGATCAAGAACTTCGGCTCCGAGGCCGAGGTCACCGAGGTCGGCCAGGTTCTGTCGGTCGGTGACGGTATCGCCCGTTGCTACGGTCTCGACAATGTGCAGGCCGGCGAGATGGTCGAGTTCGAGTCGGGCGTGCGCGGCATGGCCCTGAACCTCGAGGCCGACAATGTCGGCGTCGTCGTCTTCGGCTCCGACCGCGAGATCGCCGAAGGCCAGACGGTGAAGCGCACGGGCGCCATCGTGGACGTGCCGGTGGGCAAGGGCCTGCTCGGCCGCGTCGTCGACGCGCTCGGTAACCCGATCGACGGCAAGGGCCCGATCCAGGCCGACGAGCGTCGCCGCGTGGACGTCAAGGCGCCGGGCATCATCCCACGCAAGTCCGTTCACGAGCCGATGGCCACCGGCCTCAAGTCGATCGATGCGCTCATCCCGATCGGCCGCGGCCAGCGCGAGCTGATCATCGGCGATCGCCAGACCGGCAAGACGGCGATCGCCCTTGACACCATCCTCAACCAGAAGCCGCTGCACGCGACCGGCGACGAGAGCCAGAAGCTCTACTGCGTCTATGTCGCCGTCGGCCAGAAGCGCTCCACAGTCGCCCAGTTCGTGAAGGTGCTGGAAGAGAACGGCGCGCTCGAATACTCGATCATCATCGCCGCAACCGCCTCCGACCCGGCGCCGATGCAGTTCCTGGCGCCGTTCTCGGGCTGCGCCATGGGCGAGTTCTTCCGCGACAACGGCATGCATGCCGTGATCGTCTACGACGACCTGTCCAAGCAGGCCGTCGCCTACCGCCAGATGTCCCTGCTTCTGCGCCGCCCGCCGGGCCGCGAGGCCTATCCGGGTGACGTGTTCTACCTGCACTCGCGCCTGCTCGAGCGGGCAGCGAAGATGAACGACGACAACGGCAACGGTTCGCTCACCGCCCTGCCGGTCATCGAGACGCAGGCGAACGACGTGTCGGCCTACATCCCGACCAACGTCATCTCGATCACCGACGGCCAGATCTTCCTCGAGACCGACCTGTTCTACCAGGGCATCCGCCCGGCCGTGAACGTCGGCCTCTCGGTGTCGCGCGTCGGCTCCTCCGCCCAGACCAAGGCGATGAAGAAGGTCGCCGGCAAGATCAAGGGCGAGCTTGCGCAGTACCGCGAGATGGCAGCCTTCGCGCAGTTCGGCTCCGACCTCGACGCCACGACGCAGCGCCTGCTCAACCGCGGCGCGCGCCTCACCGAGCTCCTGAAGCAGCCGCAGTTCTCGCCGCTGAAGATGGAAGAGCAGGTCTGCGTGATCTACGCCGGCGTCAACGGCTACCTCGATCCGCTGCCGGTCAACAGGGTGCGCGATTTCGAGGAGGGGCTGCTCGGCGTCCTGCGCGCCAAGCACACCGACATCCTCGATGCGATCCGCTCCTCGAAGGACCTGTCCGACGAGACGGCCGCCAAGCTCAAGGACGTCGTCGAGGCCTTCGCCAAGACGTTCGCCTGAGGGGCGTCCGCGTGAGCCGCACCTGCCATCGCAGCAACGGGGAATAGGCGCTCGTCATGCCGAGCTTGAAGGATCTGCGCAACCGCATCGCCTCGGTGAAGGCGACGCAGAAGATCACCAAGGCCATGCAGATGGTGGCGGCAGCCAAGCTGCGCCGTGCCCAGACGGCGGCCGAGGCGGCCCGTCCCTATGCCGAACGCATGGAGACGGTCCTCGCCAACCTCGCCTCGCGCATGACGGTGACGGAAGGCGCGCCGCGCCTTCTCGCCGGCACGGGCCGTGACGAGACGCACCTCTTGATCGTCTGCACGGCCGAGCGCGGCCTGTGCGGCGCCTTCAACAGCTCCATCGCGCGTCTTGCCCGCGACAAGGCCAATGCGCTGATGGCGCAGGGCAAGACGGTGAAGATCCTGTGCGTCGGCAAGAAGGGCTACGACATCCTGCGCCGGCAGTTCAAGGATCAGATCATCGAGCTCATCGAACTGCGCTCGGTGCGCCAGATCGGCTTCGAGAACGCCGACGCCGTGGGCCGCAAGGTGCTGCAGATGTTCGACGCCGGTGCGTTCGACGTGGCGACGCTGTTCTACAGCAAGTTCAAGTCGGTGATCTCGCAGGTGCCGACGGCGCAGCAGATCATTCCGGCCGAGTTCGACGGCGAGACGAAGGCGGCGACCGGCCTCGATGCCGTCTACGACTACGAGCCGGGCGAGGAGGAGATCCTCGCAGCACTCCTGCCGCGCAACGTCTCGGTGCAGATCTTCCGGGCGCTGCTCGAGAACGGTGCCTCCGAGCAGGGCGCGCGCATGTCCGCCATGGACAACGCGACGCGCAATGCCGGCGAAATGATCAAGAAGCAGACGCTGACCTACAACCGGACGCGTCAGGCGATGATCACCAAGGAACTCATCGAAATCATCTCGGGCGCCGAGGCTCTTTGAGGCCCCGCTCTGATTGGACCGTGAGGGTTTAGAAAATGGCGAACAAGGCGAGCGACAAGGCGGTCGGACGCATCACCCAGGTCATCGGCGCGGTCGTCGACGTGCAGTTCGACGGGCACCTGCCGGAGATCCTGAACGCGCTCGAGACGACGAACCAGGGCAACCGGCTCGTGCTCGAGGTGGCCCAGCAGCTCGGCGAGAACACCGTGCGCTGCATCGCGATGGACACCTCCGAGGGTCTTGTGCGCGGCCAGGCCGTGACGGACACGGGCGCCCCGATCAAGGTGCCGGTCGGCGACGGCACACTCGGCCGCATCATGAACGTCATCGGCGAGCCGGTGGACGAGGCCGGCCCTGTCCCGGCCGAGGACACGCGCGCCATCCACCAGCCGGCCCCGAGCTATGCCGAGCAGTCCACCGAAGCGCAGATCCTCGTCACCGGCATCAAGGTCATCGACCTCCTCGCCCCTTACGCCCGTGGCGGCAAGATCGGCCTCTTCGGCGGCGCCGGCGTCGGCAAGACCGTGCTCATCCAGGAGCTCATCAACAACGTCGCCAAGGCCCACGGCGGCTACTCGGTGTTCGCCGGCGTCGGAGAGCGTACGCGCGAGGGCAACGACCTCTACCACGAGATGATCGAATCGGGCGTGAACAAGGACCCGAAGGAGCACGGCGGCTCGACAGCCGGCTCCAAGTGCGCCCTCGTCTACGGCCAGATGAACGAGCCGCCCGGCGCCCGCGCCCGCGTTGCGCTCACCGGCCTCACCGTCGCTGAGCATTTCCGCGACAAGGGCCAGGACGTGCTGTTCTTCGTCGACAACATCTTCCGCTTCACGCAGGCGGGCTCCGAGGTGTCGGCGCTTCTCGGCCGCATTCCCTCGGCGGTGGGCTATCAGCCGACGCTCGCCACAGACATGGGCGCACTGCAGGAGCGCATCACCACCACGACGAAGGGCTCGATCACCTCGGTGCAGGCGATCTACGTGCCGGCCGACGACCTGACCGACCCGGCGCCGGCCACGTCCTTCGCCCACCTCGACGCCACGACCGTGCTGTCGCGCGCCATCTCCGAGAAGGGCATCTACCCGGCCGTCGACCCGCTCGACTCCACCTCGCGCATGCTCGACCCGCGCATCGTCGGCGAGGAGCACTACCAGGTGGCCCGCCAGGTGCAGCAGATCCTGCAGCGCTACAAGTCGCTGCAGGACATCATCGCCATTC
This sequence comes from Chelatococcus sp. XZ-Ab1, assembly GCF_029309855.1. Lineage (NCBI taxonomy): Bacteria > Pseudomonadati > Pseudomonadota > Alphaproteobacteria > Hyphomicrobiales > Chelatococcaceae > Chelatococcus > Chelatococcus sp. XZ-Ab1. Next base: position 62,765 of record NZ_JARKII010000007.1, on the reverse strand, counting down.
TCGGCATGGACGAACTCTCGGAAGAGGACAAGCTCACGGTAGCGCGCGCCCGCAAGATCGAGCGCTTCCTGTCGCAGCCGTTCTTCGTCGCCGAGGTGTTCACCGGTGCGCCGGGCCAGCTCGTCGCCATCGAGGACACCATCAAGGGCTTCAAGGGCCTGTGCGAAGGCGCCTATGACCACCTGCCGGAGGCCGCCTTCTACATGGTCGGCACGATCGAGCAGGCGGTCGAGAAGGCCAAGCGCCTCGCCGCCGAAGCCGCGTAAGCTTCAAGCGTCCGGCCGCGGCCCCCGCCTTGGCCGGGCCTGACGGCGCAAAGGCCCGATTCCTGTTTCGGAGACAGATCGACATGGCGACTTTTACGTTCGAGCTCGTCTCACCCGAGCGGCTTCTCTTCTCCGGCGAGGTCGAGAGCGTCGTCGTGCCTTCGAGCGAGGGCGAGATGACGGTGATGGCCGGCCACGCGCCGGTGATGGCCGTGCTCAAGCCCGGCGTCGTCGCCGTCAGTGAGGGCAAGGGCGCCGTGCGCCGCCTCTTCGTGCGCGGCGGATTCGCCGATGTCGGCCCGGATGGCCTCACCATCCTCGCCGAAGTGGCGCTGCCGATGGAAGAGCTTGACGTCGCGACACTCGCCCAGCACGTCCGCGATGCCGAGGAAGACGTGGCCGACGCCAAGACCGACGAAGCTCGCCAGGCGGCGGCCGAGCGCCTCTCCCAGCTCACCGAGCTGCGCGACGCGCTGGTGCACTGAGCATTCTCGCCACAGCCTTTTGAAAGGCCGCCCTGCAGGGCGGCCTTTTGCGTCGAGGCGGCTTGCCGTCAGGCCTCGGACCGCAGCAGCCGGCGGATCACCTTGCCCGTGGTCGTCAGCGGCAGTTCGTCGCGAAAGGCGATCTCGCGCGGGTATTCGTGGGCTGACAGACGCTCGCGCACGAAGGCCTTGATATCGGCGGCGAGGGCCTCGGATGGCACATAGCCGTCGCGCAGCACGATGAAGGCCTTGACGATCTCCGTGCGCACCGGATCCGGCTTGCCGACCACGGCCGCGAGCGAGACGGCCTCGTGCTTGATGAGGCAATCCTCGATCTCTCCTGGACCGATGCGGTAGCCGGCCGAGGTGATGACGTCGTCGTCGCGGCCGACGAAGTGGATGTAGCCGTCGGCGTCCAGGCTGCCCTGATCGCCCGTCGTCATCCAGTCGCCGACGAACTTGTCGCGCGTCGCCTCGGGCCGGCGCCAGTATTCGAGGAACATCACGGGATCGGGCCGCAGCACCGCGATCTGCCCGAGTTCCCCCGCCTCGCAGCGCGTGCCGTCCCGCCGGATGACCGCCACGGTGTGGCCCGGCACCGGTTTGCCGATCGCCCCGGCACGCGAGACGCCGATCGCGGCGCAGGAGGCGAGCACGAGGTTGCACTCGGTCTGGCCGTAGAACTCGTTGATGGCGAGCCCGAGCTCCTCCCGGCCCCAGGCGAAGGTCGCCTCGCCCAGCGCCTCTCCGCCCGAGGCGAGGGTCCGCAGGCGGAGGTTAAAGCGCGCCCGGGGCCGCGGCACGCTGCGCAGCATCCGGAGCGCCGTCGGCGGAATGAAGGTGTTGCGCACCTCAAGGCGCGCCATGAGGTCGAAGGCTTCTTCCGGGTCGAACTTCTCGAACTTGCGCGCCACCACCGGCACGCCGTGATGCAGGCCGGGCAGCAGCACATTGAGCAGGCCGCCCGCCCAGGCCCAGTCGGCCGGCGTCCACAGCCTGTCGCCCGGCCGGGGCAGGAACTCGTGCGGCATCTCCACACCCGGCAGGTGGCCGAGCAGCACGCGATGGCCGTGCAAGGCGCCCTTGGGATTGCCGGTGGTGCCCGAGGTATAGATCATCATGGCGGGATCGTCCGGCCCCGTGTCACGCGGCACGAAGTCCTCATCCGCCTCCGCGAGCATCTCGTCGAAGCCGATCGCCGTGCCGTCCGGTCCGTCGGTGCTGACGATCACGGCGAGGTCGGGCAACGGCACGTCGATGGCCTCGAGCGTCGCAAGGCCGGCGGCATTGGTAATGATGGCGCGGGCGCCCGCATCCACGAGGCGGTAGCTCAGCGCGTCGACGCCAAAGAGCATGGCAAGCGGCAGGGCAACGGCGCCGAGCTTGTAGATGGCGATATGGGCGATCGCCACCTGCTGCGACTGCGGCAGGAGGATCGCCACCCGGTCGCCGGCCGCGATGCCACGGCGGCCGAGCGCATGGGCAAGACGGTTCGAGCGGCGCCGCAGGGTGCCATAGGTCAGGGCCTCGACCGTGCCGTCGCGAGCGACATCGAGGATGGCCGGCCGCTCGGGATCCGCCGCCGCCCAGCGGTCACAGCAATCGACGCCGATGTTGTAGCGCTCGGGAATACGCCAGCGGAAGCCGGCAACGAGCGCATCATAGTCGCGAATATCGGGCAGCATCGGCACCCTCATGTGGGACGTGCCGTGTTTATAGGCAAAACGCCGCAAAATCACCATGCCGGCCGGGGGCGCCGGACGATCAGGCGGCGAACTGCGAGCGCTGGGCCCAGCCGGTCATGCGCCGCTCCAGCCAGGCCATCACGGCGTAGATCATGATGCCGAGGACCGCGAGCGCGATGAGGGCGGCGAAGAGCAGCGGCACGTTGAAGTCCGCGCTGGCGCGCGCCATCAGGTTGCCGATGCCGTTGCGCGAGGCATTGTACTCCGCGATCACCGAGCCGACATAGGCGAGCGTGATCGCCACCTTCAGCGAGCCGAAGAAGTAGGGCAGCGAGCGCGGCACGCCTACCTTCAGCATGATGTCGAGCTTCCTCGCGCCGAGCGCTCTGAGCACGTCCTCCACCTCCGGCTCGATGGTGGCGAGGCCGGTGGCGACATTCACGACGATGGGGAAGAAGGAGATCATGAAGGCGGTGAGCACCGCCGGCAGCCAGCCGACGCCGAACCAGATGACGAGGATCGGCACCACCGCCACCTTGGGAATGGCATTGAAGCCGACGAGGAGCGGATAGAGCCCGGCATGGACGAAACGCGAGGCGCCGAGCGCGAGCCCCAGCACCAGGCCGAAGACGATGGCGAGGATGAAGCCGGCCGTGGTCATCCACAGCGTGTGGAAGGAGTGGAACAGGAGCGGCCACCAATAGGCGATGGTCGCGTCGAGGATGTCGCTCGGCGCCGGCAGCACATAGGAGGAGACGCCGAAGACGCGGCAGAACACCTCCCATAGCAGGAAGAAGCCGATTGTGCAGAGCCAGGGCGCCAGCATGAGCCGGCGCGCCTGCGATGCCCGGGCGCGCGCAGCGGCGTCACGCACGGCGCGCGCCTCAGCTTCAGCTGTAGCGGAGACGGTATCGGCCTCGGCGCTCATGCTGTTTTCCTCGCATCGGCGATGTGACCGCGCAGCTCGTGCACGATGTCGATGAACGCCTTTGTATAGGTGACCTCGAGATCGCGCGGACGGGGAAAGTTGACTACCCGCTCGGCGACGATGCGGCCGGGGCGAGCGCTCATGCAGAAGATGCGGTCGGCGAGGAAGGTGGCCTCGCGCAGATCGTGGGTGACGAGCACCACCGTCATCCGGCGTTCGGCGTGCAGGTCGCGGATCACGCACCACAGCTCCTCGCGCGTGAAGGCGTCGAGCGCGCCGAAGGGTTCGTCGAGGAGAAGGAGCTGCGGCTCATGGATGAGCGCCCGGCACAGGGAGGCACGCTGCTGCATGCCGCCCGAGAGCTCCCACGGATATTTCCCGCCCTGGCCCTTGAGCCCCACCTGGGCGAGCAGGCGCTCGGCCTTGGCGACGTAGCTGCCGCGCTCGCGCTTTAGCCGGCTGCGGTGCGGCTCGACGATCTCGAGCGGCAGGAGCAGGTTCTCGAGCGTGGTGCGCCACGGCAGCAGCGTCGGGTTCTGGAAGGCCATGCCGGCGATTCTCACCGGCTGTGTCACCGGCGCACCGCCGACGAGGATGGTGCCGGCGCGCGGGAACTGCAGGCCCGTGGCGAGCTTCATCAGCGTGGACTTGCCGCAGCCGGAGGGGCCGACGACGGCGGCGAACTCCCCCTCCGCGATGGAGAGCGACAGGTGCTCGACGGCGGGAAAGCCGTCACCGCTGCCATAGGCGTGGGTGACGTCCTTCAGGGCGACGAAAGCATTCAAGCGGGTCACCTTTCCCTTGGCCCCGGAGCCGGCCGCCGGGAGACGGCGGCCGGGCGAGGCGGACGACGCGACGGAACGGTCAGTCGATCATCCGCTCGGTGTGCGGGGGCAGGTAGGTGTCGACGAAGATCTCGCCGGCGACCGGCTTCTTCTTGAAGGTGAAGGTGAGGCCGATCTGCTCCAGCGCCTTCTCGAACCGCGCCGCGTCGATGCCGCCGAAGCCGTTCTCCTTGACCCACGGCGTGATGACGTTCTGGGCGAGGTTCATCTGCAGGCGCTCGAGTTCCACCTCCTTCTTGGCGACGTCGTTACGCTTGATGACGCTGTCGACCGCAGCGGAGGGATTGGCGACGGTGTCCTTGAGGCCGCGCACGAAGGCGCGCAGAAAACCCTTCACCGCCTCCGGCTTCTCCGCCGCGAACTTGGCGGAGACCATGATGGCATTGCCGTAGAGCTCGACGCCATAGTCGCCCATCAGCATGACGACAATGTCGTCCACGGCGACGCCACGCGACTTCAGGTTGATGAGCGACGACATGGCGAAGCCGAAGATGGCGTCGACCTCGCCGGAGGCGAGCATGGGCTCGCGCACCGGAAAGCCGACGTTCTCGAACTTCATCCTGGAGTCGTCGAGCCCGTTGACCTGCTTGAAGATCGGCCACTGCGCGAAGGCGCCGTCGGCGACCGGGGCGCCGAAGGTCTTGCCCTCGAGGCTCTTGGGATCAGAGGAGATGCCGCGGCTCTTGCGGCCGATGATGGAGAAGGGCGGCCGGTCGTAGACCATCATCACCGCCTTCACATCGACATTGGGGTTCTCGTCGCGGAAGCGCACCAGCGAGTTGATATCGCCGAAGCCCATGTCATAGGTGCCCGAGGCGACACGCGGGATGGCCTCGCGCGAGCCGTTGCCGGTGTCGATGGTGACGTCCAGCCCCTCGTCCTTGAAATAGCCCTTGTCGATGGCGACCAGGAACGGCGCCGCCGGCCCCTCGAACCGCCAGTCGAGCGTGAAACGCAGGGGCGTTTGCGCCGCCGCGGCGCCCGTCCAGAACACAGCGGCACCGGCCACGACACCGGCGAAGGTCCTCAAGGCGGTACGCCGGCACTGACCGAAGGGGCTCAATACGGACGGAAGGGACATCGGACGGACTCCAGACTGGAAGCGTGCGGACGCGTAAGGCGCGTCATCGTTGTCGAAGCAATATTCGTACCGGGCCGAAACCGGCGAAAGAGCTCCTTCCTGCTGATCGTGACGGCACTGCCGCGCCTGTCAAGGACGATGGCTGGCCAGCCGGTCACAAAGCGTATCTTTTCCTAACGTTTCAGTCCTCCGCCCGGCCGCCTATGCCACCGGCAGCGCGCCGTCGCTCTTCACCTCCTCCATCACGGCATAGGTGCGCGTCTCGGTGACGCCGGGCAGCGACAGCAGCACGTCGCCGAGGAAGCGGCGGTAGGCGGCCATGTCGGCGACGCGCGTCTTGACGAGATAGTCGAAGCCGCCGGCCACCATGTGGCACTCCAGCACCTCCGGCGCGCGGCGCACGGCTTCGGCGAAACGCTCGAAGATGTCGGGTGTCGTCTTGTCGAGGGACACCTCGACGAAGACCATCAGTTCGAGGCCAAGCTTGCGCGGGTCGAGCCGTGCGCCATAGCCGGTGATGTAGCCCTCGCGCGTCAGGCGCTTCAGCCGCTCGCTCGTCGCGGTCGGCGACAGGCCGATTCGCTCGGCGAGTTCCACGGTGGTGATGCGCCCGTCCGCCTGCAGGACGGCGAGGATGCGCTTGTCAGTGCGGTCGATCACTTATCATTCTCACTATCCTGATTTCTTTTTATAGCGATTTCTGCTGACAATTCCCGCTTTCGTCAAATCGAACCACGGCGATATCCGCGGTATCCTGACGATCTCTCAAGGAGTTGATCGTCAATGCATTCCGCCTCTTCCGCCAGCAACCCGCCTGACGCCCCCCTGCCGCCCTTCCGGGCCCCCTTCGCGCCCGACGATGCGGCGATCGCCCGTGAGCTCATGGCCAGGGCCGCGCTGGTGCCGGAGCGCGAGCGTGGCATCGATAGGCTGGCGGGAAGCCTCATCGAGGCGATCCGCTCCAGGAGTGGCGGCCTCGGCGGCGTCGAGGAACTGCTGCGCGAGTATTCGTTGTCGACGCGCGAGGGGCTCGCGCTGATGGTGCTGGCGGAAGCGCTGCTGCGCGTGCCCGACAGCGTCACCGCCGACCGACTGATCGAGGACAAGCTCGGCCAGGGCGACTTCGCCCGCCACGAGTCGAAGTCCGATGCCTTCCTCGTCTCAGCCTCGGCCTGGGCGCTCGGCGTGACGGCACGCATCATCCAGCCCGGCGAGACGCCCGAGGGCATCCTCGGCCAGCTTGCCAAGCGCATCGGCCTGCCGGCGGTGCGCACGGCGACGCGCCAGGCCATGCGGGTGCTCGGCAACCATTTCGTGCTCGGCCAGACCATCGAGGAGGCGCTGAAGCGTGCCCAGTCCGGCGCGGGCCGCATCTACCGCTATTCCTTCGACATGCTGGGCGAGGGGGCGCGCACGCAGGACGACGCTGACCGCTACTGGCGCTCCTATGCGCAAGCCATCGACGCCATCGGCCGGGCCGCCGGCAACGAGCCGCTGCCCAACCGCCCGGGCATCTCCGTGAAGCTCTCGGCGCTTCACCCCCGCTACGAGGCGGTGAGCCACGCGCGGGTGATGGCGGAGCTCGTGCCGCAGGTGATCGCGCTCGCCGAAAAGGCCAAGGGCTACGACCTCAACTTCACGATCGACGCCGAGGAGGCGGACCGGCTGGAGCTGTCGCTCGACGTCATCGCCGCCGTCGTCGCCGCTCCCTCGCTCGCCGGCTGGGACGGCTTCGGCCTCGCCATCCAGGCCTACCAGAAGCGCGCCGCGGCCGTGATCGACTGGATCGCCGCTCTCGCCGAACACCATAACCGCCGCTTCATGGTGCGCCTCGTCAAAGGCGCCTACTGGGACACGGAGATCAAGCGCGCCCAGGAGCGCGGCCTTGCCGGCTACCCCGTCTTCACCCGCAAGGCGATGACGGATCTGAACTACATGGCCTGTGCCGAGAAGCTGCTTGCCTTGCGGCCGCGCATCTTTCCGCAGTTCGCCACCCACAATGCGCTCACCGTCGCCAGCATCGTCGAACGGGCCGGCAATACGGACGGATTCGAGTTCCAGCGCCTGCACGGCATGGGCGAGGCGCTCTACGGCAAGCTGTTCGAGGCCGTGCCGGGCACCGCCTGCCGTACCTATGCGCCGGTCGGGGGGCACCGCGACCTCCTCGCCTATCTGGTGCGCCGCCTGCTCGAAAACGGCGCCAATTCCTCCTTCGTCTCGGTGGCCGCCGACCCGAACGTGCCGATCGCCGAGATCCTCAAGCGGCCGGCGGCGATCATCGGCACGCCCGAGGCGGCTACCCACCCGCGCCTGCCTTTGCCAGCGGCGCTCTATGGCTCGCGCGTCAATTCCGCCGGCGTCGAATTCGGCCACGCGGAGGAGTTGTCCCGTCTCATGGACGACCTGAAGAAGGCGGGCCTGCCGACGGCACCGGCACGGGCCATCGTCGGCGGCGAAGCCCGGCCCGGCACGCGCCGCGAGATCGTCAGCCCCATCGACGGCAGGACCGTCGCCGGCGTCGTCGAGGATGCGGACGAGGCTACCGCCGATGTGGCGATGGCGGCGGCGAAGGCCGGTTTTAGTGCCTGGGCGGCAACGCCCGCCGCGACGCGTGCCGAAGCCATCTGCAAGGCTTCCGACCTTCTGGAGGCGCGGCGCGGGCTGTTCCTCAACCTACTGCAGGTCGAAGCCGGCAAGACGCTCGACGACGCGGTGGCGGACCTACGCGAAGCAGTGGACTTCTGCCGCTATTATGCGCGGCAGGCCGAGCGGCTCTTCGGCGAGGGTACGGTGATGCCCGGCCCGACGGGCGAAGAGAACCGCCTCGTGCTGCGCGGGCGCGGCCCCTTCGTCGCCATCTCGCCGTGGAATTTCCCGCTCGCCATCTTCCTCGGGCAGGTGACGGCGGCGCTCGTCGCCGGCAATTCAGTCGTCGCCAAGCCGGCCGAGCAAACGCCCGTGATCGCCTTCGAGGCGGTGAAGCTGCTGCACGAGGCCGGTGTGCCGAGAAGCGCCCTCCACTACGTGCCCGGCGACGGGCGCATCGGCGCCCGGCTCGTCGCCCACCCGGCCGTCGCCGGCGTCGTCTTCACCGGCTCGACGGAGGTCGCGCGCATCATCAACCGCACGCTTGCCGCCAAGGAAGGGCCGATCGTGCCACTCATCGCCGAAACGGGCGGCATCAATGCCATGATCGTCGACGCGACCGCTCTGCCCGAGCAGGTGGCCGACGACGTCGTCACGTCCGCCTTCCGCTCCGCTGGTCAGCGCTGCTCGGCGCTGCGCCTCATGTGCGTGCAGGAGGATGTCGCGGACCGGATGATCGAGATGGTGGTAGGCGCCGCACGCGAGCTCAAGGTGGGCGATCCGCGCGATCCGTCCGTCCATGTGGGGCCCGTGATCGATGCCGAGGCCAAGGAGAAGCTCGAGGCCCATATCAAGGCGATGAAGGAGAGCGCCCGCACGCATCTTGCCACACCCGGCCCGACGCCGGGCACCTATGTCGGCCCCCACGTGTTCGAGCTCGCCGGCCCGAGCGACCTCAAGGAAGAGATCTTCGGCCCCATCCTGCATGTCGTGCGCTACAAGGCGAACAGGCTCGACGACGTGATCGCCGCCATCGATGCCACGGGCTATGGCCTGACGCTCGGCATCCACTCGCGCATCGAGGACACGGTCGCGCGGATCGTCGCACGACTCGAGACGGGCAATGTCTACGTCAACCGCAACATCATCGGCGCGGTGGTCGGGACCCAGCCCTTCGGCGGCCACGGTCTCTCCGGTACCGGGCCGAAGGCAGGCGGACCACACTACCTCCTGCGCTTCGCCACCGAGCAGACGGTGACGATCAACACCGCTGCCGCCGGCGGCAATGCCAGCCTGATCGCGATGGGCGAATAAAAGGGACGGCGCCGCTCTCCCCGCCCCCCGCACGGGCGAGGGAAAGCAGGTAGCCGCGAGCCATTCGTCGCACCGGGCCCGCCATGCGGCCTGCGCAATTTACTTTCGCCGCGGCGCGGCTATTGTCGCGGCGCAGCGCATGATTTGTGCGCTGCACAGGAGCTGCGTCCGTGGCTCCTTCCAGCCAATTTCCCCTCGGCGGCGCGGGCGCGGCAGGCGCGGCGCGGCCACTGCTTTGCGGAGAAGCGACATGCTCGGAATCGGCGACAAGCTCCCCTCGTTCAGCGTCACCGGCGTCAAGCCCGGCTTCAACAACCACGAAGAGAACGGCCAGAGCGCCTTCGAGACGATCACGGACGAGAGCTTTGCCGGCAAGTGGAAGGTGATCTTCTTCTATCCGAAGGACTTCACCTTCGTGTGCCCGACCGAGATCGCGGAGTTCGCCCGCCTCGCCGGCGAGTTCGCGGACCGTGACTGCGTCGTCCTCGGCGGCTCGACGGACAACGAGTTCGTGAAGCTCGCCTGGCGCCGCGCCCATCCCGACCTCGACAAGCTGCCGATCTGGTCCTTCGCCGATACCAACGGCTCCCTGGTCGACGGGCTCGGCGTGCGCTCGCCGGACGGTGTCGCCTACCGCTACACCTTCATCGTCGACAACGAGAACACCATCCAGCACGTCTATGCGACCAACCTCAACGTCGGCCGCAACCCCAAGGACACGCTGCGCGTTCTCGACGCCCTGCAGACGGACGAGCTCTGCCCCTGCAACCGCGAGGTCGGCGGCGCCACGCTGAAGGCCGCGTGAGCCGCGGGGCCGGGCGGGCATGCCCGGCCCTCACCCGCCCCTGAAGCCAAGGACGCAATCGATGTCGTTCGACACGCTGAAGAGCAAGATCCCCGACTTCGCCAAGGACGTGCGGCTCAATCTTTCGTCGCTGGCCCAGGACGAAACCCTGAGCGAGCAGCAGAAGTACGGTCTCATCCTCGCCTGCGGCATCGCCACCCGCAACGCCGAGGTGGCCGCCGCCTGCGAGGCCGAGGCCAAGGCCAAGCTGTCGCCGGTGGCGCTCGACGCCGCCCGCGCCGCCGCCTCGATCATGGCGATGAACAACGTCTACTACCGCTTCGTCCACCTTGCCTCGAACAAGGAATACGGCACCCTGCCGGCGAAGCTGCGCATGAACGTCATCGGCAACCCCGGCGTCGACAAGGTCGATTTCGAGCTGTGGTCCCTGGCCGTCTCGGCCATCAACGGCTGCGGCATGTGCATCGACGCGCACGAGAAGGTGCTCAAGGATGCCGGCCTGCCGACGGCCACCGTGCAGACGGCGGTGCGCTTCGCCGCCATCATCCAGTCCGCCGCCGTGGCGCTGGAGGCCGCCGCGCTCGCGACGGCCGCGTGAGCCGCGCCTGCCGGCCGGGACGAGCGAAGGGCCGCCACGCGCGGCGCTTTTTCATTCCGGGCACGGCAGGACCCGCGCGGCGCAACGCTTCCGCAATGATCGCCGCTCACAGATGATGGTCCGGCACAGCGGAGCGACCATTGCGGATCCTGCTCGTCGAAGATGAGGTCGAGATGGCCGGCGCCCTGGCGTCGGCCCTGCAGCGCCACGACATCGTGCTCGATCACGTGACGAGCCTCGCCGAGGCGCGCGAGGCGCTGGCGGGCGAGGTACACCATGCCGTCCTCGTCGACCGCCGCCTGCCGGATGGCGAGGGGCTCGATCTCGTCCGCGGGCTCAGGGGCGGCGAGCGCGCGGCGCTGCGCCATCTGCCGGTGATCGTGCTCACGGCCCGCGGCGACATCGAGGATCGCGTTGCCGGCCTCGACGCCGGCGCCGACGATTATGTGCCCAAGCCCTTCGCCGTCGAGGAATTGCTGGCGCGCCTGCGTGCCATCCTGCGCCGGCCGGGCGCCGTCTCGCAGCGCTCGCTGCGCATCGGCCATCTGACCTTCGACACCGAGCATCGCGAGGCGAACGTCGGGGGCGCGCGCCTCGACCTGCCGCGCCGTGAGCTCCTGGTGCTCGAGACGCTGCTGCGCCGCGCCGGCCGTACGGTAATGCGCACCATGCTGGAGGAAGCGGTCTACGGCTACAGCGACGAGATCCAGTCGAACGCTCTCGACGCCCACGTCTCACGCCTGCGCCGCAAGCTGACCGAAGCCGGGGCAGGCCTCGAGATCCACAACGTCCGCGGGGTCGGCTACCTGCTGCGGCCGGCCTCATGAGAGGCGGCACGCGCCATTCGCTCAAGCGGCGCCTGGTAACGCGGCTCATCGCGGTGCAGGCGGCCGTCGTCGCGCTCGTCGTCCTCGCGGTCTTCCTCACCCTCTGGCTGGGCGGCCACTTCGCCAGCAAGCTCGAGCCCGAGGACGCGATCCTCGAGGCCGTGGCCCATGCCCTCGGGCGCGATAGCGGCGGCGGCCTCATCCTTCGTCCGACGCGGCAGCTCGCCGAATTGCGACAGCGCTCGCCCGACCTGTGGTTCGTCGTGCGCGACAAGGATGGCGCCATACTCTCCGAGGGGCGGGTGCCCGATGACTATGCGCGCATCGGCGCATTCGCAATGCGAATCGGCCAGGCGCGCTTCGGCTGGAATCTCGGCGATCCGCCAGGGCAGATCGCCCGCCTGAAGCAGATGGATACCGCTGCCGGGCGCGTGCAGGTGCTGACCGGCCCCGGTAGCGACATACCGCTGCGGCGTATCGTCTGGGCCGTCACGATCAGCTTCGCCGGCATCGTCCTGCCCATCGTCCTCGTCATGGCGCTGGCGACGCTGACCGCCACGCCGCTCGTCGTCGGCCGGGCGCTGGCCGGCCTGACGACGGTCGCCGAAAAGGCACGCCAGATCGACGCCGGCCGGCGCGGCGGGCGCCTGCCGCTCGACGGCGTGCCGGCCGAGGTCGTGCCGCTCGTCACGGCCGTCAACGACGCCCTCGCCCGTCTCGATGACGGCTACGAGCGTCGCCAGCGGTTCCTCGTCGATGCCGCGCACGAGCTGCGCACGCCCATCGCCATCTTGACGACGCGGCTCGAGGCACTCGACGACAGCCCGCAGCGGCAGCGCCTGCTCGCCGATGCCGCGCGCCTCTCCAACCTCGCGGGCCAGCTGTTGGACCTGCAGCGCATCGATGCGGCGCCCTGTGCCATGACAAGCCTCGACCTCGTCGCCCTGGCGCGCGAGGTCGCCGCCGACCTTGCCCCGCTCGCCATCGCCGCGGGCTTCGAACTGTCGTTCGAGGCGTGTGTGAAGACGATGAAGGTGCGTGGCGACCCGCTCGGGCTGGGGCGGGCGCTAACCAATCTCGTACAGAACGCCATCGACCATGCCGGCCGGCCCGGCCTCATCACCATCACAGTTGCCGAAGGCGGCATCGTCGAGATCGCGGACGACGGCAACGGCATCCCTGCGGCCCAGCGCGAGCAGATCTTCGAGCCTTTCCAGCGCCTCGACACGCGCTCGCACGGCACCGGCCTCGGGCTGCATCTCGTCGTCGAGATCGTGCGTCTGCACGGCGGCACCATCGCCGTCGTCGATGCGCCCGGCGGCGGCGCCTGCTTCCGCATCGCCCTGCCGCAGCCGGAGGACTGATCCGGGCGGGCGTCATGCTTCCACAATCCGGGTCGGCGACAAGCGAATGGGGCCCGCCATAGGAAGGATCGTCGCAAGCCATGTCCGTCGCCCGTCCATCCGATCTCGTCCAGTTCCTCCGCGCCTGGTGCGCCGATCCGGCCCGAGTCGGCGCCGTTGCGCCATCCGGCGCTGCTCTCGCCGAGCTCATCACGCGCGAGATCGGGCCGGCCTCGGCGCCCGTCATCGAACTCGGCCCCGGTACCGGCGCCTTCACAGAGGCGATCCTCGCCCGCGGCGTTGACGCCCGCGACCTCGTGCTCGTCGAATACGGCTCCGACTTCGCCCGCCTCCTGCAGGCGCGCTTCGACCGGGCCCGGGTGCTGTGGATGGACGCGGCCCGACTTGCCCAGGTCGAGCTGTTCGACGGACGTCCGGCCGGGGCCGTCGTCAGCGGCCTGCCACTGCTCAACCTGTCGCCGCGCAAGGTCATGGCCATTCTCGATGGCGCCTTTCGCCACCTCAGGCCCCAAGGTGCCTTCTACCAGTTCACCTACGGCATGCGCTGCCCGGTGCCGCGGACCATCCTCGACCGGCTCGGCCTCAGGGCGACGCACCTCGGGCGTACCGTTCGCAATGTGCCGCCGGCGGCAGTCTATCGCATCACCGCCCGCCCGCAGAGGCGCGGTGTGAAACATGTCTGAAGGGCCGGACATTTCCTGCACGATGCGGCGCCTTAACCTCAGGGCAGGAACAGCATCGGAGCGATCTGCAGGGGAAGATGTGCGGCCGCATGAGCGATCATGGCGGCCTCCAGTCCCCGTCGGACATAGATGAACCCGCACACCACACCCACGAGGCCGTTGAGCAGCAGGGCACGCAGGACGATCGCAGGGGTCAGCGGGGCGAGTGCCGCCGTGGCCGGAAGATGGCCAAGCCCGAAGACGATCGCAGCGACGGCGATGGCGATGACGACGGGCACGGTGCCGGCCCGCGCGCCCTCACGCCAGCCGCATGCAAGGAGATAGACGAGCGCGGACACAAGAAAGAGGCGCAGGAGGATCTCCTCGGCGAGGCCACCATACAGAAGGCCGGCGAGCAGACGCTTCCACAGGGCGACCTCGCCGAAGATGGCGGCAGAAGGCGGCAGCACGCCGCGAAAGAGAACCCCGTCCACGGCGACCACCAGAAGGCCGACGCCGAGCCCGACCATCACCGCCCGGTCAAGGCGCGCGTCCGCCAGGGGCGCGGGCCGCCCGCTGGCCAGCGCCGCCAGCAGCGGTGCGCCGGGAAGCCCGACGTGCTCGGCGGACCTCAGGCCGAGATGGGCGGCAAGCGCGAAGACGACCAGCGCCTGCAGCGCCATCCCGGCGATCAGGACCGGCCAGGGGGGCAGGCCGGCCATCCCTCCGTGCAGGGCGAAAGCCACGGGCAGGGTGGCGAACGAGGCCACGACTCCCAGAATCGACAACACCAGGACGAGCCGACGGTGGGGGGACGGTTGCATGACGAGCCTGTTCCGCGATGGTTGCGCCTCGGCGCTGCAGGCCCTGCTAAAGCGGGTAGATTACCTGGTTATGATGAACCTGTGCCGCAGCAGCACCGCGCCACTAAAATTGCATTCTTGACGTGTTACAACCATTGCGCGAATAATGATTTTGCTTACACTTGTTCCGTTTTCACAAGCCTTTCTTTCACCGGGGTCATTTCATGAAACATACGGTTATCCTGGTCGGCGCCGACAAGGGCGGTGTCGGCAAGACCACGACGTGCCGCGGCCTTCTCGACTATCTCATCGACCGCAACATCCTGCCTCGTGCCTTCGACACCGAAACACCTCGTGGCACGCTGCAGCGCTTCCACCCCGATATCACCGAGATCGTCGACCTGTCGCTGACGGCCGGCCAGATGCGCATCATCGACACACTGTCGCGCACAGACGTGAAGGCGAGCGTCGTCGACGTGCGCGCCGGCCAGATGGGACGAACCCTGGCCGCGCTGCGTGACATGGGCTTTCTAGAGGCGGTGGCCGAAAAACGCTTCAACTTCATCGTCCTGCATGTCCTCGGGCCGTCCATCGCATCGCTGGACGAGATTGCGGAGACGGCGCCCTTCACGAGCGATGCCCAGTATTTCCTGGTGAAGAACAAGGTGAACGATACCACCTTCTTTGATTGGAGCCCCTCCACGTCCAAGGCCTATTTCGGCAAGGTCAAATGCGCGGGTGAAATCACCATCCCGAAGCTCAACGAGATGGCCTACGAGCAGGTGGAACTCGCGGGAACGAGCTTCTCCACCTTCATTGCCGACAAGTCGCGCGACGGCGAGGAAGCCGGCCACTCCTTCGTGCTGCGTGGCTATGTCCGCTCCTGGCTGCGCTCCGTCTGCGCGGAATTCGATCGAGTGCACTTCGCCGACATCATGACGGCCCGCCCGGCGAAGAGAGCCTGAGCGAAGCCGAGGCAACGAGCTGGAAGCCCCGATGCGGCACGTCGTCATGAGTGGCTGGACGCCCATATTCATCGCCTGCGGGCCACTGGCG
Organism: Chelatococcus sp. XZ-Ab1; assembly: GCF_029309855.1. NCBI lineage: Bacteria > Pseudomonadati > Pseudomonadota > Alphaproteobacteria > Hyphomicrobiales > Chelatococcaceae > Chelatococcus > Chelatococcus sp. XZ-Ab1. Next base: position 47,460 of record NZ_JARKII010000007.1, on the reverse strand, counting down.
AACGCCGGCAAGACCCTTTCAGCGCGACTCTTCCTGGAGTTCTGCCGGGCGAGCGGGCGCTCGCCCCTCGCCTTCGACGTCAATCCACACGATGCGGAACTGGCAGCGACAACGAGTGGCGCCGCGCACATCGTCAATCTCTCCACCACGGCCGGACAGATGCGGCTGTTCGAGGGCATGCTGCAGGCGGGACCGGAAGCGCGGGTGGTCGACCTGTGGCACGGCTCCTACGAGCCCTTCCTCGACCTCATGGAGCAGATGGAGTTTGCCTCGGAAGCCGCCCGGCGCGATTTCAGACTGGTGCTGCTGCTGCACGGACGTTCGCTCGAAGACCTCGACATCCAGGCCGAGCAACTGCGCGCCCGCATCAATCCGGCCGAAACCATCGTCGTGCTCAACGAACACATCTGCGAATCGGCAGGGCCGTCATTCGCGCGCTTCGAACATTCCCTCTCGATCCCCGTGCTCGCGCCCTCCATTCTGCAACAGCTGGCGCGCATGCGGCTCGGGCTCGTCGAGGGGATCGACGCCGAACGCGGCCTGCCCTCCATGGTGGCCCGCAGTTGCCTGCGGGACTGGCTGACGCAGATCTTCGCGCAGTTCCACTGCATCGAACTGCGCCACCGTCTCGGCGCCACGACCTTCAACCCGGGCTGAGCGCGGCACCGTCACACCCGAGCGGGGCGTCGCGCTGCCCTGTTCTGTTGCGCCTCATCGAGGTCGCCCTGGGCGAGGTTGTCGAGAATGGGGCAGTGGGGCCGGTCGTCGCCATGGCAGTGGTCGGCGAGATGCCTGAGCGTGTTCACCATCTCGCGGATCTGCCGCATCTTCTCCTCGAGATCGGCGATATGGGTGGTGGCGATACGCTTCACGTCGGCGCTGGCGCGATCGCGGTCGGCCCACAGGGCGAGCAGCTCGCTGATCTCCTTGACGGAGAAGCCGAGGTCGCGCGCGCGACGGATGAAGCGCAGCCGATGGACGTCGCTCGTCGAATAGACGCGATAGCCCGCCTCGGTGCGCGCGACGCCGGCGACGAGGCCAATCTGTTCATAATAGCGGATCATCTTGGCCGAGACGCCGGAGGCGGCCGCGGCTTCGCCGATGTTCATGGGTTTGCTCCTCAGCTTCCGGCACCTGCCGGCTGCGCCGGCGAAAACCGCCGCAGCCGCAGGGCGTTGGTGACGACGAAGACACTCGACAGGGCCATGGCACCGGCGGCCAGCATCGGCGACAGCAGGATGCCGGCAGCCGGATAGAGCACGCCCGCCGCCACGGGGATGAGCGCGACGTTGTAGGCGAAGGCCCAGAAGAGGTTTTCGGTGATGTTGCGCATCGTCGCCCGCGACAGGGCGAGCGCCGTCGCGACCCCGGTGAGGGCGCCCGACATCAGCACCACGTCGGCGCTCTCGATGGCGACATCCGTCCCGGTGCCGATGGCGATGCCGACATCGGCGGCGGCGAGCGCCGGCGCATCGTTGATGCCGTCGCCGACGAAGGCGAGGGGGCCGGCGCGCTTCAGCCGCTCGACGACCTCGACCTTGCCGCCGGGCAGCACCTCCGCTTCCACGGCATCGATGCCGAGGCGCCGGGCGACGGCCTCGGCCGTGCGCCGGTTGTCGCCCGTGATCATCACGACGGAGAGGCCGAGCGCATGCAGAGCCGCCAGAGCGGCCGGCGTCGAGGGCTTGACCGTGTCCGCGACGGCGACGATGGCGGCGAGACGCCCGTCGACGGCGACATAGAGCGGCGTGCGCCCCTCGTCCGCGAGCCGCGCCGCCTCTTCGGCGAAGGGCGCGACGGCCACGCCGAGCCGTTGCATCAGGCGGTCCGCGCCGACCTCGACCCGGCGGCCCGCGATGACGGCGCTGACGCCGAAGCCGGGATCCGCCGAGAAGGCCTCGGCGGGGGCCAGGCCAAGGCCCCGCTCCTCGGCGGCGCGCACCACCGCCTGGGCGATCGGGTGCTCGGAGCGCGCCTCGGCCGAGGCGAGGAGGCCGAGCACCTCGGTCTCGTCGAAGCCATCGGCGGTGACAAGATCGGTCAGCGACGGCCGGCCCTCGGTCAGGGTGCCCGTCTTGTCGAGGGCGACGGTGCGCACGCCCCGCAGGCTCTGCAGCGCGTCCCCCTTGCGGAAGAGGACGCCGAGCTCCGCCGCCCGGCCCGTGGCGACCATGATCGAGGTGGGTGTCGCGAGCCCCATGGCGCAGGGGCAGGCGATGATGAGCACCGCCACCGCATTGACGAGCGCAAAGGATAGCGCCGGATCGGGGCCGAGGGCCAACCAGGTGAGGAAGGTCGCGCTCGCGACGGCGACGACCGCCGGCACGAACCAGGCCGTGACCTTGTCGACGAGGCCCTGGATGGGCAGCTTCGCGCCCTGGGCCGCCTCGACCATGCGGATGATCTGGGCGAGCAGCGTCTCGGCGCCCACCTTGGTGGCGCGGAAGGTGAAGGAGCCGGTGCCGTTGACCGTGCCCGCCACCACCTCCGCCCCCGCTTCCTTGGCAACGGGGACCGGCTCGCCCGTGATCATGGACTCGTCGACAAAGGAACGGCCGTCGAGAACCTCGCCATCGACGGCGATGCGCTCGCCGGGGCGCACCACGACGGTATCACCCGCCGCGACGGCGCCGATGGCAATCTCCTGCTCGGTGCCGTCGCGCAGGACGCGCGCCGTGCGCGGCTGCAGGCCGACGAGGCGGCGCACGGCCTCGCCGGTGCGGCCCTTCGCCCGCGCCTCCAGATAGCGGCCGACGAGGATGAGGGTGACGATGACCGCCGCCGCCTCGAAATAGACGTGGGTCGTCTCGGCCGGCAGCAGGGCGGGAGCAAAGGTCGCCACGCTCGAGTAGAGGAAGGCCGCGCCCGCGCCGAGCACGACGAGGGCGTTCATGTCCGGCGCGCCGCGCACAAGGGCGGGCACGCCCTTCGCGAAGAAGCGGCGGCCAGGCAGGGCGAGCACGGCGGCCGTCAGCGCGAACTGCAGCGGCCAGTTGAGATCGCCGAGCGTCGCCATCACCCAGTGGTGGAAATCGGAGAAGAGGTGAGCTCCCATCTCCACGATGACGATCGGCAGCGTCATGACGGCGGCCAGGGCGACGTCGCGACGCAGAAGGCGCGCCTCCTCGTCACGCCGGTCTGTCGCCTCGGCCCCGCCGGCCGCGACCCCGTCGAGCGGGCGCATGCCGTAGCCGGCCCGCTCCACCGCCGCGACAAGCGCAGCCGCGTCGACCGTACCTGCGGCGTGCTGCACGAGGGCCTCGCCGGTGGCGAGGTTGACGCTCGCCGCGATGACGCCGGGCACCGCGCGGAGCGCCTTCTCGATGCGCGCGACGCAGGAGGCGCAGGTCATGCCCTCGACGGCGAAGCGGCTGGTCTCGACGGCGACCGAATAGCCGGCCTCGGCGACGGCGGCGACGACGGGCGCGATGTCGGCGTCGCGGCCGGCGAAGGCGATCCGCGCCCGCTCGGTCGCGAGATTGACGTCGGCCGCCGCGACACCGGAGGCGCCGGCGATGGCCCTCTCGACGCGCCGCACGCAGGAGGCGCAGGTCATGCCCTCGATGGGCAGGAAAACCGTCGGGCCCTGCGCGGCGACGGCGCCGGCCGAGCCGGCCTCGTCGGGTGATCTCTTCATCGGCAACTCCCACATGTCTCGAAGTTGCCCCTCACATGAGGCTTCCCATGATGGGAAGGTCAAGGGCCGTTGCAAGAGCCGTTGCAAGGGCCCTCCATCGGCTGAAGCCGCTTGACCTTACTATGATGGGAAGGATTAGACAGGGCCGGGATCAATCGTTCCGGAGATCATCCATGCTCACGTTCCAGGTTCCCGAGATGAGCTGCGGCCATTGCGTCGCGGCCATCGAGCGCGCCGTCAAGGCGCTCGATGCCCACGCGGAGGTTGCCGTCGACCTTTCCGCCCGCAAGGTGACGGTCAAGACGACGCGCGACGAGGCCGCGATCCGCCGCGCCATCGACGCGGCCGGCTATCCGGCGGAACGGATCGCCGCCTGAGCGGCGTCAGTCGAGGCACTCCTCGCAGATCGCGCGCAGGTGGCGGATGTCGGTGCCACAACAGCCGCCGAGCACGCATACATGGCGCATCAGCCCCTCGCGCAGCGCCCTGTAGCGCCGGCCAAGATCGATCGGATCGCCGGGATCGAGCTCGGTCGCCGCGTCGAGCTCGGCATGGCTCGTCCTCGAGGCATTGGCACGAATGCCGCCGATGCGGCGGCGCCAAGGGGCGCCGTCGTCGTCGAGCACCCCGGCGAAATGCGTCGGGTGCGCGCAGTTGATCATGTAATAGGCGGGATAGCCGCCGGTCTCGTCATCCACCATCGCGATGGCTTCGGCAAGGCTCTCGCCGGACGGCAGCCGCCCGTCTGTCTCCACCGTGAAGGAAATGGCGACCGGCATGGCGTTCGCCCGTGCGGCGCGGGCGATGCCGGCGGCCTCGCGCGCATAGGTCATGGTGATCGCGCTCACCATGTCGGTCTCCGTCGCCGCTAGCGCGTCGACCTGATGGCCGTGGTAGCTCTCCGCCTCCGCGGGCGACATGCTGGTATCGGCGATATAGCCGTCGCCGCGCGGGCCGATGGCCCCGTTGATGACGATGGGGGTGCCGGCGGCCTCGAAACGCCGGCGCAGCTCCTCCGCAAGCGTGACGGAGGCCCGCTGCACCCGGGCGAGGTCGGCCATGGTATAGCCGAGGCGCGCACCCCAGTCAGGGCTGGCCCGCCACGTCGCCGTGTCGAGCACGAAGCCGACGCCGCGGGCGCGGGCGAGCTCGAGATAGGGCACGAAATAACGGCTCAGGCGCTCGCGGCCCTCCTCGTCGAGCACGAGAGGAAAGGCGGCAAAACAGGGCAGGTCGAGATTGTCGTGAAAGACGAGGGTGGTCTCCAGCCCGCCATCCGCCAGGAAGGGCTGACCGTCGAGCTGCGGCAGTCGCTGTCGGTAGAGTGCCATCGTCCGCTCCTTTCGGCGTGGAACGACCTATGAGGCGCGCTTGCGGCGCGCGCCGTCTGTGCCGCGGCGCACACGGCGCCCCGCAGGGAGCGGCTTTCTACCGGAGCGCAGGTCGCTACGCTTCCTCGACAGGCGTCTCGCCCACCTCGACGATCTCCACGCCGTGGTCGGCGCACAATTCGCGCAATGGGGCGGAGGTCAGCCGGTCGGTCACGAAGACATCGACCTCGCGCAGATCGGCAATGCGCACCGGTGCCGTGCGGTCGAGCTTGTGCGCATCGGCGACGAGGACAACGCGGCGCGCATTCTCGATGATGGCGCGCGCGACCCGCACTTCCCGGTAGTCGAAATCGAGCAGCGCCCCGTCCTCGTCGATGGCCGATGCGCCGATGACGGCATAATCCACCTTGAACTGGCGCACGAACTCGACCGCCGCCGAGCCGATGATGGCCCCGTCGGCCCGGCGCACCGGCCCGCCCGCAAGGATGACGTCGATGGCCGGATGGCGATAGAGCAGCGTCGCCACGTTGAGATTGTTCGTGATGACGAGCAAACCCTCGTGGTCGACGAGCGCGCGCGCCACCTCCTCCGTCGTCGTGCCAATGTTGATGAAGAGCGAGGCATTGTTCGGAACCAGCCGCGCCGCCGCCTCGCCGATGGCCCGCTTGCTGGTATGAGCGATGAGGCGGCGGGCCTCGTAGGACAGGTTCTCGACGCCCGAGACGACGATGGCGCCGCCGTGCACCCGTGTCATCAGCCGCCGGTCGCAGAGCTCGTTGAGATCCTTGCGGATGGTCTGCGGCGTCACCTCGAAGCGCCCGGCGAGGTCCTCGACATTGACCCGGCCCTGGACGCGCGCGATGGCCAGGATCTCCTGCTGGCGCGGTGTGATACTGTCGCTCATGGGGCCGCCCCTGCCGCTCGGGCCGATTCGGATCAGCGCGATTGTGGGGGCAGCCTGAGGCCGGAGGCAACGAGCTTGTCCCAGATTTCCTCGGCGCTCTCGGCGAACTCGAACAGGTCGAGGTCGTGCGGGGAAATGGTGCCCTCCTCCACCAGCGCATGGAAATTGATGATCGAGCGCCAGTAGCTCTCGTCATAGAGCACCACCGGCAGGCGCGGCGCCTTCTGCGTCTGCTGCAGGGTGAGGAGCTCGAACAGCTCGTCGAGTGTGCCGAAACCGCCGGGGAAGACAACGAGGGCATTGGCGCGCATGGCAAGATGCATCTTGCGCATCGCGAAATAATGGAAGCGGAAAGTGAGCTCGGGCGTCGAATAGGCGTTCGGCTCCTGCTCGTGCTGCAAGGTGATGTTGAAGCCGATGGAGGGCGCGCCGGCCTCGAAGGCGCCACGGTTTGCCGCCTCCATGATGCCAGGCCCACCGCCGGTGGCGATGACATTGTCACGCTGGCCATGGTCGTGCTCCATGGCCCCGCCGCGCTCGGAGGCGATGCGGCCGAAACGGCGCGCCTCCTCATACCAGCGGGCCCGGCGGGCGAGTTGCTTGCGCTCGCGGTCGCCAACCGTCTCGTCCGCGGTCATATCGTCGAGAGGCCGGGCCCGCGCGGTACCGAAGACAACGATTGTCGAGCGCACGCCCCAGTTTCGCAACGCTTCCTCGGCCTTGGCATATTCGAGCAGGAAGCGCACGCCGCGCATCGAATCCCCGAGCAGGAAGTCCTGGTCCAGCGCCGGCAGGCGGTAGGAGGGGGATTGCATCTGCTGTCGGTTGTCTTGGGTCGCCACCGCCTGCCTCATTTGTTCAGAGTTATTTCAAACCCTTCCCGATTAGCAGGCCCGGTGGCTTTGTCGAGCCTGCGAGGTCAGCGCTGACGCAGCAGCGCCTGCTCGCGCAGGAAGATGAAGAGGCCCGCCGCGATGATGATGGCCGCGCCGGCGAGCATGGCTGCGTCCGGGATGTCGCCAAAGACGAGATAGCCGAGGATGACTGCCCAGACGATCAGCATGTACTGGTAGGGAGCGAGCACCGAGGCGCTCGCGTGCTTGAGCGCGCGCGTCACGCAGATGTGCGCCGCGAGCGCCACGACGCCGAGGAGCGACAGCAGCGCGAAATCGCCCGTCGCCGGCGGCACCCAGCCGAACGGCGCAAGCGCGATGCCGAAGACAAGGGCGCCCAGTGTCTGCCAGAAGACGAGGGACGTGTCGCTCGTGCCGCGCAGGTGACGAGTCGTGATCATCAGGAGGGCGAAGAAGATGCTGCCGAGCAGCGCCACGAGCGCATAGACGTCCAGCGTCGCTGCCGAGGGGCGCAGCGCGATGAGAACGCCGACGAAGCCGACGAGCACAGCCGTCCAGCGCCGCCAGCCGACCTTCTCGCGCAGGAAAAGCGCCGACAGCGCTGTCACATAGATGGGGCCGGCCAGATAATAGGTGACCACATCGGCGAGCGGCAGGCCGATGACGGCCCAGTAGAAGAACACGACCTCGAAGGTGGCGAAGACGACGCGGGCGAGCTGCAGCCCGGGCTTCGGCAGCGTGAGGATGTTGCCGAGACCTTCGCGCCACACGAATGGCGCAAGGACGAGGAGCGCTGCGAAGCTGCGGATCAGCAGCACCTGCGCCACCGTGAAGGTGGCGACCAGCCACTTGCCGAGCACGTCGTTGACGGAAAACATGAAGATGCCGAGCATCATCAGGCTGATGCCCAGGAGAGCATTGCCCGGCGGCGACGCCTTGGCGGCGGCCGCGTCATCCTCGCGCGCCGGTGTTGCCGACATGCTGCACCTCCCCCGGCCGGATAAATGCCGACCTGCTCAACGTCTGTGCATCGCCCGGCACAGCGGGAAAGGCAAGCGCACCCAGCGCATGGCTAGCCGGCAGCATTGCAGGACGCGCCCGGCGCCAGCGCGAGGCGCATCCCTTGATCGTCGGACGATCGGATGGGTGCGTACAAGCGTCGTGAGCCTCCATCCGGGCGGCAATCGGCCGACTCCGGCACGAACCGGAGCCGGCACGCGGCAGGTGAGCTTCAGAATTTCCAGCTCACGTTGCCATGAACGCCATGCGTCTCGGTCGACTTGCCGAACTGGCCCGAATAGGCGACGCCGACGGTCAGGTCCTTCGTAAAGGCGGCGTCGAGGCCCGTCTCCACGACGCCCACGTTCTTCGCCACCGGCACGCCATAGACCGTGAAGGGGCTGCTGCCGGCAAAGGCATGGACGGCGCTGAGCGTCGACTTGCCGAAGGCATGGCGCCAGCCGAGCATGCCGCGGGCGGTCAGCGCCATGTCGCCGAGGTCGAACTGGCGCTCGAGGCGCAGGCCCAGGGTGCCATAGAGCTTGTCCGAGGAATGGCCGGTGCCGGTCAGGGCGGCGACACCAACCTTTTCGCGATAGCCGTCCTCCTCGAGCCTGACATAGGCGAGGCCGCCGAAAGGCTCCAGCGTGAGCGCGTTCCAGTGAATCGCGTAGCCGAGATCGCCGTAGGCCTGCAGCGTGCTGGCGTCATAGCTCGAGGCCAGGCTCTCCGAGAAGCCGGGGAAGCGCACGTCGCGCGTGGTCGAGATGTCGTGCCAGGTGTAGCTGGCGCCGAGCTGCAGGCCGAGCCGGTTCCATTGCGCCCCCCCATAGAGGCCGATGTGGTAGTTGTCGCTCGATGCCTGCGAATGGCGCTCGTCGACACTGAACCGGGACTTGCTGTAGCCGCCGACGAGGCCGACGCGGAACCTCTCCACGACCGGCACATCCGCGCCGATGAGGAAGCCGCCCGTGCTGTGATCGAGCGAGGCGGCATTGCCATCGCCGTTGGTGCTGCTCCATGTGCCGAAGCCCTGCCCCCACAGGACGAGCTCGTCCCCGATCCTGGGCGTGACCTGCCGCGGCATCGGGTCCTTGATGTTGCGGCTCGGCTCGTGCGTGGGCACCTCGCGGCCGAGACCGCCCAGGGCACTGCGCAGGCGGTTGCCCGTCGCCTCGCGGATGAAGCGGCTCTCCTCCAGCAGCGCGGCCTTGGTCGAGGCGTAGATCTCGCCAGAGATCTGGTCGAAGGCGTAGCGCGCCTCCTCATCGGTCTGCAGATAGGCGATGGCGCGAAAGAGCGCGTTGGTCGGGTAGTTGGTAGCCGGATCGCGCTGCCACTTGAGCTCCTGCACAGCCGTCGCCGCGTTGATCTGGTTGACCGTGCGCCCCGCCTCCTGGAACAGACGATATTGCGCCACGTCGAGATAGACGTTGTTGGCGTCGTAATGGTCCTCAACGCGGTAGAAGGTCGACACCCACGTATCGCCGGTCAGCGTGTAGGTGCCGGTGCGGCCTCCGTCCGCCGTCAGCACCGTGTAGCGGTGCTCGAGCTCGTAGCGGGCCGGATCGATCTTGGTCACGTTGAGGACGGCGCCCGGATCGATCGTCGCCGTGCCGGTGACGTGGATCAGGTCGCTCTCGCCGGTCGAGCGCACCTCGGTCTGGTAGAAGGAGCCGGCCTCCTGCGTGACGTTGCCGGCGATCGTGAGCGTGCCGATGGGTGTCCTGCCCGGATCGGTGGCGTTGCCCGGGGCGATGGTGCCGCCGGCATGCACGACGGTGGTACCTACCTGCCCGAGGCCTTCGAGCGTGCCGCCGGTGTTGACGTCGACCGTGCCGCCGAGGATGCCGTTGACGGAGAGCGTGCCGGCATCGATGAAAGTACTGCCCGTGAAGCCCGAGCTGCCGGCGGTGAGGCGCGTCACGCCGGAGCCGATCTGCCTGATCGTGCCGGTACCGGTGATCTGACGGTCGAAGACCTTCACGTCGGAGCGGTTGAAGGCGAGGGTGCCGTCGGCGCGGATGTCGACACCGGAGGTGGCGTCGATGGAGCCGGTGGTGCCGCCGTCGCCCAGCTGCAGCGTGCCGCGGAAGATGGTGGTGGGGCCGGTATAGGTATTGGCGCCGGTCAGAATCGTCGTCCCGGTGCCGATCTGCTCGACGGCGCCCGTCCCGCTGATGACCTGGCCGTAGGTATAGGCGTTGGACCGGTTGAACTGCACGACGCCGTCATTGACGATGTCGTTGACGACGTGGCCGGTCTCGCCGGTGTCGTTCGGCCCCTCGTGGCCGATGCGCAGCGTGCCGCCCGAATGCACCGTGACGTTGCCGGCGAGCACGTTGTTGACGACCATGGTGCCGCCGTGGACGTGGGCCGGGCCGATGAAGCCGGACGAATCCCCGTCCAGCACCGTAAAGCCCTCGAAATGGTTGACGGTGCCGAGGCCGACGAAGCCGGCCTTGAAGCGGTAGTCGAGGGCCTCGTCGCCCGTATGCTTGAAATTGACCGTGCCGGCGCCCTCTCCGAAGCGGACGAAGGCGGCGTCGAGCGTGCCCGGCGCACGCGCATTCGCATCCGTGTCGGTGCCGCCGAGATAGGTCTTCACATCCGTGTGCAAGCCGTAGTCGACGCCCTGCGGCGACATGGCACCGATGTTGAGGATTCCGGTGGAGCCGGCTTTCTCGCCGATGACCAGCGTGCCCTCGCCGTCGGCGATGCGCACCGTGCCGCCGTCGTTGATGACGAGGACACCGGCGGTGTTGCTCTCCGAGGCGAGGGTGAGGGACTGGCGATTGTCCCACAGGCTGTCGGTGCCGGTCACGAGCGCATAGCCGCGCGCCCCCGGCTCCTTGGCGATGACGCCGATCCCATTGTTGACCTCGCCGCCCTGGTCGACGATCAGGTATCCTTCGCCACGCACGCCGACGTCGAGGCGTCCGCCGCCGCTCATGGTGCCCTGGCTCGTGATCGCGATGCCGACGCCGGTCGCGGTGGCTCCGAGTGCGATGTCTCCCGCCGTGGCCGTCGTCGCCGTCGCCCCGATGGTCCGGATATGGCCGTAGCCCGCCTCGCCGACGATGAGCCGGTCGCCGGTCGTCATCTGGCCCTCATTGACAATCAGGCCCGCGCCCGACGAATTCGTGCCGAGCGTCACCCGGCCGTTGGTGACGGCAGAGCTGCCGGATGCGATGAAAAGCGAGCCGGAGCCAGCTTCGCCGACGGTGAGGTTGCCGCCAGTGACGAGGCTGCCGCCACCGAGCAGGGTGATCGCCCCCGCGACCCCGCCGAGTTGGCCGATGACCGTGCTGCCGCCGACGGCGATCATGCCGCTGTTGCTGACGGAGCCCTGGCCCGCACTGCCGACGATCAGGCTGCCGCCCACCGTGGCGGTGCCGGAATTGTTGAAATGCCCGACGCCTGTCGAGCCGACGACCATCGAACTGGTGACCGAGAGCGTGCCCAGATTGGCGAGATTGCCCGCGCCGAAGCTGCCGCTGTTCGCTCTGCCGCCAGAAAAGCCGATGAAGAGGTTGCCGGCCGCCGCCGCACCCGAATTCTGAACCGTGTCGTGCTGAACCGGGCGCGGGCTGGCGCCGCTCTGATAGGTCGACAAGCCGATGTTCACGTCCTGCGTCGCCGTTGGCAGGCCTGCCGCCCAGTTGCCGGGCGTGCCCCACTGATTGTCGCCGGCCGTCGCACAAGTCGTGATCCCGCACGTGTAGTAGAATGAGCTCCCCCCTGTCCAGGAATTGGTCTGCGCCATGGCCGACGACGCGGTTACCATGAGCGCTGCCAAGGAACTGGTCAGCTCTAAGTATGTAGCCGGCTTCATAATATCCTCTACTCGGTTCTGAGCGCGGATTGATCGAGGGCAGGACGCGTTTTTTGGGCTGCCGGATCGTCTCGGCGCGATGCGGCGGATCTGGGTCGGACGCGATGCCGATGAGGCCGGCCGTCAAATTCCGGCACCGGGAAAGCGCCCCCGAAAAGCGCCCGCTCTACAAAAGCCGCCGTGACGCTCGGCGCCATGGCGCCTTACGGCTTACGAAACGCAATCTGTGCAAATTCACAGAATTACAAATACTTCAACTGTATACATCATTATCCGAAAAACATTCCTGCACTGGGAACGATCGCACTTGGCCTAAGCATCAACAATAATTGCGATCGGCAGCATTGATAAGATTTTATATTTCCATGCCGCCGCAGCGAGCCGTAGCGCCAGCCGCTCCCATGGCCGGCGACCGTCGAGCAGTGTAGCGCCGATTAACGGTGGCAAAACTCATCCGTCACGCAAAACGATTGCAAACGGCGCAGGGAGAAGGCGACGTGCCGCATCGGTCAGGCGCTGAGCAGGACCTGAGCGGCGGGCCGATCGAGTGGCGATCACGGCGCCTGCGCAGGCATCATCAGCGCCTTTGCGAAGCCGTTCTCCACGAAGCGGATGCTCCCGTCAGGCAGGCCGAGGATGCGGTCGAGGGCGATGCCGTGCATGCGCAGCCGCTCGTCGAGCGCCGCGGCCGCCGCCTCCCCCTCCAGCGTGTCGGCCGCATTGACGGCGCGGGCGACGGCATCGTGCGTGCTTGCACCCAGGGTGAGGATGATCTCGGCGACAGCCTGTACATCCGGCACGTCAAAGATGCCCTCCTCCTGCCCCTGCGCGATGATGCGGGCGAGCGCCGGCAGCGTCACGGCGCCGACGGCGGCGTTCAGCCGGTGGTAGAGCACCAGGTTGCCGGGCCGGAAGATGACGTAGAACATGGCCCGGATGGCCGGCGCCTGCTCCACCTTGAGACGGCGGGCGCGACCGAGGAAGGCGTTGAGCCGCGTTAGCGCATCGAGCCCCGGCTCGTCGAGAATCGCCTGCAGCTGGGCGAGGCTTTCACGCGCCATCGCCTCGGCGAGCGCCTCCAGCACATCCTCCTTCGATGCGAAGTGATGATAGAAGCCACCCTTGGACATGCCGGCCCGGGCGATGATGTCATTGACCGTGGTCGCTTCGTAGCCGCGCTCGAAGAACAGGTCCCGGGCGGCGTCGAGGAGCTCCTTGCGGCGCTCCTGCGGATGCTTGACGATGCGGGGCATGCCTCTTGCCTTAGCGCACTGCTTCTTGACGACCGACCGACGGTCTGTAATATGACCGACCGTCGGTCTGAAACATAGCGCCGGCGCCGCCTCGGCCGCAACCTGCATTTTCGGCCGGCTGACGCAGCGCAATGCGGAACGCGCCCCGCGCAGGTCATGATGAAGCACCGCGCGGGCAAAGGCCTCCCGCACCGGAGGCGTTCGGAGAAACGTCGTGAAGACTTCGCGCATCCTCGTCGTCATGGGGCTCGTCGCCGCCGGCGCAGCTGGCGTCTGGTCCTTCATGCGCCCGACGAGCGTCGAACTCGTCGCCCCGCGGCGCGGGGACGCCGCCGAGATCGTCTATGCGACCGGCGTCGTCGAGCCGCGCACCTGGGCCAAGGTCACACCGCTCATCCGCGAGCACATCGTGGAGCTGTGCAACTGCGAGGGTCAGGATGTCGAGGAAGGCGCCGTGCTCGCCCGCCTCGACAGTCGCCAGGCCGATGCGACCCTGGCCGAATTGCGGGCCCGCGAGCGCTTGGCTGCAACAGAGTACGAACGCCTGTCGGTGCTCATCGAGCGCAATGCGGCGAGCCAGCAGGCGCTCGATCGGGCACGCAGCGAGATCAACCAGGCGGAAGCGCTCATTTCCGGCCACAAGGCGCGGCTCGAGAACTACGTGCTGCGCGCACCGATGTCCGGGGTGGTGTTGCGGCAGGACGGCGAGGTGGGGGAGATCGCCGAGCCCGGCACCGTGCTGTTCTGGGTGGGCAAGCCCAAGCCCCTGCAGGTCGTCGCGGACGTGAACGAAGAGGATATCCCGCGCATCGCGGCGGGCCAGCACGTCCTTCTCCAGGCCGACGCCTTCCCCGGCCGGCAGCTCGAGGCGAGCGTCGATCGGATCACGCCCAAGGGCGACCCGGTCGCCAAGACCTATCGGGTCTACCTCGCCCTGCCGGACGATACGCCGCTGATGATCGGCATGACAGTCGAAATCAACATCGTCATTCGGGTGGCGGACAACGCCCTGCTGGTGCCGGCCGAGGCGATCCGCGAGAATGCGGTCTTCACCGTCGCGGACGGTGTGGCGCGCCGCCACCCGGTCACGATCGGCATTCGCGGCCCGCGCGAGGTGGAGGTCCTGTCCGGCCTCGACGACGATCAGCGCATCATCTCGCCGGTGCCTGAGACGCTCGTCGACGGCGCGAAGGTCAGGCCCGCGGAGCAGTGAAGAAGTGAACCATGCGCCTCCTCCTCGAATTGGCCGTCACGCACATCCTCGGGCGGGGACGGCAGACGGTCGTCGCCATCGCCGGCGTCGCGCTCGGCGTCGGTTTCTCCATCGCCATGGCCTCGCTGATGCAGGGCGGCGAGGACGACTTCATGGCGCAGCTGGTCGACACCATGCCGCACGTGCAGATCACCGACGAGCGCCGCACCGCGCGCCGCCAGCCGGCCGAGGACGTCTTCGCGCTCGCCGCCATCGCCGGCCTGAGGCCGAAGGAAGACCGGCGCGGCATCCTCAACCCGGCCGAGGTCGGCGCCATGCTGCGCGCCTTCGTGCCCGGCCGCATCTCGATGAGCCTCAGGACGCAGGGCGTCGTGCGCTATGCCGGGCGCGATGTCGGCATCAGCATCATCGGCATCGACCCCGAGGAGGAGGCGGCCGTCTCCTCCGTCGCGGGTGACTTCCTCGAAGGCAGCTTCGCCTCGCTCGCCGGCGGCGGCAACAACATCATCGTCGGCGACCGGCTGGCAGAGCGGCTCGGCGCCCGGCTCGGCACCACCGTCACGGTCGTCTCGTCGACGGGCCAGTCGCGGGGCTTCAAGATCGTCGGCCTGTTCCACACCGGCACTACCGCCCGCGACGAGGGCGAGGGCTACGTGCTGCTCAAGAATGCACAGATCCTGAGCGAGCGGCCCAACGCCATCAACGACATCCGCATCAAGCTGGATGACCCGTCCGCCGCACCGGCGGTCGCCCGGCGCGCGGAGGCGCAGACCGGCTACAAGACCGTGCCCTGGCAGGAGGCGAACGAATCCCTGCTCGAGGCGCTCGTGATCCGCAACGTCATCATGTACACGGTGGTCGGCGCCATCATGCTCGTCGCCGGCTTCGGCATCTTCAACATCATCTCGACCATCACCCACGAGAAGGCGCGCGACATCGCCATCCTGAAGTCGCTCGGCTTCACGCAAGGGGACATGCGCCGCCTGTTCCTCGTCGAGGGTCTCGCGCTCGGGCTCGGCGGCTCCGCCCTCGGCTGGGTCATGGGCTTTTCCCTGTGCTATGCCATGTCGCTCGTCCACTTCGAATTGTCGGGCGCGGCGGTGGGGCGCGAGATGACGCGCCTGCCGCTCGCCTGGAGCATCTGGCACTATGTCATCGCCGCGGGCTTCGCCCTCGCCTCGGCGGCCGTCGCAGGCTACCTGCCGGCGCGCCAGGCGGCGCGGCTCAACCCGGTCGACATCATCCGGGGGGCGTCATGAGCCCGCTCATCGAAGCCCGCGGGCTGACCCGCATCCTGCCCGCCACCGTGCCGGTCACCCTCGTGCGCGACGTGTCGCTGACCATCGGCGAGCGCGAGTTCATCGCCATCACCGGCCCCTCGGGCTCCGGCAAGTCCTCGCTGCTCTACCTGCTCGGACTGCTCGACGAGCCGACGAAGGGCACGCTCAGCCTCGCCGGGCACGCCACGTTGGGCCTCCACGACGAGGCACGGGCGAAGCTGCGGCTCGCCACCATCGGCTTCGTCTTCCAGTTCCATTTCCTGCTGCCGGAATTCACGGCGCGCGAGAATGTCGAGATCCCCATGCGCAAGCTCGGCCGGCTCTCGCCCGGCGAGATGAGTCGGCGCGCAACCGAGCTCCTCGCGGCCATCGGCCTCGCGGACCATCTCGACAAGCGGCCGGACCAGCTCTCCGGCGGGCAGCGCCAGCGCGTCGCGGTGGCGCGGGCGCTCGCCAACGACCCGCCACTCGTGCTTGCCGACGAGCCGACGGGCAGCCTCGATTCGACGAGTTCCGAGCAGGTCTTCCTCATCCTCGCCGACCTCGTGCGCCAGCGCGGCAAGACCGTCGTCGCCGTCACCCACGACCTCGACATTGCCAGTCGCGTCGACCGACGCATCCACCTCGTCGACGGCAAGGTGGTGAGCGACGACTGCAACAAAGACAAGAAGGCGGAGCCCGCTACGTCAGACGCTCGATGAGCGCCATCGCGGCCGCCGGATTGGCCACCTTGTGGCCGCTGATGACATAGAGGAAGACGTCCCGCCCCTGCGGCGCCGCGACATGGCGGGTGACAGTCTCGAGGTCGTCCGGCGCCCCGCCCGCCGCCCAGGCGCGGGCGCGCTCTGCCCAGGCGTCGAGCGCGGCGGGCGCGTAGCCGAGGTTCTCCCCCTCACTGGTGCCCATGATGCGGGCGTAGACAAAGGGCGCCGTCACGTCGGCGATCTGCGGATATTTGCTATCTCCGGCAACGACGAGCGCCACCTCGTGCTCGCGCAGGAGGGCGATGAAATCCGGCGAGCGGAAGCTGTCATGGCGCACTTCCACCCCATGGCGCAGGGCGCGCCCGTCGACGGATTTGGGCAACAGCGCCAGAAAGGCGGCGAAGTCGTCCGGGTCAAACTTCTTCGTCGGGGCGAACTGCCAGTTGATGGGGCCGAGCTTCTCCCTGAGCTCGATAAGGCCACCCGTGACGAAGCGTTCGATCGATTCGCCAGCCTCGGCCAGCACGCGCCGGTTGGTGGCGAAGCGCGGCCCCTTGAGGGCGAAGACGAAGCCCTCCGGCGTCTCCTCGCGCCATTTGGCGAAGCTCTCGGGCTTCTGCGAGCCGTAGAACGTGCCATTGATCTCGATGGAGGTGAGTTTGCGGCTCGCATATTCGAGCTCGCGCTTCTGGGCGAGGCCTTCGGGATAGAAGGTTCCCCGCCAGGGCTCGTAGGTCCAGCCGCCGATGCCGATGCGGATGCCGGGCGCTGCGTCTTGCGGCACGTTTCATCTCCCTGCTCGTTGCAGACGGGGCGGCTCCTGCCACGGCCGCAGGCCCTCGGCCACCCGTTTTGCGCGCGACGATAGCACCGCCGGCACTTCCCTGCAGCCGCGCGCATCCCCCGCGTCTCGCACGACGCCTTCGAGCGGCCGTGCATGTGCAGATCAAGAGCGCGGTGCTATCGCTGCGCCGAGCGCGGCGGCGGTCGCCTCGTCGGCGGGGAAAAAGGCCTCGATCGCGAGTTCCGCGAGGGTAATGTCGACCGGCGTGCCAAACACGGTGGTGGTGGAGAAGAAGGACAATGGGCCGCCCGGCATCGCCAGGCGCAGCGGCACGAGGACGCCGCCGAAATCCTCGATGCCCGCAAGGTGCTTGACCTCCTCGCCTTCCTCGGGCGCCGGAAAAGCCTTCAGTTCTTCCATCAACGCCATGAGGGCGGGATCGGCCGTCACCTCGATCTGATGACGCAGCCGGTCGAGGAGATGGGCCCGCCATTCGGCGAGGTTGAGGATGTGTGGCGCGAGCCCCGCCGGATGCAGGCTGAGGCGCAGCACGTTGACGGGTGGCTGCTTCAACGCCTCGTCTGCGACGAGGGCCATGAGCGGCGGCACAGCCGCATTGGCGGCCACCATGGTCCAATGCCGGTCGAGCGCCAGCGCAGGAAAGGGCGCATGGCCCTCGAGCACGAGGTCGATGGCCCGACGGGCCGGCGCAAGCGCCGGATCGTCGAGGCGCCGCTCGGGATAGACGGGCGCGTAGCCGGCGGCCAGGAGCATCAGGTTCCGCGCGCGCAGGGGCACGTCAAGGCGCTCGGCAAGCCGCAGGATCATCGCCCGACTCGGCACCGAGCGGCCGCTCTCGATGAAGCTCAGGTGCTTCTGGGAGATTTCGACGTCGAGAGCGAAGGCGAGCTGGCTGAGCCGGCGGTGCTGCCGCCATTCGCGGATGTGGTCGCCGACCGTGCGGGCGGTGGTGATGAAGGGCCTGGTCATGGCCCGACGATAATGCCCCGGCGCTGCTTGCCAATTACCTGCCGCTTAATTGGCACGCCGCCGAGCAAGCGAAATCCTCCTCAGCGTTCGACAACACGACGCCACGGAGAAACCCCATGACCACCAAGCGCCCCCTGTTCTTCCTGCGCCTTGCGCTTCTCGGCGATGCGGCGGCGAGCGCCGCGACCGGCCTTGCGATGGCCGCCGGAGCCGGACTCCTCGACGGGCTTCTCGGCCTGCCAGAGCCGCTGCTGCGCTATGCCGGGCTGTTCCTCGTGCCCTACGGGCTCTGCGTCGCCTTCGTCGGCACGCGCGAGCGCATCGCCCGCGGCGCCGTGCTCGCCATCGTCGCCATCAACGTCCTGTGGGTCATCGAGAGCCTTGCCATCCTCATCAGCGGCTGGGTGGCGCCAACCGCGCTGGGCACCGCCTTCGTGCTCCTCCAGGCCGCGGTCGTCGGCGGCTTCGCGGTGGCGCAATGGCTCGGCTTGCGCCGCGACATCGGCCTGTCGCCGGCCTGAACATCACGCCCCATCGGAGGAGAAAAACATGACAACCTTTGCCATCGCCCATCTGCGCTCCGTCACCATGGGACCCGCCATCATCGCGTATCTCGAAAAGATCGATGCGACGATCGCGCCCTTTGGCGGCCGCTTCGTCCTGCACGGCGAGCCTGTGGAGCCGCTCGAAGGCGCCTTCGAGGGCGACCTTGTTATCATTGCCTTTCCCGACCGGGAGAGCGCCCGGGCATGGTACCGCTCGCCAGCCTACCAGGCCATCCTGCCGCTGCGCACGGAGCATGCGGACGGCGCCGCTTTCCTCGTCGATACGGTCGGCGACGACCATCGCGCCACCGACATCCTCAGGTGACGACGATTCCGAAGTGCCGGCGCAGGGCCTCCTCACCCTTGCGCGTGACGGCGACGGCGCGGCTGCCCTCGATGCGGCGGATCCAGCCCTCTGCGAAACAGTGGCTGCACAACGCCGCGCCAACGGCACCGGCCAGATGCGGGCGGCGCTCGCTCCAGTCGAGGCAGGGCCGGCAGAGAACGCGGGCGCGGCGCCCGGCCGTCCGGCCTGCGAGATCGATGCCGAGGCTCGCGAGCAGGTCGACGCCGCTCGGCATCAGGGTGGCAGCCTCGGGCTCGATCTCGGCGTGTCCGGCCTCCACCAGCACATCGGCAAGGGCGACGCCGAGCCGGCCGGCGAGATGGTCGTAGCAGGTGCGGGCGCGCCGCAGCGCCGCGTCGCGCGGCCCGACGGTCAGCCTGTGGCCGGGGACGGCCCGTGTCGCGGCAACCTGCATGATGCCCTCCATCATCTGCGCGACGGCGCGCGAGGTAAGGCGATGATAGCGGTGACGGCCCTGCTTTTCGACGGCGACAAGGCCGGCCTCGGTCAGTCGGGCGAGATGGCCGCTCGCCGTCTGCGGCGTCACGCCGCCGGCCCGGGCCAGCTCTCCCGCTGTCATCGCCCGCCCGTCCATCAGCGCTTGGAGCATCGCCGCCCGCGCAGGCTCCCCCGCAAGCGTCGCAATCTCGGCAAAGGCCGCCGTCGAAACCATCCGCAGTCTCCCTTCCTGCCGCACCAGCCTGCCAGATCCGGCTGCATCATGTTTCGGAGGTGACCGTAACATCGGTGCACCGGCGCCGCCCATGGTGGGGACCAGACGATGCATGAAGACAGGAGCCCCGCCATGACCGTCACCGTCTCCATCCGCTACTGGATCGATCCCTACAAGCGTGATGCCTTCGAAGCCTATGCCCGCAACTGGCTCGACATCATTCCCGTCTGCGGCGGCGATCTCGTCGGCTATTTCCTGCCGCATGAGGGCATCAACAACATCGCGTGGGGCCTCATCTCCTTCGAGAGCCTCGCCGCCTACGAGGCCTATCGGGCACGGCTCAGGGCCGACGCGGGCGGCGCGGCGAACTTTCGCATGGCCGAGGAGGGGCGGTTCATCCACGCGGAGGAGCGCACCTTCCTGCGACCCGTCACGCCCGGGCCGTAACTGGCGCGCCGCTCGAACCTCCGCACTCGAAGCCCTGCCAGAAGGGCGTCGCACATACTTGCCAGTCAACCTGGAATATGTAACATGTTAGTCCGTTCCCGCTTGGGCCGTCGGCCTGCTCTCTCGACCGAGGATCTTCGTCTTGTCCGCCACGCGCGACCGTTTCGGCCTGTCCGCCGCCATGACCCTGCCGTTCCATGCGGACGGCGCCATCGACCTGCCGCGCCTTGCCGCCCATGCCCAGTGGTGCCTCGCCAATGGCTGCAGCAGCGTCACAGTCTTCGGCACCACCGGTGAGGGTCCCTCCGTCGGGCTCGCCGGCCGGCAGCAGATCCTCGGCGCATTGCTCGGTGCCGGCATCCCCGGGGACCGGATCGTCGGCGGGCTCGCCGCCACCTCGCTCCACGAGGCGCTCGACCAGGCGCGACTTGCCCTCGACGCCGGCTGCAAGGCCCTGCTCGTGCCACCGCCCTTCTACTTCAAGGGCGTGAGCGACGACGGACTCTTCGCCTGGTTCGCCGCCTTCTTCGGCAAGCTCGGCGCCGCAGCGCGCGACGTGATTCTCTACAACATCCCTTCGGTCACCGCGGTGCCCCTGTCGGTGGCGCTGGTCGGGCGGCTGAAGGCGGCCTTCCCGGGCGTCGTCATGGGCGTCAAGGATTCCTCCGGTGACTGGGCCTATACCGAGGCGCTCCTCGCCACGCACAAGGACCTCGTCATCCTCATCGGCGACGAGCGCTATCTCGCCCGGGGCGTGGCACTCGGCGGCGAGGGCGCGATCTCGGGCCTCGCCAACGTCTGCCCGGACAAGCTCGCCCGGCTGATCGATAAGGCCGAGCCGAACGAGGCCATCAACCAGCTCGTCGAACTCGTGCTCCGATATCCGGTCACGCCGGCAGTGAAGGCGCTCGTCGCCCACCGCACGGGCGATGCGGCCTGGCTCAACGTGCGCCCGCCGCTCGTGCCGATCGCGGTCGGTGATGCGGCCGTCATCGGCGCCAGCCACGACTCCATCTTCAACCGGAAGGCAGCCTGACGCCCGGGCCCGCGAGCGCGACGACCGGCCCGCCGGCCGCCTCCGCATCCTCGGCATCATGCGTGACGAGCAGGGCCGGCAGGCCGCGCTCGCGCGCATGGGCAAAGACGAAGGCGCGGATATCCGCGCGCAACGCGGCGTCGAGCTTGCCGAAGGGTTCATCCAGCAGCAGGGCGCGCGGCTCGGCTAGCAGGGTGCGCAGGAGGCTGACCCGCGCCTTCTGCCCGCCCGACAGCGTCGCGGGATCGCGATCCTCGAAGCCGGCGAGCCCGGCCTGTTCCAGCGCCTCCGAAACCTTTCCACGGCGCTCGGCGCGGCTGCGCCAGCGCCCGCGCGGCAGGCCGAACAAGAGGTTGCCAGCGACGCTCAGATGCGGGAAGAGCACCGGGTCCTGGAACAGGATGCCGACATGCCGCGCCTCGGCGGGCTGGGCATCGATGCGCTCGTGCCCGATCATCACCTGCCCCTCGGCGGCAAAGGCGCGCCTGTCGATGAAACCTGCGACATAGGCGAGCAAGGTCGACTTGCCGATGCCGCTCGGCCCCATCACCGTCGCCACCATGCCGGGCAGGACAGTGAGATCGAGCCGATCGACCAGATTCCGTCCATCGCGCGAGGCGATGGAGACGCCCGCGAGCACGAGCGCCCCGGCCGCCGCGGGATCGCCGCTCATGCCATGCCCCTGAAGCGGCGGAAGACAAGGAACGGCACGGCGAGCGCGAGACCGTAGGCCGCGAGTGGCAGGGCCGTCTGCAGCACGGCGACGAGGCCGAGGATGCGTCGGTCGCCCCCGGAGGAGAGCGTGACCGCCTCGGTCGTCAGCGTCGCCACCCGGCCGGCGCCGGCAAAGAGCGTGGGCAGGTATTGCGCGATCGAGACGGCGAAGCCGACGGCCGCGGCGACGAGGATGGGCCGCGCGAGCAGCGGCAGCTTCACGACGAGAAAGACCCGCCACCGGCCGGCTCCCATGGCCGCCGCGGTCATGGCATAGCGCGGATCGAGCGCACGGTAGGCATCGGCCAGCGACAGGAAGACGAAGGGCAGCACGAAGACGAGATGGGCCCAGACCACGGCGGCGGGCGTGCCGTCGAGACCGGCGTGGATGAGCAGCACCTGTACCCCGAAGAGAAAGGCGATCTGCGGCACGATGAGCGGCAGATAGATCAGCCACAGCACCGCTGCTCCCGGATGCAGGCCTTGGCGCTGCTCGTTCTCGAGGCAGGCCAGCGTCAGGACGAGGGCGATGGCGACGGCGGCTAGGCCGATGCCGGCGCTGGTGCCGGCAAGCGCAGCGGCCCCGCCGGCCTCGTCCCGCCAGAGCGCGAGTTGCCAATGGTCCGGCAGCGCGGCGGGAAAGCGCCACGAACCGGCGAAGGACCAGACGAGCATCGCGAGGAGCGACAGGAGCCCGAGCACGATCAGGAGACCGGCAAGGGCTCCTGCGACCTCGGCCGCCGCGCCTGGCGCGCGCGAGCGCGAGCCGCGGGCGAGCCACCGGCGGTGGAGGGCGGCGATGGGTCGCTCACATGCGAGCCACAGGAGGATGGCGAGGACGACGAGCAGGAACTGCAGCGTCGCGGCCGCGGCCGCCGGATAATAGAGGGCGAGGTCGTAGCCCTTGAACCAGCGCGTGGCGAGGACGGCTAGCGGCGGCGGGTTGCCCGGCCCGACGATGATAGCGACGTCAACGACCGACATGGAGAAGGCGAGAACGGCGAAGACCGGCAGGCGCACCTGCCGGTAGAGCTGCGGGAAGACCACCGTCGCCCAGGCCGTCGCCTGGCCGCGGCCGAGCGCGCGCGCGGCCGCGGTCAGCCGCTCGACCGGCACCGTGGCCGAGGCGGCGAAGAGCATCATGGCGAGGTAGGGCACCTCCTTGAGGAGGAGGGCGGCGACGAGGCTGGCGCCAAGCGGATCGCCGACCGTCACGGGCTCCGCCGGCGGCACCTGCCAGCCCGTCGCCCAGGGCGAGAGGAGGCGCACCAGCCAGCCGCTCGGCATGGCGAGGAAGGCGAAGCCTAGCGCAACGCCGCTCGGCGGGCTGGCAAGGAGCGGCATGATGAGGCGTCGCAGCCGCGCCATGCCGGGCCGGTGCGCCGCGGCGGCACAGAGACCGGCGGCGAGGATCAGGGCCAAGAGCGTCGTTGCGAGTCCCGTCCCGAAGGTCAGCGCGAGCGCGCTGGCGAAGCCGGGGGCAGCGAAGAGCATGCGCCAGCCGTCGAGCGAGAAGGTCGCGCCGCCGAGAGCCGGCAGGAAGCCGAAGGCCGGCAGCAGCGTGAAGGCAAGCCCCAGCACGACCGGCCCGGCGAGAACGGCGAGCGTGGCGGCCGGGGCAAGGCGCAGCAGCATCGCCGCCTCAACGCGTATAACGCCGCTCCCACTCCGCGACGAGGCGCGTCATCCAGCTCGGATGCGGCTCGGGAAGCGGGGTGCCGAGTTCGGCATTGGTCGGCAGGCCGACCGCATCGGGAGGCGGCGCGAAGCGGGCGCGCTCGGCCTCGGAGAGGCCGGCGAGGTCGAGCACAGTAACGGCGCCGAGGGCGGACGGATCCTGCGCCCGCGCCTGCACCTCGGGCGACATCAGAAGGTCCGCGACCACCATCGCCGCCGTCTTGTGCGCGGCGTTGAAGGGAATGGCGACGAAGCTCGTGTTGCCGATGGTGCCGCCTTCGAGCACGTAGACGCGCGCCGTTTCCGGCAAGGTGCCCTTCCTGATGCCGACGGCGGCGTCGGCCGGGTTGAAGGAGATGGCGAGGGCGATCTCGCCGTCGGCGAGCATCGCGAACTGCGCCGTGCCGGTTGCCGGAAAGTCCTCGCCACCGCGCCACAGGTGCGGGCGCAGGGCGTCGTACCAGGGCCAGAGCGGCGCCGTGACCGTAGCAAAGGTCGCGTCGCTCGCCGGCTGCTGCAACATGGCCGGATCGGCGGTGAGCTCGACGAGCGCCTGTTTGAGGAAAGTGGCACCCAGGAAATCGCGCGGGTGGGGATGCGTCAGCCGGCCGGGATGGGCCTTCGCCCAGTCGAGTAAGGCCGGGATCGTCTTCGGCAGGGTCGCGAGCGGCGTGCGGGCCGAATCGTAGAGGAAGACGATCTGCGCCAGCCGCCAGGGCGCGGCGTAGCCTTCGACGGGGATTGTGAAATCCGTGAGGTTCGACGGCTTCGTCCTGTCGACATGGCGCCAGTTGGGCAGCGTCTCGGCGAAGGGGCCGAAGAGCAGACCCTTCTCCTTCATGGACAGGAAATTGGGACCGTTGATCCAGATGAGGTCGACGCTGCCACCCTTATCGCGGCCTGCCGCCTTTTCCGTCACGACGCGGGTCACGGCCTCGGCGGTGTCGGCGAGCTTCACGTGCCGGACATTGATGCCGTAGCGCTCCTTCGCGAGGTCGCCGACCCAGGCGATGAAGGCGTTGGTCTGCGGATCGCCCGCCCAGGCATTGAAGTGCACGGTTTCTCCGCGCGCGGCCGCCACCGTCTCCTGCCAGTCACGCTCGGCTTCCGCGCCGGCGGGCCGGGACAGGAAGGTGGCCGTCGCGGACAGGCCCGCTGCCACGGCAAGGGCGAACAAGCGATTCATGCGGACTGTCCCGATGGCGGAGGCGTTTCGAGCACTTCTTAGCCGAGATTGAACCACTTTGCCGCCTCTCGTCACCTTGCCGCCGAGCGCTCGGCAGCAGGCACCGTTCAATTTGAGTTGAAGCCCGGCGACACGCCTGCCGTCGGTCGGATTTGACCTGCCGCAAGGCGGGCGCTTGCCCAGCCGATAGTGATCGTACCAGAAAGCGGGTCAATGCACGGATTGCCAGTGGATACGCATGTCGAGATCGATTTTGACGGCATGGCATCGAGTCGCCCGATCCTGGCCGCCATCCTGCAGGAGATCGACCATCTGCAGCAGGCGATCGGCCTCCTCGCCACCTGCCGGATCGTCGTCCGGACGTCGGAAACAGGCGGTCATTACGGCCTGACGCTGCAACTCGCCCTCCCCCAGGGTACGGCCGTAACGATCCACACACCTGCGTCACCCGATGCGCGCTATGCAGATCCGCAATTCGCCGTCAGCGACAGCTTCCGGCATGCCCTCGCACGGCTGCGGACGCCATCGGAGCCGTGAGGCCGCGGCAGGGCCGCCTTCTCAGGCCGTCCACCGCAGCTTCTCGTAGCGGCGCAAGACACGCTCGCGCTTGAGGCGCGACAACCGGCTGATCCAGAACAGGCCGTCGAGCTGGTCGATCTCATGCTGCAGGCACACGGCCAGCAGACCGTCGGCCTCCTCGACCCCTTCCACCCCTTCGAGCGTCTGGAAACGCACGCGCACGCGCGCCGGACGCTCCACTTGTTCGCTCACGCCCGGCATCGAGACACTGCCCTCGGCGTGGCGCGCCGTCTCGGCCGAAGCCCATTCGACAAGCGGATTGACATAGAAGCGCGGCCCCGTGCCGCCGGGCAGTTCGATGACGACGACGCGCAGGAGAACGCCCACGTGCGGCGCCGCGATGCCGATGCCCGGCGCGGCCTGCATGGTCTGAAGGAGATCCTGCGCCAGCTGATGCAGCGCTTCGTCGAACGCGACGACGGGCGCGGCAGACTCGCGCAGGCGCCAATCCGGAAACATCACGATCGGCCTTGCCGTCACCCGCGCCTCCTGCGCTTCGCCTCCCCCCGCCTGGGGCTCCGGCTGTGCCATGCGGGCGCTGCAAAGTCATCCCGCACCGCCGCAACTGAAGAGCGCGAGCGCGACCCAAGCGCAACAAAAAAAACAGACCCGCTTGTACAAACAGGATTGACGGTTTCTTTCAAGCGATTCATCCTTGTGACCAAAAGGGGGAAGCATGAGCCAGCGCCGACAGCGACGGACCCAGCAGGAGCGCAGCGCCGACACGGTGGCGCGCCTGCTCGAGGCGACCATCGACCTCCTGCATGACCGCGGGCTCTACCGCATGTCGACGACCGACATCGCCGAGCGCGCTGGCGTGTCGCGCGGCGCGCTTACGCATCATTTCAGTTCCAAGGAAGAGATCATCGTCGCCGCCGTGGCGCACATGCTGCGTCAGAGCACGGCCTCGCTGCACGAGATGGCGGCGGACATCCGCCGGTCTGGCGGCTCGACGGACGAGATCGTCGACTTCCTCTGGCAGATAATGAACGACCGCCTGTTCTATGTGACGATGGAATACCTGCCGGAGGCCCGGCACAACGGCGATTTCCGCGCGGCCATCGTACCCGTCGTCAAGGAATTCCATGCCGGACTCAATGCCGTCTGGGCCGAGCTCGCCGGCCAGGCGGGCGTCGACGTCGACCATGCGCTCGTCCTCATGAACGCCTCGATGTGCCTCATCCGCGGCATGATCGCCCAGACACCGGTCAAGGATGATCCGGCCTATTTCCGCGAGCTGCTCGCCTTCTGGAAGCGCCAGGTCAAGCGTGAGTTCCGCCCCGGTGGCGAGACGGACCAGGCCGCGGAAGGCATCGCCGCAGTCGCATCTGAACGCGCGGGGACGACCCCGAAAAGCTGAGAACAGGAGGCACCGCCGAACCCGGCGGGCGCAGCCGCAGGCCAGGGAGCACCATGAGCATCACCATCTTCCAGAACGCCAGCATCGTCGACGGCGCGAGCGCCGTGCCGCGCGAGGGCGTCAACGTCCTGGTGGAGGACGGGCACATTCGCGAGGTCAGCGACGCGCCACTCCGGGCGAAGGACGCCCGGGTCATCGACCTCGCCGGCAAGGTGCTGATGCCGGGCCTGATCGATTGCCACGTCCACGTCATTGCCTCCGAGGCGAATCTCGGCCGCAACGCGCTCCTGCCCGACTCACTCGTTGCCGCCCATGCCTCCGTCATCATGCGCGGCATGCTGATGCGCGGCTTCACCACCGTGCGCGACGTCGGCGGCGCCGATTTCGGCCTGCAGCAGGCGGTGGAAGAAGGGCTCTTCGAGGGGCCGCGCCTCGTCATCTGCGGCAAGGCCCTGTCACAGACAGGCGGCCACTGCGACTTCCGCGGCCGCTACGACGTGCGCGACCGCCACGCCTTCGACCGCAAGCTCGGTTCCCTCGGCCGCATCTGCGACGGGTTGAGCGAAGTGCGCCTCGCCGCCCGCGAAGAGATCAAGGCCGGCGCACAGTTCATCAAGATCATGGC
The DNA here is from genome assembly GCF_029309855.1 of Chelatococcus sp. XZ-Ab1. NCBI lineage: Bacteria > Pseudomonadati > Pseudomonadota > Alphaproteobacteria > Hyphomicrobiales > Chelatococcaceae > Chelatococcus > Chelatococcus sp. XZ-Ab1. The sequence goes on along the minus strand of NZ_JARKII010000007.1, from coordinate 20,488 downwards.
CAACGGTGGCGTCGCCTCGCCCACCGACCCCATCGCCTTCATGGGCTTCTCGCGCGAGGAGGTGACGGCCATCGTGGAGGAGGCGCAGAACGCCCAGACCTATGTCGCGGCCCATCTCTACACGGACGAGGCCATCCGCCGGGGCGTCGAATGCGGCGTGCACTCCGTCGAGCACGCCAACCTCGTCACGGCCGAGACGGCGAAGCTGATGGCCGAGAAGGGCGCCTTCGCCTGCCCGACGCTCGTCACCTACGAGGCACTGAAGAGCGAAGGCGCCAACTACGGCCTGCCCGAGAGTTCGGTCGCCAAGATCGACGACGTGCGGCTTGCAGGCCTGCGCTCGCTCGAGATTCTCCATTCGGCCGGCGTCACGATGGTCTATGGCTCCGACCTGCTCGGCGCCATGCACCGCCACCAGTCCGAGGAATTCGTCATCCGCGGCCGCGTGCTGCCGGCGATGGACGTCATCCGCTCGGCCACGCTGGATGCGGCGCGGCTCTGCGGCATGGACGGCAAGATCGGCTGCATCGCACCCGGGGCCTATGCGGATCTCATCGTCGTCGACGGCAACCCGCTCGACGACCTTGCCCTGCTGACGGGCCAGGGCCGGTCGATGCCCGCCATCATGAAGGAAGGGCGCTTCGTCAAGAACACGCTCGACGCATAACGCAAGAACCGAAGAATCCAGAGGACAAGCCATGAAGACGACCAGACGCGAATTTTTGGGCTCCGTCGCCGCCGGTGCGGCGCTTGTCGCCGCTCCTTCCATCGTCCGCGCCCAGGGCGCCGACGCGATCCGCATCGGTGCGCTCTGCCCCGTCACGGGTGTCGGCGGGCCCTACGGCTCCGGCATGCAGAAGATGATCGTCGCCGCCGCCGAGGCGGTGAACGCCGCCGGCGGCGCCGGCGGGCGCAAGATCGAGATCGTCGCCGAGGACACGCAGACCAACCCGCAGGCGGCCGTGCTCGCGGCCAAGAAGCTCATCGAGGTCAACAAGGTGCAGGCCATCCTGGGCACTTGGTCCTCGGGCGTGTCGCTCGCCGTCATCCCGTTGACGAACGATGCCGGCATTCCGCTGATGCACTGCTCGGGCGCGCCGGCGCTGTCCGTGCCGCCGGCCAATGCCAAGGGCCTCGGCTTCCGCTTCCAGGCCACCAACGACCGCTTCGGCCGCGCCTTCGCCGAGATCTGCGAGAAGGAAGGCTTCAAGCGCCCGGCCACCATGGCCTTCAACAACGCCTCCGGCATCGGCAATACGGAGGGCTTCACCAAGGCGTGGAAGGCCAAGGGCGGCGAGGTGGTCGAGAGCGTCGTCTACGAGCCGAACCAGGCGAGCTATCGCTCCGAGCTGATGAAGGTGCTGGCGGCGAACCCGGACGTCATCGTCACCGGCTCCTACATCGCCGACACCACCATCATCCTGCGCGAATGGTTCCAGACCGGCCAACCGGTCAAGTGGATCATCCCCGGCTGGGCGGCGAACCCGCAGCTCGTCGAGGCGCTCGGCGCCGAGGTGACGGAGGGCATCATCTCGGTCGATTCCGTCTCCAACGAGGGCGCCGAAGCGTTCAAGGCCTATGATGCGGCCTACCAGAAGGCGATGGGCCAGGCCGGCACCAACAACGTCTATGCCGCGATGACGTGGGACATGATGACGGTGCTGGCGCTCGCCATCGAGGCCGCCGGCACCTCCGACATGGCCGCGGTCGTCGCAAAGCTGCGCGAGGTCGGCAACCCGGACGGCAAGCAGGTCTCATCCTTCGCCGAGGGCAAGGAGGCGCTCAAGGCCGGCAAGATCAACTACGAGGGCGCCTCCTCGGTGCTCGACTTCGATCAGCACGGCGACGTCACGCCCGATTTCGGCGCCTATTTCATCGAGGGTGGCAAGCTCAACCGCCGCTACGTCGTCAAGATCTGAGGTGGTTCTCGGCGACGCTGCCTTCTTAGCGGCGTCATGGCCGGGCTTGTCCCGGCCATCCACGCCTTTGACGTTGCCTGACTGTCAAGGCGTGGATGCCCGCGACGAGCGCGGGCATGACGGCGGGGGCGGGCACGAGATTTGCTATCGGCGCCGCGGCCGGTTCAAGCCGGTCAGCGCCGTCGTTCAACCGGGCGGGATGGTCCCTTGTTCTACGCTCAACTTGCTGTCAACGGCCTCGTCCAGGGGCTCGTGGTCGGCCTCGGCGCACTGGCGCTCACCCTCGTCTTCGGCATCGCCCGCTTCCCCAATGCGGCGACGGGCGACACCATGACCTTCGGTGCCTACACGGCGCTCACGGTCCACAAGGCCAGCGGCTCGCTCGCGCTCGGCAGCATCGCAGCCGTTGGTGGTGCGGCGGTGCTGGCGCTTGTCGCCTATCTCACCGTCTTCAAGCGCCTTGCCGGGCGCTCGGTGGTGTCGCTGCTCGTTGCCTCCATCGGCATCGGCTTCATGATCAGGGCCGGGCTCGGCGTCGCCTTCGGCCACCAGCAGCAGGTGTTCAACGTGCCCCTGTCGCGGCCGATCCGCATCGCCGGGCTCGCCATCAACCCGCTCGACCTACAGCTGGCGACCGTCGCCGTCGTCGCGCTCGCCGCCGTCTTCGCCATCCTCTATCTCACGCCCATTGGCCGGCAGATGCGCGCCGTGGCGGACAACCGGGACCTCGCCCGCGTCTCCGGCATCCGCCCCGAGCGGGTAATGACGGCCATGTGGCTCATCGCCGGTGGCGTCTCGGCGGTCGGCGGCATGATGCTCGGAATCAAGACCATCGTCTCGCCGGAGGTCGGCTGGGAGATGCTGCTGCCGATCTTCGCCGCCACCATCCTCGGCGGCATCGGCAGCCCGGTTGGTGCGGTCGTCGCCGGGCTCGTCCTCGGCGTGGCGCAGGAGGTGTCGACGCCCTTCGTCGGCTTCACCTACAAGATCGCCTTGTCCTTCGTCGTGCTGCTCGCCGTGCTCCTGGTGCGGCCGCGCGGCCTCTTCGGACGCATCGAGGGAGTACGCTGATGGACGCCTATCTCGCGGCGATCGCGATCATCGCCCTCATCTACATGCTCCTGTCGCTGGGGCTGACCCTGCAATACGGGCTGACCGGCCTCATCAACTTCGGCCATGTCGGCTTCTTCGCCATCGGCGCCTACACCTCCGCCCTTCTGTCGCTGCAGGGCCTGCCGCTCGCGCTCACCATCCCCGCCGCGGCGGTGACGGCGGGCCTCGCGGCCTGGCCCATCGGCCTCATCTCGCTCAGGCTGCGCGACGACTATTTCGCCATCGTCACCCTCGGCTTCTCGGAAACGGTGCGCCTCGTCATCACCAGCGAGAAATGGCTCACCAACGGCGTGCAGGGCATCCCCGGCATTCCGCGTCTGTTCGAGACCATCTCGGTGGGCATCGGCGCGCAGCTCGCCGTCATGGGCCTCATCCTCGCCGTCACGCTCGCCGCGATCTACGCCATGCGCCGCATCGTCGCGAGCCCGTTCGGCCGCGTCATCGAGGCCATCCGCGACAACGAGGAGGCGCTGCAAGCGCTCGGCAAGGATCCGGCCGGCTTCAAGATCCAGGTGCTGATCCTCGGCTCGGCGCTGGCCGGCATCGCCGGGGCCTTCTACGCCCACTACATCACCTACATCGTGCCGGACCAGTTCATCCCGCTCGTCACCTTCTACGTGTGGATGGCCATCATCATCGGCGGCGTCGGGCGCGTTTCGGGCGCCATCGTCGGCACCGGCCTCCTGATGCTCTTCCTCGAAGGCTCGCGCTTCCTGCGCGACATCGTGCCGGGCGTCTCGGAAGTAGAGATGGCCTCGCTGCGCATCGGCGTCGTCGGGCTGCTCCTCGTCCTCTTCACCATCTACCGCCCGCAGGGCCTCATGGGGGATTTCACCAAGCGATGAGCCTCCAAGTCACCAATATCTCCAAGGCCTTCGGCGGCTTCAAGGCGCTCTCGGGCGTCTCGCTCGAGGTGCCCATGGGCGGCCTCGTCGGCCTCATCGGCCCGAACGGCGCCGGCAAGTCGACGCTCTTTTCGGTCATCTCCGGCTTCATGCCGCCGGACGAAGGCGCGATCGGGTTCGACGGCAGGAGCCTCGACGGGCTGAACCCCGCCGGGCGCGCCCGCACCGGCCTCGTGCGCACCTTCCAGGTGCCGCGCGAGTTCGCCCATCTCACCGTGCGCGAGAACATGATGGCAGCGGCACCCGGCCAGACCGGCGAGAGCCTCGTCGGCCTTTTCTTCCGCGCCGGCAAGGTGCGCGAGGAGGAAGAGAGGCTCGCCGAGGAGGTCCGCGAGGTCATCCGCTTTCTCCGGCTGGAGCGGGTCGCCGACGAGCCGGCGGGCAAGCTCTCGGGCGGACAGAAGAAGCTCGTCGAGCTCGGCCGGGCGCTCCTCGTCAAGCCGCGGCTCATCCTCCTCGACGAGCCCTTCGCCGGTGTCAATCCAGTGCTCATCGGCGAGATCATGGAGCGCATCCGCGAGCTCAACGGGCGGGGCATCGGCTTCCTCGTTATCGAGCACGACCTCGAGGCGCTGACGCGGCTCGCCCCGCAGCTCTACGTCATGGACCAGGGCCGTATCCTCACCATGGGCGCGCCCGACGCCGTGCTCGCCGATGCGCGCGTGCGCGAAGCCTATCTCGGAGGCGCAGTGTGACCATCCTCGCCATCGACAACCTCAAGGGCGGCTATTCCGAGGTCGACATCCTCAACGGCATCGATCTTTCCCTCAGCGAGGGCGAGATCCTGACCGTGGCCGGCACCAACGGCGCCGGCAAGTCGACCCTCGCCAAGGCGATCGTCGGCCTCCTGCCGCGCGTCTCGGGCGCCGTGCGCATCGACGGGCGCGACATCCTCGGCCTGCCGGCGGAGGACCGCATCGGCCTCGGCATCGGCTACGTGCCGCAGGTCGCCAACATCTTCCCCTCGCTCAGCATTCTGGAAAACCTGCAGGTGGTGCAGGGCGTGAAGGACCATAAAGCACGCATCGCGGAGCTGTTCGCGCTGTTTCCCCTGCTCGGGGAGCGGCGGCGCACCCGCGCCGGCAGCCTCTCGGGCGGCGAGCGCCAGCAGCTCGCCTTCGCCCGCGCGCTGATGCCGCGGCCCAGGCTGATGATCCTCGACGAACCGACGGCGGCGCTGTCGCCGGCGCGCGTGGCCGACGTCTTCTCGCTCATCGCCCGGCTGCCGTCGCTCGGCGTCACCGTGCTCATGGTCGAACAGCGCGCGCGCCAGGCGCTCGCCATCTCGGATCGCGGCTGCATCCTCGACGGCGGCAAGGTGGCGCTCGAGGGAGCGGCGACGACGCTGCTCGCCGACGAGCGGGCGGCCGAGCTCTACCTCGGCCGCGGCCGCACGGAAGGCTGACGCCCTCAGACGCGCTCGAAGGAAATGTCCTGCGCCCCCTCCCACAGCACCTTGGTGCCGAGCTCGGGCAGCTTGTCGAGGTTGCTGGTGATGGTCAGGAAGTGGTTGCCGGCGAGGGGGCCGGCCATGCTGGCGAAGGCGACGCGGCCGTAGGCGAGCAGGATCTCCGTCTCGCTCACGCCGCCGGGATAGAGCACGACCTCGCCCGGCGCCGGATAGCAGGTGGCGTTCTCGTAGCCGACGCCGAACTGGAGATCACCGAGCGGGATCCAGACCGCCTGGCCGCTCCAGCGCACGTGGATCGCCTTGTTGCGGAAGGGCAGATGCTTCAGGAAGGCGGCGCAAGTCGCCGGTGCCTTCTCGGTTTCGAGCCGCGCGTCGAAGCTGATGCCGGCCAGCGTGATGACGAGTTTCTCCACACCCATGCTCCCTGCCTGAGACGGGCGGCCGGGCGCCCTCGCGCACAGCCAACCGTCCGGTCGATCTCTCGCCGCGCTGTTCGACGGCTCGCCGTTTCTCGCCCGACGCCATGGCACGGGCAAGCCCGTTCCGTCGGCATTGGCGCCGGGCCTCGTGATTTGCACAAGGCGAGGCGCGGCTATGCCGCCACGCGAACGGCCCGGCGGGCACGAAGAATCCTCCAAATGGCCCCAATCGTCGTCCAGTCAGGGCTCATGTGTTACGGCGCGCGCAGACATCCGATTCGCTACCTCCGGCTGACGCATGTCGTCACCCGGACCGGGAGCGCGAACGCCTGACGAGAAGACGAACGCCGCACCCGCTCCGGGCCCCCCGCACACCGAACCATCGCTGTGTTGTCGCGCGCATTGGCGCGCACGGAGGTCGAGCCGTGACGAATGGTGCCCGAATGTTGTTCTGTGATGCGTGCAGCCGCAGCGTGCCGCGCGCGGCCGTGCGCTGCCCCTGGTGCTTCAGGCCGGTGCATGCCGGCATCGCGGATGCGCGTGTTTCCGGCTGGCACGTCTATTTTCCGCGCCGCGACGCGGAACGGCAGCCCCGCCCCCGCAAGGACACCAGCGGCAAAGAGACGCCATGACCCGTCGCGGGCAGAGGCTTCTGCGCGAGGACGGCCGTTGATATGGTGCCGCCCGTCGACCATGGGCGCGGAACAATCATGACGGAATCCGAGCGGCGCACGGACGGCGCCGGCGACAGCGCCGGCGAACCCGGCATCGACGAGGCGATGATCGAGCGGCTGGTACGGGCCTTCTATGCCAGGGTCCGCGACGACGACCTCCTCGGGCCCGTCTTTGCCGCCCATATCGTCGACTGGGAGCCGCATCTTCAGCAAATCTGCGCCTTCTGGTCCTCGGTGACGCTGAAGAGCGGGCGCTACAGCGGCCGGCCGATGGCGAAGCACCTGCCGCTTCCGGTCGACGCGCGCCACTTCGACCGCTGGCTGGCGCTGTTCGAGGAGACGGCGCGCGACCTGTGCCCGCCCGCCGCGGCCGCGCGCTTTACGACCCATGCGAAGACCATCGCGGAGAGCCTCGAACTCGGCATCGCGACCCGCAACGGCCGACTTCTCATGCGCGGCGAGCGCTTCTGGAGGGGGAGCGACGGCTGAACGCCGGCCCCGGCCAGCGGGGCCGCCGCTATCGGCCGGGCGACGTTGACTTCCCGCCTTCTCCTATCCTGCGTTCAGCAGGTGTCCAAGGAAGGCATAGGCGAGGCTGAAGTAGATGAGTACGCCCAGCAAATCCATGACCGACGTGATCAGGGGCGAGCTCAACGTCGCGGGATCGGTGCCGATGCGGCGCGCGGCGAAGGGCAGCAGGGCGCCGATGAGGCCGCCCAGCACGGTGCAGATCGCCATGGACAGGCCGACGACCAGGAGGACATCGCCTCCCACACCCTTGCTGAAGAAGGCCAGCACGGCCTCGAGCGCCGCGATCACGACGCCCAGCGCCAGGGCGACCGGAATCTCGCGCCGGATCACGAACCACACGTCGCGCCAACGCAGCTTCACGTCGCCGATCGCCATGGCGCGGATGACGAGGGTAGCCGACTGGCTACCCGTATTTCCGCCCATGTCGACGATGGGGGCGATGAAGGCCGCGAGGATGATCACCCGATCGAGCATCTCCTCCTGCGCGGCGACAAAGGTGCTGGTGATGACGCCGAAGATGGTCAGCAGGACGAGCCAGAAGGCGCGCACCCGGAACATCTGCATGAAGCTCGAGGCCAGCAGATCGAGGTCGGGGCCGCCCCCCACCGCCGCGTTGCCGCCGAACTGGGCCACGCGCCGACCGCGCTGGGCCTCGGCCACGTCCATCGCATCGTCCACCGTGACGATGCCGACGAGCGCATCGCCGCCGTTGACGATCGGCAGGGCCAGCAGGTCATAGTCGGCGATCTTCCGCGCCACCTCGTCGCGCTTGTCCTGAACGTGGGCGAAGATCACGCCCTTGCGCATGATGTCGGCCACGAGCACCTCGTCGCGGGCAAGCAGGAGGTCGCGCAGGGAGAGGACGCCGACGAGGCGGCGGGCCCCATCGACCACGTAGGCCTCGTAGATCGTCTCCTTGTCCGGGGCTTCGTTGCGCAGCCGGTCGATCGCTTCGCGGGCGGTGAGATCGGGTGCCAGAACGGCATAGTCCGAGGTCATGAGCGAGCCGGCCGTGCCCTCGGGGTAGGCAGCAAGCCGGCGGATGTCCTCGCGCTCCGCGTGGGCGATGCCGGGCAGGAGCGCCTGCTGCTGCCTCGGCGTCAGGCGGTTGAACAGATCGGCACGCTCGTCGTGCGACATGGCGGTCACGAGCCGGGCGAGGTCGCTGCGGCTCAACTCGTCCGCAATGGCGACCTGCGTGGCCGGCGCGAAATAGCCAAAGACCTCGGCCGCCTGGCGCTCGGGCAGCAGAAGAAGGATCTTGGCGATGTCGCGGGGATCAAGCTCACCGGCAGCGGCAGCAATATCGGCGACATGGCGATCGGCAAGCGCCGCCTTGATCGCGGCGCGGTCGTCATGGGCGAGATGGCCGCGGAAATCGGCGGCGGTGATGATGGCGGTCATGTCTTAACTCCGTCGGCAGATGGGACGCCGCCGACGGGGGACCGGCCATCAGTGCGGTGGCAGGCGCGCGCGTCGGCGGGCTGTCGGGGTCGTCTTGCGGGGGAGGGCCACGAAGCTGGAGCGCTGCGTGGCCAAGCGACTAGATCCGTCTTCCATGTTCGGTCTCCTGAATGCCGTCAGGCCGCCGGACGGCAGCCGGCCTCGGGCCTGTGATGGGCCGCGCCGCGGATCGTGATCCGGACGTGCCGCCTGATACAACGACGGGTGTCGACGTCTGTTGCGTCCTCGTGCAACGACCACCGGCCATCAAGCCGGCCAGTCGCCGTAGCGACGCGCCAACTGCGAAACGGGCCGCGACTGGGCCGGCGCACGGGCACAAGGAAGCGGACCGGGCAGGCGCTCCCGGCGGCCGGCGAACCGCCGGTCCGGTGTCGGCCGGCGGGCATGCGAGAGGAAGATGATTGTCTCCATCGTTCACCTCCTGCGATCCCCCTCGGCGAGGGGGCGGGAGGTGAACGGGGCCGACCCTTAGGTCCGAATGCCGCCGCTCACCCGGCCCTGGCCGGGAGCGATCACCTCATTCCGCAATGGCGCCCGCCACCGGGCGCCACAACTAGGGTAACTGTCCATGACATTCTCTGCGGGAAGACATGTCTGCGGCCAAACGGCTGCAGACGCTCGCGCACTACGCCCTCGACGCGCGGGAATCAAGTGCAAAATCGGTTCTCAAACCGTCTGCCTGGCGTAACACTCGACAAAGTGGATTCCGAGCCGGCCGCAGGAGCGTTCTCGCGACAAACCGTCCGGCAAGTTGGCGCTTGGTGACGATGGCCAGCACGCCGGGCAGCATCGCACGCACAGGGCTCCCGGCAAGAGCGCGAGCAAGAGCACCAGCCACCACCAGGCGCGTAGAGAAAGGTGCCGGCGACATGGGATGCCCGGCAGGAAGGACGGATACGCCCCAGCCATGTTTGCCCGACGGCCCCGCACACGCCTCTTGGCTGCGGCGATCCTGGAAGACATGGCCGCCCGTCGCTATGCTGGCAGGACGACAACCTTCGTCTTGAGCGGCGTGCGCTCGTAGAGGTGGATCATGTCCTGGCTGAGCAGGCCGACACAGCCGCTCGTGACACCATTGCCGATCGATTCCGGGTCGCTGCTGGCGTAGATCGTATAGAGGGTATAGGCGCCGTTCTGATAGAGATAGAGCGTGCGAGCACCGAGCGGGTTATCGAGGCCGCCCGGCATGCCGCCGGCATACTTCGCCACTTCGGGCTGGCGCCGGATCATCTCCCTGGGCGGTGTCCAGGTCGGCCATTCGGCCTTGCGCCCGACATAGGCGTCGCCGCTCCACAGGAACCCCTGGCGGCCGACATTGGCGCCATAGCGGGTCGCTTGTCCGTCGCCCTCGATCCGGTAGACGTAATAGTTGCCGGGATCGACGATGATCGTGCCAGGCTCTTCCTGGGTCTCGTAACGAACGGTCCGACGGAAAAACTTGGGATCGACCTTGCTGACATCAACCGCCGGAATCGGAAACTTCTCGTCCGGCACCGGCCCATAGGCCAGCTTCGCCTCGGCCAGGCTCATGCCATCGGACGTCATGCAACCGGACAGCCCGAGCCCACCAAGGCCGACGGCGGAGCCGATCAAAAACGACCGGCGGTTGAGAAGCGCCGGCGAAAGCCCGGTCAAAGCCGTTTTCTTCATCGCGCCACCATCGGCAATCCCACCGTCCATGATCATGATGTCGGAGCCCCATGCCCGTTGCCCGGCGAGAGAGAATGGCCGTCGATTGCCCCGCCGAGCGTCTCTGCCACACCGAGACTGCCGCTGCACGCACCGATTGGCAAGCGCGGTCCTTCGCTGCGCAGCCTTCCATGAACAAAAGTCGCCCGGCCCGAATCCTACCCGGCTGGCCGACGGCGCCACCCGTCGCCCCGGCTAGAGAACGCTGCCCTGCGACTGGCGCCGTGCTCCGCTGCGGCAAAGTCGCTTGTCGGCCCGATGACCGGCGCCTAATCATTGGCGCGCGGACAGGGCCGTTCCGCGGAAGGGCCATCGAGGACACATGTCGCCCCAGGGACAGCGCGATGCGCCGGATTCCGCCTATTCCTGGCTGCGGCTGGCGCTGTCGCTCCTGCTCGGGACCATTGCCTGTGTCGGCACCTGGTCGGTCGTCGTGGTGCTGCCCGCCGTCCAGGCGGAGTTCGGTACGCTGCGGGCCGGCGCCTCGCTGCCCTATACCTGCGTCATGCTCGGCTTCGGCTTCGGCAACATCGTGATGGGCCGCATCGCCGATCGTTACGGGATCGTCGTGCCGATCGTGAGCGGGGCTGTCCTGCTCGGGACGGGCTATGTCCTGGCCGGACTATCGAGCACCCTCTGGCACTTCGCTCTGGCGCATGGTCTGCTGATCGGCATCGGCGGCGGCGCGGGATTTGCACCGCTCATCGCGGACCTGTCGCATTGGTTTCGTCGGCATCGCGGGCTTGCGGTCGTATTCGGCGCTTCCGGCAGCTATCTCGCCGGCGTGATCTGGCCGCAGGTGATCACCTGGGGCCTTCAAAGCCACGGCTGGCGCGCCACGCATATCGGCATCGGTGTCGTGGCGCTCGCCGTGATGCTGCCGCTCGCGCTGTTCTTCCGCCGGCGGCCCGCGGCCGAGACGCTGGCGGCGGCCGAGATATCGAGCGCCGGCGCGCGGGGTGACCTCGGACTGTCGCCGAACCAGCTGCAGGGGCTGCTCGCGGTCGCGGGCTTCTGCTGCTGCGTCGCCATGGCGATGCCGCAGGTCCATATCGTCGCCTATTGCGGCGATCTGGGCTACGGCGTCGCGCGCGGCGCCGAAATGCTGTCGCTAATGCTCTTCCTCGGCATCATCAGCCGGATCGGGTCCGGCTTCGTCGCGGACCGAATCGGCGGCGCGGCGACCCTGGCGCTCGGCTCGCTGATGCAGGGGCTCGCGCTATTCCTCTATCTCTGGTTCGACGGGCTGAGCTCGCTCTATATCGTCACCGGCATCTTCGGCCTGTTCCAGGGCGGCATCGTGCCGATGTATGCGGTCATCATCCGGGACTACCTGCCACCGAGGGAAGCCGGCATGCGCATCGGCATCGTCATGTCGGCGACCATCGCCGGCATGGCCTTTGGCGGCTATGTCTCGGGGCTGATCTTCGATGTCTTTGCATCCTACCGCATGGCTTTCCTGAACGGGCTCGCCTGGAACCTCATCAATCTCGCCATCGTCGGCTGGCTGATGCTGAAAGCGAAACCAAAACTGCAAGCCGCTTCCAACACTGCATTCTGAGGGGCGGGCCCGTTCGAAGCACGAGCCGTAATGGGCCGGGACGCCGCTGGGCGAAAGCGGGTCCATTGGCAGGTCAGGCCTTCCGCCGTGATTGTGATCGCTTTGGTTCGGGGAGCGAACCCGCTGTGCGGAAAGTCCGGTCGAGGTCGTTCACCGGCCGGCAGCGATGCCCGCACCGGGCGTCGTCCGACGGCGGTGCAGCACGAGGCGGCTGCGCTGTTTCGCTGGCACGAACGAGGGCAGCGAGCAAAGAACGCCCTTGCGGGCGCTTGCGAGCGTCTGGATTTCTGAGATGAACTGGAGCGGGCGAAGGGATTCGAACCCTCGACCCCAACCTTGGCAAGGTTGTGCTCTACCCCTGAGCTACACCCGCATCCATGTCCGGCAGCGATCAGCGCCATCGAGGTCGGCTACATGCCGCAAACTGCAGGACAATGCAAGGGGCAAATTCGGTATGCTCGACAAAAATGCCGCGCGCACCGCCATCCAGCCTGTGGATGACTTGGTCCCGACCGTCGCCATCCGGCACGCGAGCCCGAGCGGCCGGGCGTCCTGCCTGCGGGGTGGCTGTCCGGGCTTGGGATGACCCCGTCGGCCGCCGGGGCTCTCCTTCTTGCCGCATGCCGGGCCGGCCGGTACAACCGCGCCATGTCTACCACGCCCGACGATCTCTTCGCCTTTCTCGCCAACCTCGGCATCACGGCGGTGACGACGACGCACCCGCCGCTCTTCACGGTCGCCGAGTCGCGGGCGCTGCGCGGCCTCATTCCCGGCGGGCACACCAAGAACCTGTTCCTCAAGGACAGGAAGGGGCGGCTCTTCCTCGTCGTCGCGCTCGAGGACGCCGCGATCGACCTCAAGGCGCTGCCGGCCGCGGTCGGCGCGAGCGGCAAGTTCTCCTTCGCCAGCGCCGAACTCCTGAAGCAGCATCTTGGCGTCGAGCCCGGCTCGGTCACGCCCTTCGGCGCCTTCAACGACCGGGAGGGCGCCGTCACCATCGTGCTCGACGCCGCCATGCTGGAGAACGAGCGCCTGAACTTCCACCCGCTCATCAACACGATGACGAGCACCATCGGCCGCGACGACCTTGTCGCCTTCCTGCGCGCCACGGGCCACGAGCCGCTCGTCGTGGCGGCATCGCGCCCCGAACCTGCCGGCGGGATGCGCCCGGACGATTGCCAGACGCGCATCGCCGCCCCATCTTGAACATGCCGCGGGCAGGAAGGCCCGATCCGCATTCGTCACAAACAGAGGTTTGAATGTTGAACGAACAGCCCACCGTGGCCGATGCCGGCACCATCAAGGACACGACGACCGCCGCCTTCCGGCAGGATGTCATTACCGAATCCATGCGCCAACCGGTGCTGGTGGATTTCTGGGCGCCCTGGTGCGGCCCGTGCAAACAGCTGACCCCCGTTCTCGAGAAGGTGGTGGCCGCAGCCAAGGGCAAGGTCAAGCTCGTCAAGCTCAACATCGACGAGCATCCGCAGATCCCCGGCCAGCTCGGCATCCAGTCGATTCCCGCCGTCATCGCCTTCCAGCGCGGCCAGCCGGTGGACGGCTTCATGGGCGCCCTGCCCGAGAGCCAGGTGAAGGGCTTCATCGAACGCCTCGTAGGCCCCGTCGGCCCGGCGGCGACGGATGTGATGCTCGAGGAAGCCGCGACGAAGCTTGCGGCCGGCGACGCCACTGGCGCGGCCGAGATCTATGCCGCCGTGCTGACGCAGGAGCCGGCCAACACCGTCGCCATCGGCGCCCTCGCCAGACTGCATGTCACCCTCGGCGATATCGATGGGGCAAAGCGCTTCCTCGCCATGGCGCCGGCAGACAAGGCGAACGACCCGGCGATTGCCGCCGGCCGGGCCGCCATCGAGCTTGCCGAGCAGACGGCCGAGCTCGGCGACCTCGCCGAGCTCGAGGCGCGCGTCGAGGCTGATCCGCGCGACCACCAGGCACGATTCGACCTCGCCCTCGCGCTCAACGCCCGCGGCCGGCGGGAGGCGGCGCTCGACCATCTGCTCGAGATCGTCCGCCGCGACCGCAACTGGAACGACGATGGCGCCCGCCGGCAGCTCGTGCAGCTCTTCGACGCCTGGGGACCGATGGACGAGATGACGATTGCGGGGCGCAGGCGGCTGTCCTCGCTCCTGTTCGCCTGACAGGAGCCGGCAGCCTGGCGGGAGACGACGGCATGGTGATGAACCCGACCTACCGCAGCCCGGCGGAGATGCCGGCCGTCATTCCGCTCTTTCCCCTTTCGGGTGTGCTGCTGCTGCCGCGCGGACAACTTCCGCTCAACATCTTCGAGCCGCGCTACCTCGCCATGGTCGACGATGCGCTGGCCGGCCGGCGCATCATCGGCATGATCCAGCCCGACGCCGAGGAAGCGGCGCAGACGAGCACGCCGCGGCTCTATGCGGTGGGCTGCGCCGGGCGCATCACCCAACTGGCCGAGACCGGCGACGGGCGCTACCTCATCACGCTGAGCGGCATCGCGCGCTTTCGCGTGCGCGAGGAGCTCACCGTCATGACGCCCTACCGCCAGGCGCGCGTCGACTACGACCCCTTCGCCATCGACTTCACGCCCCGCGCCGGGGAGGAGGCGGTGGACCGCGATGCCCTCATCCACGCGCTCCGGGACTTCGCCGCCGCCAACGATCTCAAGATTGACTGGAAGAGCATCGAGGGAGCGCCGAACGAGGCGCTCGTCAATGCCCTGTCCATGATGAGCCCCTTCGGCCCCAAGGAGAAGCAGGCGCTTCTCGAGGCGCCCGATCTCAAGGCGCGGGCGGAGACGCTGGTCGCCATCACAGAGATCGAGCTCGCACGCATCGCCGGCGGGTCCGAAACGACGTTGCAATAAGCCGCGCCGCATGCGATTCGCTCGGCCGTGACAGGCGTCGACACGAGGCAAAACGATGAGCGAAGGCCGGAACGAGGGACAGAACCCGCAGCACAGCACGACACGCATGTCGAGCGGCGTCGATCCGAAGCTGCTCGAGATCCTCGTCTGCCCCTTGACCAAGACGACACTCGAATACGATGCGGCGCGGCAGGAGCTGATCAGCCGGCAGGCCAAGCTCGCCTATCCGATCCGCGACGGCATCCCGATCATGCTGCCGGAAGAGGCGCGGCCGCTGGACTGAGCCCCTAGAGTGCCTCGCCGCGCATCAGCCGCGGCACGGCGCCGGTCAGGCCCGCCGCCTCGCGGATGAAGAAGCGCTTGGCCGCCGGCATCCGCTCGACGAGGCCGAGGCCGAGGTCGCGCACGAGGCGCACGGGCAGAAGGTCGTTCGAGAACAGGCGGTTGAGCCCGTCCGTCGCAAGGCCCATGGTCACCGTGTCGAACCGCCGGGCGCGCTCATAGGCGAGGAGCGCCTCGTCATCACCGACGTCACGGCCGAGGCGGCAGGCATCGATGATCTTCTCCGCCAGAACGGCGACGTCGCGCAGGCCGATGTTGAGCCCCTGGCCGGCGATCGGGTGGACGACGTGGGCGGCGTCACCCACGAGGGCGAAGCGCCCGGCGACGAAGCGCCGGGCGATGCCGATCGACAGCGGGAAGGCACGGGCGGGCGACAGGAGCGTGATCTCGCCGAGCTCGAGGCCGAAGCGGCGCTCCACCTCCTCGCGCAGGTCCTCGTCCGGCAATTGCAGCAGGTAGTCGGCCGCATCGGCGCGCTCGGTCCAGACGATGGAGGAACGGTGCCGGCCGTCCCGCGTCGTAAGCGGCAGGATGGCGAAGGGGCCCGAGGGCAGGAAATGCTCGATGGCGCGCCCCTCGTGCGGGCGCTCGTGGCCGATGGTGGCGACGATGCCGACCTGACCGTAGCTGCGGCCGACCCAGCCGATGTCGGCCATGTCGCGCAGGCGGGAGCGGGCACCGTCCGCCGCCACGAGGAGGCCGGCCTCGATGGCGGCGCCGGAGGCGGACGTGACCAAGACGCGCTCCGGCACGGCCGCGAAGCGGGCAATGCCTTCGGCAGCGAGCGTGACCCCCGCCTCGCGGCAGGCGGCGGCGAGGGCGTTGACGAGGTCGTCATTCTCGACCATGTGCGCGAAGGGCTCGCCGGGCGCCACCTCGCCCGCGAAGTTCAGGATCGAGGGGCGCACCGGGTCGGCGAGGCGGCTGTCGGTGATGACCATGTCGAGGATCGGCGCCGCGCGCTCCGCCACAGCGCCCCAGACGCCCAGGGTCTCGAGCATGCGCCGCGCACCCGCCGCGATGGCCGAGGCGCGGGACGCATCGCCGCCCGGGGCCGGGCGGGCGAGCACCGGGTCGCAGACGGTGACGTCGAGCCCGCCGCCGCCGCCCCTGGCGAGCGACAGGGCGAGCGCGAGGCCGGCGAGCCCGCCACCCGCGACGACGACGCGCCGGGACGGCGGGATTGTCCGCGCGCCGGCACGCCGTCCCGCGCTGCCCTTGCGTCCGGTGCCTTTCGCTGCGGCCATGCCCTCTCTCCGACGATCTTGACGAACAGGCCCGGCAAGGGCCTCATGCGTTCGATCCCCGCTTCGCGGGGCCCTGTATCTTCGCAGGTTCTTGCGCACCTGCCTCGGGACGGACCATGAAGCACGCCATCTCCGATCTGCTCGAAATACTCGATCTCGAGGTGCTGGAACACAACCTGTTTCGTGGTCGCAGCCCGCAGGTGGGGTGGCAGCGCGTCTTCGGCGGGCAGGTCATCGGCCAGGCCCTGGTGGCAGCCACGCGCACGGTCGAGCCGCAGCGCAACGTGCATTCCCTGCACGCCTATTTCCTGCTGCCGGGCGACCCGAAGGTGCCGATCATCTACGAGGTGGACCGCATCCGCGACGGGCGCAGCTTCACGACCCGCCGGGTGGTCGCCATCCAGCACGGGCAGGCCATCTTCTCCATGTCCGCCTCGTTCCATGTGCACGAGCCCGGCCTCGTCCACCAGGTGCGCATGCCGGACGTATCGGGGCCGGAGGATCTGCCGAGCGACGAGGAGATCAAGGCGCGCGTGCTGCCGCTGATGCCGGACCCGGTCAGGGCCTATTTCGAGCGCGAGCGGCCGATCGAGCTGAAACCTGTGGAATTCCGCCGCTACATGTCGCGCGAGCCGATGGAGCCGCGCTTCAACGTTTGGATCCGTGCCACGGGCCGGCTGCCGGACGATCCGGCCATCCACCAGTGCGTCCTCGCCTATGCCTCCGACATGACGCTGCTCGACACCAGCCTCGTCGCGCATGGGCGCACGGTGTTCGAGCGCACGATCCAGGCCGCCAGCCTCGACCATGCCCTCTGGTTCCACCGCCCGTTCCGCGCGGACGAATGGCTGCTCTACTCCCAGGACAGCCCCTCGGCGGGTGATGCCCGCGGCTTCTCGCGCGGGCTGATCTTCTCGCGCCACGGAGAGCTCGTCGCCTCGGTCGCCCAGGAAGGGCTGATCCGTCCGCGGGACGACCTCGCCTGAAGCATTCTGCCTAGTATTTGGGCAGCACCCTGCTGCAGTGCGCCTGCCTAAAGTGCAGGCAGGGCGATTCGCGCCGTCCGAAGGATGGCAGTGGCGGGAATCCGCGGGTTGGCACGCGGCTTGTTTCGTCCCTCCCGGTACTTCACGGCGGGCCCGCACACGGGCTGCTCGGGGTCAAGGGGAAACGGGACATGAAAATCGTGATGGCGATCATCAAGCCGTTCAAGCTGGAGGAGGTGCGCGACGCGCTGACCGCCATCGGCGTGCACGGCCTCACCGTGACGGAGGTGAAGGGTTACGGCCGGCAGAAGGGGCACACCGAGATCTACCGCGGCGCCGAATATGCGGTGAGCTTCCTGCCCAAGCTGAAGATCGAGGTGGCCGTGCCCGCCGACCTTGCCGGCAAGGTGGTCGACACCATCGCCGACACCGCCCGCACCGGCCAGATCGGCGACGGCAAGATCTTCGTCTACAGCATCGAGAGGGCCGTGCGCATCCGCACCGGCGAGACCGACGGCGACGCCCTCTGAGCCCCGCAATCCAGGAGTTCGAACGATGACGTTCAAGCGCTATGCAGGGGCCGGAGCCGGCGCCCTCGCCCTTTCCCTTGTCCTTGCGCTGCCGGCGCTCGCCCAGACCGCCGCCCCCGCAGCGGGAGCCGAGACGCCTGCCGCAGCCGCGGACTTCGCCTCCGCCAAGGACACCGCCTTCATCTTCAATTCGCTGCTGTTCCTGATGGGCGGGTTCCTCGTCATGTGGATGGCCGCAGGCTTCGCCATGCTCGAGGCCGGCCTCGTGCGGACGAAGAACGTCTCGATGCAGTGCCTGAAGAACGTGGCGCTCTATGCCATCGCCGGCATCATGTATCTCCTCGTCGGCTACAACCTCATGTACACCAACGTCGATGGCGGCTTCTTCGGCTCCTTCGGCGTCTACGGCTGGCCGGCCGCCGGCACGGCCAACGAGGGCGACTATGCGGTCGCCTCGGACTGGTTCTTCCAGATGGTGTTCGTCGCCACCGCCGCCTCGATCGTGTCCGGCACGCTCGCCGAACGCATCAAGCTTTGGCCATTCCTTCTCTTCACCGTCATCCTGACGGGCTTCATGTATCCCATCACGGGATCGTGGAAGTGGGGCAAGGGCTGGCTCGACGTCATGGGCTTCTCGGATTTCGCCGGCTCGACCCTGGTCCACTCGGTCGGCGGCTGGGCAGCGCTCGCCGGTGCGCTCGTTCTCGGCGCCCGCAGGGGCAAGTACGGGCCTGACGGCGCGGTCCACCCGCTGCCGGGCTCGTCCATGCCGCTCGCCACGCTCGGCACCTTCATCCTCTGGCTCGGCTGGTTCGGCTTCAACGGCGCCTCGCAACTCGCCATGGGCACCAACGCCGACGTGTCGGACATCGCGCGCATCTTCGCCAACACGAATCTCGCCGCCTGCGGCGGTGTCGTTGCCGCCATCCTGCTGACGCAGGCGATCTACAAGAAGGTCGACATCACGATGGCGCTCAACGGCGCCCTTGCCGGCCTCGTCTCGATCACAGCCGAACCGCTGACACCGGCCCCCGTGGCGGCCATCATCATCGGCGCCATTGGCGGCATCATCGTCGTCTTGGCCGTGCCGATGCTCGACAAGCTGAAGATCGACGACGTCGTCGGCGCGATCCCCGTGCATCTCCTCGCCGGCATCTGGGGCACGCTCGCCGTGCCGCTGACCAACGACGAGACGAGCTTCGGCACGCAGATCATCGGCATCCTCGCCTATGGCGTGTTCACCTTCGGCATCAGCCTCGTCGTCTGGTTCGTCCTCAAGGCGACCATGGGCATCCGCGTCAGCGCCGAGGAAGAGGCGCTCGGCCTCGACAAGGCCGAGATCGGCGTCGAGGCCTATCCGGAGTTCAGCGGCAGCGGCATGCGCAGCTGAGCCACCCCTGATGTCCGAGAACAGGAGGCCGCGCCCCGCCAGGGCGCGGCCTTTCCCTGTCCACTGCCATCGCTGCCGCCGCACAAGGTTAACGGGGGTTTAACTCGCGGCCCGCTAGGGTAACGTATCGGTCGTCCCGGCCTCGCCGGGCGGCCGGGAGCGTCCATCCCAGCCCGGTTGCTACCATGCGAACGAGCCGCCACTCCCTTTCGCAAGCCGACGAACTGTCGGACGCCATGCGCCGCTTCTTTGCCCGTCGCGCAGCGGAGATCAGCGGACTTGGGCTCGTGGCGCTGGCCCTCGCCTTCGGTCTCGCCCTCGCCACCTGGTCGGTCGAGGACCCGAGCCTTACCCATGCCACCAACGGGCCGGTGAAGAACCTTCTCGGCCCGCTCGGCGCCGTCATCGCCGATCTCGGCATGCAGATCCTCGGCATGGGCGCCATCGTCTTCGTCGTGCCGGTGGTGATCTGGGGCATGCAGCTCATGGGGCGGCGGCGCCTCGAGCGGCTGGCACTGCGGATCGGGCTGTGGCTCGCTGGCACGGCCGCGGCGGCCGCCGTCGCCAGCGCCATGCCGGCCACCACCTCGTGGCCGCTGCCGAGCGGCCTCGGGGGCGTCGTCGGCGACGGGCTGCTCTTCGGGCTGCGCGGCACCCTCGGCCTGACCAGCGGCCCCGGCGCCGCCATCATCACGCTCGTCTATGCCGGCATCGCCATCCTCGCGCTGACGGCCGCCTGCGGCTTCGGCTTCCCCGAGACGGCGGATGACGACGACGACGAGGAGCTCGCACCACGCCGCTCCTCGCGCCGGGCGCATGCGGATGATTTCGAGGATGACGGCGCGGACGAGCCCGGCTGGGGCATCGTGTCGCTCGGCGCCCTCGTGCACGGCTTCATGACATTGAAATCGGCCATCGCCCGCCGCCTCACCGCACGGCGTCCGGCGCAGGTCCACGCCGGCTTTCAAGCCGCGCCGCAGGCCCCCTCCGCCGCACCGCGCGCCGCATCCCGGCGCGAGCCGCGCTTCGAACAGGCCCCCGCGGCCCACGACGCCTTCGACGGCGCGGCGGATTTCGGCGGCTACGATCCCGCCGAGGCGCCTTTTGCCGACGAGGACGAGGCCTATGCGCCCCGGACGGCGGGGCCGGCCGTGTCGCGGGTGGTGCCGCCGCCGGCGGCGCCCAAGCCCGGCAAGCGCCTGGCGCGGGAGGCGCAGCCCTCCTTCCTCGACGACGGCGAGGACTACCAGCTGCCGCCGCTCGCCCTCCTCGCCGAGCCGAAGAAGAACAACGGCGCCGTGATCTCGCCCGAAGCGCTCGAGCAGAACGCGGCACTTTTGGAGAGCACGCTGGAGGATTTCGGGGTCAAGGGCGAGATCATCAACGTGCATCCCGGCCCGGTGGTGACGCTCTACGAGCTGGAGCCGGCGCCCGGCACCAAGTC
>NZ_JARKII010000006.1:0-365193 GCF_029309855.1 Chelatococcus sp. XZ-Ab1 | reverse complement strand
TCTTCAACAAGATCAAACACTTCCGCCGTATCGCCACCCGCTTCGACAAGACGGCGGAAAACTTCCTCGCCGCCGTGAAGCTCGCGTCCATCCGCATCTGGCTACGCGGTTATGAGTCTACGGCCTAGTGCTGCTCATCGGCACCGTGAGTTACAGCGTCTATTTGTTCCACCTCTTCGCAATCAATTTCGCTAAGAACTTCGTGTCTGCTCCAATCCCGCTTTTCCCAATCGCAGTGGCCGTCTCTGTGGCGATAGCCTGCGTCACCTACCTGCTTATCGAGCGGCCTTCGATCCGTCTCGGTGCAGCCTGCGTTCGCGCAATGCAGCGACGCTCTCTGCGCGCCGCCTGACGCGCTCACGAATGATACGGCCGTCGCGGCGGCTGTGCGGTGCGCCTGATAGGGTCTGCCGCCATCCTCCGGGCATCTCTCGCGAGGTGTCCGATGATCAACCGCACGACGTTCTTCGCCTACGCCCGGCGCGCGCCCTTCGGCGGCCGCCTCTCGACCGAACAGGTTGAGGGCTGTGAGGCGCTGCTGGATGCCTGCCGGAGGGAGGGCGTGACCGACCTTCGGCGCGTCGCCTATGTCTTCGCCTCGGTCTTCCACGAGACCGGCGGCCGAATGGTTCCGGTGCGCGAGACCTTCGCGACCAGCGACCGGCAGGCGATGGACCGCCTCGAAGCGGCATGGCGCGCCGGCAAGTTGAAGTGGGTGAAGGAACCCTACTGGCGGGACGGATGGTTCGGCCGGGGTCAGATCCAGATCACGCACCGCGCGAACTATGCGCGGATGGGCCAGCGTCTCGGCATCCCGCTCGACAAGAACCCGGCACTTGCGCTCGAACTTGACACGGGCGCGCAAATCGCAGTCGTCGGCATGAACGAGGGCCTGTTCACGGGCAAGAAGCTCTCCGACTACTTCAACGGCGAAACCAGCGATCCCGTCGGCGCCCGGCGCATTGTCAACGGCACCGACAAGGCCAATCTCATCGCGTCCCACTTCGAGGCGTTTCTTGGCGCGCTGCAGGCCGCCGACGACGCGACGCCGCAGCCGCTCGACGTGTCGCCGGAAGCCGCCACGCCCGACGATGTGCCGACTGCCGAGAGCAAGAGCCTTTGGTCCATCCTGCTGTCGTTCGTCACGGGCGGCGGCGGGCTGGCTTTCCTCAACGGCATCAACTCGTGGCCGGCCGTGGCTGCCCTGGCGCTTCTCGTTGCCGCCGGCGGCATCGGAGCGTGGCTCGTGCTGACCGGCCGCGTGACCATCGGGAGGCGGCCGGCATGACGGGGTGGCGCATCTACATCCTGCTAAGCCTTGTGGTCGCCGCGCTTGCTGCCGGCGGCCTCTACACGTGGCGCGTCTACGAGGTCGGCCAGAAGGTCGGCGGGGTTGAGACGGCGGACAGGATCATTCGGGAGCAACGCGATGCAGTCGATGCGATGGCTGCGGCTCGTGAGCGCGTGCGCGCTTGCTACGCTGGCGGCGGCCTGTGGGACCGTGCGTCCGGCCAATGTCGAGCCGCAGTGCAGGGCGCTGGGAAATGAACTGCAGTCGGCCGTCGAACGGCAGGCGGTCGATGAGATTTTTGAAGCTGGGGTGGCGGCGGGATGCTGGACGAGAAGCGGGATGACGAGATGAACAGGCCGCGGTTCGACTGGACATTCAATTTCGGCCACCTCGTGATGGCCGGCACCATGCTGTTCTCGTTCGGCGGCTTCTACGTGCTTACCGACTACCGCCTGTCGGCCGTCGAGCGGCAAGTGGATCGGCTCGGCACGGTGGTCCTGCAATCCGTCCGTCTCGAGGAGCGATATGAATCGCTGCTCGGTCGCGTTGAGCGCCTCGAGCGGAGGTGAAGCATGAGCACGCTTGCTGAGAAGCCGCAGGCTCCAACCGCGGTCAACGATGCCGAATATATCTGGGCCGTGCATCCCGTCGAAGGCAACGTTCGCCGACCGCTCTCGACGCTGGTGCCCTACATCAATGGCTACAGCGGATCGGCGCGCGGCTTCTTCGGTGCCTCGCCCATCACGCAGCCGGCGCATGCCGATCAGGCGAGCTACACGCTCACCGTCGGCGCAACGCTCACCATCACCGGAACGCAGTCGAGCCCATGGGGCTTCGCGTCGCAGTCGGATCTCAACAACCTCGTCGCTCGGGTGAACGAACTCCGGGCCGACATACTCGGCGTTCACAAGCTGTTGACCGCCATCCGGTCTGCGCTTGTTGCGCTGGGGCTGATGAAGGGCGAGGCGTGATCACTGTCGCTGGCCCGGAACGAACTTGTTTCGTTTCAGTAGCTTATTGTTAACGATGGATTTAACTCGGTCGGCTACCAATCGGTGTCTTTGCATCGCGGCGACACATTCGCCGCATCCCGGATGAGCAGGCCATGTCGACGCTTCCCGCACGTGCGCGCTATCGCAATGTGACCTCCCTCGACGTCATGCGCATCGACCGGCGCGAGCGTGTGCTGGCGGACCGCCGCATGCCGCGCGTCGACACGAGCCGCGCCGAGATCATGGCCGCGCTCGACGATATCCGGGAGATGCTGGAGATCTTCCGCCCCATGCAGCGCCAGGCGCTGGGCCTCATGGACGACTACCGGCGGGAGGCGGCGGAGGTGGCGCGCCTCAGCCAGGAGGTGGCGGGCCTGCAGGGGACGGTTGCCGCTGTGCGGCAGGAACTCGCCGCCATCGGTCACGGCACGGGTGATAGCTCCGTCGCCCGTATCGCCCTGACGGAACTGAGCGCGGTGGGCGACGAGACGGCCCATGCTGCCGGCGACATCCTCGGCGCTGCCGAGGTCATCGCCGCGGAGGCGCGCAGACTCAAGCAAAGTGGTGAGCCGGAGAACGTCGGTTCGGCCGAGAGCATCATGGGCCAGCTCATCAAGCTCTACGAGGCCTGCAATTATCAGGATCTAACACAGCAGCGCGTCGCCAAGATCCGCCGCCACCTCGAAGGGCTGGCGGCACATCTCGACGAACTGGCAGCGATCGTGCAGGTGGCGCCGCGGCAGATGGCGGCCCGCAGGGCCGCCAACGACGCGCAGCTGCTCAACGGTCCTGCCGTTGCAGGCGCGCCTGGGCACCTGCGGCAGAACGAGATCGACGGCTATTTCGAATAGCCCCTCAGCGTCGGCGCAGATGGAGAGGGTGATGACGGGCGCCTTCGGCCGCGCGGTTCTGGGCATTGCGCTCCTGTCGGCCATGGATGCGCTCATCAAGGCGGTGGCGGCGCGCTACCCCACCTTCGAGATCACCTTCCTGCGCTTCGCCTGCGGCACGCTCGTCGCCGGCGCGGTGCTCGCCGTGCGCAGACCCGGCTGGCCGACGCGCGAGACAGTCGTTGCCAACAGCTGGCGTGCCCTGCTCGTCGTGGTCACCGCGACCTCCTTCTTCTACGCGCTCGGCCGCCTGCCGCTGGCGGAGGCGCAGGCGCTCGCCTTCCTCGCCCCGGTCTTCATCGCCTTCTTCGGCGTCGTGCTGCTGCGCGAACGCATCGACGGGCGCATCGTCGTCGCCCTGCTGGCCGGCTTCGCCGGCATGGTGATCATCGTCCACGGCTCCGGCACCTCGGGCGGCGCGCGTTCGTGGGACGGCATCGCGGCGGCGCTCGCCGCGGCCGTGACCTACGCCTTGTCGATGGTGATGCTGCGGGCGCGGGCGACGCGCGACCGCGTCGAGACCATCGTCTTCTTCCAGAACATCGGGCCGGCACTCGTGCTCGCCGCGCCCGCCGGCGCGGTTTGGGTGCCGCCTCACGTGTCCGACTTGTCGCTGTTCCTCGCCATCGGCTGTCTCGGCGCCATCGGGCATCTCATCCTCGCCACGGCCTTCGCCCGGGTTGAGGCGGCGCGCCTCGCGCCGCTCGAATACACCGCCCTCATCTGGGCGGTGGCACTCGGCTATCTTTTCTTCGGCGAGGTGCCCTCGCTGCAGACGCTCGCCGGCGGTGCCCTGATCGTCCTCGGCGCGCTTGCGACAGTCCGCCGCTGACGGCGGGCGGGAGATGGTTGGGAAATTGTGAGTTTAGAAATAGCAACGTCATAGCAGTTGCGCTGTTCAGTTGGTCTTTGCATCATATCTTGTGAGCGATGATGACTGTATATCTATATCATAATCGAAATATCGCTCGTTTTTTGGGGCATTATCGGCCCGTATATTGATATTTTGGAGGTATATCATGGCTTGCTCGTGCTGTCAGAAGAATGGGGCTTCGAATGCTGGTGCGGCCTCTGCCGCCGGTGTGCAGGACGCCCAGAAGCAGAAGCGCTCCGCGGATGATTTCCAGGAGATGCTGGCGCAAGTGGCAATGCAGGCGCAGCAGTCCCAGAACATCCAGAAGTGACATCGTGCCGTGATGGTGAATTGGTTCGGATCGTGACCGACGTTTCGGCCCGGATCAGCTGCGTCACCCTGTCGTAACATGTCGCGACGACTCCCCCGGAGCCGCGGATTGTCCCCGGCTCCGGGTGAGGAGCGCTGCAGACCGGCGGCGCTGCCGAATCCTCGTTGCCGATCGCACAGGGCCGCATGCCGCGGCCGTTGCATCGGGCGGATGAGCGCGGATCAGCGCGTGCTTTTCAGGTGCAGGTGCTTGCCCGTTACCGGGCGGAATATGATCGATCTATCGGTGAGGTTCAGAATGTCATACAGAATCCAGCCCAACGGTCAGGGCAGCTTTATCGGCAATATTGGCCAGAATGATTTCATGGGTACCCTGAAACAGCTGCAGCAGATGATGCAGCTGGTCAAGCTGCTGCAACAGCTGCAGCAGTTCCTGGGGCAGGGTCAGTCGCCGTGCTGCGGCAACGGCCAGGGCCAGAAGCAGCCGCCGTGCTGCGGCAACGATCAAGGCTACGGCGATCTCAGGCTGACCGGACTGACGGCCAATTTCGGGCTGTCGGGGACATCCGAAGCGTTCTGAACGCTCGGGCCTGCCCGGCCGCGCCAGCCACGGTGCCATATGCCCGGCCGGTGCGGCCGGCTGCCCATCACGCTTGAGGAACCGCGTCATGGTGGACATGCTTTCGGGATCTGCCGACCGATCGACGGATCAATGGAATGAGCACGGCGGCGGCGATCTTCCGGATGTCATACAGCTTGCGAGGGAGCAGGTCGGGCAGCTGACGAGGATGCTCGCAGGGCGGCAGGGGGCGCAGGAGGCTGCGATCGCGCGGCTGGCCGGGGAAATGGCGTGGCTGCTGCGTGACATGGCGGACCAGCCGGCGCTGCAGGGGCAGCAGATGGCGCGGCTGGACCACCTGATGAACCAATTGGCCCAGCTGATGAACGATCCGCCGCGGGATCGCGGATAGTACATGCCGGCACGAGGGCGCTGTCCTCGTGGCAGGGATGCGCGCAAGCGGTCTCGCCCCCGGTTCGCCGCGACTGGCGCCGCGCCCATCCGCAATCGCGGGGCAATGCTCTCACTCGCCGCCCTGCAGGATATCATGGTGCGTCGCAGAAAAGGGCGGGGCCTTCGTGAGGAGGTCCCGCTCTTGGCGTGTCGGCGCGTGATCATGCGCGCAGCGAGGCGGGCAGAGCCGCCGATGCCCGGCATGGTGGCGCCGGCGGTGCCGGCCCGTTAACCATCCCGGCTGAGAGGCCGCCCGCGCGAAGGCAGCGTGCAGCGTGACGGCGAATTTGTCGCGACCGTGCCTTGACTCTCCAGCGCCGCCTGCCTATCTCCGCCCGAGCCTTGGCACTCGCTTCTGTCGAGTGCTAACAGGCCCCGCATGATCAGCGCGTTTCGCTGCTTTCTTTGAGAGGACACGTCTCATGAAGTTCCGTCCGCTGCACGACCGCGTGGTCGTCCGCCGTCTCGACAGCGAAGAGAAGACCAAGGGCGGCATCATCATCCCCGACACGGCCAAGGAAAAGCCGCAGGAGGGCGAGATCGTCGCCGTCGGTCCCGGCGCCCGCGACGACAATGGCAAGCTCGTTGCCCTTGATGTCAAGAAGGGCGATCGCGTGCTCTTCGGCAAGTGGTCGGGCACCGAGGTGAAGATCGACGGCCAGGACCTCCTTATCATGAAGGAGTCCGACATCATGGGCGTGATCGGCTGAGCCGCCCCTCCCCCATCTTGAGTTTCAGGCAGGAGTTGAGCACATGGCTGCCAAGGACGTAAAATTTTCGGCTGACGCGCGCGAGAAGATGCTGCGCGGCGTGGACATTCTCGCCAATGCGGTGAAGGTGACGCTGGGCCCGAAGGGCCGCAACGTGGTGATCGAGAAGTCGTTCGGCGCGCCGCGCATCACGAAGGACGGCGTGACGGTCGCCAAGGAAATCGAGCTTGAGGACAAGTTCGAGAACATGGGCGCGCAGATGGTGCGCGAGGTGGCCTCGAAGACGAACGATCTGGCCGGTGACGGCACCACGACGGCCACGGTCCTCGCCCAGGCGATCGTGAAGGAAGGCGCCAAGTCGGTCGCCGCCGGCATGAATCCGATGGACCTCAAGCGCGGTGTCGACATGGCTGTGGCCGAGGTCATCAAGGACATCGAGAAGCGCGCCAAGAAGGTGAAGTCCTCCGACGAGGTCGCGCAGGTCGGCACCATCTCGGCGAACGGCGACCGCTCCATCGGCGAGATGATCGCCGAGGCGATGCAGAAGGTCGGCAACGAGGGCGTCATCACGGTCGAGGAGGCCAAGAGCCTCGAGACCGAGCTCGACGTCGTCGAGGGCATGCAGTTCGACCGCGGCTACCTCTCTCCGTACTTCATCACGAATGCGGAGAAGATGGTCGCGGAGCTGGAGGATCCCTACATCCTCATCCACGAGAAGAAGCTCTCCTCGCTGCAGGCCATGCTGCCGGTGCTCGAGGCGGTCGTCCAGACGGGCAAGCCGCTTCTGATCGTCGCCGAGGACGTCGAGGGCGAGGCGCTCGCCACGCTCGTCGTCAACAAGCTGCGCGGCGGCCTCAAGGTCGCGGCGGTGAAGGCGCCGGGCTTCGGCGACCGCCGCAAGGCCATGCTCGAGGACATCGCCGTCCTCACCGCCGGCCAGACGATCTCCGAAGACCTCGGCATCAAGCTCGAGAACGTGACGCTCGACATGCTCGGTCGCGCCAAGAAGGTGCGGATCGACAAGGAGAACACCACGATCGTCGACGGTGCCGGCAAGAAGAAGGACATCGAGGCCCGCGTGCAGCAGATCAAGGCGCAGATCGAGGAGACCACCTCGGACTACGACCGTGAGAAGCTGCAGGAGCGTCTTGCCAAGCTCGCGGGCGGCGTGGCCGTCATCCGCGTCGGTGGCGCCACCGAGGTCGAAGTGAAGGAGAAGAAGGACCGCGTCGACGACGCCCTCAACGCCACGCGCGCGGCCGTCGAGGAAGGCATCGTCCCGGGCGGCGGCACAGCCCTCCTGCGTGCCAAGGCGGCCGTGGCGAAGCTCAAGAGCGACAACGCCGACGTACAGGCCGGCATCAATATCGTCCTGCGCGCGCTCGAGGCGCCGATCCGCCAGATCGCCGAGAATTCCGGCGTCGAGGGCTCGATCGTCGTCGGCAAGATCTCCGAGAACAAGTCGCAGACCTTCGGCTTCAACGCGCAGACTGAAGAGTTCGTGGACATGCTCGAGGCCGGCATCGTCGATCCGGCCAAGGTCGTGCGCACGGCCCTGCAGGACGCCGCCTCGGTCGCTTCGCTCCTCATCACGACGGAGGCGATGGTCGCCGACAAGCCGAAGAAGGAAGCGGCCGCGCCCGCCATGCCGGGCGGTGGCATGGGCGGCATGGACTTCTGAGGAAGTCCATCCGCCCAAGCTGAGGCAAGTGCTTCGGCCGACTGGATCGGCCGAAGTGGCGGCATGGACTTCTGAGGAAGTCCATTCGGCCAGAGACGGAAGGGCCCGGCATCGCCGCCGGGCCCTTTTTCGTTGGCCAGGCGCTAAGGGGCGATTCCGCCGGCGATCCCTGTACCTGTTTCCGCCGTCTTTCTGCCGCTTTACAAAAGCGTTAGGTGCAGCGCCTGTCGAATTCCTGTAGGAGACGAGGCGGATTTCGGATGCCGGCGGTGCCGGCCCTTCTGGCGGGACAAGCGGACTTCATGAAGCTCATAGCCATTGTCGTTGCGGCCGCGTCCGCAGCCTTTCTGGCGCTGTCGCAGGGGCAGGCGAACGCCCTGCCGCTCTTCGTGCCGGTCAGCGGTTTCGTGCTCGCGGCCATCCTGTGGCTGGCGCGCGACATCTCGATCTTCCTGCGCATCTTCATGGGCATGTATGCGCTCGGCTATCTGCTGATCGCGGCGGCCAACACACTCGCCAGCTACGGCCTCGTGCCGCAGACGCTGGCGGCGCTCGTGCCGCCGGCCTTCATGGCCACCGCTTCCGTCTGCTTCGCAGGTCTCGTCTTCGGCGTCTCGTTTATCCCGGTCGTGCGCACGATCACGAACCTTGCCGACCCCTACTTCTATTCCATCCGCAGCGGCGAAGAGAACTTCAGCTGGTTCGGCCGGCTCTTCCGCTCCGAAGGGCGGGCGGCGGTCGCGATGGTCGCCGCCATCATCGCCACGAACTTTGTGCAGGTTGGCCTCAACATCAAGTTCAACCTCTGGTACCGCGACCTGTTCGACGCGCTCCAGAACAAGAATGCGGACGCCTTCTGGTATCAGATCTGGTGGGTGTTCATCCCGCTGCTGGTGTTCTGGATCATCTTCCAGCTGCTCGATTTCACCATCGACACGATCTTCCGCATCCGCTGGCGGCAATGGTTGACGGAGAGCTATTTCTCGCGCTGGCTCGACCGCTCGACGCACTACAAGATGGGGGTCGCCGGGCAGAACGCGGACAACCCTGACCAGCGCATCTCGGTCGACGTCGCCGCCTTCATCTCGAGCACCATGACCCTGTCAACGCAGATGATGGCGCAGCTCGCCACGCTGGTCTCGTTCACGGTGCTGCTGTGGGGCCTCTCCGAGGGTTTCACCTTCCCGGGCACTGCCGTCGTCATTCCCGGCCTTCTCGTGTGGGTCGCCGTCGCCTATTCGCTCGTCGGCACCATCCTGACGCATCTCATTGGCCGGCCGCTCATCCGGCTCGACTTCCTGCAGGAAAAGTTCGAGGCGAATTTCCGCTTCTCGCTGGCGCGCCTGCGTGAATATGGCGAGCAGGTCGCGCTGCTGCGCGGCGCCGATGCCGAGAAGGCGAACCTGCGCGGCGGCTTCGCGCAGGTCATCACCAATGTCATCGACATCCTCAAACGCCGCCTCAAGATCGAGGGCTTCCGCTTCTCGTGGCAGCAGATGAGCGTCGCCTTCCCCTATCTCTTCATGGGGCCGTATTTCTTCCTCGATCGCATTACGCTCGGGCAGCTGCAACAGGGCGCGCAGGCTTTCGGCCAGGTCAATGCCTCGCTCTCCTTCTTCATCTCGGCCTATACGACCCTTGCCGCCTATAAGGCGACGATCGACCGTCTGGTGACCTTCGAGGATGCCATGGGTCGCGCCGAAGTGATCGGCACCGTGCCGCCTCACATCGAGCGCAAGACCGCGCCGGAGAATGCGCTGGTGATCCGCGACCTCAGGGTCGACCTGCCGCACGGCGTCAGGATCGTGGAGATCGACCGGCTCGACCTCAGGGCCGGGGAGCCGGTGCTGGTCAACGGGCCGTCGGGTTCCGGCAAGTCGACACTGTTCCGCGCGCTCGCCGGCATCTGGCCCTACGGCTCGGGCGAGGTCGACGTGCCCGAGGGGCGCAGCGTCATGCTATTGCCGCAGCGGCCTTACATCCCGCAGGGCAACCTGCGTGCCGCCATATCCTATCCGGCCGTGGCCGGGGCCTATGACGACGCGGCCATCAGGGCGGTCCTGATCGCCGTCGGCCTGCCGGCGCTGGTGAACCGGCTGGACGATGACGACAACTGGGGGCAGCGTCTGTCGGGCGGCGAGCAGCAGCGTCTCGCCATCGCGCGGGCGCTGCTCGCAAAGCCGGACTGGTTGCTCCTCGACGAAGCCTCCTCGGCGCTCGACGAGAAGAGCGAGCGGGTCCTCTACGAGGCGATTGCGGCGGCCCTGCCGGACACCACGATCGTCTCCATTGGCCATCGCTCGACACTTGCCGCCTTCCATGACCGGCGTATCGATCTGCAACCGATGGACGATGGTGTGGCGCGGCCGGTCGATCTCGCGCGTGAACCGGTGCCCGTCGGCTGATCGGTCCGGGAAGGGTGCACCGGCACGAGCCGACGCGGACAGTTGCATGAAGCGCAGCCGCGATTCGGCATGCCTCGTCGTCCTCACCCGTGCCGGGGGCCTCCATGCCTCACGCTCGCTTCCGCCGCCGGCGTGTCGCCCTTCTTTCGATCATGCCGGGAAGCGGCGACTGGTATTCCTCTTCGGCGCCACCGTTGCCTCCAGCGCATCCGATGCCGCTCAGAGCACCCGCTCGAAGCGCAGCGTGCCGCTCTCGCCGGTCAGCACCAGTTGGCCGTTGACGAGGTCCCACTTGCGCGCCGTGCGCAGGGCGACGAGGAAGGCGCGCTCGGCGGCCATCACCTGCTTGCCGCAATCCTTCTTCGTCATGGCCAGCGGGCCGACGGCGAAGCCCTGGTCGCGCAGCGGATAGGCCGTGGCCGAATAGGTGTTGCACATGCCAAAGCCGCGGGCGCGATACTGGGCATCGAGGGCGAAGCCGGGCCGGTCGCCGGAATAGGGCTTGTCGTTGAGACTGATGGCCACCCAGCTCGTGCCGACGGGGAACTGCTTCTCGGCCTGCTGCGGCACGTTGGTCTGCCGCTCCTTCTCGCGCGCCGCCTGGGCCGCATTGTTCGGCTGGCCGGACCGCGTCTGCGCGAGCGCGGGAGCGGCCATGGCGAGCGCGATTGCGCCGAGCACGCAGAAACGAACGGACGAACGAGACAACACTTGCTCTCCCCCTCACCGGTATGATGCGGCGCCCTTTCGCGGGCACCGTCATCGAGCCGACGATCCATGGATCGGCGCGACCATAAACGCGGCGCAGGGCGCCTGCAATGGCCGGTGTCACCCAACCAATCTATGCGCGTTGATGGCAAAGGCGTGGCGGCTGCGCCACTAGCCAAGGCGCGTGAACAGCCGCTCGCTTAGCGCGTTGCTGGCGCGGAAGACATAGTCGAGCGCACGCACCGTAACCGGCTCGGCGCCGTTGTCCGTCAGCAGGGCGGCGAGCGCGAAGACCCGGTCGGTCGGGCAGTGCACGGTGAGGAGCCCACGCTCGTCCGGGCCCCCGAAGGGCAGACGGCCGCCGTGCCCCTCGATGATCTCGCGCTCCAGTGCCGCATCGAGCGTCCCCACCCGCGCCGTCAGCTCCCGCATCGTGCGCGCCTCCTCCTCCGCCGCGATGCGGGTGAGGATGGTGCGCGCGGCGGCGCGGGCCGTCTCGCTCCACGGTGCCTTGAGCGAGGCGACGAGATTCGCCTCCGAGCGCAGGATGATGCCGTCGTCGAGGACCTTGAGCGCGTTGGCGGCGAGTGTTGCGCCCGTCGTCGTAATGTCGACGATGATCTCGGCCGCGCCTGTCGCGGGTGCCCCCTCCGTCGCGCCGAGGCTCTCAACGATGCGGTAATCGGCGATGCCGTGGCCGGCGAAGAACTGGCGCGTCAGATTGATGTATTTGGTGGCGACGCGCATCTTGCGGCCGTGGCGCACGCGCATGTCGGCGGCGACATCGTCGAGATCGGCCATGGTGCGCACGTCGATCCAGGCCTGCGGCGCGGCGACGACCACATTGGCATGGCCGAAGCCGAGCGGCGCCAGGAGTTCGACCGCCTCTTCCGCGTCGTGGATCTCCTCGCGCACCAGGTCCTCGCCCGTCACGCCGAGATGGGCGCCGCCCGAGGCGAGCTGTGCGACGATGTCGGAGGCGGAGAGAAAGGCGATCTCGACGCCCGCCACGCCGGCGAGGCGCCCGCGATAGTCGCGCGCGCCGCGCGACTGCACCACCTCAAGACCAGCGCGGGAAAAGAAGCGGGCGGCGTTCTCCTGCAGCCGGCCCTTCGACGGCACGGCGAGGACGAGCGGGGTGTCGCTCATGATGCGGCTCCGTTGATGCGCTCGATCCAGATGGAGCAGCCGACGGCCGGAATCGTTTCGGCAGCCCCGAGCTGCGACAGGAGGTTGTCGTAGCGGCCGCCGCCGACGATGGGCTTTTCCTCCGGCCGCGCCGGGTCGTGCAGCTCGAAGATGAAGCCAGTGTAGTAGTCGAGGTTGCGCGCGAAATTTGCCGCGAAGGCGAGGCGCGTGACGTCGATGCCGCGCGCGGCCATGAAGCCGGTGCGCGCCTCGAAGGTGTCGATGGCGGCATCGATGGCGAGGTTCGTGTCCCGCGCCAGGGCGCGTAGCGCCGCGGCCGCACTGTCGGGGTCGCCCTCGACGGCAAGGAAACGCGCGAGCGTTGCATGCGCCTCGACCGAGAGCTCGCCGGCTTTCGCCTCGGCGCGGGCGAGGAAGCGCTCGGCGATCTCGCCGGCCGTGCGCCCGCCGACCTTGCTGATGCCAGCGATCGCCAGCACGTCCTCGACGAAGGCCCGCGCCGCCTTGGCGTCCTGCCCGGCGATGGCCGCGAGGAGGCCCGCATGGTCGTCGTTGCCGTTGCCGTTCGCCGCGGTTTTCGGTGCATCGACCGGCTCGCCCTGGGTGATGGCGCGCAGCACCCGGCGCCGCGTCGCGGGCGCGAGCCTCAGGGCATCGAGCACGGCCGCGAGCAGGCCCATGTCGCCGAGGCGCACGACCGGCGCCGCAAGGCCGAAGAGCCCGGCCGCCTCCATGGCCAGCGCCAGCACCTCGGCATCGGCCGCCTCGCGGTCGGTACGGCCGAAATTCTCGATGCCGGCCTGCGCAATCTCGCCGATCTCGCCGGCCCGCTGGCGGAAGACGGGGCCGTGATAGCTAAGGCTCGCCGCACTGCCGGCGGCGGGGGAGGCGAGATAGGCCCGGCTGACGGGAATGGTGTAGTCGGGCCTGAGGCACAGCTCGCTGCCGGCCGCATCCTGCGTCAGGAACAGGCGGCGGCGCAGGTCCTCGCCCAAGAGCTCGAGGAACACGTCGACGGGCTGCAGCACGGGCGGCTCAAGGCGCTGATAGCCCTCGCGCGCGAAAAGCCCCATCAGTTCGTCGGTGCGCGCCATCGCGCGCGAATGCGTCGTCGTCACCATGGCCTTCCTGCCTGTCAGGCAGGGTCTTTAGCAAGCGCGCGGGCCGGATGCGACCGCTTTCGCGCTGAAGGGTGAACGGAAGGATAGGGCGGCAACCGCCTCACGCTGTCCGCCGTGCCAGCACGCGCTTGACGGCATCGACCAGTTCCGCCTCCTTGACGGAGAACTGGGCCTCGGCCTGTTTCTGCAGGTAGTCGTCGCGGTCCTTGCCGAGGCCGGCGAGCTCGGCGCCAAGGGCGAGGTCCTTGATGGTGACCTCGCCGGCTGCGCGCTCGTTGGAGCCCTGGATGACGACGCAGGGGCTGGCGCGCCTGTCGGCATATTTCATCTGCGCCTTCATGCCCGAGGTGCCGAGATAGAGCTCGGCCCGGATGCCGGCCTGGCGCAGCGCCGCGACCATGCGCTGGTAGTGGCCGATCTCGTCGCGGTCCATGACGAGCACGACCACCGGACCGGCGCCCGCGGCATCCGTGACGAGCGGGCTCTTGATCGCCTTCAGCGCCGCGAACAGGCGCGAGACGCCGATGGAGAAGCCCGTGGCGGGCACCGGCTCGCCGCGGAAGCGTGAGACGAGCCCGTCGTAGCGCCCGCCGCCGCCGACGGAGCCGAAGCGAACGACCTCGCCCTTCTCGTTGGGCACGTCGAAGGTGAGCTCGGCTTCGAAGACCGGGCCGGTGTAATATTCGAGCCCGCGAACGACGGCGGGGTCGATGACGACGCGCCCGTCGTCATAGCCCGCGGCAGCGACGAGCGCGCCGATCTGCTCGAGCTCGGCGACGCCCTCGTTGCCCTGCGCGGTATCGCCGACGACGGCAGCGAGATTGGCGATGGTCGCCGCCGCATCGGCGCCCTTGGCGGCCGTGAAGGCGATGACGCGCTCGATGGCTGCGGTCTCGAGGCCGGCGCCCTTGGTGAAATCGCCGCTCTCGTCGCGCCGGCCTTCGCCCAGCAGCAGGCGCACGCCCTCCGGCCCGAACTTGTCGAGCTTGTCGATGGCGCGCAGCACGCCGAGGCGCTTGCCGGCATTCTCCTCGCCGGCAAGGCCGATGGCCGTCAGCACCCCGTCGAGCACCTTGCGGTTGTTGATCTTGACGACATAGTCGCCGCGCCCGATGCCGACCTTCTCCAGCGTATCGGCCATCATCATGGCGATCTCGGCATCCGCCGCGACGCTCGCCGTGCCGACGGTGTCGGCGTCGAACTGCATGAACTGGCGGAAGCGGCCGGGGCCGGGCTTCTCGTTGCGGAACACCCAGCCGCAGCGATAGCTGCGATAGGGCTTGGCGAGCGTGTCGAAGTTCTCGGCGACATAGCGGGCGAGCGGCGCCGTGAGGTCGTAGCGCAGGCTGAGCCACTGCTCGTCGTCGTCGAGGAAGGAGAAGACGCCCTCGTTCGGCCGGTCCTGGTCGGGCAGGAACTTGCCGAGCGCGTCGGTATATTCGATCAGCGGCGTCTCCACCGCCTCGAAGCCGTAGAGCTCGTAGGTCTCGCGGATGGCGGCGAGCATCCGGTCGGTCGCGGCGATGTCACCCGGCGCACGGTCGACGAGGCCGCGCGGCAGGCGCGCGAGGAGCTTGTTGCTGGTCTTCGGCTTGTCGGACATGGCGGAAAAGCGAACCTTCTGACGTTGCCCCGCGTCCTAGCGCAGGCAACGGGGGATGTCATCCCCGGCGCATAGCTGTCTCGCCATCGGCACTGCGAGCACGATGGGAAAGCGCGCCGGCCCCCACGCTCCCGCCGTCATGCCCGCGCTCGTCGCGGGCATCCACGCCGTGCCGCCTGCGCCGGGCCAAAGGGCGTGGATGGCCGGGACAAGCCCGGCCATGACGAGCGGAGGCGACGGGGGACGTCATCCCCGGCGCATAGCTGTCTCGCCATCGGCATCGCGAGCACGATGGGAAAGCACGCCGGCTTCCACACTCCCGCCGTCATGCCCGCGCTCGTCGCGGGCATCCACGCCGTGCCGCCTGCGCCGGGCCGAAGGGCGTGGATGGCCGGGACGAGCCCGGCCATGACGAGCGGAGGCGTTGGCTCCATTCCTGGCCGGGGCTAGGGGCAGCGCGACGATAAAGGAGCAGGGCCGGACGGGCCCGCGTTGCGGCGCGGCTCAGGCGGCCTCGAGGTCGAGCTTCATGCCCTCGTGGCTGGCGGTGAAGCCGAGGCTTTCATAAAAGCGCAGGGCGTCCGGCCGCGCCTTGTTGGTGGTGAGCTGCACGAGCCGGCAGCCGCGGGCACGCGCCTGCTCGATCGCCCAATTGAACATCGCCCGCCCGAGGCCCCGGCCGCGCTGGCTCTGGGCGATGCGCACGCCCTCGATCTGCGCCCGCCAGCCGCCGGTATAGGTGAGGCCCGGGATGAAGGTGAGTTGCAGGCAGCCGACGACCGCCCCGCCATCATCCGCCACGATCAGGCGGTTGTTGGCATCCGCGGCGATGGCTGCGAAGGCCTCGGCATAGGCGGAAGGCAGCTCTACCGCCGGTGCCTCGCGCGTTGCGCCGAGCGGATCGTCGGCGAGCAGCGCGACGATCGCCGCAAGGTCCGCCCCGGTCGCGTCGCGGAACCTCATGCCTTGCCCTCGAGGAAGGGGATCATCGCCGCGAGCACCTCGTCCGGCGCCTCCTCGGCCACGAAATGGGCGGCGTTGACCTTGGTGCCGACGGCCTTTGGTGCGAAGGTCTCGCGCCAGACGTCGAGCGGGCTCTTGTCCGTGGTGACGAGATAGAACTCGCCCCAGATGAGCTGGGTGGGCACGGTGATGGTCCGGCCCGCCGCAAGGTCGGCCTCGTCCTGCGCAACGTCCGTCGTCCTGCCGGCGCGATAGTCCTCGCAGAAGGCGTGGATGCGGGTCGGCTCGTTCCAGTTGGCGCGGTAGTGGGCGAGCGCCCGGGAATCGAAGCCCTTGAGGTCCTTGGTCTTCGACCAGCGGACCAGCAGATCCTCGAAATAGGGCAGGGGATCCTTGCCGATGGCGGTTTCCGGCTCCGGCGCCGGGCGGGCGAGGAACTCCCAGTGCGCGGCCGGGCTCTTGCCGGCCTCGATCAGCTTCCAGACATGGAAGGTGGGCAGGATGTCGAGCAGCACCAGCTTGTCGAGCCGGCCCGGCTCGTCGAGCGCCAGCCGATAGCCGACGCGCGCGCCGCGGTCATGCCCGGCGAAGGAGAAGCGCACGTGGCCGAGCGCCTCCATGACGGCGACGACGTCGCGGCCCATGGCCCGCTTGGTATAGGTTTCGCGGCCGCCGTCGCCCTTCGGTGCCGAGGACCAGCCGTAGCCGCGCATGTCCATCAGCACCACGGAAAAGTGCTTGGCGAGCTTGGGCGCGATGCGATGATAGGCGACATGCGTCTGCGGAAAGCCGTGCACCAGCACGAGCGGCGGCCCCGAGCCGCCGGAGCGCGCGAAAATGCGCCCCGCCTCGGTGTCGATCCAGTGCGATTGGAAGCCGGGAAAGAGGTCGGCGAGATCGGGCATGACGAGTCTCCTGTCACACGATCGGTTATAGGCCGCACCGCACGGGGAGAGAAACGGCATTCAGGCGATGTCGCCGTGTGCCGACAGGATGGCGCCCTCACGCCTCCTCTTCGCGCGCCACGGCCCGCCAGCCGATGTCCGAGCGACAGAAGCCTTCCGGCCAGTCGATGCGTGAAACTGCCTCGTAGGCGCGGGCCTTGGCCTCCTTCACCGTACGGCCCGTCGCCGTGACATTGAGCACGCGCCCGCCATTGGCGACGATCCGGCCGCCGTCGTCCTTCGTGCCGGCGTGGAAGACGAGGACGTCCTCGAGCGCCTCGGCCTCGGTGAGGCCGCGGATGACGGAACCCTTCTCAGCGGTGCCGGGATAGCCCCTCGCGGCCATGACCACGGTGAGCGCCACCTCGTCCCACCAGCGCACGTCGACGTCGGCGAGCACGCCGTCGCAGGCGGCGAGCAGTACGGGCACGAGGTCGCTCTTCATGCGCGGCATCAGCACCTGGCATTCGGGATCGCCGAAGCGGGCATTGTATTCTATGAGCTTCGGCCCCTCGGCGGTGATCATCAGCCCGGCATAGAGCACGCCGACATAAGGCGTGCCGCGCGCGGCGAGGCCGGCGACGGTCGGCAGGATGATGCGCTCCATCACCTCCCGTTCGAGGGCCGGCGTCATCACCGGCGCAGGCGAATAGGCGCCCATGCCGCCAGTATTCGGGCCGCGGTCGCCGTCGAAGACGCGCTTGTGGTCTTGGGCGGAGGCGAGCGGGATCGCGGTCCTGCCGTCGGCGATGGCGAAGAAGCTCGCCTCCTCGCCGACCATGCATTCCTCGATGACGACCTCCGCGCCGGCGGCGCCGAGCCCACCGGCGAACATCATTGCAATGGCCTCCTCGGCCTCCTCCACCGTCTCGGCGACCACGACGCCCTTGCCAGCAGCGAGCCCGTCCGCCTTCACTACGATCGGCGCCCCCGTCTCGCGCACATGGGCGCGGGCGGTGGCCTCGTCCGTGAAGCGGGCGAAAGCCGCGGTCGGGATGCCGAATTCGCGGCACAGCTCCTTGGTGAAGGCCTTGGAGCCTTCGAGCCGGGCAGCCGCCTGGCGCGGGCCGAAGGCCTTGATACCGGCAGCCGCGAGATCGTCGACGAGCCCTGCGACGAGCGGCGCTTCCGGACCGACGACGACGAGATCGATGGCCTTATCGCGGCAGAAGGCGACGACGGCGGCGTGATCGGCCACGTCGAGCGCGACATTCTCGCCGCAGGTGGCCGTGCCCGGGTTGCCGGGCGCGACGAAGAGCTGGTCGCAGAGCGGGCTTGCCGAGAGCTTCCATGCGAGCGCGTGCTCGCGCCCGCCCGATCCGATGAGGAGGAGGTTCATGGGTTCGCCCCTGCTTGGCGCCGATTGATCTTGCCGCGCCTCCTACCGGCTGCGGCGGCCCATGGCAATGCCTCGTTGCCGGGCATCCGGCCGCGCAGGCACGGAACCGGCGAGGCGCCTCAGCGGTCGATGTGGCCGAGATGGCGCTGCGGGGCGAGCCTGTCGCGCACGCGTTGCTTCAGCGTCTTCACGTCCGGGAAGCCGCCGTCGCGCTTGCGCTCCCAGATGGTCTCGCCGTCGTAGGTGATGTGGAAGAGGCCCCCCGTGCCGGGAACGAGCGCCACCTCGCCGAGGTCGGCGGCGAAGGTGGACAGGAGTTCCTGCGCCATCCAGCCGGCGCGCAGCAGCCAATTGCACTGGGTGCAATAGGTGATGACGATGCGTGGCTTCGCGGGCGCGGTCGTGTCGTCGCTCATGTCGCTCATCCTCCGGCGCGCAGCAAACCGGCGTCGCGTGCGCCCTGTCAACCGGGAGAGCGCCGACGCTGAAGGCAGCCACGCGGGGGACGGCCGCCGGCGCGGCGTTTCACTTTGCGGCACGAACGCCTATCCTGCCGCCCATGAATCAGCCGGATCCGAATCCCCCCTCCAACGTGCAGGAATGGACGGTCTCCACCCTGTCCGGCGCGCTGAGGCGTACCCTTGAGGACGCCTTCGGCTTCGTGCGCCTGCGCGCCGAGGTGTCGGGCTACCGCGGCCCGCATTCCTCCGGCCACTGCTATTTCTCGCTGAAGGACGAGGGCGCGCGCATCGACGCGGTGATCTGGAAAGGCGTGTTCAGCCGCCTCAAGGTCAAGCCCCAGGAGGGGCTCGAGGTGGTGGTGACGGGGCGCATCACCACCTTCCCCGGCTCGTCGAAATATCAGATCGTCGTCGAGACCATCGAGCCGGCCGGCGTCGGCGCGCTCATGGCCATTCTCGAGGAGCGGCGCCGCAAGCTCGCGGCCGAGGGGCTGTTCGACGAGCGGCGCAAGCAGGTGCTGCCCTATCTGCCGGAGGTCGTCGGCGTCGTGACCTCGCCGACCGGTGCCGTCATCCGCGACATCCTGCACCGCCTCGCCGACCGCTTTCCCCGCCACGTGCTCGTCTGGCCCGTGCGCGTGCAGGGCGAGACGAGCGCGGCCGAGGTCGCGGCCGCGATTCGCGGCTTCAACACCATCGGCCCGGGCGACGTGGTGCCGCGGCCGGATGTCATCATCGTCGCGCGCGGTGGCGGCTCGCTCGAGGACCTCTGGAGCTTCAACGAGGAAGTGGTCGTGCGCGCGGCGGCGGAAAGCGACATTCCGCTCGTCTCGGCCGTCGGCCACGAAACGGACTGGACGCTGATCGATCTTGCCGCCGATCTGCGCGCGCCGACCCCGACCGGCGCGGCCGAGAAGGTCGTGCCGGTGCGGTCCGAACTCATCGCGCAGGTCGACACGCTGGCGCGCCGCCACCTCGGCGCCATGCACCGGCTCCTGGAGAGGCGCCGGGCCGACGTGCGCGCCCTGGCGCGTGCCCTGCCGCGGGCCGAGGACCTGACGGCGAGTGCTCGTCAGCGGCTCGATCTCGCCGCCGGCCGCCTGCGCCATGGCCTCAACGCCAATGCCCGCCGGCACGAGGTCGAGCTCAACCGCCTCGCCCAGCGCCTCGCCCGCCTGTCGCCGCAGGCGCGCCTTGCGGAGCGTTCGGCGGTGCTGCAGGGCCTCGAGCGGCGGCTTGTTGCGGGGCTCGCCGCCAATACCCTGCGGCGGCGCGGCGCCTTCGAGCGGTCCGCTTCGCGGCTCGCCTTCCGCCCGGTGAAGGAGCGCTGGGGCAATGCCAGCGAGCGCCTCGCCCTCGCCGGCATCAGGGCACGGCGCTGCTACGAGGCGTCGCTGGTGCAGCGGCGCGAGCGCCTGCAGGCCTGCTGGAAGCTGCTGGAAAGCCTCAGCCACAAGGGCGTGCTCGCCCGCGGCTATGCGGTCGTGCTGGACAACGCGCGCCGGCCCGTCCGCTCGGTTGCCGATCTGTCGGAGGGGATGGCCGTCAGCCTGCAGCTCGCCGATGGCGAACGGCGCGCCACCATCGCGGACGAAGAGGGCGCCGCTCCGGCGCGCACGGCATCCCGCCCGCGGGGCAAGGCGCGCGAAGGTGCCATTCCGGCGGCACGCCAGGCCTCACTGTTCGATCCTTGAGATGCTGCCGTGGCCGCTTCGCCTTGAACCCGGCCCGTTCTGTCCTTAATGACGGAAAGAG
The DNA here is from genome assembly GCF_029309855.1 of Chelatococcus sp. XZ-Ab1. NCBI lineage: Bacteria > Pseudomonadati > Pseudomonadota > Alphaproteobacteria > Hyphomicrobiales > Chelatococcaceae > Chelatococcus > Chelatococcus sp. XZ-Ab1. Next base: position 344,986 of record NZ_JARKII010000006.1, on the reverse strand, counting down.
GGGCAGCGCCCCGCAACAAGGTGAGTGCCATGAACCGCCACGATCCGCGCCTGCCCATGGGCGGTGAAGCCGTCGTGCAGTATCTCGACGCCGACTTTCGCGTGTTGCGCCCCGGCGCCTTCGTGCGCTGCGCCGTGACGGGCAAGCCCATACCGCTCGACGAGCTGCGCTACTGGAGCGTCGACCTGCAGGAGGCCTATGCCTCGCCTGAGGCGGTGCTGCAGCGCATCCAGAAAGGTCCGGAGCGCGGCTGAACGTCAGGTACCGTCCTGTTGCGCGCGCCAGTGGCTGATCGCCGCCTGCAGCAGTTGCGCCACCTCGTCCGGCGCCTCGAATTGTAGCGTAACCGGCAAGGTGCCGATCCGTGACAGGACCTCGGTCCGGCCGGCGATCCCCATGAGCCGGACGGCATCCTTCTCCGTGGTGATGGGCATCAGCCCCTTGGCCTCCGCTTCCCGGACGAGCGCCTCGACAGTCGCGACATCGAAGGGCTGATGGTCCGCGAAGGCGCGTTCCACGGCGACGTCGGCGCCGAGGCCGCGCAGGGTAGCGAAGAATTTTTCCGGCATGCCGATGCCGGCAAAAGCGAGGACGCGCCGGCCGGCGAGGCTCGCCGCGACCGCCGGATCCGGCACCATGTGGGCGCGCAGGACCGGCCGCCCGCGCGCGGCCGCGGCCCGCGCGATCCTGACGCCCCGCTCCCCCGCGCCGATCAGGATGACGGCGTGGGCATGGGCGAGCTGGCGGTCGAGCGGCGCCCGCATCGGCCCGGCCGGCACGCACAGCCCGTTGCCGAGACCGAAGGCGGCATCGACCACCGCGAAGGTCAGATCCTTGGCGAGGGACGGGTTCTGCAGCCCGTCGTCCATGACGACCACCGTCGCGCCGCGCCTGTCCGCCTCCTGCGCGCCGGCCGGCCTGTCGGCGGCGACGATGGTGACGAAATGGCGCGCCAGCAGCAGCGGCTCGTCGCCGACCTCGGCGGCCGTGTGCGTGGGGGCGACGGCGACCGGTCCCGTCAGGCTGCCGCCATAGCCGCGCGTGAGGAAGGCCGGGTGCTCGCCGAGCCCGGCGAGGATACGGGCGATGGTGATGGCACTCGGCGTCTTGCCGGCGCCGCCGGCCGTGAAATTGCCGATGCAGATGACGGGCAGGGGCGCCGGCTCGCCCTCCTGCGCCATGCGGCGCACCGTGACAGCCCCGTAGAGCGTGCCGAGCGGGCTCAGGGCCCATGCCGCGAACGACGGGCGCGCCTGCCACCAGAATGCCGGTGCCTTCATTGCCTCCCCCGCGATTCCGCTCGGTGCAGGATTGCCCTTCGATCACGGCGGCGCAAGGGAGGAACGGGTGCGGGTCAGCCGTTGTGGCGAAGGTCCATGTGCAGGATATAGGGCTCGATGGCCCGCATCGTGCGCTCCAGGGCGCCGCCGAGACTCTCGACGGTCTGCGCCGCGGCGCGCGCCATGGCTCGGGTGCGCGCCGTGTCCTTGAGCAGCATGGCGAGCGCCTGGGCGAGACTCTCGGCGTCGGCCACGGGCAGGGCGCCGTGCGCACGGTCGATCGCCGCATAGATGTCGGCGAAATTGTAGACGTGCGGCCCGTGCAGGATCGCCGCACCGAGCTTTGCCGGCTCGATCGGGTTCTGCCCCCCGAGCGGCACCAGCGAGCGACCGATGAAGGCGATGGGCGCGAGGCGGTAGAAGAGCCCGAGCTCGCCGATGGTGTCGGCGACATAGACGTCGACGTCCCGCTCCGGCAGGGCGCCCTCGGAACGCAGGGCGACGTTGAGCCCCGCGCGGTGGGCGATATCGGCGACGGCCTCGCCGCGCTCGGGATGGCGCGGCGCGATGATGGTGAGGAGGCCGGGCCGCCGCTCCATGAGCGCGCGGTGGACGAGCGAGATGATCTCCTCCTCGCCTCCGTGCGTGCTCGCCGCGACCCAGACCGGCCGCCCGGCGATGATGCCGGAGAGGCTCGCGACGGTGCGCGCGTCGGCCGGCGGCGCGGGCACGTCGAACTTGAGATTGCCGGCGATGCCGACGCGGGGCGCGCCGAGGCGCGCCAGCCGTTCGCCGTCCGCCTGCGACTGGGCAAGGCACAGGTCGAACTGCTCGAGCAGCGTCCGCGCGCTCTTCGGCGCCTGCCGCCAGCGGCGGAAAGAGCGCTCGGACATGCGCGCGTTGACGAGGAGGAGCGGAATGCCGCGCGCGCGCACCGCGAAGACCGCATTCGGCCAGATCTCGGATTCGGCGAAGAGCACGAGGTCCGGCAGCCAGTGGTCAAGGAAGCGGCGCAGATAGCGCGGCACGTCTAGCGGCATGAACTGGTGCGCCGCGCCCGGCGGCAGGCGCTGGGCGAGCACGGCCGCCGATGTGAGTGTGCCGGAGGTGACGAGAACGCGGAAGCCGCGCCGCGTCAGCCGCTCCACGATTGGCATTAGCGAGACGACCTCGCCCACGCTCGCACCGTGCACCCAGGCAAGGCGCCCGGCCGGCCGGGCACGCCCCGCGAGGCCCCGGCGCTCGCCCATGCGCTCGGGATCCTCCTTGCCCTTCTTGCGGCGCGAGACGAGCAGGCTGGCGGCCGCAGGCTCCAGCAGCGTCATGCCGATACGGTAGAGTGTCAGAGGCAGCGTCATGCGGCCGCCCATCCTTGTGGCTCCCGCGGCGACCAACAGTCGCCGACGCCATTGCCATCCTGCGAACATGGCATTTCGACGCTCGCCGGCGGCAGGATCGTAAGCCGCGTACACGCTGCAGGGCTGGAGCAGCGCCATACCGTGGACAACGCCGTCATCGGGGTGCCTCCGCCGGCTTGGCGCCCGGATCGCGGTCGCCGACGAGGGCGTAGGCGCGGGCGTGAACGGCATCGAGGCTGCGCTCGACCGCAAGCCGCGCGTCCTCCATGGCGCCAGGGTCGGCTTCGGCCGCGACGTGGATTGGCTCGCCGATGACAATAGCCCCGCGCCCGAAGGGCAGCCCGATGGAGGCGTGGTCCCAGCTGTTGAAGTCGATGCGGCGGCTGGTGACAACGGCGACCGGCACCACCGGCCGGCCGGACAGCTTGGCGAGCAGGATGATGCCTTCGCCGCAGATGCGCGACACCTTCGGCACGTCCGCGGTCATCACCACCATCTCGCCGTCCTTGAGGGCGCGCAGGAGGTGGCGCACCGCGGCGGCGCCGCCCTTCTCGCGCACCTTGCTGCCGCGTGCGCCGGAGCCGCGAATGGCGCGGATGCCGAGGTGGCTGAGGGCGATGGCATTGAACTCGCCGTCGCCGTGGCGCGAGACGAGCGCGGCCGCGCGGTCCTGCGGCCGGCGGGCGAAGGACACCATGAAGTGCTGTCCGTGCCACATGGCGACAATGACGGGCATCTGCGGCCCGACGCGGTCGTAGATGTCTGCCGGCTCCATGACGAAGCGGTTCGTGCGCTCGACGAGGCGCAGGTAGCCGGCGAGCAGGCGCCCGAGGGCCGCCTGCACCGGGCGTGACCGGCTGATCCGCTTGAGAAGCGCCATGGCGCCCGGCCCGTCTCAGGCCGGCTTGCCGGTTTCGGGGTCGAGCAGGCGATGCAGGTGGACGATGAAATAACGCATGTGGGCGTTGTCCACCGTGGCTTGCGCCTTGGCTTTCCAGGCCGCGTGGGCGCTGGCGTAGTTCGGGTAGATCCCGACGATGTCGAGATGGGCGAGATCGCGGAACGTGACGCCCTCGAGGCTTTCCAGCTCGCCGCCGAAGACGAGGTGCAGAAGCTGCTTGTTCGGTGCCGTCTCGCTCATGGTCTCTCAGGTCCCGTGATGGTCGAGGTTGATCAAATGTTGTGCCACCGTCACGCCGTCGCCCCCTCCGCGAGCGCGTCGAGCACGCGCGGGTGGAGCGCCCCGGGCGAGGCGACGAGCGGGCTGTGCACCGGGCTCGGCCGGTTGAAGCCGGGGCGCTCGCCAGAGAGGCCGGTCAGCGCCGCACCGACTTCCGACAGGATGAGATCGCTCGCCGCGATGTCCCAGTCGTGGGCGTTGGCGGAGGCGATGCCGACGTCGAGGGTGCCGTCCGCGACCCGCGCGAGGCGAAGTGCCAGCGACGGGATCTTGGGCACCACGTCGATGGCGCCGAAGGAGGGCAGCAGGCGTTTGGTGAGCATGGCCGGGCCGGCGACGCGCATGGGCCCATGCGCTGACGCGGCCGCTGCCCTCAAGGGCAACGGCTCGCCGTTGCGCAGCGCCCCCCGGCCGCGCTGGGCCTCGTAGGTCACGCCGAGCGCCGGCGCGTGCAGGATGGCGGCGAGCGGCGCGCCGTCGCAGAGGAGGGCGATGGAGATCGCCCAGTCCGAGCCGCCCTGCATGAAGGCGCGCGTGCCGTCGATGGGGTCGACGACGAAGACCAAAGATTTCGAAAGCCGAGCCGGGTCGTCCGCAGTCTCCTCCGACAGCCAGCCGGCTTCCGGCATGGCGTCGCGCAACCGCTCGGCGATGAGTCGGTCGAGCGCAATGTCCGCCTCCGTCACCGGCGAACCGCCCGCCTTCGACCACACGTCGGCCCGCGTTGCTTGGCCGGCGCGGAAATAGGCGAGCGCCGCAAGGCCGGCCTCCCGCGCCGTCTCGCGAAGGAGGACGCGCAGCTTGGCAGCCATGTCCGGATGGGAGGCGAGCATCGTCCCCGCAGGCTCTCTTGACGTTCCTGGATGGCCGGTCTTGTAAAGGCCCCCCGCGACCGCTGCAATAGCCGGGCAACTTGATGGTGCAAACGCGCGCATGCCGGGCCGGGGCGCCCTCCGGTTGCGGAAAGGTTTCGTTGAGCATCCGCGCCGAAACGGGGCCGGCAAGAAGGCCTTAACCCAACCCGTTAAGGCCTTTGGGGTCGTGGGTGCGCAATAGTGACGACATAAGGCGCGAGTGCTCCGGACCAAGAGAGCGCCGCGCGGGAGCGTCAGAACAAGAGGCGTCGACATGGCGGCAGGCAAGAACTCGGCCGCCGGGGCGGGTTGCCATGGGCAACCCGCCGCCGGCGAAGCCATTTCCTTCAACGATATCGTGATGAGACTTCCTGGCGTCCGGGCGATCCTCCCCGCTGCCGCGGGTGTCTTCGCGGGGGTGGCGGTGCGCTTCGTGCCGGAGGAGGGTAATGCCGAGATGTTCGAACTCGTCCTCGTCGGCCACGACCGCCGGCGGGATCTTGTCATCGGCCGGTGGGATGACGGCGACATCGCCGCCGTTTGGCGCAGCGTCGCCGCGACCTCGGGTCTGCCGCTGCTGCTCGAGCGCGAGGATGGGGTCATCGTCTGTCCGCGGCCGCAGATCGGGCGGCTGCAACTCGGCCGGATCCGCATCCGCCGCCGTCACGGCCTGTTGAACGGCCGCCGGCCGCGTTTCCTCGTGCGGCGCAAGACCGGCAAGCCGCTGGTGCGCCCGGTACGGGTCCACGGCCGGGACATGATGGCGCGCGATTAACAGAATGCTCAGAGAACGACGCGCAAGAGGGCGTCGGCGGCGAGGCCGAGGGCGAGGATCAGCCCGGCGTCGCGGTTCGACTTGAAGAGCCGCAGGGCTTTATGCGGATTGTCGAGCTCGATCGACCGCACCTGCCAGGCGAGGTGCAGCGCAAAGGCGCCGACCGCGACGAAGGCGATAAGCCCGCCGCCCGCAACATGTGCCGCAAGCCCGACCAGCACCACCGCCACCGCATAGCACACTGCGACGCCTGTCGCCGCCTCGCTGCCGAAGAGCCGTGCCGAGGACTTGATGCCGGCGATCGGATCGTCCTCGATATCCTGCAGGGCGTAGATCGTGTCGTAGCCCACGGTCCAGGCGATGGCCGCCGCATAGGCGAGATAGGCGGGTGCCGCGAGCGTGCCCGTCACCACCGCCCAGCCGATCAGGCCGCCCCAAGCGAAGGCGAGGCCGAGCACGAGCTGCGGCATCGACATGAAGCGCTTCATGAACGGGTAGAAGGCAACCGGGACGAGCGACAGGAAGCCGATGAGGATGGCGAAGCCGTTGAACTGCAGCAACACGGCGAGCCCGACGAGCGCCTGCAGGGCGAGGAAGGCGACCGCCGCCGCGACCTTGACCTGGCCGGAGGGCAAGGGGCGCATCCGCGTGCGGGCCACCTTGGCGTCGAGGTCGCGGTCGACGATGTCGTTGTAGGTCGAGCCGGCTCCGCGCATGGCCACCGCCCCGACGAGGAAAAGCAGGGCGTACCAGAGGCTCGGGACGGTGTTCGTCGCAATGGCCGCGAGCATGAGCGACCACCAGCACGGCAGCAGCAGCAACCACCAGCCGATCGGCCGGTCGATGCGCGCGAGGCGCAGGTAGGGTCTCGATGCAGCCGGCGCGTAGCGGTCCACCCAATTGCCGGTCGCAGCATCGGCGACCGGCTGGTCGAGCGGCTGCGGCGCAGCGGTCATAGGGCGCCTTGGGGAATGCGCATCGGCCCGGTGAGGATATCGCCACCGCCGCCGCCGAGGAGCCCCTGCTCGCGCGCCTGCTTTTCCATCTGGGCCTGCTTGGCCGCGACGCTGCAGGCCTGGCCGCGCACCTTGGTCACGTTGCCGTGATCGGCCTTCAGCCCGTCGATGAAGTTCTGCGGGATCTGGCACCAGTCCTTGTTGGCCTCGACCCACTTCATCGTTTCGTTGCCGTTGTTGGCCAGCCGGCCGAGCAGAGCGCAGGCATCCGCTGCCTTCGGCTGCTTGCCGAGCTTGTTGACGCGCTCGACGATCGACTTGCGTTCGTTGAGGAAGCTCGTGATCTGCTCGCAGCCGGAGGCCTGCGCGGCTGCCGGAGAGGCGCCGAGGCCGAGCGTGAGTGGAGCACCGACCACCGCTGCGGCCATCACGCCCATCGTGAGACGCGCCCGAAAGCTGCGTGCCATGACTGTCTTCCTTCCCGCTGACGGCAGGCCGACCGGATAGGCGCCCGCCGCGACACATTCAGCCGCCACCCGGCAGTACGAGCGGACATTGCTGCCGCGTCTTCAGGTCCGCCGCCGGCAGCTTGCCCATAACAGGCAATTGTGGCGGCTTTGCTCGCGGGTGGCGTTCAAGCCGACTTATCACGTATTGCTGGGGCATATCCAGCCGGGGGAGATCAAAATTGTCTGACATTTCCGCACGTGCGCCGCGCCTGTTCGTCGATTGCCCGCTGGCCGAGGGGCGGATGGTGCCGCTCGACAAGGCTCAGGCCAACTACATCGGCAACGTGCTCAGGCTCGGCGCCAACGCCGACGTCCTCGTCTTCAACGGACGCGAAGGGGAGTGGCATGCGAAGGTCCTCGCCGGCCGGCGCCGGCCGGAGGCGCTCGCGATCGTCGGCCGCCTGCGCCCCCAGCCGGCGTCGGGCGACCTCTACTATCTCTTTGCGCCCCTGAAGCATGCCCGGCTCGACTACATGGTCCAGAAGGCGGTGGAGATGGGCGCCACGGCCATCCGCCCGGTGATTACGCGTCACACCCAGGTGAGCCGCGTCAACATCGAGCGCATGCGTGCCAACGCCATCGAGGCCGCGGAGCAATGCGGCATTCTCACACTGCCCGAGATCACCGAGGCCCAGCCGCTCGCCGCGGCCATCGCGGCCCTTGAGCCGGAACGGCTCGTCGTCTTCTGCGACGAGGCCGCGCCCCTTGCCGATCCGCTCGCGGCCCTCGCACGCGCTCGGCGCGGGCCGCTTGCCGTCGTCATCGGCCCGGAAGGGGGCTTCGGCGAGGAGGAACGCGCGCTGATGGCGCAACGCGAGAACGTGCTGATCCTGTCGCTGGGGTCGCGGATCCTGAGGGCGGACACGGCTGCGGTCGCGGCGCTCGCGCTCGTTCAGGCCAGCATCGGCGACTGGGGGCCGCGCGCCTGAGGCGGTTTTGTGGGGACAGTGGCGGGCGGCAGCAGCGTGCTCCCGAGTGTTTCCCCATTCCGGACCGATGATGGCGCGATTCGGTGGTCTCGGAAGGATGGGTGGATGGATTGCGGCTACGGCTTCGGCATCGAGGAGGAATATTTCCTGTGCGACGCGCTGTCGCGTCGCCCCCGGCGCAAGTCGGCGCGCGCCTTCCTCGACGAATGCAAGGTCAGGATCGGCGAAGCGGTGCGCACGGAGATGCTGCAGAGCCAGATCGAGGTCGCGACGCCGCCCTCGACCACGATGGGCGAGGCCCGGGCCGCGCTCGCCGGGCTCAGGCAGGAACTTGGCGCGCTCGCCCGCAACCACGGCCTCGTCATCGTGGCTGCCGGCACGCACCCCACGGCCGTCTGGGCTCACCAGCGCCACACGGATGCCGAGCGCTACGACCGGCTGATGCGGGACCTGCAGATGCTGGGCACGCGCAACATGCTGTGCGGCCTGCATGTTCACGTGGCGGTGCCCTGCCCGGAGCGGCGTGTGAACCTCATGGGCCGGCTGTTGCCCTTCGTGCCGCTGCTGCTTGGCCTCTCGACCTCGTCCCCGTTCTGGCAGGGACGGCGCACCGGGCTGCTCGGCTATCGGCTAGCCGCCTATCGCGAATTACCGCGCACCTGGCTGCCGGACCTGTTCGCCGATGCCGCCGACTACCGCCGCTACATCGATGCGCTCGTCGCCGCTGGCGCCATCGCCAACGAGAGTTTCGTCTGGTGGGTGGTGCGGCCGGCGGCCCGGCTCGGCACCCTGGAGCTGCGCGTCAGCGACTGCTGCACCAGCCTCGACGATGCCATCGCCATCGCCGCGCTCTATCGCGCCCTCGTGCGTCATCTCGACCGCAACGTGAATGTCATGGCGGGCCTCTCCGGAGCCGACCGGGCCATCGCCGCGGAGAACTGCTGGCGCGCGCAGCGCTACGGCGTGCACGGCTCGCTCGTCGACGAGGCCGGTGGCGGCGCCCGCAGCTTCGGCGAGGTGCTGGAGGATGTCATCGCGCGCGTCGCGGAGGATGCCGCGGCCCTCGGCTGCGAGACGGAGATCGCCCACACGCGCACCATCGTCAGCCGCGGCACGAGCGCCGACCGGCAACTCGCGCTTTACCTCGACGGCGTCGGCCGCGGGCTTGATAAGCACGCCGCGCTTGTCAGCGTGGTCGATTGGCTGGTGAGCGAAACCGTGAACGTCGCAGCCGCGTGAGATGGCTCCGCCCAGATCTCGCCACGATTGTTGTGCGGGAGCATTGTCGGGGCGGGACGGGCAGCCTATCTAGAGCCGACCTCGAACCCCAGCGCCGCCTCGCCGCGGCGTCTCTTGAGAAAGACAGCGCATGGCTCGCGACGTGTCCGACACAACTCCCATCGGCTCGCGCGACGATCTCGTCGCCTACCTGGAAGCCGGCTGCAAACCCAAGGACGCGTGGCGGATCGGCACGGAACACGAGAAGATTCCCTTCTACACCGCCGATCTGGCGCCGGTGCCCTACGAGGGCGAGCGCGGTGTGCGGCGGCTGCTGGAAGGCATGCAGGGCCTGCTCGGCTGGGAGCCGATCATGGAGGACGACCACCCCATCGGCCTCTACGACGTGACCGGCGGCGGTGCCATCTCGCTCGAGCCCGGCGGGCAGTTCGAGCTCTCCGGCGCGCCGCTCGAGACCGTGCACCAGACCTGCTGCGAGTTGCACGCCCACCTCGCCCAGGTCAAGGAGATCGCGCGCCCGCTTGGCATCGGCTTCCTCGCCCTCGGCATGAGCCCCAAGTGGACACGGGAGGAAACGCCCGTGATGCCGAAGAGCCGCTACGGCATCATGCGCCGCTACATGCCCGAGGTCGGCAGCCTCGGGCTCGACATGATGTTCCGCACCGCCACCGTGCAGGTGAATCTCGATTTCGGGAGCGAGGCGGACATGGTGAAGAAGCTGCGCGTGGCGCTGGCGCTGCAGCCGCTTGCCACCGCGCTCTTCGCCAATTCCCCATTCACCGCGGGTCGGCCCAACGGCTTTCTCTCCATGCGTTCGCATATCTGGCTCGACACCGACCGCGACCGCACAGGCATGCTGCCCTTCGCCTTCGAGGATGGCATGGGCTTCGAGCGCTATGTCGACTGGGCGCTCGACGTGCCCATGTATTTCGTCAAGCGCGGCGATACCTACCACGACGTCGCCGGCGCCTCCTTCCGCGACCTTCTCGCCGGCCGGCTGCCGCAGCTGCCCGGCGAGCGGGCGACGATGTCGGACTGGGCGAACCACCTCTCGACGCTCTTTCCCGAGGTGCGCCTCAAGCGCTTCCTCGAGATGCGCGGCTCCGACGGCGGACCGACCGGCATGCTCTGCGCCGAGCCGGCCTTCTGGGTCGGCCTGCTCTATGACGAGGACTGCCTGACGGCCGCGTGGGACGTCGTGAAGGGCTGGAGCGCGGCGGACCGGCAGGCGCTGCGCGAGGCGGCCCCGCGGCTCGGCCTTGCCGCGACGATTGCCGGGCGCAGCCTCGCTGAAATTGGCCGCGAGGTGCTGGCCATCGCCCGCACCGGTCTCGCCCGCCGCGGGCGGCTCAATGCGGACGGGCGCGACGAGACGCATTTCCTCGCCCCGCTCGACAGGATCGCCGGGGAAGGGCGCACGCTCGCCGAGGACCTCCTGGTCCGTTACCACGGGCCTTGGCAGGGTTCGGTCGATCCCGTCTTCTCCGAATACGCCTACTGACCGGGCAGGGCCCCACGGCCTCTCCCGCGGCCCGACCATCAGCGCCGCGCATGGCTTGCATCAGCCCTCCGCATTGGTCGGGCCATGCGGAGGCCGCTAGCATGGGCGGCGCATATGGAGCCAGGCCTTGCCTTCCAGCGAAACGACCATTTCCAGTGTGCCGGCGGGTCGCCAGGGCCTCGCGGGCGGCACGCTCGCGCTCTACGCCCTGCTCGTCTTCTGCTGGGGCACGAGCTGGTATGCCATGAAACTGCAGGTCGGCGTCGTCGCGCCGGAAGTATCGATCGTCTGGCGCTTCCTCATCGCGGCGCCGGTGATGCTGGCCTGGGCTGCCGCGCGCGGCATGCGCCTTCGCTATCCGCTCGCCGACCACGCCCGCTTCGCGCTGATGGGCGTGCTGATGTTCTCCACCAATTTCATCCTCGCCTATTACGGCGCGGGCCTGCTGACGTCGGGTCTCGTGTCGGTGGTGTTCTCGCTCACCTCCATCATCAATCTCATCCTCGGCGCGCTCCTCCTCGGCCAGCCCATCGAGGGGCGGGTGGCGCTCGCGGCGCTGATGGGGGCGGGCGGCGTCGGCCTGATGTTCCTGCCCGACCTTGCCGCCGCGCAGGGCGCGTCCGGTGTGCTCGCCGGCCTCGGCTTCAGCGCCGCGGCGACCTTGTGCTTCTGCCTCGGCAACATGGTCTCGGCCCGTTTGCAGAAGCGGCGCATCGCGGTCCTGCCCGCCTCGGCCTGGGGCATGTTCTACGGCACGGCCTGGGCCGCCGTTGTCGCCGGGATGACCGGGGCGACCTTCACCGTGGAATGGACGGCGCGCTATCTCGGCTCGCTCGTCTTTCTCAGCCTCTCGGCCACGGTGCTGGCCTTCTTCGCCTACCTGACGCTCCTCGGCCGCATCGGTGCGGCGCGCGCGGGCTACGCGACAGTGATGTTCCCGGTTGTCGCGCTCGGCGTCTCCACACTGCTCGAGGACTATGTCTGGTCGCTCGCGGCGCTCGCCGGCCTCGTGCTCGTTCTCGCCGGCAATCTTGCCGTGCTGACGCGCCCGGTCCGCCCGCCCGACGATTAACCCCCGGTTCACCCTGCCGTGACGCCCGCCCCGCCGACCATGCCGGTGTTAACCTCCCGGTGAGGCCGCCCCGCCAAGCTGCAGGGCAAATGGAGGCGGTCATGCTGAAGGCGTTTCTGAAGGACGAGAGCGGTTCGACGGCGGTCGAATACGGCCTCATCGCGCTCTTCGTGATGCTGGGCATCGTCGTCAACGCCTCGCTGATCAGCGACAGCCTGTCGCGGATCTTCGCCGACACCCATTCCGGCCTGATGCAGTAGCGGCCACTATTCCGCCGCCTGCAGGCGGTTGACGTTGAGGTTGTCGAGGCTCTGGACGATGTGTTCGCCGAGCGCATTGGCGAGCGCCGTCGGGTCGTGATGGTTGCGCACGAGGCCGATCTTGCACGCCGGCAGCGCCGGCATCCCGTCCGAGGGGCCGAGCACCCGCATGCCGGGCCTGACCGCGCTCTCCGGCAGCACGGAGACGGCGAGGCCCGCGAGCACCGCGGCCCCCACGGCCGTCGAGTTCCAGCTGGAATAGAGCACGCGGAAAGGCCGCCCGGCCTTTTCGAGCGCCTCGGTCGCGCTCTGCCGCCAGTTGCAGTTCGGTCGCCCGAGGGCGAGCGGGACGGGCGTCTCGTCATGCACGCAGTGGCGCGCCGACGTCACCCATAGCAATTGCTCGACGCGGATGATCTCGGCCGAATAGTTCTTGCCGTCGACGTGGGTGATGATGGCAAGGTCGATGTCGCCGGAATTGACCCGTTCGACCAGCATCGGCGTCGGCTCGCAGACGACCGTCACCTCCACCTTCGGGTTGGAGCGCGAGAAACGCGCCAGGATCTCTGGCAGGTAGCGGTCGGCGTAATCGTCCGGCACGCCGAGCCGCACGCGGCCCGCAAGGTCGACGTCGCCGAAGCTCGCGAGACACTCCATGTTCAGCCGCACGATGCGGCGGGCATAATCGAGCAGCCGGTCCCCGTCCTCGGTCAGGCGCGAATAGCGCCCGTCACGCTCGAAGATGGCCCGCCCGAGCCGTTCCTCCAGGCGCTTCATCTGCATCGACACGGCGGACTGCGTCTTGTGCACGAGGTCGGCCGCCTTGGTGAAGGAGCCAGTATCGGCAATGGCGACGAAGGTGCGCAACTGATCGATGTCGAGCATATGGGCCATGGCGTCGCTCCTCCATCCGGGTGAACGATATTCAATCACACCCTGTGATGTTTGCAATCATAAACATTCGTTTCAATGATTGGATGGATTGCGTCATAGTCTCCTCGAGTTCACGCATTCGCAGACTGTTCCGCGTCGGTGGCCGCCCTTGAAGGGGCGGATCCGCGACGGGGTCCCTTTTATGGGCCGCGGAGCGGCAGCGTGAGCATTCACTGCTGGAGGACGACGATGAGCGAACTGATGACGCCGAAGGGGACGTTCGCCCCGACGAGTGCCCCGACCCTCGGGACCGCCGGCGCGCGTCGCGCCGATCGGAGCCTCTGGGACAGGGTGAAGACCGCCGCCCGGGCGCTTCTCCATCGCCGCACGGTCTATCGCCTCGCCGAGCTCGATGACCGCACGCTGAAGGACATCGGCCTCTTGAGGACGGATATCGACAGCGCCCTGGCGGAGCCCTTCTACCGGGATCCGACAACCCTTCTCGCCGAGAGGGCCTATCATCGACGTGCGCGCGCAAGAACCGCGGCTCTGGTGAATCTCGCGCGCGCGCGCTCGGAGCGGGACGCTGAGGACGGCAACGCCATGACGGACGATGCGCCCGAGGGCGCCCTCGTGACGGCGCAGATTCACCGCATCACCTGGTCGCGCCTGCAGGGCCGTACCCGCCGGAGCGCCCTAAAGCCCGCCGCCATCCAGCCGCCGGCAGCCGGCGCCTGCTGCTGACGGGCTCCTGCCGCGGGCGCTCCGCTCCTCTCCGGGGCGCCCGCGGGCGCGGGGATTACCCGCGGTTCCTGGAGAAGCTGTCGAGAATGGCGCGCATGGTGGCGATCTGCTGCTCCTGGATGTCGCGCCCGGCCTCGAACATCCGGCCGATCGTCTCGCGATCGAACGGCGCGACGGGCTGCTCCGGTTCGGACGCGGCCCGCTCGGCACGTGTGTCTGCGGCACCCGCGGGCCTGCCGGCGAGGCCGCCGAGAAAGGCGTGGAACAGCTCTTCGTACGGGTTGCGTGGCTCGGGCGGAGCGCTCGGCTCCTCGCGCCGCTGAGGCTGCGCGGCCGGCGGGAAGCCCGGCATGCCGGGCAACGCGCCGCGCTGGATCATCTCGCTCAACTGCCCGAAGAGATCGGGGCTGCCGGAGGGCGGCCGTCTGTCGGCCGAGGTCTCAGGCGCTCCGAACATCCTGCCGAACTGCTCGAGAATGCCGCCGAAGCCCTGATTGCTGGCGCCCTTCGCCAGCCCGCCCATCAGCATGGCGGCGAGGATGGGCAGCATCTTCCTGATGATCTCCTGGCTCACGCCGCTGACGGCAGCCGCCTGCGCGGCGACCTGACGGCTGATATCCGGCGAGCCGAAGATCTGCGCCAGCACATCGTTGCCCTCGCTGCGGCCTTTGGGCGAGAAGGCCTGCGCCGCGTCCTCGAAGGGCGCGCGATAGCGCCCGCCGCTCATGAGGCCAAACATGCCCATGAGGCCGGATGGATCCTGGCTTGTGCGCTGCAGGCCGACCGTGAAGGCCGGCAGGAGCGCCTCGACGGCCCGCTCGACCTCCTTGTTGGACAGGCCGAACTGCCGGGCGATGTTATCGAAGGCCGTGCCGCCCTGGGCCGACTGGATGATCTCGAACAGGTTGAACATGGCGCGCTCCTCCCGGTCGCCTCTCGTGGGCGTGGCTGCAAGCTCCGACTCTAGAGGCTGTCGCCCGCGCCCGATAGACCGCAGGAGCGGTGCGGCGGCAGGTGGCGGCTCGTCGCCTCGCAGTCATTTGAGAAAGGGCGACGCCGCCTCGCGTCGGCGCTGGCCCTGATCGGCACAATGACGGCCCGGCTCATACTGGTGGACGACGACCGCGTGCGGCAGGTCGCCTCCGCGGGCGTTAAAGCGCGGCGTGAAGCCCTCGATCAGGATGGCCTCGAAGGAGGCGAGCAATGTGTTGAGCGCAGCGTCGGGGGCGGAGGGCGGGCCGGCCGGCAGCATCCAGATCGGGTTGAGCCGCTGCTCGTCCGCCATGCGTGTGAGCGGAGAGCGTTCCGTATCGAGAAAGCCGAACCAGGAGAACAGCGACCAGCCGTTCCGATAGATGCCGCGGCTGTGGGCGGCGAGCCGGTCGCCGATGGTCTGCCCGCCGGTCGTGTTCCGGCGCGCAAGCCCCGCCTGGCCTGCATAGACCGGCTGCAGGGCCTCGCTGTAGAGGATGTAGACACCCTTCTGCCGATAGAAATTCATCTGGATCGTCTCGAGATCGATGTTGCTCCTCTTGTTTCCCTTGCCGAGCCAGCCCTGCGGTTGGCCGAGAAGCTGCCGGCTGTTCCAATCGACGGCATGTTTGCGCCAGAAAAGGCCGTAGAACTTGATAAAAACATTCAGCTTCGTGGCCTCTGCCCGACCATCTTCGCAACTGTGCATCATCTGAAAAGGTCCACCTCAGACAATTTCCAAGCGGGACGAGCTTCGTGGTGCGAAGTTAACATCGGGCAATTTCGCGAAAATGGCGCCTGTACCCCGGGGCCCTCGCTCAACTACGCCTTCGGTGGCGGCAAACCGTGTGATCTGCGCCAAAGTTTCCGGTTGCGCCCGCGCGGACGTCGTCCCCGAGATCCGGCCTGCATGCCGACCGCTGCCGTGCCATTGGCCCGTGGCTATCGCCGGGCAAGAAGCCCAATCGTCCAGAACGCGGTGAGGATGCCGGCGAGGCCGAAGACGACCGCGCCTAGGGAGATGCCGACGAGGATGCCTTCCGGTCCGCCGAGATGGGCGCCGGCGAGGGCGAAGGGCACCGTGCCGGCGGTCGCCTTGGCCCAGTTGAAGCCGGTCGACAGCAGCGGAAAGCCGAGATTGTTGAACGAGGCATTGGCCACGAACAACAGACCGTTGAACAGCCACAGGAAGCCGCTGATGACGCAGAAGAAGGCGACGAGACGCCCCGTCTCCGTGCCGCCAACGTTGAACAGCATCGGCACGGCATCACCGACGAGGGCGAGCGTCAGCCCCATGGTGCCGGCATAGACGACGACGAGGGACAAAGCGTCGCGCAGGATGCGGCGCATGCGGTCGAAGCGCCGCGCGCCCCAGTTCTGTCCGAGGATGGGCCCGACGGCGCCGGACAAGGCGAAGACAACGCCGAAGCACAGCGGCACCAGCCGGTCGACGATGGCCACCGCCGCCATGGCCTCGTCGCCGAAACGTGCCATGACGCTGGCGACGAAGGCGTTCGACACCGGCGTCGCTACATTGGCGAGGATGGCCGGCAACGCGATGGCGAGCGTCGGCCTGATGTCGGCGACGACATGGGCGAGCCGCGGCCGCGCGAGGAGGCCGTGGATATGACCTGCCCCGTGGAGCCCCGCCGCCAGGAAGACGAGGCGCGACAGCGCCGTGGCAGTCGCTGCGCCCTCAACGCCCCAGCCGAGGCCGAGGATGAGGACGGGGTCGGCCACCGCCGTCACGAGCCCGCCCGACAGCGTCACATACATCGAGCGGCGCGCGTCGCCGACGGCGCGCAGCACGCCCGAGAGTGCCATGCCGAGGCCCATGAAGACATTGGCGGGCAGCGCGATCATGAGGAAGCGGATGGCCGCCTCCCGTGCCTCGCCATCGGCGCCGAGCAGGGCGAGCAGGGGCTCGAGGAAGGGCAGGGCGCCGAGGCCGACGAGGCCGGCGACGAAACCCGTCTGCACCATGGCCGAGGCCGCGAGCCGCCGCGCCCGTTCCCGGTCGCGCGCGCCGAGGGCGCGCGACACGAGGGCGCCGACCGCGATCATGAGGCCGATGTTGATGGAGGTGGCGAAGAAGAGGACGATGGTGGCGAAGCCGACGCCGGCGGTGAGCGCAGGCTTCCCAAGCCAGGAGATGTAGAGGAGCGACAGGAAGTCGACGACGAAGACCGCGACGAGCCCGACAGCCCCGGCGGCCGTCATCACGAGGACGTGGCGCAGCGTCGAGCCTTGCGTGAACTTTCCGGCTTCGCTGCCTGCGGACGCCGGGCCGGGACAGGCACGCTCGCGCTGTGCGGCGTCGCCCGTCTTCGCACCATCGATGCTCACGGACGCGCCTCGGCGTCGGCGACGAGGTCGCGCGTCTCGGCGCTGAGGCCGGCCGCCTTGCGCTTCGGCGGCGTCAGCGGCTCGGGCTTCACCTTCACGCCGTGCAGCAGATCCTGCCCGCCGAGGAGGCCGTCGCTCCGCTGCAGCACGAGCCGGGCGATGTCGCGCCGGCGCACGTCCTCGGTCACGAGCCGGGCCGCTTCCGCGTCGACCCCGAGCTCCTCGAGCGTGGCGCGGCCGAATTGCAATGCCGATTCGAAGGTCTCGCGAAGCTGGAAGTCGACCTCGCGGTTCATGAGCGCGATAGCATGCGGCCGGTCGATCGCGCGCACGAAGGTGCGGGCGCGCGGGAACTCCGCATGGACGATCTCCGCAATCTTCAGGGCGGCGGCCGCGTCGTCGACGCAGACGCAGACGACATCTGCCGAGCCTGCCCCCGCCGCACGCAGCACGTCGAGGCGCGTGCCGTCGCCGTAGTAAACCTTGAAGCCGAAGCGGGCTGCGCTGCGGATGCTGTCGATGTTGCGGTCGATCACCGTCACGTCGGCCCCGTTCGCGAGCAGCACCTGGTTGACCACTTGGCCGAAGCGGCCGAAGCCGATGACGATGACGCTGCCTCCGGCCTCGCCGGCGGGCAGGTCGTCCGGCGCCGGCTCCTCGCCCCCCGACCTGAGGGCGAGCTGGCTCTCGATGAGCTTGGCGAACAGCGGCCCGAGCAGCATGGTGAGGGCGGCGAGCGCCGTGATGACCTGCACGCGCTCGCCCGTCAGCAGCCCCACCTCGCCGCCCAGCGGCACAAGGACGAAGGAGAACTCGCCTGCCGGGGCGAGCAGGGCGCCGATGCGCAGCGCATCCGGCCAGGAGGAGCCGAAGCCGCGGGCGAGAGCGGCGGCGATGAGGCTCTTGCCGATGACGAGCGCCGGGGCGAGGACGAGGAGCAGCAGCGCGTTCTGCCGCACGTAGTTCGCATCGAGCGACATGCCGACGCTCATGAAGAAGAGGCCGAGCAGCAGGCCGCGGAAAGGCTCGATGTCGGCCTCGAGCTGGTGGCGGAAATTCGACTCGGCAAGGAGCACCCCGGCGAGGAACGCGCCCATGGCCATGGACAGGCCGACCTGTTCCATCAGCATGGCGGCGCCGAGCACGACGAGGAGCGCGGCGGCGGTCATGACCTCGCGGGCGCCGCTTGCGGCGAGCAGCCGGAACAGCGGATTGAGCAGATAGCGGCCGACGATCACGACCAGCGCGACGGCGGCAAAGGCCCGCGCGCAGGCGCCGGCCGCGCCCGCCAGCGCCTGGCCGCTGCCGAGCGCCTCGGTGTTGGCGAGCAGCGGCACGAGCGCGAGGATGGGGACGATGGACAGGTCCTGGAACAGCAGGATGGAGAAGGTGCGCTGGCCATAGCGGGTGGCGAGGTCGCGCCGCTCCTCGAGCACCTGTAGCGCGATGGCCGTTGCGGACAGAGACAGCGCAAGCCCTGTGACGATCATGCCGCGCGCGCTGTGGCCGAGCAGGGCGGCAACCGTCGCGATCAGCGCACAGGTCAGGACGATCTGCGCCAGCCCGAGGCCGAAGATGTCGCGTCGCATGGCGAAGAGGTTCGATATCTTCAGTTCGAGGCCGATGATGAAGAGCAGCAGCACGACGCCGAGCTCGGCGACGCCGCGCACGTTCTCCGCCTCGCCGACGAGGCCCATCACCGATGGGCCGATGACGATGCCGGCGATGAGATAGCCGAGCACGGCGCCGAGCCCGAGCTTGCGAAAGAGCGGCACGGCGATCACGGCCGCGGCGCAGAAGGTCAGGATCGGCGGCAGGAAACTCGCATGTTCGGCGGCGTCGGCCATGGGAAACTCTTGGCTGGCCCGCGGCCGTGGCGATGCGGGCAAAACGCCCTGGAGCAATGGTCGGCCAGCGTCTGGCCAAATATCCGCAAGGCACCATCGCCGGAGCGCACTTCATGAACAACTAGAACATGCCGAGCGCAAGCGGAATGTCGGCGGAGGATACAGGCCGAGAGAGGCGAACAGACGCGGGTCGAGCGCAGGTCGCGGAAGCCAACCGCTCTTCTCTCGCCCTCCGCGACGTTTCGGAGAGGTGAGCAGCCCCGCTGGGCCATTTGGTCACGCCATAGGCGTATCCGGCACAAGGCCCGGCGGCATGGCCTCACACCAGAGCGAGGCGGTTGAGTGCGCGCCGCAGGCCCTCGGCACCGTCGAAGACGTGACCCTCGAGGCCGGCCTTCACCGCCCCCGCGACGTTCCACGGCTTGTCGTCGGTGAAGAAGGCCTCCTCAGGGGCGACGCCGAACTCGGCGCACAGGCGCCGGTAGATCTCAGGATCGGGCTTCTTCGTGCCGAAGCGGGCGGACACGAACACCCGGTCGTCGACGAGGTGGCGCAGCCCCGGGAACAGGCGGTCGATCTCCTCGCCGGTGAGGAAGCCGTTGTTGGTGAGCACCGCGACGGTCGCCTTCTCCTTCACGCGGGCGAGCAGCGCCAGGCTGTCGGGGAACGGCACCATGCCGAGGCGGCGCGCCTCCACCCATTCGTCACGCGTGATGGCATAGCCCAGGCGCTCGCCGAAACCGGAAAGATAGGTCTCGGCATCCATCGCCCCGGCGTCGGCCCGGTCCTCGAAGCCGCTCGCCCAGATATCCGTCAGGATCTCGTTGATGCTCCGCCCCGACAGGCGCGACAGCTCGGCGAGGCGCCGGTCGCGGTCGTAGTGGCACAGCACGTCGTCCATGTCGAAGATGGCGAGGCGGATGGGGGACGGCATGGCTCGGTCGGATCGTCGGGGGCTGCAGCTTCCGTCGCGCGTCGTCGCAGCGGCGATGCCGTTCTTGACATGAGTACCCGCCTGCCGCCACATCCCCCGCACGATCGTGACCGGTGTTTCGATGAGCGTTGCCGAAAAGCCACCCCTGAGCGTGTTGATCTGTGCCCCGCGCGGCTTCTGCGCGGGCGTCGTGCGCGCCATCGATGCCGTCGAGAAGGCGCTTGCGCTCTACGGACCGCCGGTCTACGTGCGCCACGAGATCGTCCACAATAAATACGTCGTGGAGAGCCTGCGCCGGAAGGGCGCCGTCTTCGTCGACGAGCTCGACGAGATCCCGCCGACGAGCGCGCCCGTCATCTTCTCGGCACACGGCGTGCCCAAGGCGGTGCCCGAGGATGCCGGGCGGCGCAATTTCTTCGCCATCGACGCCACCTGCCCCCTGGTCACCAAGGTGCACCGCGAGGCGGAGGTGCACTTTCGCCGCGGCCGCCATGTGGTGCTCGTCGGCCATGCCGGCCATCCGGAGGTCGTCGGCACCATGGGTCAGTTGCCCGAAGGTGCGATTTCCCTCGTCGAGACGGTGGCCGATGTGGCAGCCTTCACGGCCCCCGATGACGGCGGGCTCGCTTATGTGACGCAGACGACGCTGTCGGTCGACGACACGCGCGAGATCGTCGAGACGCTGAAGGCGCGCTTTCCCGCCATCGTCGGTCCACACAAGGAGGACATCTGCTATGCGACGACCAACCGCCAGGAGGCGGTCAAGCGCGTCGCCCCGCAGGTGGACGCGATGATCGTGGTGGGCTCGCCCAACTCGTCGAACTCGCAACGCCTGCGCGAGGTGGCGGAGCGGGCCGGCTGTCCGGCCGCACGCCTCGTGCTGCGCGCCGACGACATCGACTGGTCGATCTTCGGCAACATCCGCCGCCTCGGGCTGACTGCGGGCGCCTCTGCGCCGGAGGTGCTGGTGGAGGAGATCATCGACGCCTTCGCCGAACGCTATGCGGTCAGCGTCGAGACCGTCTCGACGGCGGACGAGAGCGTCTTCTTCCCCCTGCCGCGCGAATTGCGCGGGGAAGCGGCGGAGTAGGCGCGTGGCAGTCTATACCGAGGTTGCCGACGAGGAACTCGCCGCCTTCGTCGCCCGCTACGACATCGGCGCGGTGCTCGCCGTCAAGGGCATCGCCGAGGGGGTCGAGAACTCCAACTTCCTGCTGCACACCGAGCGCGGCTTCTACATCCTCACCCTCTACGAGAAGCGGGTGAAGGAGGAGGACCTGCCGTTCTTCATCGGTCTCATGCGCCATCTCGCCCAGCGCGGCATCACCTGCCCCCAGCCGGTTCTGAACCGGGAGAGGGAGGCGCTCGGCCGCCTCGCCGGGCGGCCCGCGGCCATCGTCACCTTCCTCGACGGCATGTGGGTGAAGCGCCCGACGGCCGGCCATTGCGACGGTGTCGGCGAGGCGCTGGCGCGCCTGCATCTGGCCGGCGCCGATTTCGCGATGCGGCGCGAGAATGCGCTGTCGCTGCCCGCCTGGCGGCCGCTATTCATGCAGGCGGATGGGCGAGCCGACACGGTCTCGCCCGGCCTTGCCGCGCGCACGCTTGCAGCCCTCGACGATCTGGAACGCACCTGGCCGGTAGGCCTGCCGGGCGGCGTCATCCATGCCGATCTGTTTCCGGACAACGTGTTCTTCATCGCCGGCCGGCTGTCCGGCCTCATCGACTTCTACTTCGCCTGCACGGACGCCTTCGCCTACGACCTCGCCATCTGCCTCAACGCCTGGTGCTTCGAGGCGGACGGCTCGTTCAACCTGACGAAGGGCCAGGCGATGCTCACGGCCTATGAGCGCGTGCGCCGGCTCGAGGACGCCGAGGTCGCGGCGCTCCCCATCCTGTGCCGGGGCGCGGCCCTGCGCTTCATGCTGACGCGGCTCGTCGACTGGCTCGACGTCCCCCCGGGGGCGCTGGTGAAGCCGAAGGACCCGCTCGAATACGACCGCAAGCTCTCGTTCCACCGCCGTGTCGCGAGCGCGGCCGAATACGGCCTCGCCCGATGACCAGGGACAGGGTGGCGATCTATACGGACGGTGCCTGCTCGGGCAACCCTGGCCCCGGCGGCTGGGGCGCGCTCCTCGTCTATCAGGGCAAAGAGAAGGAATTGTCGGGCGGCGAGCCCGAAACGACCAACAACCGCATGGAGCTGATGGCGGCCATCATGGCGCTCGAGGCCCTCAAGCGCCCCTGCGCGGTCGACCTCTTCACCGATTCGCAATATGTGCGCCACGGCATCACCCAGTGGATGCACGGCTGGAAGGCCCGCGGCTGGAAGACGGCCGACAGGAAGCCGGTGAAGAACGAGGATCTCTGGCGCCGTCTCGACACGGCCCGCCAGCGCCACGACGTCACCTGGCACTGGGTGCGGGGCCACGCCGGCCACCCGGAGAACGAGCGCGTCGATGCCCTCGCGCGCGCCGGCATGGCACCGTTCAAGGGGCTGGAGCCGGTCCGGCAGTAGGCCCTGGCTTATCGGTGGGCGCCTGGGCCCGCATCCACGCGGCGCGCCGGTGGATCACGCGTTCATGCCCCCTGCCGACTGCCCACCAGCGGCAGCCGACTGTCTTTCCGATTGGGCAAAAATTGCAGCCCCAAAACGACACATTGCACCATTAACCACGTTCAACCTCGCCTTTACCGATCGTCTGCATGATCCGGTTCGTCAGTAGCGTAACCGGTAAAGACGACATGGGTATTTCGCGTACCGGTGCCGTCGGCGCCGCGCCCCGGATCAAGGTCTCGCGTACCGGGGCGCCCGCGCCGTCGGGTCGGGTGAACAGGGCAGGCGTGCCCCTCGACCGGATCATCCTCGACGATTGTCTCGCCGGGCTGTACAGCCTGCCGGACGAGAGCGTCGACCTCGTCTTCGCGGATCCGCCCTACAACCTCCAGCTCGAGGGGGCGCTGACGCGTCCCGACAACAGCCTCGTCGATGCCGTTGACGACGACTGGGACAAGTTCGGGAGCTTCGCCGAATACGATGCCTTCACACGTGCCTGGCTCGCCCAGTGCCGGCGCGTGATGAAGAAAAACGCGACGCTTTTCGTCATCGGCTCCTACCACAACATCTTCCGCGTCGGCACGGCGCTGCAGGACATCGGCTTCTGGATCCTCAACGACGTCGTGTGGCGCAAGGCCAACCCGATGCCGAACTTCCGCGGCCGCCGCTTTACCAATGCGCACGAGACTCTGATCTGGGCGGCACGCGGGCCCGAGGCAAAGAACTACACCTTCCACTACGAGGCTCTGAAGGCGGGCAACGAAGACACGCAGATGCGCTCGGACTGGTTCATCCCGCTGTGCACCGGCGAGGAGCGCCTGAAGGACGCCGACGGACGCAAGTTGCACCCGACGCAGAAGCCCGAGGCCCTGCTCGCGCGCGTGCTGCTCGCCGCTACCAACCCGGGCGACGTGGTGCTCGACCCCTTCTTCGGCTCCGGCACGACCGGGGCCGTGGCCAAGAAGCTCGGTCGCCATTTCATCGGCATCGAACGCGAGCCGGCCTATGCCGCCGCCGCCGAGGCACGGATCGCCGCGGCGCAGCCCGTCGATGCCGCGGCTTTTGCCGCCGCCCCGGCCAAGCGCACCGAGCCGCGCGTGCCTTTCCTCGCAGCCGTCGAGGCCGGTCTCGTTGCGCCCGGCACCGTGCTGACGGATGCGCGGCGCCGCTGGCGGGCGACGGTGCGCGCCGATGGCACGCTGAGCGTCCCGCCGGCCGTCGGCTCCATCCACAAGATCGGCGCCCTCGTGCAGGGGCTGCCGTCCTGCAACGGCTGGACCTTCTGGCACGCCGAGCAGAACGGCGAACTCGTTGTCATCGACACCTTCCGCAGCGCGCTCAGGGCGGCCATGGCGGAGGCCGCCTGAGGCACCCGTTGCCGGGGCGGCGAGACGCCCGGCACATCCTGCCCGTTGACATTCCACCCCCCGCCGCGCACTCCCCGGCCTCATCGTTCGGCTGCCGCCAAGAAGAGGTCCAACAACAGGGTGTCCGGACGCCTGGCAGTAGGGCGGCAGCTGCAGCCGCCATCACAGGGAGGAGAATGGGAATGCTCGCTTTTCTCGACGACCTTCTGTGGGGGAAGGTTCTCGTCGTCGGCCTGATTGCCCTCGGCCTTGTCTTCAGCGTCGGCTCGCGCTTCGTGCAGTTCCGCTATTTCGGGCGCATGTTCGGCGTGCTCGGCGAGGCGGTGCGCCGGCAGCCGGGGCATCTCAGTTCCTTCCAGGCACTGATGCTGAGCGTTGCCGGGCGGGTCGGCGCTGGCAATATCGCGGGCGTGGCGGTGGCCATCACGCTCGGCGGGCCCGGCGCCATCTTCTGGATGTGGATCGTCGCGCTCATCGGCATGGCGACGAGCTATTTCGAGTGCACGCTCGCCCAGCTCTACAAACAGCCCGAGCCTGACGGCAGCTATCGCGGCGGGCCGGCCTTCTACATCGCCCGCGGCCTCCGGCAGCGCTGGCTCGCCATGGTCTTCTCGGTGCTGCTGCTCGTCACCTTCGGCTTCGGCTTCAACGCAGTGCAGTCCTACACGGTCGCCACCTCCCTGGCCGATTCGTTCGGCATCGCCCCGCACTGGACGGGGGCGGCGCTGACCGTGGTGCTCGGCATCATCATCTTCGGCGGCGTCAAGCGCATCGCCCAGGTAGCCGACGTGCTGGTGCCGGTGATGGCCGGCGGCTACATCCTGCTCGCGCTCTTCGTGGTCGTGACCCATCTCGGCGAAGTGCCTGCCGTCTTCGCGCTCATCGTCAAGAGCGCCTTCGGCCTCGAGCCAGCCATCGGCGGGGGCATGGGGGCGGCCATCCTCCTCGGCGTCAAGCGCGGCCTCTTCTCGAACGAGGCGGGGCTCGGCAGCGCGCCGAACGTTGCGGCCGTCGCCCATGTGCCGCACCCTGCCTCACAGGGCATCGTGCAGGCGTTCAGCGTCTTCATCGACACCATCGTCATCTGCAGCTGCACCGCTTTCATCATCCTCCTGTCGCCGGCTTTTGCGCCGGGCGGGGAGCCGGCGGGCGTTGCGCTCACCCAGCAGGCGGTGGCGGGTTTCGTCGGCGAATGGGGGCGGATCTACGTCAGCATCGCCCTGATGCTCTTCGTCTTCACCTCGATCATCTATAACTACTACCTCGGCGAGACGAGCATCGACTTCTTCTCCGGCAACGATATCACCGTCTTTACCGTCTTCCGCATCATGGTGATGGCGCTCGTCTTCTGGGGATCGGTGCAGGATCTCAGCACCGTCTTCGCCTTCGCCGACATCACCATGGGCCTGCTCGCCGTCGTCAACCTCGTCGCCGTCGCGCTCCTGTTCCGCACCGGCCTGCGCGTCATGCGGGACTACGACCGGCAGATTGCCGAGGGCATCGACAACCCCGTCTTCGATTCGAGCCGCTTCCCGGATCTCGACATCGACCGCGAGGTCTGGCCGGCGCGCGGCTGACGAGCCACGCCTTTGCCATCGTGGCGCTCCACGATAGCACTTCAACGAGCTTGCGGAGGTGGCCATGACGACGGAACGGCAGGGCAAGGCACGCATCATCCCCTTCCTGCGCTATCGCGATGCGCAGAAGGCTATCGGCTGGCTGTGCGAGGCCTTCGGCTTGGCCCGCCATGCGGTCTATGAGGATGAGGTCGGCAAGGTCGCCCATGCCGAGCTGTCCTACGACGGCGGCTTCATCATGCTCGGCGAGATGAAGGACGACGCCCTC
Source organism: Chelatococcus sp. XZ-Ab1 (assembly GCF_029309855.1). Classification (NCBI taxonomy): domain Bacteria; kingdom Pseudomonadati; phylum Pseudomonadota; class Alphaproteobacteria; order Hyphomicrobiales; family Chelatococcaceae; genus Chelatococcus; species Chelatococcus sp. XZ-Ab1. The sequence continues at coordinate 319,588 of NZ_JARKII010000006.1, read as the reverse complement.
GGCATGCGCACGCCGGCCGAGCTTGGCGCCGTCAACCAGGGCATCTATGTCGTCGTCGACGATGCCGACGCCCATTATGCCCGCGCGAAGGCAGCCGGCGCCGAGATCGTCCTCGACATCAAGGACCAGCCTTACGGCTCGCGCGAATACACGGCCCGCGACCTCGAAGGGAATCTGTGGAGCTTCGGCACCTACGCGCCGCAGGCGGACGGTGGGTGACAAGATGCGGCGATGCCCTCCTCGGGCATCGGCTTCTTGCGCTGGTTCCCGGCTCTCGCCTGCGCTTCGCGCATGCGGGCCGGAAAACAAGGGCGTGCTTTGAGAGGAACCTCGTTCCCTAGAGGAACCTCGTTCCCCGAACGCATGGAGCGAAGCGGAAGGCGAGCCGGGGTCCATCGCGCGAAGCCGAGCCGAAGGCTCGCCTCATGTCTATCGCCACGCCACGTACTCCGCGCCGATGACGGCGCTCAGCCCCCCAGCGCCTTCTCCAGCACCTTGCGCATGACATTGGGCAGCGCCTCGCCGGCAAGATCGTGCCGGGGCACCCAGCGCCCGCCGGCGGGCGGCGCGGTATCGATGCCGAACGTCGCCGTGAAAACGGCGAGCTCCAGCGGGAAATGCGTGAAGACGTGCCGCACCGTGCCCGGTGCCCGGCGCCAGGGGCCCGCCAGCGGCGCGTCCCGCAGCGCCTCGCTGATTGCGTAATCGTGCCGCCAGTCGCTCACCGGCACTTCAGCCATGCCGCCGAGCAGGCCCTTCGGCGGCCGCGTGCGCAGGAGCACGCGGCCGTCCGCACGCAGCGCGACGAAGGCCGCGCCGCGGCGCAGCCGCCCGGTGGTTTTCGTCTCCTTGCGCGGGAAGGTCTCGGCCAACGCCGCGGCGCGGGCGCGACATGGCAAGGCGAGGGGGCAGAGGACGCAGGCCGGCTTCTTCGGCGTGCAGATGGTGGCGCCGAGGTCCATCAGCGCCTGGGCGAAGTCGCCCGGCCGGCGCTGCGGCACCATCGCCAGCGTCAGCTCCCGGATGAGCGGCTTGGCGCTGGGCAGCGGCTCCGTGACGGCGTGGAGGCGGCTCATGACGCGCTCGACATTGCCGTCGACGGCGACCGCGACCTTGCCGAAGGCGATCGCCGCGATCGCCCCGGCCGTATAGGCGCCGATGCCCGGCAGGGAAAGAAGCGCCTTCTCCTCGGCGGGAAAGCGCCCGCCGTGCACGGCGACGACCATCTTGGCGCAGGCGTGCAGGTTGCGGGCGCGCGAATAATAGCCGAGGCCCGCCCAGGCCTGCATCACCGCCTCCTGCGGCGCCTGCGCCAGCGCCTCGACGGTTGGGAAGCGGGCGAGGAAGCGCTCATAATAGGGCTTCACGGCCGTCACTGTCGTCTGCTGCAGCATGATCTCGGACAGCCAGACGCGGTAAGGGTCCGGCGTCTCGCCGGGCAGGGCCCGCCAGGGCAGAATGCGCCTGTGGCGGTCGTACCACGCCAGCAGCGCGGCGGCGCTTTCGGTGCTGTCGGTCTTGGAGGGCGCGTCGAGGACGGATACCATGGCCCCTCTCATAACCGGCCGCCCGCGCGGCGCAAGCATCGGCATCAGATTCCATGGCGGCTCCCAAGCACCTGTCCGACCTCGTCGAGCGCTGCATTGCTCCGGCGCTTGCCGCGCAAGGCTTCGCCTCCTCGGATATCGTCCTCGCCTGGCCGGAGATCGTTGGCGAGCGCCTTGCCCGCTTCACCGAGCCGATGCGGCTCGAATGGCCGCGCCGCCACCGTCACATGGCGCCCGACGAGCGCTCCGAGCCGGCGACGCTGGTGGTGCGCGTCGCCTCGAGCTTCGCGCTCGACCTGCAGCACATGGCCCCCGTCGTGGTCGAGCGCGTCAACGCTCATTTCGGCTGGCGCTGCGTCGGCCGCCTCGCCCTGCGCCAAGGGCCGATCGCGCGTCCGGCGCCGCGCCAGCCCGCGCCGGCCGTCGACGAGGCGACTCGGGCGAGCGTCGCCCGCGATATCGGCGACGTCGCGGACGACAAGCTGCGCGCGGCGCTGGAGCGGCTCGGCTGCGCCGTCCTGTCGCAGGGGCGGGACACAAAGGCGTGAAAGCCGGGCGGCCACGTATCTCTTGCCACATTCGCCGCCGTCCTTATGGTGTCGCGACCTTTCGGCCGGGCATCTTCGCCGGCGCGTTCATTCGGGAGACTGACGAGATGACGACCAGGCGTCGTGTGATCCTGAACCTGGCGGCTGGCGCCGTTGTCACCGCCCTCGGCGGGCTGGTCGCCCTGCCGGCACTCGCCCAGTCCTTCAGCCCGAGCGACCTCGACGTCGCCGGTCCGCTCGGCGATGTCACCCTCGGCAAGGCGGACGCGCCGGTCACCATCATCGAATATGCGTCGGTGACCTGCTCGCACTGCGCCACCTTCCATGCCAACACCTTCCCGACCCTGAAGGCGAAATACATTGATACGGGCAAGGTGCGCTTCATCCTGCGCGAGTTCCCGCTCGATCCGCTGGCCACCGCCGGCTTCATGCTGGCCCGCTGCGCCGGCAACGACAAATACTACCCCGTCACCGACATGCTGTTCGACAAGCAGCAGGTGTGGGCCTTCTCCGACAAGCCGCTCGACGCGCTGCTGCAGCTCATGAAGCAGGCGGGTTTCACACAGGAAAGTTTCGAGGCCTGCTTGAAGGACCAGAAGGTCTATGATGCCGTGAACGCGGTGAAGAACCGCGGGGTCGAGACCTTTGGCGTCAACGCCACGCCGACCTTCTTCATCAATGGCCAGAAGCAGTCGGGGGCGCTGACTGTTGAGGAACTCGACAAGATCCTCACGCCTCTTGTTGGCGGCTGATCGGGCCGCGCCGGCCGCGCGCCTGCGCGCCACCGGCCTACACGTTTCCGCAGGTTCCCCCCCATGAAGCTCACGCGCCTCAGGATCGTGGGCTTCAAGTCCTTCGTCGAGCCGGCCGATTTCCATATCGAGCCGGGGCTGACGGGCGTCGTCGGCCCGAACGGCTGCGGCAAGTCGAACCTCGTCGAGGCCCTGCGTTGGGTGATGGGCGAGAGTTCGCACAAGTCCATGCGCGCCTCGGGCATGGATGACGTCATCTTCGCCGGCTCCGGCAACCGGCCGGCGCGCAACAGCGCCGAGGTCACGCTTACCATCGACAATGGCGAGCGCATCGCGCCGGCCGCCTTCAATGACGCGGATACGCTCGAGGTGTCGCGCAAGATCGTGCGCGAGTCGGGATCGACCTATCGCATCAACGGCCGCGAGGTGCGTGCCCGTGACGTGCAGCTCCTCTTTGCCGATGCGGCAACCGGCGCCCGTTCGCCGGCCATGGTGCGCCAGGGCCAGATCGGTGAGCTGATCGCGGCCAAGCCCCAGGCGCGCCGCCGCATTCTCGAGGATGCCGCGGGCATCGCCGGCCTGCACACCCGGCGCCACGAGGCCGAGCTGCGCCTGCGCGCGGCGGAGGACAACCTGCAGCGTCTCGAAGACGTGCTTGGCGAGATCGGTGGGCAGATCGACGGCCTGCGCCGCCAAGGCCGGCAGGCGCAGCGCTATCGCGCGCTCTCGGCCGACATCCGCAAGCTCGAGGCGATGCTGGCGCTGATCGCCTATCGCGAGGCGCGTGACCAGGCGGCCGCCGCCGAGCGGGAGCTGGAGGCTCAGGTGCGCGACGTCGCCGAGGCGACGCGCGTGCAGGCCGAGACGGCGCGGCTCCAGGCCATCGCCGCGCACGAGATGCCGAAGCTGCGCGAGGCCGCCGCCGCGGCGGGCGCCGTGCTGCAGCGCCTCGTCAATGCCCGCACCGAGCTCGACAACGAGGAGCGCCGGGCGAGGGACCGCGCCGCCGAGCTGGTGCGCCGCAAGGCCGAGCTCGACCGTGACCTTGCGCGCGAGACGGCGCTCGCCGCCGATGCCGCCGCCTCCGCCGAGCGCCTCGGCGAGGAGGATGCGGCCCTCGCCGCGGAGGGCGAGGACGGTGCCGTCCTCGTCGAGGAGGCGCAGGCCGCGCTCGTCGATCTCGACAGCGACCTCGTCGAGGCCGAGGCGGCGCTCGCTGCCCTGCAGCAGCAGGTGTCGGACCTCAACGCCCATCGTGCCGGCCTCGAACGGGCCGAGCGCGAGGAAGCCGCCCGGGCCGAGCGCCTGGCCGGCGAGCGCCGGCGTATCGAGGCCGAGCGCGCCGCGCTCGACACCGAGGGCACCGAGCCGGAGGCGATCGCCCGTCTCGCCGAGGAGCTCGCGATCGCCGAGGAGCGGCTGGAGGAGACGGAAATCGCCGCCGCCGAGGCGCGCGAGACCCTGGCCGCCGCGCGCGAGGCCGAGGCCCGCCTGCGCGGTCCCGCGAGCGAGGCAGGCCGCCAGGCCGACCGGCTGGAGGCGGAGGCGGCGACGCTCGCCAAGCTCTTCGCCGCGCCCGCCGAAGGCACCTTTGCCCCGGTCGTCGACGCGCTTGCCGTCGACAAGGGCTTCGAGGCGGCCCTCGGCGCCGCGCTCGGCGACGATCTCGACCTGTCGACGGATCCGGCCGCGCCGGCCCGCTGGACGACCCCCGCCGCGGCCCCGGACGATCCGGTCCTGCCGGCGGAGGCCCGGCCTCTTGCCGCGCATGTGCGTGGCGTGCCCGAGCTTGCGCGCCGCCTGTCACAGGTCGGCCTCGTCGCGGAAGCGGACGGCGAGCGCCTCAGCCGGGAGCTGAAGCCGGGCCAGACGCTGGTCTCGTCCGATGGCGCGGTATGGCGCTGGGACGGCCTCGTCGCCGAGGCCGGTGCGCCGAAGGCGGCAACGCGTCGCCTCGCCGAGCGCAACCGGCTCAACGACCTTCTCGCCGCTGCCGCCGAAGCGCGTGAGGAGGCGGAGATGCACCGCGCCGGGCTCGACCGCGCCCAGGCGGCGATTCGCGAGGCGGCCCAGCGCGAGGGCGATGCGCTCGAAGCGGCGCGCGCCGCGCGGCGCGCCCTCGACGGCGCGCGCGAGCAGCTCGCCGCCGCCGAGCGCCGGGCGGCACAGGTCGCGACCCGCCGCTCCGCCCTCGACGAGGCGCTGAGCCGCATCGTCGCCGACGAGGAGGAGGCGCGCCGCCGGATCGCGGAGGCGCGGGAGGCCTTGGCGCGTAGCGGCGATGTCGCTGCGGTCGAGAAGGACGTGCTGGAGGCGCGCACCCGGGTCGCCGAGCGGCGCAGCGCCGCCGCCGAGGCCCGCGCCGCCGCCCAGACGCTGCAGCGCGAGGCCGAGTTGCGCGCCCGCCGGCGCGAGGCGATCGCCGCCGAGGTCCGGGCCTGGAAGGAGCGGCGCACGCGGGCGTTGTCCGCCATCGGCGAGATCGAGCACCGGATCGAGGAGACGGTGATCGAGCAGGCTACACTGGCGGAGGCGCCCGAAGATTTCGAGTTGCGCCGCCGCGCGCTCGTGGCTGAGATCGAGGCGGCGGAGGAGCGCCGGCGCGAGGCGGGCGATCAGCTGGCCGAGGGCGAGACGAAGCTCGCCGAGGCCGACAGGGCGGCCCGGGCGGCGCTGGAACAGCTGTCGGCGGTGCGCGAGGCGCGGGCCGGAACGGAAGCGCGGCTCGAGGCGGCGCGGGCGCGCCTGGCCGATGTCGTGCGTCACATTGGCGAGGCCCTCGATTCGACTCCCGCGGGGCTGCACGAGCTAGCGGGCGTCGTCGCCGATGCCGCCCTGCCGCCGGCCGGTGACGTCGAAGGGCGCGTCGCCCAGCTCAAGGCCGACCGGGAGCGGCTCGGTGCCGTCAACCTGCGTGCCGACATCGAGCTCGAGGAGGCGGAAGCCAAGCGCGAGGCGCTCGTCAAGGAACGCGACGACCTGACCGAGGCCATCCGCCGCCTGCGCCAGGCCATTGCCAGCCTCAACAAGGAGGGGCGGGAGCGCCTGCTTGCCGCTTTCGACGTGGTCAACGGCCATTTCCAGCGCCTGTTCACGACGCTGTTCGGCGGCGGTTCGGCCGAATTGTCACTTGTCGATTCCGACGATCCGCTGGAGGCCGGGCTCGAGATCTTCGCACGCCCCCCCGGCAAGAAGCCGCAGGTGATGACGCTGCTTTCGGGCGGCGAGCAGGCCCTCACCGCGACGGCGCTCATCTTCGCCGTCTTCCTCACCAATCCCTCGCCCATCTGCGTGCTCGACGAGGTCGATGCCCCGCTCGACGACGCCAATGTCGAGCGCTACTGCGATCTCCTGCAGGACATGGTGCGTCAGACGCAGACGCGCTTCCTCGTCATCACTCACAATCCCATCACCATGGCGCGCATGAACCGGCTCTTCGGCGTGACCATGGCCGAGCGCGGCGTCTCGCAGCTCGTGTCCGTCGATCTTGCGGCCGCCGAGCAAATTCTGGAGGCGGTTTGACCCGGCAATTGGCGCGCCAATTGTTCATGAGTGGTGGCACATGGCCGTCTGGATCGGAATTTTCCTTGAATATCAAATAATTGATTGTTTCTGCCGCATTCTTGACAGGGGTGGGGCACGACAATATGGTGCGCCCGGCTTCCAGGCCGGATTTTCGGTGCACTTTCAACCGCACGGGAGGATCGCGTGGCGAAACCCGACGAGCGGAAGGATGGTGCCGGAAAGCCGGCCGACGGTGGACCGGCCGATCTTTCGGCAAGGCTCAGGCATCTGGATGAAGGGCTCCGGCGCGTTGCCGCCCATCAGCCGAAGGATGTGGAGCCTGCGTCGGGGTCGATGTCGAACCAGAGCGCACTCGGGCAGGCCTTCCGCCTGTCCGCCGAGTTCGTGTCGGGCGTGATCGCCGGCGGACTGCTCGGTTGGATCATCGATCGTCTGGCCGGCACGGCACCGTGGGGTCTGATTGTCTGCCTCCTGCTCGGCTTCTGCGCCGGCATGCTCAATCTGGCGCGCGCCTCCGGCGCGTTCCCCGGGTGGGGTGGAAAGGGCGGGCAGAAGTGACGTTTCCAAGGCCCGTCGGCGTCCGCCGCCGGGCGATCCGCGCAGGGACAGAAGGTCGGCGATGGCTGCGAACCCGATCGAGCAGTTCGAGATCAAGAATCTCATCCCCCTCGGCAATATCGGCGGGCAGGAGATCGCCTTCACGAACTCGGCGCTCTTCATGGTCGGCGCGGTGGCGCTGATTACGCTCGGCTTCACGGCCGCGACGGCGGGCCGCTCGCTGGTGCCGGGCCGTGCCCAGGCGGCGGCCGAGATGCTTTACGAGTTTGTCGCCAACACGCTGCGGCAATCGGCGGGCGAGAAGGGGATGAAGTTCTTTCCCTTCGTTTTCTCGCTCTTCATGTTCGTGCTGACCTGCAACATGCTTGGCATGATCCCGGGCTTCTTCACGGTGACGAGCCATGTCATTGTCACCTTTGCCCTGGCGATCCTCGTCATCGGCACCGTGATCGTCTACGGTTTCGTCAAGCACGGCACCCACTTCCTCGGGCTCTTCGTGCCCTCGGGCGTGCCTGCTTGGCTGCTGCCATTCATGGTGGTGATCGAGCTCATCTCCTTCCTGTCGCGCCCTATCTCGCTGTCGCTGCGTCTGTTCGCGAACATGCTCGCCGGCCACGTGGCGCTCAAGGTCTTCGCCGGGTTCATCGTCGCCCTCGGTGGTCTGGCCGCCAGCGGCGGCATGACGGGCGTTCTCGGCGTTGCGGGGGCGGCGCTGCCGCTCGCGATGGCGGTGGCGCTCACGGCTTTCGAGTTCCTCGTCGCCTTCCTGCAGGCCTATGTCTTCACGATCCTGACCTGCATCTACCTTCACGACGCGTTGCACCCGGGGCACTGACAGGGCGCGTCGGTAGTCTTGAAACCAGCCTCATACGAACCTCAGGAGACCTTGTGATGGATCCCGTTGCTGCGAAGTACATCGGCGCTGGCCTCGCCTGCCTTGGCATGGGGCTTGCCGCCATGGGCGTGGGTAACATTTTCGGCAACTACCTGTCGGGCGCCCTGCGCAACCCGTCGGCCGCCGATTCGCAGTTCGGCCGCACCTTCATCGGTGCCGCTCTCGCCGAAGGTCTCGGCATCTTCGCGCTCGTCGTCGCGCTGGTCCTGCTCTTCGTCGCGTAACGCGGCTGAGCCGACCTGCCGATCAACGGGTTGGAAGGGCGCCTCGTGCGCCCTTCGCTTGAGAGACTGAACCGCCATGGCTCAACCGATCACCGCGCATGCCGAAGTGCCAGGCATCGAGGGCGAAGGTGCGAACTTCCCGCCTTTCGACGTCAATACCTTCGGCTCACAGCTCCTCTGGTTGGCGATCACCTTCGCCGTCCTCTATCTGCTGATGTCGCGGGTGATCGTGCCGCGGCTCTCCGGCATCCTGGAGGATCGCCGCAGCCGGATCGCCGGTGACCTCAGGATCGCCGCTGAATCGAAGGCTCGGGCCGAGGAGGCCGGCGAGGCCTACGAGAAGGCGTTGGCAGAGGCGCGCGGCCGGGCCCAGGCTTTGGCGCAGGAGACGCGCGACAAGCTCGCGGCCGAGACGGCGGAAAAGCGCGCTGCGCTCGAGGCGGAGCTGGCGCGCAACCTGGCCGATGCCGAGGCCCGCATCACTGCGGGCAAGGAGAAGGCCATGGGCAATGTCGAGGCCATCGCCGGCGATGCCGCGGCGGCTATCGTCGAGCGCCTGACGGGTCAGGCCCCGGCGAGGGACGCGGTGGCAACGGCCGTCGGCAAGGCCATGGCGCAGTGAGGGCGGTCTGATGCTCCAAAACACCACCTTCTGGGTCGCCGTCGCCTTCGTCATCTTCTTCGCGATCGTGTTGCGCGCCGGCGCACACAAGATCGCCGGCAAGGCGCTCGACGAGCGGGGCCACCGTATCAAGGCCGAGCTCGAGGAAGCGGCTCGCCTGCGCGGCGAGGCCGAGGCCCTGCTCAAGGAGTACGAGGCCAAGCGCCAGGCGGCCGAAGCCGAGGCGGCGGCTATCGTGACGAGCGCCCGTGAGGAAGCGGAACGCGTGGCCAAGGAGGCGCATGAGCGGGTCGCCGAGTTCGTCGCCCGCCGCACCGCCGCCGCGGAGGCCAAGATCGCCCAGGCCGAGGCCCAGGCTGCTGCCGAAGTCCGTGCCGCTGCGGCCGACGCTGCCGTCAAGGCGGCCGAGCAGATCCTGCGCGATACGGTCAAGGGCAAGCTGGCCGAAGACATCTTCGCCAAGGGGCTCGGTGAGGTGAAGGGCAAACTCAACTGAGCCCTCGGGACGGATCAACGATCGAGCGGCCGCCTTCGGGCGGCCGTTCCTTTTGGGGCCATGCTCTGATCGATGCAGCTATGGGAAGAAACGTCACGCGGGGTAGGGCATGCCTTGATCGCGCCGCCGCCCTGTGGATTGATGGCCCCTCCATCGCTCGGGAGACGGTCATGGCACGCACGGCTCGCCGCATCGCGGTACTGCTCGTCACGGGCACAACCTTCGCCGCAGGGCTCTCGGCTGCCGCCACTGCCGACGAGCGCATGCAGCTGCCCCCGCCGTCACGTGGGGATTCGGTCGGCCATTGCGCCGTCCACGGCCCGGGCTTCGTGCAGATCGCCGGTACGAGCACCTGCGTGCGCCTCGGCGGGCGGGTGCGGGCCGAGGGGATGACCCGCAACGGGGCGACCGGTACCATGGCCGGCGGGCGCGCCACGCTCGACGTGCGCGTGCCGACCGGTCTCGGCCCCATGCGTGGCTATGTCAGCGGCACGGTGAACGGGAACTGAGCCCGCGATTTCCCTCCCCCCTTGCGGGGAGGGGTAGGGGTGGGGCGCAGCATGCAGGAGACCGTGTTCTGCGTCACGACCCTGCCCCCTCGCCCCTCCCCGCAAGGGGGAGGGGAGAAGACGCCCGACTCAGGGGCGAGGTGACAGGCCGCCGACGGCCTACTCCGCCGCTTCCGCGACCGGCGCGGGCGCCGTCCAGCGCAGCACCGGCTGGCGCGCCGCACGGGTCTCGTCGAGGCGCCGGCGCGGGGCCAGATAGGGGGCCCCGGTGAAACGTGCCGTGTCCCCGTCGCGCACGGCGAAGGCGAGGTCGCGCAGCGTGGCGATGAAGAGGTCGAGGGAGGCCTTCGATTCGCTCTCCGTCGGCTCGATCAGCATGGCCCCGTGCACGACGAGCGGGAAATAGACCGTCATCGGGTGGTAGCCCTCGTCGATCATCGCCTTGGCGAAGTCGAGCGTCGTCACCCCCGTGCCCTTGAGCCAGGCATCGTCGAACAGCACCTCGTGCATGCAGGCGCGGTTGCCGAAGGGCAGCGACATCAGGTCCGCGAGGCATGCGCGCACATAGTTGGCGTTGAGCACCGCATCTTCCGAGGCCTGCTTCAGCCCGTCCGCCCCGTGCGAGAGCATGAAGGCGAGCGCGCGCACGAACATGCCCATCTGGCCGTGGAAGGCCGTGAGCCGCCCGAGCGGGGACTGGTCCGATACCGCCGCGTGCTCGACGAGCGAGAAGCGCCCGTCATCGAGCCTCACATAGGGCAGGGGGGCGAAGGCAGCGAGCCGGTCCGACAGCACCACCGGCCCCGCGCCCGGCCCGCCGCCGCCGTGCGGCGTCGAGAAGGTCTTGTGCAGGTTGATGTGCATGGCATCGACGCCGAGGTCGCCGGGCCGCGCCTTGCCGACGATGGCGTTGAAGTTCGCCCCGTCGCAGTAGAAATAGCCGCCCGCCTCGTGGATGACGCGAGCGATCTCGACGACATCGCGCTCGAAGAGCCCGCAGGTGTTCGGGTTCGTCAGCATGATGGCGGCGGTGTCGGGCCCCGCGAGCTTCGCCACCTCGGCCGGATCGACCGTGCCGTCCTCTCGCGCCGGCACCGCCTTCACCGTGAAGCCGATGAGCGCGGCGGTGGCGGGATTGGTGCCGTGGGCCGAATCGGGCACCAGCACGACGTTGCGCGTGGCCGTCTCGCCCCGGGCCGCGATGGCCGCCTTGATCGCCGCCATGCCGGCGAGTTCGCCATGCGCGCCGGCCTTGGGCGACAGCGTCACGGCCGGCATGCCGGTCAGTTCCTTCAGCCAGTGGGCGAGTTCATCCATGAGCGCCAGCGCCCCCTGCACGGTGGAGGCTGGCTGCAGCGGGTGGATGTCGGCAAAGCCCGGCAGCCGCGCCATCCGCTCGTTGAGGCGCGGATTGTGCTTCATGGTGCACGAGCCGAGCGGGAAGAGACCGGTGTCGATACCGTAGTTCTTCTGCGACAGGCGCACGTAATGGCGCATCGCCTCCGGCTCCGAGAGGCCGGGCAGGCCGATGGTGTCCTTGCGCTTGAGGCCGCCGAGGCGGTCAGCCACGGGCGCCGGCTCGTCGAGATCGACACCGGTCACATCCGTGCGGCCGAACTCGAAGATCAGCGGCTCCTCCTGCTGGAGGGCGCGGTTGCCGGTGAAGGTCGGGTGGGCACTCTCAACACCCGCGCCCGGCGTGGTGGGACGTCCCTGGCGATTCAGCATCACAGCACCTCCGTAAGGGCGGCGACGAAGGCGGCCCGGTCGGCGTCGGTATTCACTTCGGTGGAGGCGACGAGGAGGAGGTCGTCGAGGCCGGCACCGGGCAGGAGGCGCGGCACCGGCACGCCGGCGAGCACGTGGTGGTCGGCCATCGCCTCGACCACGGCGGCGGCTGGCTTGGGCAGCCGCAGCGTGAACTCGTTGAAGAAGGTCTCGTTGAGCACCTTCACGCCCGGCACGGCGGCGAGCGCCTCGGCGAGCTTCACCGCATTGGCGTGGTTGACGCGGGCCAGGCGCGCCAGCCCGGCTTCGCCGAGCAGCGACATGTGGATGGTGAAGGCGAGGCAGCACAGACCCGAGTTGGTGCAGATGTTCGACGTCGCCTTGTCGCGGCGGATGTGCTGCTCGCGCGTCGAGAGCGTCAGCACGAAGCCGCGCCGCCCGTCCGCGTCCACCGTCTCGCCGGCGAGGCGGCCCGGCATCTGGCGCACGAACTTCTGCCGCGTGGCGAAGAGGCCGACGTAGGGCCCGCCGAAGGACAGGGCGTTGCCGATCGACTGGCCCTCGCCGGCGACGATGTCGGCGCCCATGGCGCCGGGCGCCTCGACGAGCCCGAGCGACACGGCCTCGGTGAAGACGGCGACGAGGAGCGCGCCGTGGGCATGCGCCTTGTCGGCGACGGCCCTGAGGTCGCGCAGGTTGCCGAAGACGTCCGGCGTCTGCACGACGACGCAGGAGACGCTGTCGTCGATGGCGGCGAGAAGGTCCTCGGTGGCGGTGACGTCCGGCGGGAGGCGCACCACCTCGTCACCGGCGAGGTCGGACAGCGTCGTCATCACCTCGGCATAATGCGGGTGAATGCCGCCGGAGAGCACGGCCTTGCGCCGCCGCGTCACGCGGTGGGCCATCAGCACGGCTTCTGCCGCGGCGGTCGAGCCGTCGTACATGGAGGCATTGGCCACCTCCATGCCGGTCAGCATGGCGACCTGCGTCTGGAACTCGAAGAGGTACTGCAGCGTGCCCTGCGCGATCTCCGGTTGGTAGGGCGTGTAGCTCGTCAGGAATTCCGAGCGCTGGATGAGATGGTCCACCGTTGCCGGCACATGGTGCTTGTAGGCGCCGGCCCCGATGAAGAAGGGCACGGACGAGGCCGACACGTTGCGTGCCGCCATGGCGCCGAGGTGGCGCTCCACCTCCATCTCGCCCTTGGCGCGCGGCAGGTCGGCCGGGGCCGCCATGCGCATGCGCTCGGGAATGTCGGTGAAGAGCTCATCGACGGTGGCGACGCCGATGCGCGCGAGCATTTCGCGGCGGTCGGCGTCGGTTAACGGTAGATAGCGCATGCGGCTTCGTCCCAATCGCCCGTTTCGGGTCAGGAAATCGACTTCAGATAGTCGTCGTACTGCTGTTCGGTCATCAGCCCGTCGAGCTCGCCGGCATCGCTCAGCTTGATCTTGACGAACCAGCCGTTGCCGAGCGGGTCCTCATTGACGGTGGCGGGCGTTTCCTCGATGGCGCCGTTGACGGCAACGACCTCGCCGGAGACCGGCGCATAGACCTCGCTCGCCGCCTTGACGCTCTCGACGACGGCTGCCTCGGCCCCCTTCGTCAGCGCCTTGCCGACACTGGGCAGCTCGACGAAGACCACATCGCCCAGCTGGCTCTGGGCATAGTCGGAAATGCCCACCGTGCCGGTGTCGCCCTCGACGCGGATATATTCGTGGTCCTTGGTGTAGTAGGTGGTCATGTCTCGTTTCCCTGAAAGCCGGTGCGGCCCCTGCGAGCCACGTCTCAAGTCAGCGCTTGTAGCGGTGCGCCACGAAGGGCATCGGCACGACCCGTGCCGGAATCTCCTTGCCGCGGACGAGGAGGGTGAGCGCCGTGCCGTCGCGCGCGAAGTCGCTCGCCACATAGCCCATGGCGACGGGGGCGCCGAGTGTGGGCCCGAAGCCACCGGACGTCACCTCGCCGACGAGTTCACCCGCCGCGTCCTTGATCTCGGTGCCCTCGCGGGCCGGCATGCGGCCCTCGGGCAGGAGGCCGACGCGCTTGCGCAGCGGCCCGTGCGCCAATTCCTCCATGATGCGGTGCGAACCGGGGAAGCCACCCTCCTGCCGCCGGCGCCGCTGGATCGACCAGGCGAGCGCCGCTTCGACCGGCGACGTCTCCTCGTTGATGTCATGGCCATAGAGGCACAGCCCTGCCTCGAGGCGCAGCGAATCGCGCGCGCCGAGCCCGACGGGCGCGACCTCGGGCTCGGCGACGAGCAGGTCCCACAGCGCGCCGGCCCGGTCGGCCGGCACCGAGATCTCGTAGCCGTCCTCGCCCGTATAGCCGGAGCGCGAGACATGGCAGGCGATGCCCGCCACCTTCATCGCGGCGGCGCTCATGAAGGCGAGGCTCTCCGCCTCCGGCGCATGGCGGGCAAGCACGGCCTCGGCCTCCGGGCCCTGCAGGGCGAGCAGGGCACGGTCATCGAAGACCTCGAGCCGTATCCCATCGGGCAGGTGGTGCCGGATGTGGCGGATGTCGGCATCCTTGCAGGCGGCGTTAACGACGAGGAGCAGGCGGCCATCGCCGTCGGCCGGCCGCGTCACCATCAGATCGTCGATGATGCCGCCCTGGTCGTTGAGAAGCTGGGTGTAGCGCTGCTGGCCGGGCGCCAGGCCGAGGATGTCGGCCGGCACGAGGGCCTCGAGGGCGCGCGCGACGCTTTCATGGTCAGGCCCCGCGAGGGCGATCTGGCCCATGTGCGACACGTCGAACAGCCCGGCAGCTTTGCGCGTGTGCTGATGCTCGGCGATGATGCCCTTGGCATATTGCACCGGCATGTCATAGCCGGCGAAGGGCACCATGCGGGCGCCGAGTTCCACGTGCCGGCTGTGCAGCGGCGTATGCCGGAGCGGGCCTGAGCCCGGGGATGAAGACGCCATCGACGGTTCCTCGCGCGACAGGGTTCGCGATCGGGCAAATGCCCGCTCGCGCCCCCTCTGTCCGGGAACCTGAGAGATTTCCCCGGCAAGGCCGGGTTACCCCCTTCGGTGGGGCCTGCCGCTGGGCAGGCCCGCTCTCCAGAGTGTCAGCTCCCGCGCGGTCCTTGGGCCTGAGCGTGTCCGGGGCGGTTGCGCCTTCGGCGTCGCGCACGTGCCAAGCACGCGGCGAACTCTCCCGCGGGGATCATCGACGTTGACCTGCCAGTCATGAAGCGGGACGCCCGTCCTGTCAACGGGCGCCGTGCGGCCCCGCGACAGGGCGTGCTCCGCCTCCGGCGATCAGCGCCGGCGCGCGCCGCGCGTCGGGGCCGCCTGGGCCGGGCCGCGGCCGAAGCCGACCTCGATGATGACATTGTCGCCCGTGGCGTCGGGTGGCAGGGTGAAGCCTTCCTCCACGAACAGGAACTCGCCCTGCGTCTCGCCGCGCGTCACGGTGGCGGACACAGTGCGCGTGCGCGAGGCATAGACGCGGTTGCCTTCGCGAATCGTCACATGGAAGGGGGATGAGAAGGTGCCCGGCGCGCCGGCCGGGCCGAGGAGGGCGAGGCCCTGCACGCCGACCTTGATGGTCATGCCGCCGCCCGGCAAGGCCGTGCACTCGCGCGCGGTCTCGGAAATGGTGAGCTGGTAGCGCAAGCCTGCATTGCTCTCACCGCCCGCGCGCACGGCCGCGCCGCCGTCCGACACGAAGACATAGGGGCAGATCACCTCGTCCGGCGGGGCTTCGCGCCGCTCTGGCAAGGTGGTGCTGCCATAGCGCAGGAGATTGCCGAGCGAGGAGCCGCCGCCCTGGGCCGCGCCGCCGTCTCCGGAGGTTGAACTGCATGCCGCAAGCAGACCCGCGAGGGAGACCAGCAAAACCGAAGAGCGCATCGCTTCCACCCGTCTTTGATTCATGTGTCCGTGCTGCTGCTCCCGTTCAGGGCAGCTTGTCGAAGCCGGCGCCGAAGCCTTCGAGCGACACCGGGATGCCGATGCCCTCCTCCGGCGTCTGGAAGACGACGAAGGTCGCCGTCTTGCCGCCGCGCAACTGGCCGAGCAGGTTGTCGTCCATCACCACCTCGGCGATACAGCCCGTGTTGAGGCAGCGCACGAACCCGGCCCGGCCGATATCTGTCTCGTCGATCTTGAGGCCGAGGCCTGCCGGCAGCAGCACGCCCAGCGGCGCCACCACCCGCAGCAGCCGGCTCTGGCCATCGGCTGTCTTGAGGACGATGACCACCAGCGTCACGTTGGGCCGATCCTCGGCCGCGACGCTCTGCACGATGGCACATTGTTCCTTTTGCGCGCCGGGCGGCGTCTCGCAGCGCGTCTGCCAGTGGCCTGTCGTATCCTTGACGGCGCCCTGGGCAAGGGCTGCCGGCTCGCCCAGAAGGGTGCCCGCGAGCACGACGGCCATGGCTGCGGCGCGGGGCAGGAAACGCGGGGCGGGTGAACGGCGCAACATTCGCGTGGCTTTCTCTCGAAACGGTTCGGGCCGGATATTGCGGCCGCATGCGAACGATTCGCGCAGCCAGCGGCCGCGCCTGCGATAATCGCTGGAGGATGTTCCGAACACGCCTTGCCCGCAGCTGTCAAGAACGGCTGACCTGCACAGACGGCGCGCGGGGGCACTTTGGCGAAAGCGGCGCGAAAATGCGGGGAGAACGTGGCTCGCGCGTTTATGCCGCATGGAATGATTTTAACGACACCGTTGCGCCGCACGCCGGGTTGTGGTCTTTGCTCTGGATCAAAGACAGGGGGTGCGCCAAGCGCCGCCTGTCGTTTTGCGTACCTACGGAACGATGGCGGACGGTTCGTCGAGGCGAGAGACCGGGAACCGCGCCCCGCCGATCACGGGAGCTCCGGACGACCGATGCGGATCGATTTTCTTCGTTTTCGGCCCATGTTTGCGCTGACGCTCGCCTCCGCCGCGCTGGCGCAGCCGGCGCTTGCGGGCACGGGCCAGCCCTCGCCCTGGCAGATGACCTTCCAGACGCCGGTGACCGAGGTCGCCCGCTACATCGACTGGTTCCACAACGGTCTCCTGTGGCTCATCGGCGCGGTCGTGCTCTTCGTCCTGGCGCTGCTCATCTACGTGATGGTGCGCTTCAACGAGAAGGCGAACCCGACCCCCTCCAAGACGACGCACAACACGCTGATCGAGGTGGTCTGGACCGTGGTGCCGGTCCTCATCCTCATCGTCATCGCCGTGCCGTCCTTCCGGCTGCTCAAGCTTCAGCTCGTGCCGCCGCAGGCCGATGTCGTCATCAAGGCGACGGGCCACGCCTGGTACTGGTCCTATGAATATCCCGGCAACGAGGGCGAGAGCTTCACCTTCGACGCCAACATGGTGCCGGAAGACCAGTTGAAGCCGGGCCAGCCGCGGCTGCTCGCCACCGATAACGAGGTGGTCGTGCCGGTGAACAAGAACGTGCTGGTGCAGGTCACTTCGGCAGACGTCATCCATGCCTTTGCCATGCCGTCCTTCGGCATCAAGGTCGACGCCGTGCCGGGCCGCCTCAACGAGACCTGGTTCCGCGCCGAGCAGGAGGGCATGTACTACGGCCAGTGCTCCGAGCTGTGCGGGCAGAACCACGCCTTCATGCCCATCGCCATCCGCGTGGTGAGCGAGGAGCAGTATGCCGCCTGGCTCGTGGAGGCCCGGCAGAGGTTCGCCGCAACCGGTGCCCGCCCTGTGACGGTGGCGAGCCGCGCTCTCGCGGCCGAGTGATCCGTCGAACCGTCCCGGCCCATTCCGGCCGACAACAAGAAGCAATGGCCTGACGAGGAGCTGAGCAAATGGCTTCGCCGGCAACATCCCATCAAGCGCACGACCACGCCCACGATCATGCCCATGACCTGCCGCGGGGCTGGCAGCGCTGGATGAATTCAACGAACCACAAGGACATCGGCACGCTCTATCTGATCTTCTCGCTCTTTGCGGGTCTGGTCGGCGGAGCCCTGTCCATCGGTATGCGGCTCGAGCTCCAGGAGCCGGGCATGCAGTTCTTCTCCAACCCGCAGACGTTCAACGTCTTCGTCACCGGCCACGGCCTCATCATGGTGTTCTTCATGGTGATGCCGGCGCTCATCGGCGGGTTCGGCAACTGGTTCGTCCCGCTGATGATCGGCGCGCCGGACATGGCCTTCCCGCGCATGAACAACATCTCCTTCTGGCTCACGGTCGCGGCCTTCTGCCTGCTGATCGTATCGCTGTTCATGGAGGGGGCGCCCGGCTCGACGGGCTTCGGCGGCGGCTGGACGGTCTATCCGCCGCTCGCAGTGCAGGGTCATCCGGGCCCGGCGCTCGATTTCGGCATCCTGTCGCTGCACCTCGCCGGCGCTGCCTCGATTCTCGGCGCCATCAACTTCATCACCACGATCCTCAACATGCGCGCGCCGGGCATGACGCTGCACAAGATGCCGCTCTTCGCCTGGGGCGTGCTGGTGACAGCCTTCCTGCTGCTGCTGGCCCTGCCGGTGCTGGCGGGCGCCATCACCATGCTGCTGACGGACCGCAACTTCGGCACGACCTTCTTCGATCCGGCCGGCGGCGGTGACCCGATCCTGTACCAGCATCTGTTCTGGTTCTTCGGCCACCCCGAAGTGTACATCATGATCCTGCCGGCCTTCGGCATCATCAGCCATATCGTGTCGACCTTCGCCAAGAAGCCGATCTTCGGATATCTCGGCATGGCCTATGCGATGGTGGCGATCGGCGTCGTCGGCTTCATCGTGTGGGCGCACCACATGTACACGGCTGGCCTGTCGCTCGACACGCAGCGCTACTTCGTCTTCGCGACGATGGTCATCGCGGTGCCGACGGGCGTGAAGATCTTCTCCTGGATCGCGACGATGTGGGGGGGCTCCATTCGCTTCACCTCGCCGATGATCTGGGCGATCGGATTCATCTTCCTGTTCACGGTCGGCGGCGTGACGGGTGTCGTTCTTGCCAACGCCGGCGTCGACCGCGCGCTGCATGACACCTACTATGTGGTGGCGCATTTCCACTATGTGCTGTCGCTCGGCGCGGTCTTCGCCCTCTTCGCGGGCTGGTACTACTGGTTCCCGAAGATGTCGGGCTACGTGATCCCGGACTGGATCGGCAAGCTCCACTTCTGGGTGTCGTTCATCGGCGCGAACCTCCTGTTCTTCCCGATGCACTTCTCGGGCCTCGCCGGCATGCCGCGCCGCTATGCGGACTATCCGGACGCCTATGCCCACTGGAACCTGATCTCCTCGATCGGCTCCTACATCTTCGCCGTCGGCCTCCTGATCTTCTTCTACGGCGTGGCGCTCGCCTTCGTCCGCAAGCAGCAGGCCGGCGACAACCCGTGGGGCGCGGGCGCGACGACGCTGGAATGGACGCTGTCCTCGCCGCCTCCATTCCATCAGTACGAGACTCTGCCGAAGATCACGAGCTCCGGCCACTGATCGTCCGGCATGAAACAGGCGTGCGGCCGGGCAGGTCCCGGCCGCCGCTTCTCCGCCGGAGGCCGTACAGGGCGGCCCCTCGCCGAGAAGCGAAGGCACCGACGGTGCCGTTGAGTGACGAACCGAACGGGTAGGGCGTTATGGCGATGATCAGCGACCGACTGGCCGAGACGGGCCGCCGCGAGGCGGCCGGTGCGGCGCAGGTGTCGGTCTCCGGAGGCAGCGTCGGCGACTACATCGCGCTCCTCAAGCCGCGGGTTATGTCGCTCGTCGTCTTCACTGCCCTCGTCGGCATGGTGATCGCGCCCGGTCACGTCAACCCGGTGCTCGGCTTCGCCTCGCTGCTCGCCATCGCCATCGGCGCCGGCGCCTCCGGCTGCCTCAACATGTGGTGGGACGCCGACATCGATGCGGTGATGACGCGCACCGCCAGGCGCCCCATCCCGGCGGGCCGCATCGCGCCGGGCGAGGCGCTCGCCTTCGGCATGACGCTGTCGGTTGGCTCGGTGCTGGTGCTCGGCCTCGCCTCGAACTGGTTCGCGGCGGCCTTTCTCGCCTTCACCATCTTCTTCTATGCGGTCGTCTACACGATGTGGCTGAAGCGGGCGACGCCGCAGAACATCGTTATCGGCGGTGCGGCCGGGGCCTTCCCGCCCATGATCGGCGAGGCGGCGGTGACCGGCCACGTCAGCCTCGACGGGCTCGTGCTGTTCGCCATCATCTTCCTGTGGACGCCTCCGCATTTCTGGGCGCTCGCCCTCGTCAAGGCAGGCGACTATGCCCGCGCCGGCGTGCCCATGATGCCGAACGTCGCCGGTCCCGACGCGACGCGCCGGCAGATCATGCTCTACACGCTGCTGCTCGCCCCGGCGGGCCTTGCGCCGGTGGCGCTCGGCTTCGGCGGCGCGGTCTATGCGACGGTCGCCGGCGTCACCGGGCTCGGCATGGTGGCGCTCGCCTGGCGCGTGCTGCGCCGGCGCGAGGGGGAGGCGGCCGTCAAGGCGGCGCAGCAGCTCTTCGCCTTTTCCATCCTCTACCTCTTCCTTCTGTTCGCGACGCTGCTCGCCGAGCAGGCGCTCGGTTTCGGCAGCCTTTTCGCCGGGTGGGGGCGCTGATGAGGGACAAGGACCGCACCGACGACAAGGAGCGCGCCGTGGAAGGGGGCCCGCCGAGGATGTCGCCCGACGAGGCGAGGCGCCGCCGCGGACGCAACATCGCGATCGCCGTCGTTCTCGGGCTGCTCGTCATCCTGTTCTACGCGATGACGATCGCGCGACTCGGCGAGAACGTCATGAACAGGCCGATGTGAGGGCTGGGGCATGAGCAGCAACGGACAGGACCCGAAGGTGAAGGCGGCCGTGCGCCGCACGGCCGTCATCTGCGCCGGCGTCGTCGTCGGCATGGTCGGCCTCGCCTATGCGTCCGTGCCGCTCTACGATCTCTTCTGCCGCGTCACCGGCTATGGCGGCACGCCCCAGATCAGTGACGGGCCGTCGGCGCGCCGCTCCGAGCGGGAGGTCACGGTGCGCTTCGATTCGAATGTCGCGCCGGGCATCTCCTGGCGCTTCACGCCCGAGGCGCGCGAGGTCACCGTCAAGCTCGGCGAGACGAAGACGGTGATGTACAAGTTCACCAACACGAGCGACCGTCCGACCACCGGCATCGCCACCTTCAACGTCCAGCCGGAACTGGCCGGGGCCTATTTCAACAAGATCCAGTGCTTCTGCTTCACCGAGCAGACGCTTCAGCCGGGTGAGACCGTGGAAGCGCCCGTCGTCTTCTATGTCGATCCCGATATCGTCAACGAGCGTGACATCGCGGACATCCGCACGCTCACGCTCTCCTACACCGTCTTTCCCGCCAAGGGTGGCGCGCCGGTGACGGCGGCCAGCCAGGCGGTGGACAAGCCAAGCCTCTGAACGCTTAACCTGCCCACGCGAGCAAGGACCGAGGGACCCGGAGACAACACAAATGGCCGAAGCTCACGCCAAGAATCACGACTACCATCTCGTCGATCCGAGTCCCTGGCCGCTCCTCGGTTCGGTCAGCGCCTTCGTTATGGCCTGCGGCGCCATCATGCTGATGAAGGACCTGTCGATGGCAGGCCTCAAGGCGGGGCCCTACGTCTTCGGCGCCGGCCTCATCGGCGTGCTCTACACCATGCTCAGCTGGTGGACCGACGTGGTGCGCGAGGCGGAGCGGGGCGACCACACCCGCGTCGTGCAGTTGCACCACCGCTACGGCATGCTGCTGTTCATCGCCTCGGAGGTGATGTTCTTCTACGCTTGGTTCTGGGCTTATTTCGACGTCAGCCTGTTTCCCGGCGAGGCCATCCAGTTCCAGCGTGCGGAGTTCACCGGCGGGCACTGGCCGCCGCAGGGCATCGAGACGTTCGATCCCTGGCACCTGCCGCTGCTCAACACACTGATCCTGCTCACCTCGGGCACGACGGTGACCTGGGCGCACCATGCACTGCTGCACAACGACCGCGCCGGCGTGAAGCAGGCCCTGTGGCTGACGGTGGCCCTCGGCGTGCTCTTCTCGATCGTGCAGGCCTACGAGTATTCGCACGCCGCGTTCGACTTCTCGGGCAACATCTACGGCGCCACCTTCTTCATGGCGACCGGCTTCCACGGCTTCCACGTCATCGTCGGCACCATCTTCCTTGGTGTCTGCCTGCTGCGCGTCTACCTCGGCCATTTCACGCCGAAGCAGCATCTGGGCTTCGAATTCGCCGCCTGGTACTGGCACTTCGTCGACGTGGTATGGCTTTTCCTCTTCGCCGCCATCTACGTCTGGGGTGCGGGTACGCCTGCGGCCCACTGACCCGCCGGCGGTGCACGCAGCCGGTGATGCGACACCAAGGGGCGGCCGCAGCCGCCCCTTTTACGTTAGAAGGGCGTCTGCGCGCCGAAAGGCGCGGATCATGGAGGATGAGACATGGCCCACGAAGACCACGCGCCGCAGTCGCCCGTCCCGACGGGCCTTGCCGGTCGTTGCCCCCGGTGCGGGCAGGGGCGCATGTTCAGTGGCTTCCTCACAGTCGCGCCGAAGTGCAACGCCTGCGGGCTCGACTTTTCCTTCGCCGATTCGGCGGACGGGCCAGCCGTCTTCGTGATGCTCATCGGCGGCTTCATCGTCTGCGGCTTCGCGCTGTGGCTGGAACTCGCCTACGAGCCGCCGTTCTGGGTCCATCTCGTCGTGTCGCTGCCACTGGCGCTCGTCGTCTGCCTCGGCATGCTGCGCCCGCTCAAGGGCGTGCTCATCGCCCTGCAGTATCATCACAAGGCCGAGGAGGGCCGGCTGGAGAAATGATCGTGGCGGCACGCTGGCGTGGCCTCATCCTTCCCGGTGTCCTGACGCTCCTCGTGCTCGCGGTGCTCCTGTCGCTGAGCGCGTGGCAGTTCTCGCGCATGGGCTGGAAGGAGGCGCTGCTCGCCCGCATCGAGGCCCGCATCGATGCGGCGCCGGTCCCTGTCCCGCCGGAGGCGGACTGGCCGGCCTGGCGGGCGGACGAGGACGAATACCGCCGCGTCACGGTGGAGGGCCGCTTCCTGCACGACAGGGAGGTGCTCGTCCACGGCAACACCCCGCGCGACGAGCGCGGCCGCGTCTTCGCCGGCTACTACGTGCTCACCCCGCTCGCCCGCCCGGACGGCTCGATCGTCGTGGTGAACCGCGGCTTCGTGCCCCTCGAGAACCGCGATCCGGCGACCCGCGCCCCCGGCCAGGTCGAGGGCGAGGTGGTCGTGAGCGGCGTCATGCGCGCGCCGCAGGAGCGGGGCTGGTTCCTGCCCGCCGACGACCCGGCCAAGGGCGAGTGGTTCACGCGCGATCCGGCCGCGATCGCCGCCGCCTTCGGCCTCGCGCGCGTCGCTCCCTTCATCGTCGAGGCGGACGGGGCATCCAATCCCGGCGGCCTGCCGCGCGGCGGGCTGACGCGCGTGAGCTTCCCCAACAACCACCTCGAATATGCCCTGACATGGCTCGGCCTCGCCATCGGGCTTCTCGGCGTCTTCGCCGTTTTCGCCACAAAGCGGCTGAAGGGGACGTAGAGCTAAGGCGGGACGTGCGGAGAGTGCGCGGCATTCCCCTCCCCGCAAGGGGGAGGGGAGAAGGACTGCCCGGTTCCAGCCCCGCAAGCGTCGTCCTTGTCTCGCCATCCTTCGGGGCTTACTGTCCGCCGTCCCATGAGGAGATAGGTTCGGTGCTGCACGTCTCGACCCGCGGGGAGGCGCCCGCGATTGCCTTCAACGAAGCGCTTCTGGCGGGCCTTGCCCGGGATGGCGGGCTCTATGTGCCCGAGACCTGGCCGCAGTTGACGCGCGAGGCGATCGCCGCCCTGGCCGGCAAGTCCTATGCCGCCGCGGCGAACGAGATCGTCGGTGCCCTCGTCGACGGCGACGTACCGGCCGATGCCCTTTCGGCGATGATCGCCGAGGCCTATGCCACCTTCCGCCATCCGGCGGTGTGCCCGCTGAACCAGGTGGGCGACAATCTCTTCGTGCTCGAGCTGTTCCACGGGCCGACGCTCGCCTTCAAGGACGTCGCCATGCAGCTGCTCGCGCGGCTCATGGACCACGTGCTGAAGCAGCGTGGCGCCCGGGCGACCATCGTCGGGGCGACCTCCGGCGACACCGGCTCGGCGGCCATCGAGGCCTTCGCCGGGCTCGACCAGGTCGACGTCTTCATCCTCTATCCGCACGGGCGGGTGTCGGAAGTGCAGCGCCGCCAGATGACCACCGTCGCCTCGCCCAACGTGCACGCCATCGCGCTCGAGGGCACGTTCGACGACTGTCAGGGCATCCTCAAGGGCCTGTTCAACAATCACCGTTTCCGAGACGAACTGGCGCTGTCCGGCGTCAATTCCATCAACTGGGCCCGCATCGCGGCGCAGGTGGTCTATTACTTCACCGCCGCCGTCTCGCTCGGCGCGCCGCACCGGCCCGTCTCCTTCACCGTGCCGACGGGCAATTTCGGCGATATCCTCGCCGGCTATGTGGCGAAGCGGATGGGCCTGCCGGTGGGTCGGCTCGGTGTCGCCACCAACGTCAACGACATCCTCGTGCGCACCTTCGCCACCGGCCGCTACGAGACCGCCGAGGTGGCGGCCACCACCTCTCCGTCGATGGACATCCAGGTGTCATCGAATTTCGAGCGCCTGCTGTTCGAGGCCGGGGGGCGCGATGTTGCCGCTGTCCGGCGCATGATGACGGCGCTCGCCCAGTCTGGTGCCTTTACCGTCGAAGAGCCGCTGCTCGCCGCGATCCGCCGCGATTTCTTTGCCGGGCGGGCGGACGAGGCCGAGGTCGCGGCCGAGATCGGCACGACATGGCTCGAGGCCGGCTATCTCCTCGATCCGCATACCGCCGTCGGCATGGTGGCGGCCCGGCGGGCGCTGAAGGAGGATGCCGGGACGCCGATGGTCGTTCTGGCGACGGCGCACCCGGCCAAGTTCCCGGATGCGGTCGAGGCTGCGAGCGGCGTGCGCCCGCCGCTGCCGCCCCATCTGGCCGACCTCTACAGTCGGCCGGAGCGGTTCGACGTGGTCGCCAACGACATCGCCGCCGTCGAGACATTCGTGCGTGCGCGGGCCCGCGCCGCGCGGGGAGCCGCCGCATGAAGGCAGCCGCCGCAGCGGCCGGGGAGAACACACTGGGGGTTTCGACGCTTGCCAGCGGCCTGACAGTGGTGAGCGAGCGCATGCCGCACGTCGCCACGGTAGCGGTCGGCGTGTGGGTCGGCGTGGGAGCGCGCAACGAGCGGCCGCAGGAGCATGGCCTCTCGCATTTCATCGAGCACATGGCCTTCAAGGGCACCGAGAGCCGCTCGGCCCGCACCATCGCCGAGGCCGTCGAGGCGGCGGGCGGCGATTTCAATGCCGAGACAGGCATCGAGCACACCTCTTACACTGTCCGCCTCTTGCCGGAGGACCTTGATCTTGCGCTCGACATTCTCGCCGACATCCTGACCCGCTCTCGCTTTGCGCCCGAAGAGATCGCCCGCGAGAAGTCGGTGATCCTGCAGGAGATCAGCGCCGTCGAGGACACGCCGGAGGATCTCGTCAACGACCTGTTCATGAGCTGTGCGTTCTCCGGCCAGCCGCTCGGTCGTCCCATCCTTGGCACCGCCGAGAGCGTGCGCGGCTTCACCCGCGAACGGCTCGTCGGCTATCTTGCGCGGGAATATCGCGCCTCCCGCATGGTCGTCGCCGCGGCGGGGAGCGTTGACCATGCTCGCCTCGTCGCGGGTGTCGAGCGGCATTTTGCCGGCATCAGCGGCGGCCTGGGCTCCGTGACGGAACCGGCCCGCTTCACGCCCGGCGACTTGCGGGTCGAGCGCGCCATTGAGCAGGTGCAGCTCATGCTCGGCTGGCCGGGCAGGGCGCTTGGCGACGACGGACATTATGCCCTGCAGGTCTTCGCCAATCTGCTCGGCGGGGGCATGTCCTCGCGTCTCTTCCAGGAGGTGCGCGAGGAGCGCGGCCTCGCCTATGCGGTCGATGCCTTTCACTGGCCCTTCCTGGACACGGGTGTCTTCGGCCTTGCGGCCGGCACGGCGCCGGAGGATGTTGCCGAGCTCGTGCCGGTGGCGCTCGCCTGCCTGCGCGATGCAGCGCTCGCCGCAACGCCGGAGGAACTTGCCCGCGCGCGGGCGCAGATGAAGGTGGCGCTGCTCACGACGAGCGAATCGGCCATGGGCCGGGCGGATCAATTGGCACGGCAGATGCTGGCCTTCAGGCGCATCGTCCCGCGCGAGGAAGTCGTCGCCCGGCTCGACGCCCTGACGGTTGATGACATACGTGCCGCCGGTCGCAGCCTGCTAGAATGCCATCCCGTCGTCGTGGGGCTCGGGCCGGTCGCGGATCTGCCGGCGTCTGCCGCCGTTCAGGCGATGCTCGCCGGAAAGTGAACGCTATGGTGCTGTTCCGCTTCACGCCCCACAACGAGGCCCTGCCGGCCGTACGTGGCGACGGGCTGTACCTCAGGGCACCGCAGATGGCCGATTTTTCCCAGTGGGCCACCCTGAGGGCGGAAAGCCGCCGCTTCCTCGAGCCATGGGAGCCGCTGTGGCCGGCCGACGACCTGACGCGCAGCGCCTTCCGCCGCCGGGTGCGTCGCTACGCCCAGGAGATTGCCAGCGATACGGCCTATCCCTTCCTCATCTTCCGACAGGCCGACGACGTTCTGTTGGGGGGGCTGACGCTCGGCTTCGTGCGGCGCGGCGTCGCCCAGACCTGCACGCTCGGCTACTGGATCGGCGAGCGCCATGCCGGCCAGGGGCACATGACGCGAGCGGTGCGGGCCGCCGTCGGCTTCGCCTTCCGCAATCTCGCCCTGCGCCGTGTGGAGGCGGCCTGCCTGCCGTCCAACGCCGCCTCCATCCGTCTCCTCGAAAAGGTCGGATTCAGCCGTGAAGGCTACGCCCGCCGCTACCTGTGCATTGCGGGCACGTGGCAGGACCATCTCCTCTATGCCCTGTTGAGTGATGATATCGTCTCGTGAGTGCGACAGAGGCCGGCCGGAGGGCGGGCGGCGTCGGGGCGCCGCCTTGCAGGGGGCGGCCCCGCGAGGCCTGTCTCGCCTCGTGCCGCGCCTCTTGCCCTCGTCCGGCCGGCCCGATACGACTGGGCGGCCTTCCGATGCGCTCATCCGCGAGATACCTGCGTTGCATTTCCTGCGTAGACTGACGCTTCTCCTGTCGGCCCTCGTCGCCCTTGCCGCCCTGGCGGTGCCGGCGGGGGCGGTGGAGTCGGTGCGCGTCACGCTCGATGCCCAGGCCATCGACCTGATGCCCGCGGTCGAATTCTACAAGTCGGAAGGCGATCTTATCCAGATCCCCATCGCGCCGGGGCCGGACGGCATCGTCCGCCGCATCGCGGTGAAGGCGCGCGACGGCGGCACGCGGCCGGACTGGATGGTCTTTGCGCTCACCAACGACACGGACGAGCAGATCGACCGGCTGCTCGTCGCACCTCACTACCGCCTCGTCGGCTCCGGTGTCATCTGGCCCGATCTCGGCGCCTCCCGCATCACCGCCATCACGGCAAGCCAAGGCATCCGTCCCGAGCGCGAGGAGAGCTCCGACGCCGACATCTTCACGCTGACGCTCGACCCTGGCACGACGGTGACCTTCGTCGCCGAACTGCGCACGCCGAACCTGCCGCAGCTCTATCTGTGGGAGCCGGAGGCCTACAAGAAGAAGATCAACGGCCTCACGCTCTACAAGGGCATCATCATCGGCATCGCGGGGCTACTCGCCCTGTTCCTCACCATTGTCTTCGTGGTGAAGGGGGCCGTGATCTTTCCCGCGGCGGCGGCGCTCGCCTGGGCGGTGCTCGCCTATGCGTGCATCGATTTCGGCTTCCTGCAGCAGATCTTTCCGGCGACCTCCTCGGCGGACCGCATCTATCGCGCGGCGGCGGAGGCCGTGCTCGCCGCGACGCTGCTCGTCTTCCTCTTCGCTTATCTCAACCTCAACCGCTGGCACGTGCGCTACAGCCACGTCACGGCCGGCTGGCTCGTCTTCCTCGCCGCCCTGGTGGGGCTCGCCGTCTTCGATGCGCCGGTCGCGGCCGGCGTTGCGCGCATTTCCATCGCGGCGGTGGCGGCCATCGGCTTCGCGCTTGTCATCCATCTCGCCAGTCACCGTTACGACCGGGCGGTGATGCTCATCCCCACCTGGCTCCTGCTGCTGGTCTGGGTGACGGCGGCCGCCTTCACCGTGCTCGGCCAGATCTCGCGCGACCTCGTGCCACCGGCGCTGATCGGCGGACTGGTGCTCATCGTCATGCTCATCGGCTTCACGGTGATGCAGCACGCCTTCTCGGGCGGCGCCATCGCGCAGGGCCTCGTCAGCGACACGGAGCGCAAGGCACTGGCGCTCGCCGGGGCCGGCGACATCGTCTTCGATTGGGACGTGATGGCCGACAAGATCTATGTCAGCCCGGAGGTCGAGCTTCAGCTGGGACTGAAGCGCGGGTCCCTCGAAGGCCCGGCGTCCGCCTGGCTCGACGTGATGCACGCCTTCGACCGCGACCGTTATCGCGCCACCCTCGATGCGGTGCTGGAGCAGCGGCGCGGCCGGGTGGTGCAGGATTTCCGCCTGCGCTCGGCGAGCGGCCAGTACCACTGGTTCAACCTCAAGGCGCGGCCCGTCGTCGGCTCCGACGGCGAGGTCATCCGCGTCGTCGGCACCCTGGCGGACGTGACGGATGCGCGCACGGCCGAGGAGCGGCTGCTGCACGATGCCGTGCACGACAATCTCACCGGCCTGCCCAATCGCGAATTGTTCTACGACCGGCTCGAGGCGGCGCTCGTCTATGCCCAGGGCGATGACGGCATCCGTCCGACGGTGATTGTCGTCGACCTCGACCGCTTCAAGCAGGTCAACGAATCGGTCGGCCTCTCGGCCGGCGATTCCATCCTGCTCACCATCTCGCGGCGGCTCGGGCGCCTCCTGCGCCCGCAGGACACGCTCGCCCGCATCTCCGGCGACGAGCTCGCCATCATCCTCGTCTCCGAGCGCGAGCCCGATCGCATCATCTCGTTTGCCGGCATGATCCGCCGGGCGGTCACGACGCCCGTGACCTTCGCCGAGCGCGAGATCTTCCTCACCGCCTCCATCGGCATCGCCCTGCACGATCCGCAGGCCGAGGCGCGCGGCGAGGAGATGCTGAAGAATGCCGAGATCGCCATGATCCACGCCAAGAAGCAGGGCGGGGATCGCATCGAGGTGTTCCGACCGACGATGCGCGCCGAGCGTTCCGACAAGCTCACCATCGAGAGCGACCTGCGCCGGGCGCTCGACCGCGGCGAGATGAAGGTCTTCTTCCAGCCCATCGTGCGGCTGGACGATCGGACGGTGGCCGGCTTCGAGGCCCTCTTGCGCTGGGACCATCCGCGCCACGGTCGTCTCGGGCCACACGATTTCATTCCCATTGCCGAAGAGACGGGGCTCATCGTCGATCTCGGTCTCTTCGCGCTGGAGCGCACGGCGCGTGAGCTCGCCGCATGGCAGCGGGCGCTCGATGTCGAGCCGCCGATCTTCGCCAGCGTCAACGTCTCGAGCCGCCAGCTCCTGCGGCACGACCTGCTGCACGACGTCAAGACCGTACTCGCCCGCTTCGCCGTCCAACCGGGCTCGCTCAAGCTGGAGCTGACGGAGAGCCTCGTGATGGAGAACCCGGAATATGCGGCGCAGATGCTGGCGCGCATCCGCGACCTCGGGGCAGGTCTGTCGCTCGACGATTTCGGCACCGGCTATTCCGCGCTGTCCTACCTGCAGCGCTTCCCCTTCGACACCATCAAGATCGACCAGTCCTTCGTGCGGCAGATGGCGAACGGCGGGCGTCCGGTCATCCTGCGCTCCATCGTCACCCTGGCGCACGACCTCGGCATGGACGTCGTCGCCGAGGGGGTGGAGGACGAATCGGATGCCGTGGCGCTGCTGCAGCTCGGCTGCGAATACGCCCAGGGCTATGCCTTCGGCGAGCCGATGAGCGCGCTCGAGGCGCGCAAGCTTGTCGGCGCGGCGCACGAGGCGGCGTAACGTTCAGGGCTGACGAAGACGCTTCGGGATCGCCCGTCCGCTTGAGGTAGGGCTCGACCGCCAAGGTCTGCGCGGTTTGCAGCGCAAGGCCCGGTGCGCAACGCTCCCCGTCATGCCCGCGCTTGTCGCGGGCATCCACGCGTTGCGGCATTGCAATGTGAAAGGCGTGGATGGCCAAGCCCGGCCAGGACGATTGGAGCACGCGTTCCGGCGTCTGAGCGGGAGCGAGGCAAGCCGGCCTGACCAGCCGGTCCGGAGGACGCCCTAGGCGTGCCCGGCCTCGCCGGAGAGCATCCCCGGATCGATGCCGAGCATGCGCAGGGCGCGGTCGTATTTGGCTTCCAGCGGCACGTTGAAGATCAGTTCCGGATCGGCCGGGCAGTTCAGCCAGCCGTTGGCCTGGATCTCGCTTTCGAGCTGCCCGGCGCCCCAGCCGGCATAGCCGAGCGCCAGAAGGGCGCTGTGCGGGCCCTGGCCGCGGGCGATGGCACGCAGGATGTCGATCGTCGCCGTCAGGCAGATCTCGTCGTCGATGGGCAGGGTCGAATTGTCGATGAAGAAGTCGGGCGAGTGCAACACGAAGCCGCGTCCCGTCTCAACCGGCCCGCCGCGCAGCACGAGCACCCGGTCGCGCTGCGGCAGGCGGATCGCTTCCTCGGCATTGATGATGTCGAGCTGGACGAGGAGATCGGGAAAATTGAGCTCCGTCGCGCGCTTGTTGACGACGATGCCCATCGCGCCTTCTTCCGAATGGGCGCACACATAGATCACCGAACGCGCAAACCGCTCGTCCCGCATGCCCGGCATGGCGAGCAGCAACTGGCCGTCCAGATAATCCTTGCCGGTCTCGGCCGACTTTCGCTCGAGCGACATCAGCTCTCCTTCTCTCAACAACATGCTACGGCGAGCCCATAGCTTTTCAATGCTTTTTGCTGCCTCCTTGTTGCGCTTCACGGCTTCGTGGCTCGCCAGGAGCGCGGCAGGAGGGTATTCCGGCGCCATGTCGATCGGATGCTTCAAGGACGGGACGGCCGGCCGGGCCGCGATCATCTGCGGCGCGCTGGCACTGTCCGCCGCGTTGTTTGTCACGGCAGGCCTGGCGGGCCCTGCCGTCGCGGAACCCGCGCCTTCGGCGAATGCGAAGGGCGAGCGTTCCTCCATTGCGCTCCTCTCCGCCGGGCGCATGCCGGACGGAGCCTGGCGGGCCGGCCTGAGCATCGCCCTCGAACCGGGCTTCAAGACCTACTGGCGCGATCCAGGCGATTCCGGCGTGCCGCCGGTTTTCGACTGGTCGGGCTCGCGCAATGTCGCCCGCGTCGAGGTGGAATGGCCGGCACCCCGCCGCTTCTTCGACGGCGTCGGCTGGTCGATCGGCTACAAGGACGATGTCGTGCTGCCGCTGCGCGTCGTGGCGCAGGATGCCGGCGCGCCCGTCGTGCTCGATCTCAAGCTCGATTACGCGGTGTGCGAAAAACTCTGCATCCCGACGGGCGGCCACGTGGCGCGGGAACTCACCGAATCGGCTGAGGACGCGGCGGCGCTTGCTCCGTTCGTCGCCCGCGTCCCGCGGGAGGTCGCAGTGGGCGAGGAGGCCGCCGGCCTTGCGGTCGAGACTGCGGCCATCGAGCGCAAGGGGGACGACATCGCCGTCGTCGCCCGCATCGCGGGCGGCGGGCTGGAGGACGTCTTCGTCGAGGGCGAGAGCGGCTGGTACTTCGACAAGGCCGAGCTGACGCGCCAGGACGACGGCCGCACTCTTGCCCGCGTCCCGGTCGCCGACCGGCCGAAGGCGGCCGCGGGCCCAACGGCCGCGAAGCTCACGGTCGTCGGCAAGGCCGGCGCGATATCCGTTGCTGCGAGGCTCGACGCGGTGGCCAAGGCACGCTAACTCAGGGGGCAGCCTCTCGGCTGACTTTCCCTGGAAGGAGCGTTGTCATGGCCATTGCAGTTGGTGATCGTCTGCCGTCCGTAACCTTTCGCGTCATGACGCCCGACGGGCCGGCCGCGCGCACCACGGACGACATCTTCAAGGGCCGCAAGGTCGTTCTTTTCGCCGTGCCCGGCGCCTTCACGCCCACGTGCCACAAGAACCATCTGCCGGGCTTCCTCGCCAAGGCCGACGAGATCAAGGCCCGCGGCATCGACGCCATCGCGGTGACGGCGGCCAATGACGTCTTCGTCATGGATGCGTGGAGCAAGTCGTCAGGCGCCGAAGGCGTCATCGAGTTTCTGGCCGACGGCAACGGCGATTTCGCCAAGGCGGTCGGGCTCGCCTTCGACGGTTCGGGTTTCGGCCTCGGGACGCGCTCGCAGCGCTATTCGATGGTCGTCGAGGACGGCGTCGTCACGCAGCTCAACGTCGAGGACGCGCCGGGCAAGGCGGACGTCTCCGGCGCGGCGCACCTCCTCGCGCAGCTCTGACGCGAGGCCGGGCGGTTCCTTGTGAGGCGCCCGGCTTATTCCAACCGCATCGGCGCAAAGCTCATGCGGTGGAAGGGCGACGGCCCGTGCGCGGCAATGGCCTCGAGATGCCCCGGTGTGCCGTAGCCGGCGTGGGACGAAAAGCCATAGGCCGGGAACTGTCGGCAC
Source organism: Chelatococcus sp. XZ-Ab1 (assembly GCF_029309855.1). Classification (NCBI taxonomy): domain Bacteria; kingdom Pseudomonadati; phylum Pseudomonadota; class Alphaproteobacteria; order Hyphomicrobiales; family Chelatococcaceae; genus Chelatococcus; species Chelatococcus sp. XZ-Ab1. The sequence goes on along the minus strand of NZ_JARKII010000006.1, from coordinate 287,638 downwards.
AACCGCGCCATCAGCCGGTCGCGCGTGACCTTGGCAACGATCGACGCCGCCGCAATCGAGGCGACGGTGAGGTCGCCCTTGATGACCGCCTCCGTCGTACAGGGGGCATCGGGCGGGCAGTCGTTGCCGTCGATGAAGGCATGCACCGGCCGCACCGGCAGGCCGCGCAGGGCCCGCGTCATGGCAGCCAGCGTCGCCTGGCGGATGTTGATGCTGTCGATGATGCGGGCCGGCACGCTCGCTACCGACACGGCCGCGCTGTCGAGGATGAAGGCATAGAGCACCTCGCGCCGAGCGGGCGTGAGCCTCTTCGAATCCGTCAGCCCCTCGGGGATGCGGTCGGGATCGAGCACGACAGCCGCCGCAACGACCGGGCCGGCAAGGGGGCCGCGGCCTACCTCGTCCACGCCGGCAACGGGCCAGAGGCCGCGCCGGCGGCAGTCTCCCTCGCGCAGGAAGGATGCCGACGCGAGGTCGGAACCTGCCGGCGAATCAGTATCGTCGATGCGCTTCATGCGGCCATCATGGCGCGCAGGCGCGCAGGCTCAAGGCTCGATTCGAGAAGGCTCGCCTGCGGGGGCTGCGAAAGCCGCCGTCAGTCCGGCAGCACCATCAGCCCGCGCGCGTCGAGCGGCATGAAGGGATTGAAGGCCACCTCCCACGGATGGCCGTCGGGATCGGCGAAATAGCCCGAATAGCCGCCCCAGTCCGCCTTGGTGCCTGGCTTCAGCAGGCGCCCGCCGGCGGCGACCGCGGCGTCGAGCGCCGCGTCCACCGCCTTCTCGTCCGGCAGGTTGATGGCGAGAGTGAAGCCGCCGAAGCCCGGTGGCGTCAGCGGGAGCTTCGCGTCCTCGGCGAGCTTGTCCCGGTCCCACAGGGCGAGCGCAACATTGTCGAGGGCGAGAAAGGTGATCGACGCCTCGTGGGCCCGCGCCTTCGGCCGCCAGCCGAGCTTCTCGTAGAAGCGCTGGCTGGCAGCGCGGTCCGTGACGCCGAGCGTGATGAGGTTGACGCGCGCAGGAACGGTCGCGGTCATCGGGCTATCCTTTCAGAAGAGGCTGAGCTGCTCGGCGCCGCGACGGGGCGGTGAGAAGAGGTCCGTCCTGAGCCGCGTGCGGCGCTTGTTGAAGCCGAGGCGCTCGGCGGCCATCTCGAAACGCCGGCCGATCATCCAGGCATAGGGACCGGAGCCCACCATGCGCTGGCCCCAGCTGGAATCGTAGTCCTTGCCGCCGCGCGTCGAGCGGATGAGCGACAGCACGTGCCGGGCCTTGTCGGGATAGTTGCTCATCAGCCAGTCGCGCACGATGTCGCGCACCTCGAGCGGCAGGCGCAGCATGACGTAGCCCGCCTCGCGCGCGCCTGCGGCATGCGTCGCGGCGAGGATGTTCTCGATCTCCGCATCGTTGACGGCCGGCACGATGGGAGCAACGAGCACGGTGACGGGGATGCCAGCCTCGCTGAGCCGGCGGATGGTGTCGAGCCGGCGCTGCGGCGTCGCCGCCCGCGGCTCCATCGTGCGGGCGAGCTTGGCGTCGAGCGTGGTGACGGAGATCGCCACCTTGGCGAGGCCCCGCGCCGCCATAGGCGCGAGGAGGTCGATGTCGCGCGTCACCAGGGCCGATTTGGTCACGATGCCGACCGGATGGCCGGTCCTGCCCAGCACCTCCAGGATGCCGCGCATGAGGCGGAACTTGCGCTCGATGGGCTGGTAGGGATCGGTATTGGTGCCGATGGCGAGCGTGCGTGGCACGTAGCTGGAGGCGGATAGTTCCTTCTCGAGCAACGCCGGCGCATCCGGCTTGGCGAAGAGCTTCGATTCGAAGTCGAGCCCCGGCGACAGGCCCATATAGGCGTGGGTCGGCCGGGCGAAGCAGTAGACGCAGCCGTGCTCGCAGCCGCGATAGGGGTTCACCGAGCGGTCGAAGGAGATGTCGGGCGAATCGTTGCGCGTGATGATGGTGCGCGCCTTCTCCGTCTGCACCTCCGTCTTGAACGGCGGCAGCTCGGCAAGGCCCTCCCAGCCGTCGTCGACATCCTCCCGGTGAGTCGGCTCGTAGCGCGCCACGGGGTTGCCGACGGCCCCGCGTCCGCGCCGCCGCTCCGGGTCGATGCGATGGCCGACAAGGGCGAGCGGATCCGCCGGGCCGACCTGCGGCACCTCCTTCAGCAGATCGCGCCCCCGGCCGGTGCGCGGCGGGGTGGCAGGGGCGGGTGAATGAGAGACGGCTCGGGCCCGCATGGGCGCCTCCGATTCCAGCAGCGATCATCGATTGAGAACATATAGAGAACAAAATTGTTCCCGTGTCCAGTGGTGGCTGTGGTCGAGGCGCAAGGTTAGCAACGGCACAAGCCGCGTGCCGAAACAGAAGCCGACGTTCGATCGTCTAGTCCTGGTTCTGCGGCGCTTCCGCAGCGTCGGCCGCGGTGCCGGGCGCCGCCGGCGGTTGGTCCCGCGCGGGTTGCGGTGGCGCTGGCATCGGCAAGGTGATCCCCTGTTGCCACGCATCGAGGCGGGCGTTGAGGCTGCTGACCGGCATATGCGAACCGGGGAAGACGCCTGGCTGTGGTCTGATCTCCTGCGGCATTCGCGTTCTCCTTTCGTCGTGCAGCGGAGCATCAAGAGGAGTGACGGGAGCGGCCATCGTCAAACGGGCGTGCCGAAAATCTCAATTCAAGGCTTGCCGGGTGGTGACAGCACCCACGGCACGGCTACGGAAAGGATCAGCAAGCCCGCGAAGGACATGTTCAAGACACGCCTCGCCCGGGGGTTGTCCATGGGGCGCGCGAGCAGCGAGCCGGCAGCAAGCCAAAGGATGTTGACGAGAACGACTGTCGCGAGCAGCAGCGTTCCCTTCAGCAACTGATCGCCGATGGTGCTGTCGGGCCAGACGGAATATCGCGAGAATGCAGCCGCCACGGCGACATAGGCCTTCGGGTTGGCCAGAGACAGGGTCGCGCCCGCATGCCAGCGAGGGGGACGCGCGGCCGATCCTGCGGCGGCCGTCCTCAGCGGCGGCGCCGTGGCGATCCGGTAGGCCAGGAAGATGAGATAGGCGCTCGCGGCAAAGGTCACGACCGGCGCGATCCGGGGAGAGGAAAGCACCGCCGCCCAGAGGCCCGAGCCGACCAAAGCCACGACGGCGACCATTCCGAGATCGAGCCCGAGCATGTACGGCACCACGCGACGCATGCCGAAGGCAGCCCCGAGCGCCGCCAGGCTGAGCGTGTTGGGTCCGGGGCTCCCGACGAGCGCGAGCGATGTCAGAAGAAACAGGAGCACAGCGTCCATGGGGCCTCCACTCGCGATCTTGGAGTTGGCCCAGGCGGACGGCGGAACAGTGCTGCGCTCCCCGATGGTTCCCCATCTCATCCCGCCAGTCACACAGCACGATGCGAGCGTATCGACCGCTCGCCCGGCGGGCAAGCCGCATGCATCGGGATGTTGGGCGCGGCCAGCGCCGGCGGGCTCGCGCCTGCCACCGAGGATTCGGGCCGTCCGTGCTCCTGCCGCTAAGACAGCGTGCCGCAGCGTCATGGCGAGGTGCCTGCGCTAGGCTTCCGGCATGATTTCCGTCCTGATCATGGCCAATGGCGATACGGAAGGGCTCGGCGCGACGCTGGCGGCCCTGGTGCCCGGCGTCGCGGCGGCGGTCGTGCGCGAGGCCATCATCATCGATTGCGGCGAGGACAGGGATGCCGCGCGCGTCGCCGAGGCCGTCGGCGCCTCGCTCGTGCGGGCCGGGGATGGCGAAGCCGGCTGGCGCGAGGGGGTGCGCGAGGCGCGTGGCCCCTGGCTGATGCTGCTCAAGGCCGGCGACGTGCCGACGGCGAACTGGATCGCCGTGATGGAGCGCTTCCTGCGCCGCGAAGGCGGCCAGACGACGGGCTTGTGGCTCGGCGGCTCGTGCATCGTGCCGCTCGGCCGCTTGCGGCACGTGGCCCAGGGGCTGTTCGGCCGCGCGCCGCTCGGCCCGCGCATGCTGCTGTCGAAGGCTCATGTCGTCGCCGGCCATCGCCGGCCGATGATGCTGCCGGCGCTGCCGGTCGCCTTCGAGGCGGCCGGTTGAGACCGGGGCGTGATCCCCGTCCTTTCAGCTGCCGGTTCCACGCCTCAGATGCTCGTCGAGCCGCGGCATGATCTCGACGAAATTGCACGGCCGTTGGCGATAATCGAGCTGCGCGGCGAGGATGCCGTCCCAGGCGTCCTTGCAGGCGCCGGGGGAGCCCGGCAGCACGAAGATGTAGGTTGCGCCCGCGACGCCCGCGGTCGCCCGTGACTGCAGGGTCGAGGTGCCGATCTTGTCGTAGGAGATGCGGTGGAAGACGGCCGAGAAGCCGTCCATGCGCTTCTCGAACAGCGGCTCGATGGCCTCGGGCGTCACGTCCCGGCCGGTGAAGCCCGTGCCGCCCGTGGTGATGACGGCATCGATGCCGGGATCGGCGATCCAGCCCTTCACGGTGGCGCGGATCTCGTCGATCTCGTCCGGCACGATGGCGCGGGCGGCAAGGCGATGGCCGGCCGCTTCGAGACGCTGAACCAGCGTGTCGCCGGATCTGTCGTCGGCGAGGCTGCGCGTGTCGGATACGGTCAGCACGGCGATGGAGAGCGGAATGAAAGGGCGCGTTTCGTCGATACGGGACATGAGTCTGCCTGATGAGGTGGTGCCGGACCGTCAGGGCCTGCTTGCGCCGAAGGTATCGCACGCCTGCACGCGGCCTTCCTTGAGCCCGGTCATGAACCAGCGCACGCGCTGCTCGGACGAGCCATGGGTGAAGGTCTCGGGGACGGCATAGCCCTGGCCGGCCCTCTGCAGGCGGTCGTCGCCGATGGCCTCGGCCGCGTTCATCGCCTCCTCCACGTCGCCGGGCTCCAGCGCCTTCCAGCGCTGCTCGCTGTGATTGGCCCACACGCCGGCGAGGCAGTCGGCCATCAATTCGACGCGCACGGACAATTCGTTCGCCTGCCGCTGCGAGGCCTGGCGCTGCGCCTGCTGCACCTTGGGCAGGATGCCGAGCAGGTTCTCCACATGGTGTCCGACCTCGTGAGCGATGACATAGGCATAGGCGAAATCGCCGCCCGCGCGGAAGCGCCGGCGCATGTCGTCGAAGAAGCTGAGGTCGATGTAGACCGTCTGGTCGACGGGACAATAGAACGGCCCCATGGCCGCCTGCGCGAAGCCGCAGTTCGACCGGGTGGCGCCGGAGAAGAGCACCATGCGCGGGTTCTTGTAGGCGACGTTCACCTGCTGCGGCAGGACGGTCGTCCAGACGTCCTCCGTATTGCCGAGGATGGCGGCGGCGAACTGGCCGGCCTCGTCCTGCGGCGCGCCGCGCGTGCCCGGCTGCGACTGCTCGTAGGAGGAGCCGCCGCCCGACAGCATCTCGGCCCCGCCGATGAGGATGCGCGGATCGATGCCGAGCGCCCAGCCGATGAGGCCGAGCACGAGGATGGTGCCAATGCCGATGCCGCCGCCGCGTCCCCCGCCGGGGATGTGGAAGCCTCCACCGCCGCCGCGCCGGTCCTCGACATTCTCGGACCGGCGGAAATCACCCCAGCGCATGTCTTGCCTTCCGTCGACGCCTCACTTGCCTGCAGCGGCAGGCCGACCAGCATAGCCCGCCCCGCCGCGCCGGCCAACGACCGGCTGCGCCATGCCGTGGCAGCGGTAAACGCCGCGCTAGTGGTAGCCCTCGCCCTCCTTCAGCTTGCCGCGGAAGGTCCAGTACACGAAGACCGTGTAGCCGAGGATCATGGGCAGGAGCGGCAGGGTCCCGATGAGGAGGAAGATCTGCGCCGCCGTCACCGCCGCGGTGTCCCACACCGTCAGGGTCGGCGGCACGAGATAGGGGAAATTGGAGATGGCGAGCCCGGCGTAGCACAGAAGGAAGATGCCGATCGTGCTGAAGAACGGCAGGGCCGTGCGACCCTGGCGCGTGCCGTGCCAGGCGAGCAGGCCGAGCACGGCCGTGGCCGCCGGCAGGAGCCACAGGAAGTAGATGTTCGGCGCCGCGAACCAGCGGTCGGCGATGCGCTCGAACGAGGCCGGCGTCCAGATGCTTACGAGCGCCGCGCAGATGCCGACGGCGATGAGGAAGCCGGGCGCCAGCCGGCGGGCATGGTCGGCGGTCGGGCCCTCCGTCTTCATCATCAGCCAGCAGCAGCCGATGAGGCCGTAGCCGGCGACGACGCCGACCCCGCACAGCAGCGGGAACGGCGCCAGCCAGTCGAAGGAGCCGCCGGCGAACTCCCCGTTCTCCACCCTGATGCCCTGCAGGAGGCCGCCGAGGATGACGCCCTGGGCGAAGGCCGCGACGATGGAGCCGCCGGAGAAGGCGAGATCCCACATGCGGTGCCGGGGCTTCGACACCCAGCGGAACTCGAACGACACCCCGCGGAAGATGAGGGCGAGCAGCATCACGATGACCGGCAGGTAGAGCGCCGGCATGATGACGGCATAGGCCTGCGGGAAGGCGACCCACAGGCCGCCGCCGCCCAGGACGAGCCACGTCTCGTTGCCGTCCCAGAAGGGGGCGACGGAGTTCATCATCTCGTCGCGGCGCGCCTCCTCCTGCGTCGTGGGAAAGAGGATGCCCATGCCGAGGTCGAAGCCGTCGAGGATGACGTAGAGCGCGACGGCCGTGGCGATCAGCCCGGCCCAGATGATCGGCAGATACCACTCCATGGCACGCTCCTCATTGTCCGGGTTGCATGGCGGCGCGGGCCGCCTCCTCGGCTGCCGACAGCGGCCGGTTGGGCAGCCCCCTCGGCTCGGCGGCGACCTCCGGTGCCGGTCCCTTTACGATGAGCCGATTGATGTAGCGGATGCCCATGGTGAAAACGATGCCATAGACGACCAGGAAGAGCGCGAGCGTGAAGGCGACGGTCTCCATGGCGACTGGCGAACGGGCGTCGGCCGTGCGCAGGATGCCCGTCGCGACCCACGGCTGGCGGCCGATCTCGGCTACGAACCAGCCGGCGATGATGGCGATGAAGCCAGTCGGCCACGCCCATGACGCTGCCCGGAGGAATGTGCGGGAGGTGAACAGCCGGCCGCGCAGCCAGAGATAGCCGCCCCAGAAGGCGAGCCCGATCATGAGTAAACCGAGGCCGACCATGACGCGGAAGGAGAAGAACACCGGCACCACCGGCGGCCGGTCCTCGGACGGGAAGGCCTTCAGGCCGGGGTAGATGCCGTTCCAGTCGTGCGTGATGATCAGGCTGCCGAGATGGGGAATGGCGATCTCGAAGTCGTTCGATTCGGTCCGCTCGTTCGGCCAGGCGAAGAGGACGAGCGGGGCCACCTCGCTCTCCGGCCAGTGTCCCTCCATCGCGGCGAGCTTCACCGGCTGGTATTTGGCCGTCTTGAGGCCATGCGCATCACCGATGACGGCCTGCAGCGGCGCGAGGATCAAGGTCATGCCGAGACCCATGCCGATCATCGTGCGGCCATGACGCTCGTGCACCCCGGCGAGCAGGTAGCGTGCGCCGACGGCGAGAACGACGATGGCCGTGGTGAGATAGGCCGCGGCCACCATATGCACGAGGCGCAGCGGAAAGGTGGGGCTGAAGACGATGGCGAGCCAGTCGACCGGATAGGCGATGCCGTCGCGCACCTCGTGCCCGGTCGGATATTGCATCCAGCTGTTGGCCGAGATGATCCAGAAGGCCGACATGCAGGTGCCGACCGCCACCATGAGCGCAGCGAAGAAGTGCAGTGCCGGCGGCACCCGGTTCCAGCCGAAGAGCATGATGCCGAGGAAGGTTGCTTCCAGGAAGAAGGCTGTCAGCACCTCGTAGCCGATGAGCGGGCCGATGGTGTTGCCGACCACCACCGAGAAGCGGCTCCAGTTGGTGCCAAACTGGTAGGACAGCACGATGCCGGACACGACGCCCATGGCGAAGGACACGGCGAAGATCTTCGTCCAGAAGCGGGCGAGGGTGCGGTAATGCTCGTCGCCCGTATAGAGCCAGCGGCCCAGCAAAGTGGTGATGAAGGCGGAAAGGCCGATGGTGAAGGCGGGGAAAATGATGTGGAAGGTGACCGTGAAAGCGAACTGGATGCGCGCCAGCATCGTCGCGTCGAGATCCATGTCGTCACCTCCGGGGATCGTGCCTCGATTCGGAATGACGCGAGATATTACATCACAATTGTGCAGGTTTCGCCACGAAAGCACCGCCGGCCGCCGCGGCGGGCGGTTTCAGCCCCGGGGGGCGCCGGCCGTCTCGTCGAGCACCTTCCTCAGGGCGCGCAGGTCGCGCCACGCAAGCCGCTTCTGCGCCGGCTGGCGCAGCAGATAGGCGGGATGGAGCGTCGCGAGGGCCCGGATGGTGCGCCGGCCCGTCTCGTAGTCGAACCACTTGCCGCGCGTGCGCAGGATGCCTTCGCGCACTCCGAGCAGCGCCTGGGCCGACGGGCCGCCGAGGCAGACGAGCACGTCCGGGTCACACAGCTCGATCTGGCGCTCGATGAAGGGGCGGCATATCGCCGCCTCCTGCGGCGTCGGCGTGCGGTTGCCGGGCGGGCGCCACGGCACGATGTTGGCGATGTAGACGCTGCCGCGGTCGAGGCCGATCGCCGAGAGCATCCTGTCGAGCAATTGTCCCGAGCGGCCGACGAAGGGCTTGCCCTGGATATCCTCCTCGCGCCCCGGCGCCTCGCCGACCAGCATGACGCGGGCGCCTGGCGTGCCGTCGGCGAAGACGAGGTTCTTCGCCGTCGCCTTCAGGGCGCAGCCGTCGAAGGCCGCGAGCGCCTCGCGCAGCTCGTCGAGGCTGGTCGCCCCGCGGGCCGTGGCGCGGGCGGCAAGCGCCGTCTCGTCCGCCGAGGCCGCAGCGGCAAAGGCCGGAGCGGCCGGCTGCCGCGGCTCCGACGGCGCGGGGGCCGGGCGCGCCTGTTCCCCGCGCGGCTGCGGCCGGTCCGGCTCGGCGAAGCGGTCGTGCGGCGCCTCGTCGAGCGCCAGGTCGACGCCGGCATCGACATAGAAGGCAAGGAGCGCTTCGAGCGCTGCCTCGCGGGCTCCGATCTCGGCGGGAGGATGCGACATGCCGGCATTCTAGAGGCGCCACCGGCACCTTGCCAGTGCCGGATCGCCGCCGTCCTCCGCTTCGAGAGGTCGCGCCCGCAGTGCAACATGCAGTCTGGAACGGGTCGAAGACTTCGCGTATCGATGATTGCAGCACATATGGAATTGTTCGTATACAAATAAAAAATCCGCCGGGGTGCTGATAAGCCAAGGAGTGGCCTGATGGATCTGCCCGAACGGGAGCGAATGGACTACGACGTCGTCATCGTCGGCGCAGGCCCGGCCGGCCTTGCTGCTGCGATTCGCCTCAAGCAACTCGCTGCCGAGGCGGACCGGGACGTCTCCGTCGTCGTCGTGGAGAAGGGCTCCGAGGTCGGCGCCCACATTCTCTCGGGCGCGGTGATCGACCCCGTCGGCCTCGACCGGCTGCTGCCCGACTGGCGCGAGGATCCCGAGCGGCCGCTGAAGACGCAGGTTACAGCCGACCGCTTCCTCTATCTCGGCCCCGCGGGCGGCGTCAGGCTGCCCAATGCCCTGATGCCGCGGCTCATGAACAACCACGGCAATTTCGTCGGCTCGCTCGGCAATGTGGCGCGCTATCTCGCCGCGCGGGCGGAGGCGCTCGGCGTCGAGATCTATCCGGGCTTCGCCGCCGCCGAGGTGCTCTACGGCGACAAGGGCGAGGTCGTCGGCATCGCCACCGGCGACATGGGCGTCGGCCGGAATGGCGAGCCCAAGGCCGAGTTCACCCGCGGCATGGAGCTGCGCGGCAAGTATACTCTCCTCGGCGAGGGCGCGCGGGGCTCGCTGTCGAAGCAGGTCATCCGGCGCTTCTCGCTCGACGAGGGCCGCGAGCCGCAGAAATTCGGCATCGGGCTCAAGGAATTGTGGCAGATCCCGCCAGAGAAATTTGAGCCCGGCCTCGTCCAGCACTCCTTCGGCTGGCCGCTCGACAACAGCACCGGCGGCGGCTCCTTCCTCTACCACTTCGACGACAACCTGGTCTCGATCGGTTTCGTCGTGCACCTCAACTATTCGAACCCGACCCTGTCGCCGTTCGACGAGTTCCAGCGCTTCAAGACCCATCCGATGATCCGGGGCATGCTGGAGGGTGGCAAGCGCATTGCCTACGGCGCGCGCGCCATCACGGAAGGAGGCTTCCAGTCGGTGCCGAAGCTCGTCTTCCCCGGCGGGGCGCTCATCGGCTGTGCCGCCGGCTTCGTCAACGTGCCGCGCATCAAGGGCTCGCACAACGCCATCCTGTCCGGCATGCTCTGTGCCGAAAACGTCTTCGCGGCGCTCGGCCAGGGGCGGGAGCACGACGAACTCGCCGGCTACGAGACCGGCTGGCGCGGCTCCGATATCGGCCGCGACCTGCACAAGGTGCGCAACGTCAAGCCGTTGTGGTCGCGCTTCGGCACCATGGCGGGCGTCGCCATCGGCGGCATCGACATGTGGACGAACGAACTCCTCGGCTTCTCGCTCTTTGGCACGCTCGGCCACGGCAAGCCCGATCACGCGACCTTGAAGCGAATCGACGAGGTCAAGCCGATCACCTACCCGAAGCCGGACGGCATCGTATCCTTCGACAAGCTCTCGTCCGTCTTCCTGTCCAACACCAATCACGAGGAGGACCAGCCGGTCCACCTCAAGCTGGCCGATCCCACGATTCCGGTGGAGCGGAATCTGCCGCTCTACGGCGAGCCGGCGCGCCTCTACTGCCCGGCGGCGGTCTACGAGGTGGTGTATGACGACGCGGCGGCGCGGACCAATCCCCGATTTGTGATCAACGCGCAGAATTGCGTGCACTGCAAGACCTGCGACATCAAGGACCCGGCCCAGAACATCACCTGGGTGACGCCGGAAGGCGGCGGCGGACCCAACTATCCGAACATGTGAGGCCATTCGGCATCGAGCCGTGGCCGTCGCGCCCGGCTCGATGCCGACGGGTCGTTCGTTTACCCGCCGCTATTGCCGATGCACCGCAAAAAGGTCATGTTGCGCGGTGATAGAAGAAGGCGCCGCGCTTCCCCCGCAAGCGGCGCAAGGGCGGCAAGAGAACACGTGATTCACATGACCTTCAGGCGCTTCTCGCGCATTGCCATTTCGGCTTGCTGCATCTTTTCCGTCATGGCCTTCGGGCAGCCGGGCACGCTCTCGGCCAAGGCTGAGGACGTGGAACTCGCCATCGACAGCCTGCCCGGGCCGGCCGAGAGCGTCGAGGGCAACTATCTCGCCGCAGTGGTCGCCGGATCGGCGCGCGACACGCGGGCGGCGGCGCTCTACTTCCGCGAGGCGTTGCGGGACGATCCCCGCAATCCGGAACTCCTGGAGCGCGCCTTCGTCGCGCTGCTCGCCAACGGCGATATGGAGGAGGCCTTCTCGGCCGCGCGCCAGCTGCTGCAGCGCGACGCCAACAACGGCCTTGCGCGCCTTGCCCTCGGTGTCGAGGCGATGAAGGCGCGGCGCTATGTCACCGCGCGCAAGTATCTCGGCAGCGGCGGGCGCGGCCGCGCGGCGGACCTGACGGCGACCCTGCTGTCGGCCTGGTCCTGGGTGGGCTCGGGCAACCTGCGCCGCGCGCTCGACACGGTCGAGCGGCTCAAGGGCGAAAATTCCTACAACGTCTTCCGCGACTATCACGCGGGCCTCATCGCCGCTGTCGGCGGCAATCGCCGAGAGGCGGAAAACCGGCTGAAGGCGGCCTACGACGTGGAGCGCACGACGCTGCGCGTCGTCGATGCCTACGGGCGGCTTCTGTCCGTGCGCGGCGAGGCGGAGGAGGCCCGGCGCGTCTATGAGGCCTTCGACCGGCTGCTCCCCCGCAACCCCATCGTGCAAGACGCGCTGCAGCGGCTCGAGGCCGGGGAGCGCCTGTCGTCGCTCATCGCCAACACCCAGGAGGGAGCGGCCGAGGTGCTCTACGGCCTTGGGGCTGCGGGCAACAGCCAAGGCGATGAGATTGCGGCGCTCATCTATCTGCGCCTTGCGACCTTCCTCGCACCGAAGCACGAGCTTGCCATCGTCACGCTCGGCGACATGCTGGAGCGGCTCAAGCAATATGCTTCGGCCATCGAGGTTTTCGAGACGATGCCGGCGAACTCGCCGCTCAGGTCGAGCATCGACATCCAGATTGCCGTCTCGCTGGAGCTCATGGGCGAGAAGGACAGGGCCCAGAAGCATCTCGAGGAACTGATCGCCGCCAATCCGGACGATGTCGAGGGCCTGATCGCGCTCGGCAACCTCCTGCGCTCGCGCAAGGACTTCGCAGCGGCGGCCGAGGTCTACACCCGCGCCGTCGAGGCCATCGGCACGCCCGACCAGTCGCGCTGGACGCTCTTCTACTTCCGCGGCATCGCCTACGAGCGCTCGAAGGAATGGCCGAAGGCCGAAGCGGACTTCAAGAAGGCGCTGGAACTCGCGCCCGAGAGCGTCGGCAGCGACCGGGCGCTCGTGCTCAACTATCTCGGCTATTCGTGGGTCGACCGGCACATGAACCTCGACGAGGCCTTCGAGATGCTGAAGCGGGCCGTCGAGCTCAGGCCGCGGGACGGCTATATCGTCGACAGCCTCGGCTGGGCCTATTACCGCCTCGGGCGCTACGACGATGCGGTGCGTGAGCTGGAGCGCGCCATCGAGCTGCGCCCGTCCGACCCCACGATCAACGACCACCTCGGTGACGCCTACTGGCGCACGGGCCGCAAGCTCGAGGCGAAGTTCCAGTGGAACCACGCGCGCGACCTCGACCCTGAGCCCGAGGACCTCGTCAAGATCCTCGAGAAGATCGAGAAGGGCCTGCCTGACGAAGAAAAGCCCGCGGCCGCCGAGGCCGTCGAGAAGCCGAAGAACGGCGGGTGAGTGGACGGGCTTTCGGATGACGGCGCCGTGGTACGTCTCCTTCTCCCGGCCGGCGGAGAGGGAGATGTCAGCGTCAGTACTCCCTCAGGAAATAGGAACCCGGCTGCAGTCCGATAACCGCTCATGACCGTGCAGCCGCACCTTCCTCCCACTCCCGCCGGCCATCTCCTCGTCGAGCGTGCGCCGGCCAAGGTGAACCTGTCGCTGCACGTCACCGGCCGGCGGGCGGATGGCTATCATCTGCTCGAAAGCCTCGTCGCCTTCGCCGGCTGCGGCGACCGCCTGTCGCTCGATCCCGTCCGGCCGCTCGGTCTCACGGTCTCCGGCCCGGGCGCGGAGGCTGCGGGTGGCGGGCAGGACAACCTCGTGCTGCGGGCCGTGCACCATCTCATGGCCCGGCGGCCGGGCCTCGTGGCCGGACATTTCCATCTCGACAAGCGCCTGCCGGTTGCGGCCGGCCTCGGCGGCGGTTCGTCCGACGCGGCGGCGGCGCTGCGCCTCATGGCGCGGCTCAACGGCCTCGGCCTCGACGACCCGGCCATCCGCGCCGCCGCCGTTGCGACGGGCGCGGACGTGCCCGTCTGCCTCGACGGCCGGGCGCGGGTCATGGCCGGCATCGGCGATGTCCTCGCACCGCCGCTCGGCCTGCCGCGGCTCTTCGCCGTCCTCGTCAATCCGCGCACGCCGGTGGCGACGGCCGACGTCTTTCGCGGCCTCGGGCTTCGTGCCGGTACGATGAGGGAGCCGACACTGCAGCCGGTGGCGCCGGCTGACGGATGTGGCCGGAGCGAGGTTCTCGCCGTGCTCGCCAAGGCGCGCAACGATCTTGAGGCGCCGGCGAGGTCGCTGTCGCCGGCGATCGCGGAAGCTCTCGCCCTGCTGCGCAGCCTGCCGGAGTGCCGGCTCGCCCGCATGTCAGGCTCGGGCGCGACCGTCTTCGGCCTGTTCGACGATTGCCGTGCCGCAGCGCGTGGGCGCCGCGCGATCGCCGCCGCGCGCCCGGCTTGGTGGGCGCGCGCGACCTCTCTGCGCTGACGGTCAGTAGGCGCGGGCGATGCAGAAGGCGACGGCGTCGAGGAGCGCCGTCTTCATCGGCCCGTCAGGGAAGGTGGACAGCGCCTCGCAAGCAGCATCGCCATAGGTGCGGGCCCGCGCGATGGTGTCGTCGATGGCCCCGTGGCGGCGCATGATGCGCTGCGCCTCGGCGAGGTCCTCGTCGCGCACCTCGCCCTTCTCCAGCGTGCGGTGCCAGAAGGCGCGCTCGGCCTCGTCGCCCCGCGCGAGTGAGAGCACGACGGGCAGAGTGATCTTGCCCTCGCGGAAGTCGTCGCCGACGTTCTTGCCGAGGCTGGCGCTGGAGCCGCCGTAGTCGAGCGCGTCGTCGATGAGCTGGAAGGCGATGCCGAGGCTGGTGCCGTAGCTGCGGCAGGCGGCCCGCTCATGGGCCGGGCGGGCGGCGAGAATGGGGCCGACCTCGCAGGCGGCGGCAAAGAGCGCGGCCGTCTTCGCCTCCACCACGGCAAGATAGCCCTGCTCGGTGGTGGCAAGGTTCTTGGCTGCCGACAGCTGCCACACCTCGCCCTCGGCGATGACGGCCGCCGCATCGGCGAGCACGGCGAGCGCATCGAGCGAGCCGACCTCGACCATCATCTTGAAGGCCTGGCCGAGCAGGAAATCGCCGACGAGCACGCTCGCCTCGTTGCCCCACACCATGCGGGCGGCGAGCTTGCCGCGGCGCATGTCACTCTCGTCCACCACGTCGTCGTGCAGCAGCGTCGCGGTATGCATGAACTCGACGCTCGCGGCGAGCTTGACATCGCCGTCGCCTTCGTAGCCGCAGAGCTGGGCGGTGGCGAGCGTCAGCATCGGGCGCAGGCGCTTGCCGCCGGAAGAGATGAGATGGTTGGCGACCTCGGGAATCATCGCCACGTCCGAACCTGTCCGCGACAGGATCATCTGGTTGACGCGGGCCATGCCGGGGGAGACCAGCGCCACCAGCCTGTCTATACCGGTCTGCTCCCGCGTGCGCTCCTCCATGGGGACGACGACACCCACGCTCTCTTCCTCCAACTTGACGCCACCAGCAGCCGCGACAAATAGCGATATTTGCTGCACCTTGCACGCACCAATGACGGGCCGCAACGGGCCCCGTTGCCGCAAGGCGGGACCGGCCAGGCTCCCGGGCGCAGGAAGGCGGGGGAATGAAGGAACTCATGCGCACCAACGATATCGTGCTTCTGGGGGCTGCCGAGGCGCTTCTCAAGGCCGCCGACATCCCCTGTTTCGTCGCCGATGCGCATATGAGCATCCTCGAGGGATCAATCGGCGCCTTCCAGCGGCGCCTGCTCGTTGCCGATGACGAGGAGGTCCGGGCGCGCCGCCTTCTCGGCGATGCGGGGTTTGCGGCAGAGCTGCGCGATGCATGACGGGGAGCCGGCCGCTTGCGGCGACGTGACCGAGGATGCCATGCTCGACGGGCGCCTGCGGCTCGTGCAGCCTCGCAAGGGTCACCGGGCCGGGTCGGATGCCGTGCTGCTGGCGGCGGCGTGCGGTGCGGTGGGCGCGGAGACGGTGGCCGATTTCGGTGCCGGCGTCGGTGCCGTCGGCCTCATGGTCGCGGCGCTTCACCCGTCTTGCCGCGTCGTGCTCGTCGAGAACGATCCGGCGCTCGCTGCGCTGGCGCGGCGCAATGTTGTGCTCAACGGGTTCGAAGGCCGCTTCTCGGTATGCGAGGCCGATATCCTTGCGCCGGCCGCCATGCGGCGGAAGGCTGGACTGTCCGCATGTTCGGCCGATCTCGTGGCGACGAATCCGCCCTTCTGGCCCGCGGGGCGGGTGCGGAACTCGCCCGATGCGGCGCGCCGGGCAGCGCACGTCATGGCCGACGCCGCTCTTGTGGGATGGTTGCGCGCCGCTGCAGACGTGCTCGTGCCGGACGGACGCCTCGTTCTCATTCACCGGGCGGACGGGCTCGCCGGGCTCCTTGCGGCGCTGGCAGGCCGCTTCGGTGACATTGTCGTGCGCCCGGTCCACCCCCGCCCTGACAGGCCTGCCGTACGGCTGCTCGTCGCTGCCCGCAGGGGCAGTCGCGCCCCGCTGCGGCTGCTGCCCGGCTTCGTGCTCCACGAGCCGGATGGACGCTTCACGCCGGAGGCGGACGCCGTGCATCGGGGCAGGGCGTCCGTCGCGATGGGCTGATGGTCACCACCTGCGGCAAACGCGGCGCGGTCCCCAATCGGTGAAGACGGTGCGGCAGACGACGCGCGACCGCGGCGGCGGTCCCCAGTAGCGGCCGTCGCGCCAGCGATGCCCGCGCCAGTGGCGGCGGTGATATCGCGGGTGTCCCCAATAGCGGCGTGGCGGGCCGTAGTAGTACTGCACTTTCTCGACGCCTGTCGCCGTCGTGGCCAGCTGGCTGGCGCCCTGCGAGGTGGCGAGCGGGCTTGCCGCTGCCGGCTGGGCGGCCGTCAGGCCGAGAAGAGCGGCAAACAGCGCCGCTGCACCGATCCTGCTCATGCGGAACATCACTTCCTCCTTCCTCGCCGGCTTCGGGCGGAGCCTTTCCGGCGAAATCCCGGACATCATGGGTGATGGCACATGAACCGACGATGTATGGAAACATCCGCGCCTTGTTTCCCCCCGGGGGGCGGCTATGCTGGCGGCCCTGCACTGCCATCCCGCAAGGTGCCATGGTTTCAGCGCCCCTGTTTCTGAGACGCTTCCTGCCCGCACGCTTCCGCGCCCGCCAGCCGCTGGTACCGGTCGTGCGCCTGCAGGGCACCATCGGCATGCCCATGCCGCTGCGCTCCAACATCACCCTCGAATCCGTGGCGAGATCGCTCGAGACGGCGTTCGGCTTCGGCGATGTCGCGGCGGTGGCCCTCATCGTCAATTCGCCGGGTGGGTCACCGGTGCAGTCGCATCTCATCATGCAGCGTGTGCGCGCCCTGGCCGACGAGAAGGAAGTGCCGGTCTTCGCCTTCGCCGAGGATATCGCCGCTTCGGGCGGCTACATGCTTTTGCTCGCGGCCGACGAGATCTTCGCCGATTCCTTCTCGCTCGTCGGCTCCATCGGCGTCGTCTCGGCTGGATTCGGCTTCGACAGGCTCATTGAGCGCCTCGGCATAGAGCGGCGCGTCTACACGGCGGGCGACCGCAAGATGATCCTCGACCCGTTCCGGCCCGAGCGGCCGGAAGACGTGGCACGCCTCAAGGACATCCAGGCCGAGATCCATCGCAAGTTCATCGCCATCGTGCGCGAGCGGCGCGGCGCCCGCCTCCATGGCAGCGACGACGAGCTCTTTTCGGGCGCCTTCTGGTCGGCGCAGGAAGCCCTCGACCTTGGCATCATCGACGGCATCGGCGATCTCCGTTCGGTGATGCGCCAGCGCTTCGGCGACAACGTGCGCCTGCCGCTGGTCGCCGACCGGCGATCGCTGTTCTCACGTGGGCTCCTGGGCAGGTCTGAGGCCTCGGCCTTCGTCGATCCTGCCGAAGTTGTCGCCGCGCTGGAGGAGCGGGCGCGCTGGGGACGCTTCGGCCTTTAGAGGCCGCTCAGCGGTCGCGGCAGACCACCGGCTCCCCGTAGCCGCCATAGACCACCCGGATCGGCTTGAGGCACGGTGCGGTCTGCGACCGTCCGGAGCGGGAGACCGCCGGCGAGCCGTCGGTCTCCGTCATGACTGGCCCCCTGCCCATGGCGCTGACGGCGAGGGGTGTCAGCGCCGCGGAAAGCGCGGCAAGGGCGGTGATGGCGAGCAACGTGCGCATGGCGGGGGCCCCGATTTCCGATTGTTCAGCGCTGCGGGAGAGGTTGGCAGGCGTACCAGAGGGCATGGCCGTTGCGGTCATAGACGACGCGCAGCGGCATGCCGCAGCTATCGTCGGCGCTTGCGGCCTGCAGCTGCGGCGGTCGACGCGGCGGTACGCGCCTGTTGCAGGCCGCGCCCGGCTGGCAATTGGAACTGCTGGCGCGGGTGAGGCGGTCTCGCGCCAGGATGCGACGGTAGATCTCATGATCGTTGCCGCCCTCGCCGGAGCTGCCCAGGCCGCCGGCTCCGCCACCGCCGCCACCGCCCTGTCCGCCGCCGGCGGACTGGGCGAGGGTAGGGGACGCGGCGTTGAGGGTGAGCATCCCGGCGGCGCCTGTGGCGATGGCGAGGGCGAGCATGGTGGCCCGCGTGGTCTCCGTCATGGTCGTCATGGCCGTTCTCCGGTTCCGTAGGCGGTTCGTTCCGCCGACGACAGGAGCATGCCCTGCGCCTCGTCCTGGCGATGTGCGCCGCTGCACCTGGCCTGCAACCATGGGGTGAGCCGGGGGAAGGTGCCTTCATGCGCAGAGGAAGCCGTTGACTTGAAAGGTCTGGCGGCTAGGTTGCCGCGATCCCGCCTGCGGGCGGACGGATGTTCTCGATGAAGGGGCGGCGATGAGCGCGGCCGAACGGATGACTGATAGCCACATGAGCCCCGCGCGATCCTTCCAGGGGCTGATCCTCACCCTGCAGCGCTTCTGGGCGGAGCGCGGCTGCGTCATCCTGCAGCCCTACGACATGGAGGTTGGAGCCGGCACCTTCCATCCGGCGACGACGCTGAGGGCGCTTGGCCCCAAGCCCTGGCGGGCGGCCTACGTGCAGCCCTCACGCCGGCCTAAGGACGGGCGCTACGGCGAAAACCCCAACCGCCTGCAGCATTACTATCAGTTCCAGGTCATCCTGAAGCCGAGCCCGAAGGACCTGCAGGACCTCTACCTGCAGTCGCTCTATGCCATCGGCATCGATCCGGCGCTGCACGACATCCGTTTCGTCGAGGACGACTGGGAAAGCCCGACGCTCGGCGCCTGGGGCCTCGGCTGGGAGTGCTGGTGCGATGGCATGGAGGTGAGCCAGTTCACCTACTTTCAGCAGGTGGCGGGCTTCGAATGCGCGCCGGTGGCGGGCGAGCTGACCTACGGGCTCGAGCGCCTCGCCATGTATGTCCAGGGCGTGGAGAACGTCTACGACCTCAACTTCAACGGTGGCGAGGGGGCGAACAAGGTCACCTATGGCGAGATCTTCCTGCAGGCCGAGCAGGAATATTCGCGCCACAACTTCGAACATGCCGACACCGAGATGCTCTTCCGCCACTTCAAGGACGCGGAGGAGGAATGCCGCCGCCTGATCGCGGCGGGCACGGCGGGCGACGGCGACAACGACAGGCGCCACAAGCTCGCCCTGCCGGCCTATGACCAGTGCATCAAGGCGAGCCACGTCTTCAATCTGCTCGACGCTCGCGGCGTCATCTCGGTCACCGAGCGCCAGAGCTACATCTTGCGCGTGCGCGAGCTCGCCAAGGCTTGCGGCGCGGCATGGCTGGCGACGGAAGGGGGCGGAATGTGAGATACAACGTCCCTTGATTTCTCGACCGTCTGTCGTCATATCAGACATGCGGTCGAGAGGGCTGCCCTATGCGGTCCGCTGAACCAGGTGTTCACTCGGCTGCTTTTCTTATGCACATCCTCTATCTCGACGACGCCGGATCACCCAAGAATGCCGCCGAGCGACATTTCGTTCTGGCGGGGGTGAGCGTCTTCGAGCGCCAGACCTTCTATCTTGAAACCGAGCTCGACAAGCTCGCCGCGACGCTCGACCACCCCGAGCCGAAGAAGCTCGAATTTCACGGCAATCAGATTCTTGCCGGGCGCGGTTACTGGCGGAAATTTCCCCAGAGCCGTCGCCGCACCGTGCTGCTGGATGCGCTCGCCTGCGTTCGCAGGCTCTATGGGCAATGGGCGCTTTTCGGTGTTGTCGTCGATAAGGCAGCCGTGAGCCCCGAAGATCCGGTGGAATATGCTTTTGAAGAGATTGCATCTCGCTTTGACAAGACACTCCGGCGCATGCATCTCGACGGCAATTCCCAGCGCGGGCTCATCGTCTTCGACAAGTCGACAATGGAGACGCGCATTCAGGCGCTGACGACCGAGTTCCGATTTTCCGGGCATCGCAATGGCAAGTTACACAACCTTGCAGATGTGCCGTTTTTCGTCGACTCGGCTGCCTCGTGTCTCGTTCAGTTCGCCGATCTCGTGTCATATGCGCTTTGGCGCAGATACGAGAAAGACGACAGTGAATTTTACGACGTCATCGACGGCATGTTCGCTGCCGAAGGTGGTGTTACCCATGGCCTCCTCGTGAAGCGGCAAGATTGACGGAACTATGCCCGATCTTCTCCTCGAACTCTTCTGCGAAGAAATCCCTGCCCGCATGCAGCGCAAGGCGGCGGAGGACCTGAAGAAGCTCGTCACCGACGCGCTCGTCGAGCGTGGCCTCGTCTATGAGGGCGCCAGGGCCTATGTGACGCCGCGCCGGCTCGCCCTGCAGGTCGTCGGCCTGCCGGCCCGGCAGCCGGACGTGCGCGAGGAGAAGAAGGGCCCTCGCGTCGGCGCGCCCGAGAGCGCCGTGCAGGGTTTCCTGAACAGCGCCGGCCTCGTCTCTCTCGACGAGGCGAAGGTCGTCGCCGACCCGAAGAAGGGCGAGTTCTACGTCGCCGTCATCGAGCGCCCGGGCCGCGACACGCCCGAGGTCGTCGCCGAGATCGTGCCCGACGTCATCCGCAGCTTCCCCTGGCCGAAGTCGATGCGCTGGGGCAAAGCCTCCGCGGAGCCGGGCGCGCTGCGCTGGGTGCGGCCGCTGCACTCCATCCTGTGCACCTTCGGCCCCGAGACCGAGATGCCGGACGTGGTGCGCTTCGAGGTGGGCGGCATCGCCTCCTCGGACGTGACCTTCGGCCACCGCTTCATGGCGCCGGGCCTCATCCTCGTGCGCCGCTACGACGACTACGTCACGTCGCTGGAACAGGCCAAGGTCGTGCTCGACCTTGACCGGCGCAAGGACATCATCCTCAACGAGGCGAGGAATCTCGCCTTCGCGCAGGGGCTCGAGCTCGTCGAGGACGAGGGGCTGCTGGAAGAGGTGGCCGGCCTCGTCGAGTGGCCGGTCGTGCTGATGGGCTCCTTCGACGAGGACTTTCTCGCCGTGCCGCCGGAGGTGATCCGCGCCACCATCCGCGCCAACCAGAAATGTTTCGTGCTGCGCGACGGCAAGACGGGCAAGCTCGCCAACCGCTTCATCCTCGTGTCCAACGTCGAGGCGAAGGACGGCGGCGCGGCCATCGTCGCCGGCAACGGCCGCGTGGTGCGCGCCCGCCTGTCGGACGCCAAGTTCTTCTGGGAGACGGACAAGCGCACGAGGCTGGAAGACCGGCTGCCGAAGCTCGATTCGATCGTCTTCCACGAGAAGCTTGGCACCCAGGGCGAGCGCGTCGCGCGCCTCGCCGCGCTGGCGCGCGAGCTTGCCCCGATCGTCGGGGCCGATGCGGACAAGGCCGAGCGGGCCGCACGCCTCGCCAAGGCTGATCTCGTCAGCGAGATGGTCGGCGAGTTCCCCGAACTGCAGGGCCTCATGGGTCGCTATTATGCCACCGAGCAGGGCGAGGATGCGGCGGTCGCCGCCGCCGTCGAGGACCATTACAAGCCGCAGGGCCCGTCGGACCGAGTGCCGGACGCGCCGGTCAGCATCGCGGTGGCCCTCGCCGACAAGCTCGACACCCTCGTCGGCTTCTGGTCCATCGACGAGAAGCCGACCGGCTCGAAGGACCCGTATGCGCTCAGGCGCGCGGCGCTCGGCGTCATCCGGCTGGTGCTGGAGAATGGCGTCCGGCTGAAGCTCGTGCAGTTCCTCGACGATCTCGTCGTCGTCGGCCGGCTGACGTCGAGCTACGAATTGCCGGCCGGCACGCCGAAGGTCTCGACGCTCGAGGACCTCCTCGCCTTCTTCGCCGACCGTCTCAAGGTCTATCTGCGTGACAAGGGTGCGCGGCACGACCTCATCGATGCCGTCTTCGCGCTCGAGGGCCAGGACGACCTCGTGCTCATCGTCCGGCGCGTGGAGGCGCTCGGCCGCTTCCTCGACACCGAGGACGGCAGGAACCTGCTCGCCGGCTACAAGCGGGCCGCCAACATCCTGCGCATCGAGGAGAAGAAGGACGGGCGCAGCTACGGCGGGGCGCCCGACCTTGCGCTCATTGCCCGGGCCGGCCAGATCGAAGAGAAGGGCCTTGCCGTGGCGCTCGATGCGGCGCGGCGCGACGCCTCTGCAGCCGTTGCGCGTGAGGATTTTGAGGGCGCCATGCGGGCGCTCGCGGCGCTGCGCCCCGCGGTCGATGCCTTCTTCGACAAGGTGACGGTCAATGCCGAGGATCCCGCCCTGCGCGAGAACCGGCTGAAGCTGCTCAACGCCATCCGCGAGGCGACCCGCGAGGTGGCGGATTTCTCCAGGATCGAGGGCTGATCACCGAATGCCCTCGATCGCCGCCGGCATGGCCGGGCTTGTTCAACGCAAGGCGGGCTTGTCCGACTTGCGGCCCTTCCAGGAGACGCAACGCGCATGCGCGGTGCTGTTGCCATCCACGCCTTATGCGCGCCTGGGGCTGAACGCCCGCGAGCGCGGGCATGATGCGTGAGGGCGGTTCGGCGGACTGAAGGCCACCGCCGGAACAACCGGCGATTGCGCGGCGTTGCCTGTCGGGCTTGACACTACGCCCTGACAGGAGAGCGCCATGACCGCCAATCTCATCGTCATCCAGCCGCTGGTCGCCCTCATCGCCGGCGTGCTGATCCTCATCGTGCCGCGCTTGCTCAACTATATCGTCGCGCTCTACCTCATCCTCGTCGGCATCCTCGGGCTCTTCGGCGGCCGACTCTGATCAGGCCGGGCTGCGCCTGGGCGTGACGAGGAAGACGCCGCCGGCGATGAGCGCGAGGCCGGCGAGCATCGCGAGCGTCACCGTCTCGGCGAAGACCGCGACCGCGATGGCCACGCCGAAGCCGGCCGCGACATAGCCGATCTGGCTGAGATAGACCGGCCCTGCGACACGCTGCAGCTGGAAGTAAAGCACGTACATCAGCGCCGAGACGCCGACCTGCGCCGCGATGATGGCGCCGGACCCGCTCGCCGGTCCGCGTGCCAGGAGTTGCGTGCCGTTGACGGCCACGAAGGGCGAGAGCCACAGCGCGCCGGCGAGCAGCATGGCGGCGGCGAGCGCCATCGGCGCGGAGCCCTTCGGCCAGTAGAGCGTGCGATGCACATTGCCGAAGGCGACGGAGAGCGGCACCAGCAAAGCGGCGAACAGCCAGGCCGGCGAGGTGCCGTCGGCCCGCGCGATCATGTTGGCGACGACGAGCGCCGTGCCGAGGCAGCCGAGCACCAGTCCCGCGATGCGCTTGCCGGACGGCGCGTCGATCCTGACGGACACGGCGAGGGCGTAGGTGATCAGCGGCGACAGGGCATAGGGCACCGAGGCATAGGCTGCACCTGCCCGGGCCGCCACCTCGAAGCCGATATAGTTGGGTGCCGCGACGGCGAGAAGGCCGGCGAGCGCGTAATAGACGAGATGTTCGCGCGTCAGGGCCGGCCGTTCGCCGCGGGCGGCGGCGAGCACAAGCAGCACGACGCCCGCGCCGAGCGCCATCCAGAAGGCGAATTCCGGCCCGGTGATGCCGATGGCAGCGGCGCCCTTGGCAAGATTGACCGTCAGGGCGATGAGAAAGCCGACGCTGACGAGCAGCGCGAGTGCGGTGGACATGCGGGTTCCTCGAGCAGTGCGTCATCGGGCGCCCTTGCGCAGGGCGGCCACGGACGGCAGAATATCTTTGAGTTAATAATCTTGAACTCAAGATAACTGTCAAGCGGGTGAAACGGGATGGACGAGGCGATCGGGCCAGAGCGTGCGGAGCGCATCGCGGAGCAGTGGCGGCGGGAGCGGCCGGACATCGACCCTTCGCCGATGGTGCCGCTCGGCCGGCTGTCGCAGGCGGCGCAGCTGCTCTCCGAGCGGCTGGCGGCGGTGTTCCGCGATCACGGCCTCGGCCGGGGCGATTTCGACGTGCTCGCCTCGCTGCGCCGCTCCGGGGCGCCCTATGCGCTGACGCCGACGGCGCTGTGGTCGCAGCTCATGCTCACCTCCGGCACCATGACGAGCCGTCTCGACCGGCTGGAGAAGAACGGTTTCATCACGCGCGAGCCGTCGCCGCAGGACCGACGTGCCGTGATCGTCCGCCTGACGGACAAGGGGCTCGCCACGGTCGATGCGGCCGTGGTCGACCATGTCGCCAACGAGCGGCGCATCCTTTCCGCCTTCTCGCCCGGAGAGGTCGAGCAACTGTCCGAGCTTCTCGCCCGCCTCATCGTCGCGCTGGGCCAGGCGGAGGGGGGCGCGCCTGCGGCGAAAGCGCGCAATGCGGAGCCGCCGTCAAAATCGATTTGAGCGGCAGCGGCAGGAACTCACCCGTCCTTCGGCGCATTGCCTTTTGCGCCCGGATGGGCCAAGCCTTCAGCGCCTGTGCTGCAGGCGCGAAGAGTGACCACGAACGGGGTCGGTGATGACGAAATGGGTCTACACCTTCGGCGATGGCACGGCCGAAGGCGAGGCGGGGATGCGCAACCTCCTCGGCGGCAAGGGCGCCAACCTTGCGGAAATGTCGAACCTCGGGCTGCCGGTGCCGCCCGGCTTCACCATCACCACCGAAGTCTGCACCTATTACTACGATCACGAGCGCAGCTATCCCGGCGACCTCGCGGCCCAGGTCGAGGAGGCGCTCGCCCATGTCGGCCGCCTGACCGGCAAGACCTTCGGCGATGCACGCAACCCGCTGCTCGTCTCGGTCCGCTCCGGCGCCCGCGCCTCGATGCCGGGCATGATGGACACCGTGCTCAACCTCGGCCTCAACGACGTCACGGTCGCTGCCGTCGCCGCTGCGGCCGGCGATGCGCGCTTTGCCTGGGACAGCTACCGCCGCTTCATCACCATGTATTCCGACGTCGTCCTCGGCGTGGAGCACCACCATTTCGAGGAGGCGCTGGAGGACTACAAGGCGCGCAGAGGCTATGACCTCGACACGGATCTCCTCGCCGAGGACTGGCAGGTGCTTGTCGCCCGCTACAAGGAGATCGTGGCGAAGGAGCTCGGCAAGCCCTTCCCGCAGGATCCGAAGGAACAGCTGTGGGGCGCCATCGGCGCCGTCTTCGGCTCCTGGATGAACAACCGCGCCATCAAGTACCGCGAGCTGCACGCCATCCCCGCCTCCTGGGGCACGGCTGTCAACGTGCAGGCCATGGTCTTCGGCAACCGCGGCGAGACCTCGGCGACCGGCGTCGCCTTCACCCGCAACCCGTCGACGGGCGAGAAGGAGCTCTACGGCGAGTTCCTCATCAACGCCCAGGGTGAGGACGTGGTGGCGGGTATCCGCACGCCGCAGGACATCACCGAGAAGGCGCGCCTCGCCGCCGGCTCCGACAGGCCGTCGATGGAGCAGGCGATGCCGGCCGCCTATGCCGAGCTCGTTCGTATCTACGAACTGCTCGAGCGGCACTACCGCGACATGCAGGATCTCGAGTTCACTGTCGAGGAAGGCAAGCTGTGGATGCTGCAGACGCGTTCGGGCAAGCGCACGGCGAAAGCCGCGCTCAAGATCGCGGTCGATCTCGCCAGCGAAGGCCTCATCTCGCGCGAGGAAGCGATCACGCGCATCGACCCGCTCGCGCTCGACCAGTTGCTGCACCCGACCATCGACCCCAAGGCAGAGCGCCGCGTCATCGCGAGCGGCCTGCCGGCTTCGCCCGGCGCGGCTTGCGGCGAGATCGTCTTCTCGTCCGAAGACGCGGAGGAGGCGAAGAAGGCCGGTCGCAAGGTTATCCTCGTGCGTGTCGAGACGAGCCCGGAGGACATCCACGGCATGCACGCGGCCGAGGGCATTCTCACGACCCGCGGCGGCATGACCTCGCATGCCGCCGTCGTCGCCCGCGGCATGGGCAAGCCCTGCGTCTCGGGCGCCGGCTCCGTTCGCGTCGACTACCGGAACGGTGTGATGCTCGCCGCCGGCCAGACCTTCAGCAAGGGCGACGTCGTCACCATCGACGGCTCGACCGGCCAGGTGCTCGCGGGCGAGGTGAAGATGCTCGAGCCCGAGCTCTCCGGCGAGTTCGCCACCCTCATGAGCTGGGCGGACGGCGTGCGCCGCATGAAGGTGCGGGCGAATGCCGAAACGCCGCTCGACGCGAAGACCGCGCGCAACTTCGGCGCCGAGGGCATCGGCCTGTGCCGCACCGAGCACATGTTCTTCGACGGCGACCGCATCGTCGCCGTGCGCGAGATGATCCTCGCGGATGACGAGGCCGGCCGCCGCGCCGCCCTCGCCAAGCTCCTGCCCATGCAGCGGGCCGATTTCGTCGAGCTCTTCACCATCATGCAGGGCCTGCCGGTGACGATCCGGCTGCTCGACCCGCCGCTGCACGAATTCCTGCCGCACACCGACGCGGAAATCGCCGAGGTGGCCGCGAGCCTCAAGGTGGACGAGGACAAGCTGCGCCGCCGCGCCAGCGAACTCTCCGAATTCAACCCGATGCTCGGCTTCCGCGGCTGCCGCCTCGCGGTACGCTATCCCGAGATCGCCGAGATGCAGGCGCGGGCCATCTTCGAGGCGGCGGTGGAAGCCGGCAGGCGCACGGGCGAGCCCGTCGCCGTCGAGGTCATGGTGCCGCTCGTCATGACGCGGGCCGAGCTCGACCTCGTCAAGGGCCGCATCGACGCCATGGCCGCGGCTGTGAAGGCCGAGACTGGGGTCGCCGTGCCCTATCAGGTTGGTACCATGATCGAGCTGCCGCGGGCCGCGCTGCGCGCCGGCGAAATCGCCGAAACGGCGGCCTTCTTCTCCTTCGGCACCAACGACCTCACCCAGACGACACTCGGCATCAGTCGCGACGACGCCGCGTCCTTCCTCGGCACCTACACGGCCGGTGGCATCCTGCCCGCCGATCCCTTCGTGACGCTGGACCAGGAGGGCGTCGGCGAACTCGTGAAGCTCGCGGCCGAGCGCGGCCGGGCGGCGCGCTCCGACCTCAAGCTCGGCATCTGCGGCGAGCACGGCGGCGACCCCGATTCGATCCGCTTCTGCGAGGGCGCCGGGCTCGACTACGTCTCCTGCTCGCCCTACCGCGTGCCGATCGCTCGCCTTGCGGCGGCGCAGGCGGCGCTCGGCACGAGGGCGGCGAGCCAGGCCTGACGGCGTCATGGCGCAGGGCGGGGCGAGGAAGAGAGGCGCAGGCCGACCGCAGGAGGTGGCACGGCGGCGTCCCCTCGCCGAAACCGTCTCGCCCCCGCGCGCGAAATGGCGCCGACGCCTCGCCATCCTCTATTTCGGCGACAGCCGGCCGAGCTTCTGGTTCCGGCTCGGGCTGATCGGCTTCGATGCGGTCACCATCCTTTATTTTCTGATCGCCACGGTCATCTATCCGGAAGGGGACCGCCACTGGATCGATTATCTCGTGGCGGCGGTGCTGACCGTCGACTACGCGGCACGCATGGCGATCGCGCCGACGCCCTGGCGGTTCCCGCTGCGCGGGGCCTCGCTTGTCGACGCGATCGTCATCTTCTCGCTCGTGGTGCCGGTGCTCGCCAACAACTTCGCGTTCCTGCGCCTCCTGCGCATCTCGCGCTTCCTGCAGTCGCCCTACATGTCGCGCGAAATCACGGCGATCTTCCCCGCCTACCGCGAGAACGAGGAGGCGGTGAGGGCGGGCGTCAACCTCGCCGTCTTCATCCTGATGATCACGTCGGTCGTCTTCGTGTGGGAATACGGCCGCAATCCGGGCATCAACAACTATCTCGACGCCCTCTATTTCACCGTCACAACGCTGACGACGACCGGCTTCGGCGACATCATCATGACCGATACGGTCGGGCGGATGCTGACCGTGGTCACAATGGTTGTCGGCGTCGCCATGTTCGTGAACCTCGCGCGGGCTCTGTTCCGGCCCACGAAGGTCTATCACGCCTGTCCATCCTGCGGGCTCGAGCGGCACGATGCCGACGCGGTGCATTGCAAGCACTGCGGGCGCGTCCTCAACATCGCCTCGGAGGGGTTTTCCGACTGACCGTCCGCTTTGGCACAGATCGCTCGGGCGCCGCTTAACCGTCTCTCAACGTTACGACGCGATAACTTTTCGGGAGAGGGGCGGGCATTTGCCTGTGGCGGAGCCGCAACGCTTGTCCGTCCTTGCCTGGTGGTCATGAGCGGCGTTGGGTGACATGCGTTTGCGTCGTGTGCGTTGGCGACGGTCGAGAATGGCGTGGATCTGCGGCACGGTGGCGCCGTGGGCGCTCGCCGGCGGCATGCTCGTCTCCTTCACCGCGAGCGCCGGGCAGGACCTGTCGAGCGGCATCAGCGCCGCTCCGCTCGCGCCCGTCCTCGCCCCCAGGCTCGGCAACCTCGTGCCGTCCTCCGCCGCGCTCGGCGAGGCGCTGCTGCGCGGGCCGGCCGGCGGCGCGGGCGATCTTTTCGATATCGCCGCTCTCGATCTGTCGGATCCGCAGCCGGATGATGCTGCGCTCGAGGCTCCGCCGCGCGACGAGATGAAGGCGGAGCCCCCGGGCTATCCGGAGGTCGATCGCAACCTCAAGGGCGATCCGCCGGTCGCCTTGCGGCCGAGCCTCAGCCGCCTCGGCCGCAGCGAGCGGGAAGGGCGCGCCGCCATGCTGTCGCGCATGCTGCTGTCGCGCGACGAGCGCCTGCTGCCCGCCACCATTCTCATGCCAGGCGCGCTCGACATCCCCTCGCCGGACGAGATGGCGGCTTTCGAGCCGTGGTCGAGCGAGAGCGACACGATGACCGAGCGCTCCTTCGCGCCCCGCTCGCCCGCGGTCGCAGCCAGCGCCGGCACAGGCATCACTGTCGTCGACGGTGCCACCCCCGCCGTCGCCCGCGCCGAGAGCCTCGCCTCTGCGACGCCGGCACCGGCGGATGCGACGCCCATGGAGATCGCCGGGGCGCCGGTGTCCTACGCCGCTGTGCGTGTCGGCGACGGCCTGTCGATCGTCGAGAAGAACGACGAGCGTCCGCAATATGCCGATCTGATCGATCCCGAGCGGATGTCGAGCGAGCAGCGCTGCCTCGCCGAAGCCATCTATTTCGAGGCCCGTGGCGAGAGCGAGGCGGGGCAGGCCGCGGTGGCCCAGGTTGTGCTCAACCGTGTGCGCTCGGGCCTCTACCCCTCCACCGTCTGCGGCGTCGTCTATCAAAACCGCCACCGCTACAAGGCGTGCCAGTTCTCCTTCGCCTGCGAGGGCCGCTCCCTGCGCATCACCGAGGCCGCCCCGTGGCGACGGGCGGTGCGCGTCGCCCGCGAGGTCACGGAGGGCACGACCTATCTCGCCGATGTCGGCGGCGCGACGCACTACCACGCCGATTACGTGCGCCCCTATTGGGCCAAGCGCCTGAAGAAGAAGGACGTCATTGGCCGGCACGTCTTCTACCAGCTCCGGCCCGGCCAGCGCTGAGCGGCTTTACCTTAACGGCGCGTTATCGTTGCGCCGGCGCGGCTTTCGGCCTTTCGTTGCGAGAACAGGAACGCGCAACGGGCTCCAGGCCCGGCCGGAGGCGTCGATGATCGTGCATGTGAGAATTGCGGCACTCGCCGTCTGCCTTACCGCGCCCGGCGCGGCCCTCGCCGGCGGCTTCTATGAGCACGGCTGCCGCCATTGCGTCGTGATGGACGAGGAATGGCCCGTTGCCGCGTGGCGCGGTGGCGGACCCAATGTCCATTATTCGGGTGGGGTGGTCTATGCCCAGGACTATTGGCCGGCACACCGCCCGTATCACCGGCATCGCATCGTCTCGAAATCGGCACCGCCGCGGATCATTTACGGCCCGCGGTAGCTTTTTGCCTTCGCTGCCCGGTGCGTGCGCCGCGGCGGCATTCCCTCCCCCCTTGTGGGGGAGGGTAGGGAGGGGGGCGCAAAAAGCCTGAGGCTGTGCTCTTGCGTCACGACCCCCACCCCCTGGCCCCTCCCTCAAGGGGGAGGGGAAACCTCAACCCGCAGCGTCCACGGCGATATCGAGCCCGATGTCGAGCACCGGCGCCGAATGGGTGAGGGCGCCGACGGAGATGGCGTCGACGCCGGTCTCGGCGATGGCGCGGACGCTTGTGAGGTCGACGCCGCCCGAGGCTTCGGTGCGCATGCGCCCGCCGACCATGGCGACCGCCTCGGCCAGCATGCCGGGCGCCATGTTGTCGAGCATGACGACATCCGCCCCTTCCGCGATCACCTCGGCGAGCTGGTCGAGCGTATCGACCTCGATCTCGATCTTGACGAGATGGCCGGCGGCGGCCTTTGCCGCCCGGAGCGCCGGTCGTACCCCGCCGGCGACGGCGATGTGGTTGTCCTTGATGAGGATGGCGTCGTCGAGGCCGAAGCGGTGGTTGAGCCCGCCGCCGCAGGCGACAGCATGTTTTTCCAGCGCCCTCAGCCCTGGCGTCGTCTTGCGCGTATCGCAGATGCGGGTACGCGTGTGCGCCACCTCGGCCGCATAGGCCGCGGTCAGCGTGGCGATCCCCGAGAGGCGGCCGAGAAAGTTGAGCGCCACCCGCTCGGCGGCGAGCACGGCGCGGGCGGGCCCGGCGACGGTGGCGATCGCCTCGCCGGCGGCGAGGGCGTCTCCGTCATGGCGATGCGCGGTGAAGCGGATGCGCTCATCCGTCAGCCGGAAGGCGGCCTCGGCTGCCGCGAGCCCGGCGAGGCGGCCGGCCCTGCGTGCCACAAGCTGCGCGGTGGCGGTGCGCTGCGCGGGAATGCACGCGGCGCTGGTGATGTCGCCGGCCCGGCCGAGATCCTCGATGAGTGCGGCGCGCACGATATCGATGAGGAGAAGGGGATTGCCGAATTGCATGGAAGTGTCCTCGTTGGCGCGTCAGACGGCTCGCCGCTGCCGCGGCACCAGGGCATCGTCGAGCGCGGTCATCGTCGTCAGGGTGCGCCGGGTACGGCCGGCGAGCGGCCGGTCGACGCGGTAGTGGCCGCCCCGGCTTTCCTCTCTGAGCAGCGCCGCAGCGGCGATCAGGAAGGCGCAATCGGCCATGGCGGCAAGGACGGGGTCCGCTCCGGCCCGCATGGGGCCGATCTCGGCGAGGGCCGCCGCAAGGCCTTCGCCGTCGCGCACGACGCCGACACGCTCCTGCATCGTCCGGCGCAAGGCGGCGATGGCGACTGGATCGGACGCTGCCGGCGGGCCCGGCGGCAAAGTGGTGATGGCGGCGTCGGCATGCCCTGCATCGTGCAACGCGCGACCGATGGCCTCCGCCGCCCGGGCGCCGAAGACGACGGCCTCGAGCAGGGAGTTGGAGGCGAGGCGGTTGGCGCCGTGCACGCCCGTCGCCGCCACCTCGCCGACGGCCCACAGACCGGGCAGGCTGGTGCGGCCCGAAAGGTCTGTCGCGAGACCACCCATGTGGAAATGGGCGGCGGGCGCAACGGGCAGCAGGTCGCGTGCGGGGTCGAGCCCGGCGGCGGCAGCGGCGGCATGGACGGTGGGGAAATGCGTTGCAAAGCCCGGGCCGGGCGCCGTGCGGCCATCGAGGAAGGCGCCCTCGCCGGCGAGGATGGCGGCCTGGACGGCGCGCGCCACGACGTCGCGCGGCGCGAGGTCGAGGGCCGGGTGCACGCCCTGCATCAGCCGGCGCCCGTCCCGGGTGACGAGCACGGCACCCTCGCCGCGCAGGGCCTCGGTCGCGAGCGGCGCGGGATCGCGGCCGATGGCGAGGGCGGTGGGATGGAACTGCACGAATTCCGGATCCGCGATGAGCGCCCCGTGCCGCGCTGCGACGGCAAGGCCGGCGCCGATGGCGCCGGGCGGATTGGTGGTGACCGCATAGAGGCCGCCGATGCCGCCGGTGGCGAGCACCGTGGCCGGGGCGGTGACGGCAAGGCCGGGCCCGCCATCGCGGGCGCGAAGGATCGCCCCGCGCACGCGCCCGCCCGTGACGATCAGATCGTCGAGCAGATGCCCCTCGATGACCGTGACCGACGGCGTGCGGCGGATGGCGGCGACGAGCGCCTGCATGACGGCAAAGCCGCTGCGGTCGCCATCGACGGCGAGAACGCGCGCGCGGCTGTGGGCAGCCTCGCGCGAGGGCTTCAGCCGGCCGTCGCCGGAACGGGTGAAGGGCACCCCGAGCGCGATGAGGTCGGCGATGCGCGCCGGGGCCTCCGCGCAGAGGACACGGGCCGCTTCTTCGACGACGAGCCCTGCTCCGGCGGCGATGGTGTCCTCGGCGTGCAGCTCCGGCCCGTCGTCCGCACCAACAGCCGCGGCGATGCCGCCTTGCGCCCAGGCCGAGGCCGCGCCTTCCCCGAGCGGGCCGGGCGAGACGAGGAGGACGGGCCGCGGTGCCAGCCTGAGCGCGGTGAAGAGCCCGGCAAGGCCGGCGCCGACGATGAGAACGGGCGCGCTCACGGCGCCACCGCCGCGGGCCTTACGCCCAGCGCCACCATGCGCTCCACGGCGCGACGCGCGCGCATGGCGATGTCGGGATCGACCGTGACCTCGCCCGTCAGATCGCGCAGGCAGGCGTGGATCTTCGGCAAAGTGATGCGCTGCATGTGCGGGCAGAAGTGGCAGGGCCGCACGAATTCGACGTCCGGCACTTCAGCTTCGACATTGCCGGCCATCGAGCATTCGGTGACGAGCACGACGCGGCGCGGGCGCTCGCGCTTGACCCAGTCGATCATGTGCGCCGTCGATCCGGCGAAGTCCGAGGCCGCGACCACATCGGGCGGGCATTCGGGATGGGCGATGATGCGGACGCCCTCGTGCATCTCGCGCAGGGCGCCGATGTCCTCGGCGGTGAAGCGCTCGTGCACCTCGCAGGCGCCGTGCCAGGCGATGATCTCGACCTTCGTCTGCGCCGCCACATTGGCGGCGAGGTAGCGGTCGGGCAGGAAGATGACGCGCGGCGCGCCGAGGCTCTCGACGACGTGAACGGCGTTGGAAGAGGTGCAGCAGATGTCGACTTCCGCCTTCACCTCGGCCGATGTGTTGACATAGGCGACCACCGGCACGCCGGGATAGCGCTGGCGCAGCAGACGGATGTCCGCAGCCGTGATCGATTCCGCCAACGAGCAGCCGGCCTCCCGGTCGGGGATCAGCACCGTCTTGTCCGGGTTCAGCAGCTTCGCGGTCTCGGCCATGAAATGCACGCCGCACTGCACGATCACGCGGGCCTCGACGCGGGCTGCCTCGCGCGCGAGCTGCAGGGAATCGCCCACGATGTCGGCGACGCAGTTGTAGATCTCGGCCGACTGGTAGTTGTGGGCGAGGATAACGGCGCCGCGCTCCCGCTTCAGGTCGTTGATCGCCTTGACATAGGGCGCATGCAGCGGCCACTCGGCCGGCGTGACGATGTGGCGCACGCGCTCGTAGAGATGGGCCGTGGCGCGCTCGACCTCAGGCGTGAAGGCAAGCGGTGAACCGTGGCGGATCGTCTCCCGGATCGCGACTTCCGCGTGCATGGCAGGTCTCCTTATATGCTCAAGTTGAGCATATTGATGGTACACAAATGACCGCCGAAGCGGTTCCTTATTTGCTCAATATGAGCATAACTATCTTAGCAGAAGTGGCCCGGACTGGCTAGGGAGAGCGGCTCGTGGGTCGTTCGTCGCCCGGGCGCACGCTCGTACCCCGGATCGCATTGCGCCATCGCTGCATGCATCCGGGACACGAGGTCTGTTCCCGAATTGTAGCGGCGTGCGACCCATTTTGTCCGCCGCTCTACTCCGCCGCGGCCACGACCGGACCGAGATCGCCGACGATGGCTTCCTCCAGCCGGGCGAGGGCATGGGCCGTGCAAGGGGCGATGTTGCGCCGGGCGATCATCCAGACGGCGAGGCGGGCGTTGAAATCGGAGACGTCGAGCACCTTGAGCTGGTCCCGCCAGGGGCTGGCGGTGACGAGGCGGGCCGGAACGAGGCCTAGGCCGATGCCACGCGCGACGAGCGACAGCTGTACATCGACGCCCCACAGTTCAACCGCCACATCGAGCGTGTGGCCGGTTGCGGCGAGCGCCCTGTCGAGCAGATGGCGGAAGCCGCAGCCGTCCGGATTGATGACCCAGGGATCGCCGGCAAGGGCGGCGATGGAAATGCGCCCGCTGGCCGGATGGTCGGCCCGCGCCACGACGACCACCTCCTCGGATGCGATGTGCCGCAGCGACAACTCCGGCAGATCGGCGGCGCTGCCGCGCCGCATGCCGATGACGGCGTCGAGCTCCTGGGCGGCGAGCTTGCCGATGAGCCGCTCCGTCCAGTCGACCACGACGACCAGTTTCGCCTGCGGCACCGTCCGCCGTACGGCATCGATGCCGAGACACAGTACCGAATCGGCGATGCCGCTGCTGATGCCGATGCGCAGCGGCGGCTTGATGTGGCTCGCGCGCAACTCGCTGGCGAACTGGTCGGCGGCGCTCACCACCTTGACGCCCTCGCGGTACGCGTGCTCGCCTGCCGCCGTCAGCCGGGCCGGCTTCTGCTCCCGGTCGAGCAACTGGGCATCGAGCTCCGCCTCCAGCCGTTGCAGGCGCCGCGTCACGGCTGGCTGCGTGATATTGAGACGGCTCGCCGCACGGGCGAGGGAACCCGTTTCGGCCACGGCGATGAGGGCGCGCAGGTCTTCGAGATTCATGCTATTTCATCATGTTCAAGATGATAAACATTCAATATCATTATCATGCCGGAAGCGCTAGCTTGCCGCACAAGCTGCGGCGCGTCGCGTCGCCCGTCTTCCGGAGCTTTCCATGACTCAAACGAGTGCCGTGTTGCGCGAAGGGCAGCGTGCCATCCCGCCGGAAATCATCGTTCTCGCCGGCTGCCTCATCGCCCTCATCACCTTCGGGCCGCGCGCGGCGGCGGGCCTGTTCCAGATCCCCATGACGGAGGCCTATGGCTGGGGCCGCGACGTCTTCAGCCTGGCGATTGCCGTGCAGAACCTGCTGTGGGGTCTCGGCCAGCCATTCGCCGGCGCCGTCGCCGACAAGTTTGGCGCCGTGCGGGTTATCTGCATCGGCGCGCTGCTCTATGCCGCGGGCCTCGTGGTGATGGCCTATGCAACCTCCGCGGGCCTGCTCAACCTCGGTGCCGGCATCATGATCGGCTTCGGCCTGTCGGGCTGCTCATTCAATCTCGTGCTCGGCGCGTTCGGCAAGCTCCTGCCGGAACGCTGGCGTCCGCTCGCCTTCGGTGCGGGCACGGCGGCGGGCTCCTTTGGCCAGTTCCTCTTCCCGCCCATCGGCAACGCCCTCATCCAGTCCTTCGGCTTCGAGATGGCGCTGATCGTTTTTGCGGCGAGCGTGCTGCTCGTCCTGCCCCTGTCGCTGGCGCTCGCAACCCGAGGCGCGGCGGCGACGGCGGCGGTCAATGCAGGGCCTTCGCAATCCATCGCGCAGGCGCTGGCGGAGGCCTTCCGTCACCCGAGCTATGTCTTCCTCGTGCTCGGCTTCTTCACCTGCGGCTTCCAACTGGCCTTCATCACGGCGCACATGCCGGCCTATCTGAAGGATACCGGGCTCCCGGTATGGGTCGGCGGCTGGACGCTCGCCGTCATCGGCCTCGCCAATGCGGTGGGCTCACTCTATTCGGGCTTCCTGTCCTCGCGCATGTCGAAGCGCTGGCTTCTCTCGCTCATCTATCTCGGCCGCTCGGTCGCCATCGCCGCCTTCATCCTCCTGCCGGCGACGCCGGTGACGGCGATCGCCTTCGGCATCACCATCGGCCTCCTGTGGCTGTCGACGGTGCCGCCCACCTCGGCGCTCGTCATGTTGATGTTCGGCACGCGCTACATGGCCATGCTCTACGGCTTCGCGTTCTTTTCCCATCAGGTCGGCGGCTTCCTCGGCGTGTGGCTCGGCGGCATCCTCTACGAGAGCATGGGCTCCTATACCTTTGTCTGGTGGCTATCGGTCGCGCTCGGCGTCGCCTCGGCGATCATCAACCTGCCCATCAAGGAGCGGCCGGTGGAGCGCCCGGTGCCGCAGGCGGCGTGACAAGAGGGCGCCGCTTCCCGCGTGATGCCGCTCGTCGCGGGCATTGACGCCGCTCGCCCTAGCCGAAGGGCTGAGGCGTGGCACACTTGCCCGTTGCCGCCGCCGCCGCGACACTGATGGCGACCGGGTTCCAAGGAGGAGAAGCGAGCATGGGTGAAATCAGGGCGATCCTCGTCGACAAGGATGCCGCCGGCGGTTACCGGGCGGCAGTGACGCGGCTCGACGAGGCCGATCTGATGGAGGGGGACGTCACCGTCCGCATTACCCATTCCACGGTCAACTATAAGGACGGCCTCGCCATCACCGGCCGCGCGCCGGTGGTGCGGCGCTTCCCCATGATCCCCGGCGTCGATTTCGCCGGCGTCGTGGAAAGGTCCGAGCACCCGGCGCTCAAGCCGGGCGATGCCGTGCTCCTCAACGGCTGGGGCTGCGGCGAGACGCATTACGGCGCCTATGCCGACAAGGCGCGGATAAAGGGGGACTGGCTCATCCCGCTGCCCGCTGGCCTCTCCGCAGCCGAGGTCATGGCCGTCGGGACGGCTGGCTTCACCGCCATGCTGTGCCTGATGGCGCTGGAGAAGCACGGCGCGACGCCCGCCGACGGACCGGCCATCGTGACGGGTGCGGCCGGCGGCGTCGGCTCGACCGCCATCAGCTTTCTGGCGAGGGCCGGCTGGCACGTCATCGCCTCCACCGGCCGGCCCGAGGAGGCCGATTACCTCAAGGGCCTGGGCGCGAGCGAGATCATCGAGCGGGCGGAGCTGTCGGGGCCGGTGAAGCCGCTTGCCAAGGAGCGCTGGGCAGCGGGCATCGATTCGGTCGGTTCCACCACGCTCGCCAATGTCCTGTCCATGACGCGCTACGGCGGCGCCATCGCCGCCTGTGGCCTCGCCGGCGGCATGGACCTGCCCACCACGGTGGCACCCTTCATCCTGCGCGGCGTGGCGCTTCTCGGCGTCGATTGCGTGCTGGCGAGCCGCGAGCGCCGCATTGCCGTCTGGGACCGCATCGCCCGCGATCTCGACAAGGCAAAGCTCGCAACAATGACCGAGACCATCGGCTTCGACGACCTCATGCGCGTCGCCCCGGAGATTCTCGCCGGCAAGGTGCGCGGCCGCCTGGTGGTGGAGATGGGGTAGGGGCAGCAGGTCGTCTCGTCGGGTAGGGCGAAGCGCGACACGCTCCCTTCCCCCGCTTGTGGTGGCGAGGGCTGGGGGGGCGGTGCCGCCCGCGCGACGCGAAACGCCGCTAAGCTCTTATTTGACCGCCGCCTGCCTGCGGAGCCACCCCCTAGCCCCTCCCCACCACTGCGTGGGGGGAGGGGAACAGGACGGCGCCTGGCCTTTCCGCTATTCCGCCGGCAGCAGCTTCTCGCCCTCGATGACGATGCGGCGGCGGGCGATCTCGGCGCCGCAGAAATCGAGGAAGGCGCGCACCCGCGGAGAATGGCGCAGGTCCGGATGGGTCAGCAGCCACAGTCCGGCGGCGAATTCCGGCGCCGGGGCCGTCAGCCGCACGAGAGCCGGGCGCGTATCGGCGATGAAGCAGGGCAGGTGGCCGATGCCGATACCGGCTTCGACCGCTTCGGCGAGGCCGAGCACCGTGTTGAGCTTGTAGACGATCCTGTCCGCCGGCACCTTGTCGCGCACGTAGCGCGCGACGTGCATCGTGGAGAAGTTGTCGCCGAGCGCCACCCACGGCTGCTCGAAGAGGGAAAGGAGGTCGAGATCGCGCCCGCCGTCGGGAAAGGCCTCGCGCCGACCGTAGAGCGCCCAGTGGATGGAGGCGAGGCGCCGGCCGACGAGCGTCTCCGGCGGATTGTCCGTGGCGCGGATAGCGATATCGGCATCGCGCTTGGAGAGATTGAGCGCCTGGTTGCCGATGACGATGTCGAGCCGGATGTTGGGATAGGCTTCGCGGAAAGCGGCAAAGACCGGCGTCAGCAGGTGCATCAGCAGCGTGTCGTTGGTGGTGACGCGCAATTCGCCGGCCGGTGAGACGGCGCAGCCGGCAAGGCGCATGGAGACGCCGGCGAGATCCTCCTCGATGCGCTCGGCCAGCGCCGTGATCTCCTCGCCCGGCGGCGTCGGCGCATAGCCGGCCCGGTGCCGCTCGAACAGCTTGACGCCGAGCAGGTTCTCCAACTGGCCCAGGCGGCGAAACACCGTCGAATGGTTGATGCCGAGCCGCTCGGCGGCTCCGGCCATGCCTTTCGCTTCGGCGATGGCCTTCACGAGGCGGATGTCGTCCCAGGCGATCTGATGGACGGCGGCCGTGGAGACGAGGGTGGTTTCGGTCGGCATCCTTGCGCCCGTGCAATCTTCAGCTTGCGATCATACTGCTGGCTTTGCGCGGCGGGAAACCCAAAATCCCCCTCACGTTGTACTACCAGAAAACCTAAAGACCCGGAGCCTCTTCGTGATCGATCCCCGCACCGCGCCCTATGGGCTGTTCCTGTTGCGCGTTTCCCTCGGCCTTATGTTCATCGCCCACGCGCTCCTGAAGTATGTCGTCTTCACCATCCCCGGCTTCGCCGGCTTTCTCGGCCAGGTTGGCTTTCCCACCTTCTTCGCCTGGCCGGTCTTTCTCGCCGAGCTCATCGGCGGCACCGCCCTCATTCTCGGCCTTTATGCCCGCTATGTCTCGGCTGCGCTCGTGCCGATCCTGCTCGGCGCGCTGATGGTGCACGTGCCGAACGGCTGGCTCTTCACGGCGCCGAACGGCGGCTGGGAATATCCCGCCTTCCTCGTCGTCGCCGCTGCCGTTCAGGCCCTTGCGGGTGATGGTGCCTTCGCCCTCAAGGCCTCGCCTTCCCCGATCGCGGCGCGGCCCGTTGCGGCACGCTGATCCGCCCCGCGTGCAAACCCGTCCGACAATCATGAGAGGAATGTCGCCATGACCAAGGTTCTCGTTCTCTATTATTCGTCCTACGGCCACATTGAGCAGATGGCGCAGGCCGTGGCCGAGGGCGCCCGGGCAGCCGGCGCCGAGGTCGTCGTCAAGCGCGTGCCGGAACTGGTGCCGGCGGAGGTGGCCAAGAACGCCGGTTTCAAGCTCGACCAGCCGGCGCCGGTCGCCACGGTGGAGGAACTGGCCGACTACGACGCCATCATCTTCGGCACGCCGACCCGCTTCGGCAACATGACGGCGCAGATGCGGAACTTCCTCGACCAGACCGGCGGCCTGTGGGCCAAGGGCGCGCTCATCGGCAAGGTCGGCTCGGTCTTCACCTCCTCCGCCACCCAGCACGGCGGCCAGGAATCGACCATCCTGACCTTCATCCCCACACTGATGCACCACGGCATGGTCGTCGTCGGTCTGCCTTATTCCTTCGCCGGCCAGAGCGGCCTCGACGAGATCAAGGGCGGCTCGCCCTACGGCGCTTCCACCATCGCCGCCGCCGACGGCAGCCGCCAGCCCTCCGCCGTGGAGCTGGAGGGAGCCCGCTTCCAGGGCCGCCATGTCGCTGGGATCGCAGCCAAGCTGAAGGGCTGAGCGTTTCGCAGAGGCTGCGTGAAAAGGCCCGGCTCGGCCGGGTCTTTTTTATCGCGGCGCCGCCGCCCGCCGCAGCCGGTCGTTGATGGCCTCGCCAAGGCCGTGTGCCGGGATGGGGACGATCGCGATGGCCGGCACCCGGGCATCGTCGAGCCCGCGCAGGTGGGCGAAGAGATTGGCGGCCGCCTCCACGAGGTCGCCACTTTCGCTGAGATTGCGGATGGCGCCTGCGGTCTCTATTCCCGGCGGCCGCTTGCGCCCGAAGAGGAGGGCGCCTTCTCCCGGCCGCACCTCCTCGGCATCGAGGCGCACCATCGCCCGCGGGGCGTAGTGGGATTCGAGCATGCCCGGCGCGAGTGGCGCCTCCTCGTCCGTCGGGGCGGCTCCGTCGAGGAGCTTGCGCCCCAGCACCTCTTCGATGGCCTCGCGCGGCACGCCGCCCGGGCGCAGTAGGCGCATCTCGCCGTCGAGACAGGAGATGATGGTCGATTCGAGCCCGACATTGGTGCCGCCGCCGTCGATCACCGCGTCGATGCGGTCGATGAGGTCGGCGAGCACATGGTCCGCGCGGGTGGGGCTGATGCGGCCCGAGCGGTTGGCCGAGGGCGCCGCCACCGGCCGGCCGACGAGCGTGAGCAGATCCCGCGCCAGTGGCAGGCCGGGCACACGCAGCGCAACCGAATCGAGTCCCGCCGTCGCCAGGTCGCAGATGCGCGACATCTCCGCCCGCGGCACCACCAACGTCAGCGGCCCGGGCCAGAAGGCCGCCGCGAGCCGCGCCGCATCCGGTCCGAACACCCCCTCTCGCTCCGCTGCCGCAATATCCGGCAGGTGCGATATGAGCGGGTTGAAGGAGGGGCGCTCCTTGGCGGCGTAGATGCCGGCCACCGCCCGCGGGTTTGTCGCGTCCGCTCCCAGGCCGTAAACCGTCTCCGTCGGGAAGGCCACGAGGCCGCCGAGCCGCAGCAGGTCGGCGGCGCGCGACAGGCCGCCGGCGTCGGCCGTCAGCAGCTCGGTGACGCGTTGCCCATGCCCGTCTTGGGACGCGACGGGCGTTGATCGATCATCGTTCACGTTTAAACTATCTCTGGTCTTGCCTGCCTGCCTTTGACGCGGCTTATGATGCGCGTCAACGGGCCGCGTGGCACGCACTAAATGCGCGGCCTCAAATGGCCGCACGGACAAGACGAGGGAGCGGCGATGACCTATCGGGCACCGGTCGAGGATCTGGCCTTCACCATGCGGCACGTGGCCGGGCTCGAGGAGAGCATCGCCGAGGGACTCTATCCCGACCTCTCCGTGGAACTCGTGGAGCAGGTGCTGGAGGAGGCCGGGCGCTTCGCCTCCGAGCGCATCGCGCCGCTCAACGCGCCGGCGGACCGGACGGGTGCCCACTTCGCCGACGGGCAGGTGACGACGGCTCCGGGCTGGAGGGAGGTCTACAGGGCCTGGGCCGAGGCGGGCTGGAACGCGCTGCCCTGCGATCCCGAATGGGGCGGCCAGGGCCTGCCGACCCTGGTGCAGACCGCCTGCGTCGAATTCTGGAACGCCTCCTGCATGTCCTTCGCCCTCGGCCCGCTGCTCACCGCCGGCGCTGTCGAGGCCCTGACGGCCCACGCCAGCGAGGACCTGAAGCGGCGCTATCTCGAAAAGCTCGTCTCCGGCGAGTGGATGGGCACCATGAACCTG
Source organism: Chelatococcus sp. XZ-Ab1 (assembly GCF_029309855.1). NCBI lineage: Bacteria > Pseudomonadati > Pseudomonadota > Alphaproteobacteria > Hyphomicrobiales > Chelatococcaceae > Chelatococcus > Chelatococcus sp. XZ-Ab1. Next base: position 246,671 of record NZ_JARKII010000006.1, on the reverse strand, counting down.
ACGGAGCCGCAGGCGGGCTCCGATCTCAATGCCGTCAGGACGCGCGCCGAACGGGCGGGCGACGGCACCTATCGCATCACCGGATCGAAGATCTTCATCACCTACGGCGAGCACGACCTCACCGACAACATCGTGCATCTGGTTCTCGCCCGCCTGCCGGATGCGCCGCCCGGCACCCGCGGCATCTCGCTGTTTCTCGTGCCGAAATTCATCGTCAACGACGACGGCTCGCTCGGCGCGCGCAACGACGTGCGCTGCCATTCCATCGAGCACAAGCTCGGCATTCACGCCTCGCCAACCTGCACCATGGTCTACGGCGATGCCGGCGGCGCCGTCGGCTGGCTCGTCGGCGAAGAGAACCGCGGCCTCGCCTGCATGTTCACCATGATGAACAATGCCCGCCTCGCGGTCGGCGCCCAGGGCGTCGCCATCGCCGACCGGGCCTATCAGCAGGCCTTGTCCTATGCCCGCGAGCGCCGGCAGGGGCGGGCACCCGGCGCAGGGGAGGGCATGAGTCCCATCGCCGACCATCCGGACGTGCAGCGCATGCTGCTCACCATGAAGGCGACGACCCACGCTGCGCGCGGCATCTGCCTGATGACGGCGGCCGCCATCGACCGCAGCCGCCTCGCGCCGGATGCCGAGGCCCGGCGCAAGGCGCACGAGCTCGCCTCCCTGCTGACGCCCGTCGCGAAGGCCTTCTCCACCGACATCGGCTGCGAGGTCGCGTCGCTCGGCGTGCAAGTGCACGGCGGCATGGGCTTCATCGAGGAGACCGGCGCCGCCCAGCACCTGCGCGATGCGCGTATCGCGCCGATCTACGAGGGCACCAACGGCATCCAGGCCATCGACCTCGTCATGCGCAAGCTGCCCCTGGCCGACGGCACCACCGTGCGCGGCGCCATCGCCGAGATGCGCAAGGTCGGCACCCGGCTCGTCGCGAGTCGCGACGAGGCCTTCGGCGCCACGGCGGCGCGGCTGCGCGAGGCTGTGGAGGCGCTCGACGATGCCACCTCATTCCTCCTCAAGGCGCTCGCCGGCCACAGCCTGGCTGACGCACTCGCCGCGGCGACGCCCTATCTGCGCCTCTTCGGCATAGCCCAGGGCGGCACGGCGCTTGCGATGGCCGCGCTCGCCGCAAGCGAGGCGCGCGCCGCCGGCGACGCCAACCCGGCCCACGCCGGTCGCATCGCGCTCGCCCGCTTCTTCGCCGAGAACATCGCCACCGGCGCCCGCGGCCTGGCGCAGACCGTGATGACGGGCGCGTCCGCGCTCGCCGACGCCGAGGCCGCCCTCGCGGGCTGAGTGGCGTGGCGGACGGTCCCCTCTCCGGCCGCATCTGCGTCGTCGCCGGCGCGTCCCGCGGCGTGGGGCGCGGCATCGCCCGCGGGCTTGCGGAGGCTGGGGCGACGGTGATCGTGACGGGCCGCTCGAGCGAGGCCGGCCCGCGCACCGACGGGCGACCCGAAACCATCGAGGAGACGGCGCGCCTCGTCGAGGCGCTCGGCGGCCGGGGCCATCCCTATCAATGCGACCATACGGTCGAACGCGAGGTCGACGGTCTTGCCGCCTGGACGCTGCGCCGCTTCGGCCGCGTCGATCTCGTCGTCGATGCGGTGTGGGGCGGCAACGAGGGCTACGACGGCGAGCGCTATCCCGACGGCTCGGCCTGGGGCACGCCCTTCTGGCGCCGGCCAGCGGCGCGCCTCGGCACCGTGTTCGAGACCGGCGTCTATGCCCAGCTCCTCCTGGCGAAGGCCTTCGCCCCGGCCATGGTGGGCGCCGGCTCCGGCCTTCTCGTTACCGTGCTCTTCGACGACGGCGGCGCCTATCTCGGCGATGTCTTCTATGACCTCGCCAAGGCATCGATGGCGCGACTGACGTTCGCCATGGCGAACGAGCTCGCCCCCCATGGCGTGACCGCGCTCGCCCTGTCGCCCGGTTTCGTGCGCACCGAGCGCGTCGCCGGCTCTCCCCTGGCGGCGGAGGCGGGCGAAACCCCGCTCTACGCCGGCCGGGCGGTGGCGGCGCTCGCATGTGATGCCGGCATTGTTCGCCATGCGGGCAACATCCTCCATGTCGGGGATCTCGCCGGAGCCTATGGCTTCACCGATGCGGACGGCCGCCGCCCGCCGCGCTATTCCATCAACAACAAAGCCGAAGACGGGGAGACCTGAGCCATGTCATTGTCGGGCAAGACCTTGTTCATCACCGGCGCCTCGCGTGGCATCGGCCTCGCCATCGCGCTCAAGGCCGCGCGGGACGGCGCCAATGTCGCCATCGCCGCCAAGACGGCCGCGCCCCACCCCAAGCTGCCCGGCACCATCTTCACCGCCGCCGCCGAGATCGAGGCGGCGGGCGGGCGGGCGCTGCCGCTCGTCGTCGACGTGCGCAACGAGGAGGAGGTGGCTTCCGCCATCACCCGGACGGCTGAGACCTTCGGCGGCCTCGACATCGTCGTCAACAACGCCAGCGCCATCCAGCTCACCGGCACGCGCGACACCGACATGAAGCGCTTCGACCTGATGCACCAGGTCAACACGCGCGGCACCTTCATGGTGTCGAAATACGCCATTTCCCATCTCGAGAAGGCTGACAACCCGCACATCCTCATGTTGTCGCCGCCGCTCGACATGAAGGAGAAATGGTTCGCGCCGCACCTTGCCTATTCCATCGCCAAATACGGCATGAGCCTGTGCGTGCTCGGCCTCGCCGGCGAACTGCGGCCCAAGGGCATCGCGGTCAATGCGCTGTGGCCGCGCACGACCATTGCGACGAGCGCCGTCCGCAACCTCCTCGGCGGCGAGGCGATGGTGGAGGCCAGCCGCACGCCCGAGATCATGGCCGATGCGGCCTATGCCGTCTTCAACAAGCCCGCACGCAGCTTTTCGGGCCAGTTCCTCATCGACGACCTTGTGCTCGCCGCCGAGGGCGTCACTGATTTCGAGCAGTACCGCGTCGATCCCTCGAAGCCCCTGATGCCGGATTTCTTCGTGCCGGACGACACGCCCCCGGTGCCGGGCTCGACGCATTGAGCGCACAGCGGCGCTCCTGCCCAGGAGCACACGATTCGTCATACCCTCCCCCCTTGTGGGGGAGGGTAGCGAGGGTGATACAGCCTGGAAGCCGCTCATCGTTTGTCACGACCACCACCCCCGGCCCCTCCCCGCAAGGGGGAGGGAGTCAGGGCGCGCGCCGGATTTCGCCTCCGCCCCGAAATGCGATAGAGAGCGCCTGTAACAGGCTTTCGGAGCGCAGGACATGATCGTCGTCTACCGCATGGTCGATCCCATGAAGCTTGACGACGCCAATGTCTGCCGGCTCGAGCGGCAGGTGCTGCCGCCGGGCGAGACCCTTCCGGCCGATGCGGTCTGGATCGATCTCGTGGCGCCGACCCGCGAGGAGGATCGCCTCGTCGAGCAGCACCTCGGCATCGAGATCCCGACCCGCGAGGACATGGAGGACATCGAGCCCTCCGAGCTGCTCTACAGCGAGAACGGCGCGCGCTACATGACGGTGCGCCTGCTCTTCGCCGCCGACAGCGACGAGCCGGACATCACGGCCGTCACCTTCATCCTCAAGGGTTCTGCCCTCGTCACCGTGCGCTATGACGAGCCGCGCGCCTTCGCCATGTTCGCCAACCGGGCCGGCAAGCAGGGCGGCTGCGGCGCGAGCGCCGAGGAGGTCTTCGCCGGCCTCATCGAGACCATCATCGACCGGCTGGCCGAGGTCCTTCAGGCGGCCGGCAGCAGCATCGACAGAATTTCCCACGCCGTCTTCGACGTGGCCGACAAGATGACCGGCCGCCATGGCGAATACCAGAAGACCCTGCGCGACCTCGGCCGTTACGGCACGCTCATCTCCATGAGCCGGGAGAGCCTCGTCTCCATCGAGCGGCTGCTGCTGTTCCTCTCCGTTGTCTACCGCGCGACGCGCGTGCCGGTGGAGTTGCGCGAGCAGGTGCGCACGACCCTGCGCGACCTGCAGTCGCTGGAGGAGCACGCGACCTTCCAGTCGGGCAAGATCCAGTTCCTGCTCGATGCGACGCTCGGCCTCGTCAACCTGGAGCAGAACAACATCATCAAGCTGTTCTCGGTCATGGCCGTGGTCTTCATGCCGCCGACGCTCATCGCCTCGATCTACGGCATGAACTTCAAGGACATGCCGGAGCTCGAGCTGTGGTTCGGCTATCCCGTCGCGCTCCTCGCCATGGTGGTCGCGGCCATCGCGCCCTACCTCTTCTTCCGCTGGAAGCGGTGGCTGTGAGGGCCGCTCGCGGCGAGAGTTCCCGCTAGCCTCGTCCCCAATGGGCCATGAGCCGGTCGATGGTGCCCTGCATCTCGGTGTGGCTGAAGCTGCGCCAGTCGCGCCCCTCGGTGCGGATGAAGCTGGCGGCGGCCTCGATCATGCGCCGCAGCAGGGAGGACGAGGCGGCCGCAATCGCCGCGCGTTCCTCGGCCTCGCCGGCCTGTTTCAACGCGCGGATGGTGCTGATCACCACGTCGTCCATGGCCAGGCGCAGGTTCTCGAAGGCGAGGCGCCGCTCGGGTGCCAGCGCCTCGTAGGCCCTCAGCGCGTCGTCCGCGAAACGCAGCTGCGCATGTTTGGCGAAGTGCTGCCGGTAGCTGCGCGGCTGCCATTCGTCGAGCGTTTCCATCAACTCGGCATCGTCGGCCGCAAGCTCGACGATCATGAGCACTTCATTGTACTGGTTGAGGAAATCGGTGGACAGCGACGGCGCGGGCTCCGCCGCGAAGGGCATGCCGCCGTCGACGTTCCCCTTGCCCATGGACATGACTGCTGCCACCCCCGACCCCCGTCTTGCCTGTGCACAACGCGCCATTGTGCCCGCAGCCGCCTTGCCCCTGCCGGCGCCGCTACGAGACTGTGGCAGCATCAGGCAAACAAATTCGTAACGGTCAGGATCCATGTGCGGCCGCTTCGCACTGACGCTCTTTCCCGAAGAGGTGCAGTCGCAGTGCGGCTATGAGGAACAGGTCGAATTTCCACCGCGCTACAACATCGCCCCCACGCAGCCCGTCGCCGTCGTCACGGTCGATGCCGCGGGCCGGCGGCATTTTTCGCTGATGCGCTGGGGCTTCGTGCCGGCCTGGGCGAAGGATCCGGCGGCGATTCCGCTCCTCTTCAACGCTCGCGGCGAGACGATCGGCGAGAAGGCCGCCTTCCGGGCCGCTGCCCGCCATCGCCGCTGCCTCGTGCCGGCGAGCGCCTTTTACGAATGGCGCCGCGACGGCTCGAAAAGCACACCCTTCATGATCGAGCGCGCCGATGGCCGTCTCATGCTCTTCGCCGGCATCTGGGAGACCTATGCGAGCCCGAACGGCAGCGAGATCGATACCGTTGCCATCGTGACCACGGACGCCAACGGCACACTCGCGGCGCTGCATCCGCGCATGCCGGCGATCATCGCCCCGGACGATGCCGAATTGTGGCTCGACTGCACCCAGCCCGGCCTCGACGCGCTCGGCCTCGTGCGGCCGGCGCCGGACGACCTCCTGACCATGCGCCCCGTGTCGCAGAACCTCAACGACGCCCGCCGGGACGACGGGACCGTGCAGAGCCCGGCGGGCGAGGCCGTGTCAACCCCCGCATGCCGCCCTGAGAAAGGCGGGCGCAAGCGCCCGCCAAACGTCCAGCTGTCATTGTTCGACGAGGATGTGTGAGGCGCGTCAGATGCGCCGGCAGACGCGCTCCACCGTGCAGCGCGGCGGGCCGCGACGCACCCAGCGCACCTCCTTCTCGCACACGCGGCGCGGGCCGACGCCGGGGCGATGCACCGTGCGGCAATTGGTGACGACCTCGCGCACCGGCCTCGGCTGGGTGCACACACGCTCCGACCGGCAGACGGTCCGCGCTTCCGCCGATGTCACGGCCGGGCCGGAGAAAGTGACGAAGGCGGCCGCCGCCGCGCCGAGGACGAAGGACAAGGAGCGTTTCAGGGAAAAGGGCTGGAAGGAAACAGACGGCATTACAAATCTCCGCATCGCGAATCATGGGGCATTTCTGCCTGTCGCCGGGGCCCATGAAACATCTGGCAAGATGAACGGACGATGTACGCCGGCCTCCTGTCCTATCGTTCCTGTCGTTCCGTCGGGCGCCGGCCCGGATCGAGCCATTTCTCCATGTAGAGGCGCGGCTGGGCCTCGAAGCCGAGCTGCTCGTAGAAGCGCTGCACGGCCTCGTTTCCGGCCCTTACGAGGAGGTTGAGCTTCCACACGCCGCGCGCCCTCAGCCAATTCTCCGCGGCCGCCATGATGGCGCGGCCATGGCCGGCGCCCCGCTCCGCCGGGTCGACCGCGACATAGTAGACGACGCCCCGGTGCCCGTCATGGCCGACCATGCAGGCTGCGACGATGGCGCCGTCCGCCCTGCGCAGCACCAGCACCTCGCCATGGCCCGACGAGCGGCAGAAGGCGATGTCCTCGGCCGGGTCGTTCCACGGCCGCGTCAGGCCGGCCGCCTGCCACAGGGCGATGACGGCCGGCAGCTCCGCCTCGGCCATCGGGCCGGCCGCGAGCGGGGTCGTCACAGCATCGCTCCGGGATTGAGGAGGCCTTCGGGGTCGAGCGCCGCCTTGAGCTTGCGCATGAGATCGAGCGCGACCGGGTCCTTGACGGCGGGCAGCAGGTCCCGCTTGAGGCGGCCGATGCCGTGTTCGGCCGAGATCGAGCCGCCGTGCCGGAGCACGATGGCGTGCACGGCCTCGTTCATCTCCTCCCAGCGGGCGAGGAAGCCCTGTTTGTCGGCGCCCACGGGCTGGCTGACGTTGAAATGCACGTTGCCGTCGCCGAGATGGCCGAAGGGCAGGGGGCGGCAGCCCGGCACCAGCGCCTCGGCGGCAGCCGTCGCTTCCTCGAGAAACTGCGGCACCAGGGCCACCGGCACGGCGATGTCGTGCTTGATCGAGCCACCCTCGTGCCGCTGCACCTCGGAGAGCGCCTCGCGCAGCTTCCAGAAGGCGTTGCGCTGGTCGAGGCTCGCCGCGATCGCCGCGTCGTCGACGAGGCCGCGCTCGAGCGCCGCCGTCAGGATGCGCTCCATCGCGTCGTCGAGCCCCGCTTCGGCGGCCGAGGACAATTCCATCAGCACATACCAGGCGTGCGGCTCGCCGAGCGGGTCGCGCGTGCCGGGCGCGTGCCGCAGCACGAATTCGAGCCCGAGGCGGGGCAGGAACTCGAAGGTGGTCACGGCGCCGCCGGCCTCGGCCTTGGCGAGGGCGAGCAGGTCGAGCGCCGCCTGCGGCGAAGAAAGGCCGCAGAAGGCGGTTGTCCGCCCCTGCGGGCGCGGAAAGAGCTTGAGCACCGCGGCCGTGACGATGCCGAGTGTGCCCTCCGATCCGACGAAGAGGTTCTTGAGGTCGTAGCCGGTGTTGTCCTTGCGCAGCTTGCCGAGGCCGTTCCAGATGCGTCCGTCCGCCAGCACCACCTCGAGCCCGATGACGAGGTCGCGCGTGTTGCCATAGGCGATGACGGCGGTGCCGCCGGCATTGCTGGCGATGTTGCCGCCGATCGTGCAGGAGCCTTCCGAGGCGAGCGACAGGGGAAAGAGCCGGTCGGCCGCCTCCGCCGCCTCCTGCGCCCTGAGCAGGGTGACGCCCGCCTCCACCGTCATCGTGTCGGTCAGCGCGTCGACCTCGCGGATCCTGTCGAGCTTCTGCAGGTTGAGCGCCACCATCGGCCGACTCGCATCCGGGATCTGCCCGCCGACGAGGCCGGTGTTGCCGCCCTGCGGCACCACCGCGATGCCCGCCGCGCGGGCACGGCGCACCACCTCGGCCACCTCCTGCGTCGTGCCGGGCCGGACGACGGCGAGCGCCTCGCCGCGGAAGAGGTCGCGCGGCTCGCGCAGGAAGGGCAGGATGTCGTCAGGGGCGGTGAGCACGTTGCCCGGGCCGATGACGGCGGCGAGCCCCGCCAGAAAATCCTCGTTGGTCCCCTTGCTCACGGGCGCCCTCCCTTGCCTTTGTTCTTGTGCTTCTGCTTCGCCGGACGCGTGAAGACGCCGACGACCTCCACATGATGGGTGTAGCGGAACTGGTCGACCGGCACGACCCGGGTCAGGTGCATGCCCGCCTCGACCAGGATGCGGGCATCGCGCGCGAAGGTGCCGGGATCGCACGAGACGGAGACGGCGAGCGGCACCCTGGACAGTGCGATCTGCCGCGCCTGAGCCTCTGCCCCCGCCCGGGGCGGATCGAGGACGACGGCATCGAAGCGCTCGAGCTCCAGCGGCAGCAGCGGGCGGCGGAAGAGGTCGCGCGCCTCCGTGGTGACCGGCTTCAGCCCTTGCGTGTTGCGTAGGGCGCGCTGCAGCGCGGCAAGGGCGTCGGCGCCGTTCTCCACGGCATGCACCTTGGCCTGCCGCGCGAGGCGCAGGGCGAAGGGGCCGCAGCCTGCGAAGAGGTCTGCCACATGGCGCGCGCCGGCGCAGGCCTCGGTCACGAGGGCGGCGAGCGCCGCCTCGCCGGCGGCTGTCGCTTGCAGGAAGCCGCCGGGCGGCGGCACGACCGCAGCGGGCCCCATCGCGACGGCGGGCGGGCGGCGTTCGATGAGGATCTCGCCGTGCAGCGACAGGCGCGCGAGGTCGAGCGTGCGGGCCGCCTCGACGAGCGCCATGCTCAGCCTGTCGTCGGCCTTGCCGAGGCCGCGGATATCGATGTCGAGCCCGCCGAGCGTCTCGGTGGCCTGGATGTCGAGCGGCTTGCCGCGCGGCAGGAGAAGGGCCGCGAGCGCCCGGGCCTTCTCCGGCGCTGCGGCAAGGCCGGGCGCCAGCACCGGGCATTGGGCTATGGGAACGAGCGCATGGCTGCGCGCCGCCATGAAGCCGACGGCGGCCTTGCCCTCGATCAGGCGGGCATGAAAGGTCACGCGCCGCCGCCCGGCGCCGTGTGCATCGACGAGCGGCATGACGTCGGTCTCGATGCCGGCATGGGCGAGGGCCTGCACGACGATGTCGCGCTTCCACGCCCCGTAGAGTTGCGGCGCCACGTGCTGCCCGGCGCAGCCACCGCAATGGGCAAAGAGCGGGCATTCGGCCGTCTGCCGGTCGCGCGATGCGGTCTCGACGCTGACGAGCCGGCCGCGCTCTCCGTCCACCTCGGCGGTGACGACCTCGCCGGGCAGCGCGAAGGGCACGTAGACCGGCCCGCGCGGCCCCTCGGCGACGCCGTCGCCGCGGGCGCCGAGGCGGGTGATGGTCAAGGTTTCAGCCACGGCGTGCCCCGATCAGATATTCCACGTTGCCGTCTCCCCCGGCGATGGGGGAAGCCATGGTGCCGAGGACGGTGAGCCCGAGATCGCGCGCGAGCGTGGCGATATCCTCCACCACAGCCTCGCGCACGGCTTCTTCGCGCACGATGCCCTTCTTGAGATGCCCTCGGCCGGCCTCGAACTGCGGCTTGACGAGCGCGACGAGATGGCCGCCGTCGGCGATGCGGTCCGTGACCGCTGGCAGGACGAGCTTCAGCGAGATGAAGCTGACATCCGCCACGAGGAGGCCGACCGGTTCCGGCACCTCGGTCGCCGTCAATCCCCGCGCGTCGCACCCTTCGAGCGAGACGACGCGCGGATCGGCGGCAAGGCGCGGGTGCAACTGGCCATGACCCACGTCGACCGCATAGACCTTCGCCGCGCCACGGGCGACGAGCACCTCGGTGAAGCCGCCGGTCGAGGCGCCGATATCGAGGCAGACACGCCCGGCGGCATCGATGGCGAAGGCATCGAGCGCCGCCGCGAGCTTGACGCCGGCCCGCGACACCCAGGGGTGCGGCGCCTCCGCCGCGATCGCCGCACCGACCGGCAGCGCGTCGGACGCCTTGCGCACGGGGCGCCCGTCGGCCGTCACGCCCCCGGCGGCGATGGCCGCCTGCGCCTTGGCGCGGCTGTCGAAGAAGCCACGTTCGACGAGAAGAAGATCGGCGCGTCTACGCATGGGTTGAGCTTATGCGGCGAGCGCGGAGCGCACGTCCGTCTGCGAGAAGTCGTTGCCCTTATAGAGCAGAGGCGCGTCGAGCGACATGGCGAGCGCATAGGACGCACAGTCGCCGAGGTTGAGCCGTGCCGGATGGCCGGAGCCGCGGCCGAAGCGACGGTAGGCGTCGCTCGCGAGATTGGACTGAGCCGTATCGAAGGTGTGCAGGACGAGGTTGGCGCTGGTGAGCAGATTGCCGAAGGGGACGAAATAGCGAGCATCGCCTCGCCGCAGCAGGACGACCCGTGTTTCATAGACCGTTACAGCCGAGACGTAGCGGGCGCCGGCGCCATAGAGCGCCAGAGCGAGCGCTTCGGCTTCCGGCTCATTGGTGAGCATGGCGATGAAGGCCGACGTATCGACGACGATCATTCCTGCTCGCCGTCGTCAAGTTCCCCCCACAACTCGTCGAAATCACGTTTTGTGATCTTCGGCAGCGGACCGAGGCGGCGGACATCCTCCTGAATCACGCGCAAAGCGGCCATCTGGCGCGCGATTTCCTTCTCCCGTTCCTCCCGCGCCTGTTCGAGGCGCATCTCGAGCGCCTTGCGCACGGCTTCGGTGATCGTCTCGCCGGTGAGCGCCGCGACCTCGCGGGCGAGACGCTCCGTCTCGGCGGATTTGATGTTGAGGGCCATGGCCGTTTCTTCCTATCTCAGGATAGGAAGAATAGGCGCGCAAGGAAGACGCTACAAGGGTTCTTCCCTCGGCGGCCTGGGCGAGCGGCGCTTGCGACCAAGGACCGGCTTGCGCCTTGGGAGCGCACCGCGCCGGCGCGCCATGCTCGCGCGAGACCGGAATCGGGGACGGCCAGGAAAAGGCCGGCAAGACGGCCGCCTTCGGCGACATCGCGCGCTGGACGCCGGATCGCCTTCCGCTTCGCTTCAGGCGTCCGGCGAACGTGGGCGCTCCAGCCGTCCCGGCCTTACGCCCTCAGCGCCGCCGCATCGGTGCCGAGCGCGGAAAAGACCGTCGCCACGATACCGGCAGCATCGAGGCCGGCCGCGGCATACATCCGCTCCGGCTTGTCGTGGTCGATGAAGACGTCCGGCAGCACCATCGGGCGCACCTTGAGACCGTGGTCGAGCGCGCCGGCGCGGGCGAGCAGATGCAGCACCTGCGTGCCGAAGCCGCCGATGGAGCCTTCCTCCACCGTCACGAGGCATTCGTGCTCGCGGGCGAGGCGCAGCACGAGTTCGGTATCGATCGGCTTGGCGAAACGCGCATCCGCCACGGTGGTGGCAAGGCCTCGCGCCTCAAGTTGCTCCGCCGCCTTGAGGCATTCGGCGAGCCGGGTGCCGAGGGAGAGGAGAGCGACGCGCCCCCCTTCGCGCAGGATGCGTCCGCGGCCGATGACGAGCGGCACCCCGCGCTCGGGCATGTCGATGCCGACGCCCTCGCCGCGCGGATAGCGAAAGGCGATGGGCCCGGCGTCATGGGCCGCGGCCGTCGCCACCATGTGCACGAGTTCGGCCTCGTCCGCCGCGGCCATCATGACCATGTTCGGCACGCAGCCGAGAAAGGCAATGTCGAAGGAGCCGGCGTGGGTCGGCCCGTCGGCGCCGACGAGTCCGGCCCGGTCGAGCGCGAAGCGCACCGGCAGGTTCTGGATGGCGACGTCGTGCACGATCTGGTCGTAGGCGCGCTGCAGGAAGGTGGAATAGATGGCGCAGAAGGGCTTGTAGCCCTCGGCCGCGAGCCCCGCCGCGAAGGTCACGGCATGCTGCTCGGCGATGCCGACGTCGAAGGTGCGTTGCGGAAAGGCCTTGCCGAAGAGGTCGAGCCCCGTGCCGGACGGCATGGCCGCGGTGACGGCCACGATGCGCTCGTCCGCCTCAGCCTCGCGCACGAGGCTCTCGGCGAAGACCTTCGTATAGCTCGGTGCATTGGCCTTCGGCTTCGCCTGCGCGCCGGTGACGACATCGAAGGTGACGACGCCGTGATACTTGTCGGCGGCGGCCTCGGCCGGGGCATAGCCCTTGCCCTTCTGCGTCACGACATGGACGAGGATCGGCCCCGCCTCGGCATCGCGCGCGTTCTTCAGCACCGGCAGCAGATGGTCGAGGTTGTGGCCGTCGATGGGGCCGACATAGTAGAAGCCGAGCTCCTCGAAGAGCGTGCCGCCCGTCCAGAAGCCGCGGGCGAATTCCTCGGCGCGCTGCGCCTTCTCGTAGAAGAACTTCGGCAGCCGCTTGGCGAGCTGCTTGCCGGCCTCGCGCAACGTGCGGTAGGCGCCGCCCGAGACGAGGCGGGCGAGATAGGCTGACATGGCCCCGACCGGCGGGGCGATGGACATGTCGTTGTCGTTGAGGATGACGATGAGCCGCTCGTTCATCGCCCCGGCGTTGTTCATGGCCTCGTAGGCCATGCCGGCCGACATCGCCCCGTCGCCGATGACGGCGACGACGTGGCGCCGCTCGCCCTTGAGGTCGCGCGCCACCGCCATGCCGAGCCCGGCGGAGATGGAGGTGGAGGAATGGGCCGCGCCGAAGGGGTCGTATTCGCTCTCGGCGCGCTTGGTGAAGCCGGACAGGCCGCCGCCCTTGCGCAGGGTGCGGATGCGCTCGCGCCGCCCGGTCAGGATCTTGTGCGGATAGGCCTGGTGGCCGACGTCCCAGATGAGCCGGTCATGCGGCGTCTCGAAGACGTGGTGCAGCGCCACCGTCAGTTCCACCACGCCGAGCCCGGCGCCGAGATGCCCGCCGGTCACCGAGACGGCGTCGATCGTCTCGGCGCGCAACTCGTCCGCGACCTGACGCAGGTCCGTCTCGGGCAGGCGGCGCAGGTCCGCGGGCGTCTTGATGGTATCGAGCAGCGGCGTATCGACGGGCACGGCAATCGTCCTCGCGCGCGGGTGGTACGGGTTGGCTGCAACCGGACATAGGGCCTTGTCCGGCGCGGGTCAAAGGCGCCGCTGCCGCGTCCCTCACATCTCGGGCAGGGGAATGAATTCGTCGTCGCCCGGCACGCCGGCGAAGCGGCCCAGCTTCCAGTCCTCCTTTGCCTCCTCGATGCGCTCCTTGCGCGAGGAGACGAAGTTCCACCAGATGTAGCGCTTGCCGTCCATCGGCGCCCCGCCGAGCATGAGGAAGCGGGCCGGCGTCAGGGCGGTGATGGTGATGGCATCGCCCGGCTTGAAGACGAGCAGGCGGTGAGCCTCGAAACGGTCGCCGGCAATGTCGATCGCGCCCGAGACGGTGTAGATCGCCCGCTCCTCGGCGACCGGATCAAACGGAATGCTGGCACCGGCGGCGAGCGCGACATCAGCATAGACCGCCTCGCTCGCCGTGGCGACGGGCGAGGTCGCGCCGAAGAGCGTGCCGGCGACGATGCGCACGTGCTTGCCCTCGCCGACGATGTCGGGCAGGGCGTTCTCGTCGTAATGGCTGAAGGCGGGGGTATCCTCCTCCCGCTCGGCGGGCAGGGCGACCCAGCTCTGGATGCCGGCGAGGCGTCCGCCGCGGACGCGCTCCTCGAGGCCGGTGCGTTCGGAATGGACGATGCCGCGGCCGGCCGACATCAGGTTCACGGCGCCCGGCCGGATGATCGCCTCGCTGCCGAGGCTGTCGCGGTGCACGATCGCCCCCTCGAAGAGATAGGTGAGGGTGGCAAGGCCGATGTGCGGATGCGGCCACACGTCGAGCCCGTCGCCGACGGCGAAATCGGCCGGCCCCATCTCGTCCCAGAAGATGAAGGGGCCGACCATGCGCCGGCGCACAGTCGGCAAGGCACGGCGCACGGCAAAGCCGCCGATGTCCGACACCCGCGGCACGATCACGAGATCCACCGCATCGCAGGACGGCGCATCGCCGGCCACGGGGTCCTTGCCACGAAGCCAGCTCATTGCCCCCTCCTGTCGTGAAGGATCAGCCCTCGACGTCGAGCGGCTCGCTGCCGGGTTTGCCGTCGGGCCCCATGGTGATCTTCTCGATGCGCGCCTCGGCCTTCTTCAGGAGCGCCTCACAGTGCTTCTTCAGCGCTTCGCCCCGTTCGTAGATCGCGATCGATTCGTCGAGCGGCACATTGCCCTTCTCGAGCCGGTCGACGATCTCCTCGAGTTCCTTGAGCGCGCGCTCGAAGGGCAGGGTCGCGATATCGGACGGCGCGTGGTCGCTCATCGTGATTCCTCGGGGACATGTGCTCCAGATGAGGGTTATCGCGTTCCCTCCGGCGCGAGGCAACCCCATCAGGGTTGAAGCAGCCCAAGGTTGCACGCCGAAGATGGGTTCCCCTTCCGCCGAAGGCTTCACGAAAGCGTGTCATCGGCGACCGGTATGCCGGCGCCGCCCCGGCGCAGCAGCTTCTGGTAGGCGAGGCCGATGCCGACGAGCACCAGGCCGAGGCCGATGAAGGACAGGGCCCGGAGCACGCCCTCGAGACTCGACAGGTCGACGACGAAGACCTTGACGACCGCGATGAGGATATAGGGCGCCGAGGCCAGGCGCGCGAAGCGCCAGTTGCGCCACAGCCCGACGGCGAGGATGGCGACGCCGATGACGACGAGCGCGGCGGAATAGGTCCACAGCTCGGCCTCGCCCATCTGGCGCCAGAGGCCGATCTGCGGCCCCTGGAAGAGGAAGCGGATGATGTTGATGGTAAAGGCGAGGTGCAGGAGCAGCGCCAGCGCCAGCGCGCTGCGCACGTACCAGGTCGGCCGGTGCGCCCGCGCGAGCCAGGCGAGGCCGGCGGCGATGACGGCCGGCACGAGATAGGCGAGGACGAGCGTGTTGAAGACGGCGCCGCCGAGGACGGGCTCGTCCGTGAACAACGGGTTTTCGGCGAGGAGGAGCCCGAAGCCGGCGACGATGAGCGTCAGCACGCCGAAGGCGAGCCCGGCGAAGTGGTAGACCGGATCGGCACGGTGCAACTCGAGCCGCATCAGCACGATCGAGAAGGCAAGGCCCGCCGTCGCCATGAGCCCCATCTCGACGAAGCCGGAATCGGGCGCGAAGGGATCGCCGCCGTGCAGCGCGTGGCGGATCTCGAAGAAGACCAGCAGGGCGCAGAACAGGATGGCGAGACTCTCGCACAACTGCGTCACCCGGTCCCGCCCGCTCATGGCGAGCACCCGGGCGGCCAGCGCGAAGGCGAGCGCGGGCACGCCATAGCCCCACAGCAGCCAGTTGAAGATCGGCGTGGTGCCGAGGGCGTCGCCCGCGATGGCCGGGTCCCAGACGACACGGCCGAGGACGAGGAGGCCGGTGGCACCGACCGCGTAGCGCAGCACCGGCACCGCGATACGCTGGGAGACGAAGGCCGTGCCGAGTGTGGACAGGGCGAAGGCAACGGTGAGCATGCCCTTTTCGAGCGCGAAGGTGAGGCCGAGCGCCAGGGCCGCGAGCGCAGCCGCCGCCATCGCCCCCGTGCCGAGCGCCGCGACCGGCCGGGCTTCGCCGCCATCCCCGTGCAGCAGCCGGGCGGCACCCGTGAAGAGAAGCGCAAGGACGGCCGCGGCAAGCGCGAAGGGCACGCTCGTATCGAAGGCGGTGACGCGCCAGTAGGCGATGACGAGCAGGGCGAGGACGCCGGTGGTGCCGGCCGCCGCATGGCACGCCGCCGCGACGAGCGGTAGGTCTTCGCCGCGCATGAGACGCCGCACGGCTGCCGCAAGGAGCGCCGCCCCCGCCGCGATGGCGAAGGCGAGATAGAGGCTGAGGGCCGCCGGCTGCTCGCCGGGCGCGAGCGCGGGGCCACCGGGCAGGGAGGCGCCGCCGGGGTCGAGCATGGCGAGGCGCGCGACGGGCCAGAAGGCGAGGCAGCCCGCCGCGACGAGGGCCGCGATCAGGCCCGCGCCGGCCGCTGCGGCATAGGTGAAGCCGGTGGCAAGGAGGATGGCGACCATCGCGCCCGAGAAGGTCGCCCGCCCGCCGCCCCCGGCGAGATCGCCCGCGAGAATGGCGAGCGCGCCGAAGGCGCTGAGCACGGCGAGGGCCGGAATGTCGAGCGGCCAGGTCCAGAAGGGCGGGTCCGCCTTGGGCTCGGCCGGCGCGGCCCCTTCGGCATCACCGCCGTCCTCGCCGGTTTCGGCCGGAGGCTCTCCCTCCGTCTCGGCTGCGGCCACATCCGCCGGGAGGGGAAGGGCGCCGCCGTGCGGCAGCGCGACGAGGAACACGACCGCGAGCACGGTCTGCGCCAGCACCAGCACCATGGCGGGCAGGGCGTCGGCGTTGCCGACCGTGGACACGACGAGCCAGCCCCACAGCAGGGCGCCGCCCGCTGCCGAATACGCCAGCCACCGCCACAGACGCAGCCGCGCGAGGCCATAGGCCGCCGCGACCACGGCGACGAGATAGATCACCACCGGCCACGGCTGCGGATCGTCGCTCGTGACGAGGAGCGGCGCCGCAAGTGCGCCGAGAAGGCCGAGGGCGGCGAGCGCCGGCCCGTGCAGGGCGGCTGCGACCATGGTCGCGACGCCGATGAGGCCGAGCAGCGCGAAGGCGAAGGCCGGGCCGATGAAGCCGTAGAGCGCATGGGCGGCATAGACGCTGGCGAAGGCCGTCATGGTGCCGGCGGCAGTCAGCACGCTCGGCACATGCGCGGTGACGACGCCTCCGGTGGAAAGGGTGGACGCCTCCCCGGCATGCTCGCGCCGTCGCAGCCACTCGCCGCCCGCGATCAGCGTTAGCGCCGTGGCGAGGCCGGCGAAGATACGCGCGGCCGGCCCGAAATAGCCCTCCTCGATGGAATAGCGCACGAGCAGGACGCCGCCGAGCGCCAGAGCGACGCCGCCGACCCACACGGCCCAGCGGGAGCCAAGCCGCTCCTCGAGCCCGGCCTGTGGCGCAGCCGTGGCAGCGGCTGCGGGCGCCAGATGGGGAGCGGGTTCTTCCGCAGGCTCTTCCGGCACGAGCGGACCTTCGGGTTCGGTCGCCGGCTCGGGACGCGGCGCGACTTGCGCCTTTTCTTCCGGGGCGGGGGCTGGCTGTTCCGTGCCGGAGAAGGCGTCGCCGGAGACAACCGGCACCATGATCCCGGCTTCGGCGAGCTTCAGTTCCAGCGCCGCCAGCCGTGCCTCGAGGGCCGACGTGCGGCCGCGTAGCCCGAGCGCCATGAAGAAGCCGGCAATGGCGGCAACAGGTACCGCAAGCGCGATCAGAACGATGAGCGCAATGATCGAATCGTCGCCCACGGCGGTCCCCCCGGAAAGATCGGTGCACTTTGCCGCGGGATGGTCGTCGATGCAAAGCAAGGCTCGCTGTGCGCAGGCGCACCTCAGGCCAGGCGGCGCGTATGCCGCTTCCGGGTCAGGCCCGCGTGCCGAGGCGCAGGCCCGGCGCCGGTCGCTCCTGCAGCACCTCCCGGCGGAAGCGGAAGAGCGCGGCGGGGCGCCCGGCCGTCGGCATCATCTCGCCGGTGGGTTCGACGAGGGAGGTCGCCTCGACGAGGCGGCGGAAGTTCTGCTTGTGCAGGTGCCGGCCGGTGATAGCCTCGACGCTCGTCTGCAGGGCCGTCAGGGTGAAGCGCTCTGGCATCAGCTCGAAGACGACGGGGCGGTACTTGAGCTTGGCTCTGAGACGGCTGATGGCCGTTGCGAGGATGCGCCGGTGGTCGTAGGCAAGCGGCCTGCCGAGCGGCGGCAGGCTGGCGCGCGCCAGTGCCGCGGGCCGGCCGTCGCGCGCCGCCTCGGCGACGAGCCCGGCCTCGTAGAGGAGTTCGTAGCGCTCCAGCGCCTTTTCCTCATCCCACGGGCTGCCGTCGCAGCCGAAGCACAGGCGCAGCCGCTCCTCGCGCGTGAGTGCTCTGATCTGGCCGTCGTCGGCATGCGGCGTCCGGGCCCATTCCTTGAGCTGCGGCAGAATGTGCGCTGCCAGGATGGCGGGCGGACCGGTGCGCCAATCCTCCCACGGGAAGAAATCGTACCAGGGCATGAAGCCGGCGTCGCCTGCAGGTGCTGCCGTGCCGGCGAGCCCTCGGGTGAGTGCGAGATAGCCGACGGAGACGACGTGTGGGCCGATATCGCCGGCAGCCGCGCTGCGCCCCCGATCGCCGAAGGTGTAGAGCTGCTCGACATAGCCCAGCGCCAGGCCCGTCTGCTCCCGCACCCAGGCGCGCAGGCCGACCTCGAAGGTGCGGTGGGCCAGGGGATCGAACGGCCCCGCCGGCAGGGCCGGCATCTCCGCGTCCGGACGATGCGCGACGAGGATCTGCGGCATGTCGCCCTCGACGGCCACGATGGCTGCGGCGAGGCCGATCTCGATGGCAGGCCGCGGGCGGGGAGGGCTGGCCTCGGTCATGACGGTTCAGCGGTCGAGGAGGAGGGCGAAGGGTGTGCCCTCGAAGGCATCCACGCCGCGGCCGATGGCGGCCACGGCCTCGCTCATCCGGCCGCGCCGGCCCAGCAGTTTGTCGGCCGCCGCCACCAGCCGGGCGTTGGGCGTCGCACTCGGCGCCGCCTGGCGCAGGCGCTCGGCGAGGAGAAACTCGTCGAGGTCGGGCCGCAGCGCGCACAGGCCGATATAGGCCGCGGCGGTGGAGCGGCTGATGCCGGCATAGCAATGCACGACCATGGGCCTTGCCCGGTCCCAGCCGCGCACGAAGCCGATGACCTGCCGGGCGTGCTCCTCGCCGGGCAGAATGTGCCCCTCCATCGCCTCAACGATGTCACTGACGCCGATGAAGAGGTGCCGCTCGGGCTGGATGCCGTCCGGCCGCGGGACGGGCGTCGCGGCATTGATCAGGGTCAGCACGTGGCTCGCGCGCACGGCAGCGACCGTTTCGGCGAGGCGCGAGAGGGGGCATACGTGAAGGGCCGGCATCGTCGTCGAACCTCCGCAAACGCTCCCCGATCTCCAGAACGATAGTGGGGCGATTCGATGACGGCGACGATACTGAGCTGTGGACCGGCGCAGTGATCAGGGCGAGGGAGCAAGGGCGTTGAAGCGGGCGAGAAACCGCGTCTCCGCCTCTCCGGCGGACCAGGGCGCGAGCAGGGCATCGATCGCCGGCGGCAATGGCGCCGGACGGCCGAAGAAGGTCAGCGCCTCCTCCCGGGCAAAGCCGGCAAGGCGCGTCGCCTCGAGGAAGGCGGCAATCCTGTCGGCGCGCTTCGTTACCCGCACGAGGGCCGCGGGCGTGGTCGCCGGCAGGCCGAAGCGCAGGTGGATCGCTGCTGCCAGCCGGTGCTCCACCTCCTTGTAATTGCCGCCGAGCACCGCCTTGAAGGGCGAGATCATGTCGCCGATGACATATTCCGGCGCGTCGTGCAGGAGCACGACGAGGCGCGCCCGGGCGTCGAGCTCCGGATAGACGTGCCCAGCGATCGCATCGACCAGAAGCGAATGCTGCGCGACCGAGAAGATGTGGGGACCGACGGTCTGCCCGTTCCAGCGCGCGACGCGGGCAAGGCCGTGGGCGATGTCCTCGATCTCGACATCGAGCGGGGAGGGGTCGAGCAGGTCGAGCCGCCGCCCGGACAGCATGCGCTGCCAGGCGCGCGGGGGCTTGGCTGGCTTGCCGCTCATCGCCCACCACGTGCTGCGGGCACGCATTCCACGGTCGGGCTGGCCGGAGAAAACGCTCGCGACAATCCGTGCAACAGGGATCTCCTCTTCCTTGCCGTCAGGCATGCCGAAACAGGCCGGAACCGCTCGGCTCGCTCCCTACCTAGCACCATGAGGCATGCGGGCAAGACGCCGGCGGCGGCATGGCGGCGGCGCTCGGCCTCGAAGGCGGACGAGAGGGCGCCGTTTGCCACCGACCGCGACGCACATTGCGAGGCGCGAATAGAAAATTATTGTAATCGTCCCGCCACTACTTTGCGTATGAACCTGATCAACCCGAGAATTGATATATCAGGGCGGTCAAGGCCGCTCGATGTGGCGCCTATGCTTCAATTCCCATAAGCAATGGTGCCTTTATTCTCTTCTCGGGGAGAGCGGGGTCGCGCGAAGAAGCAGCGATCAGGCGAGAAACATAATGAAACTTTCAGAGATGCGTTTCCGTGGCTCGTCGCCGCGGACGATCGAATTCGTCCCCACGATGCAGGTGCTCCTGCCGAGAAGAGAGGGAATAGGGATTCGGGCAATCGCGCTCAGGTATCTTGTCGTGTCGGTCGCGATTTTATCCTGCTTGAGCCCCGGGGAATCCCGCGCGCAACTCGCCTGCACCAACGGCGCAAACTATTCATGCGAGCCGCCATCCAAGAACGGCCTCACACTCACGGCGAATCCCGATTCCATCGTGGCCGATGAGAACATGGTATTGCGCGGCGGCGGGTCGGGACAGCCCGTGCGCAACTATTTCGTCGGCAACGCCGACAACGCCAACCAGGCGAACGTCTGGATCGGCGATGCCGGCCACACGGATTCGACCACGACGATCTATGCCAACCACTTCGCTGTCGGGGACAGCACGACCTCGGCCTCCGGCGCCAATGCGGCGGCCATCGGGCCGGGCGCGGTGGCGAGCGAGGCCGATGCGCTGGCATTCGGCGCCGGTTCGCAAGCGACGGCGGAAGGAGCGGTCGCGCTCGGCGCCGGCTCGGCGGCCGACCAGGCCAATACCGTGTCGGTCGGCGCGGTCGGGAACGAGCGGCGCATCGTCCATGTCGCGGCGGGCGTCGACCGCACGGATGCGGTCAATGTCGGCCAGTTGCGGGATGTGGAAACGGCGTTGAACGAGCGCATGGACATCCTTCAGGGGATCGTGCTCGAGACGCGCAGGGAAGCCCGCCAGGGCGTCGCCGCTGCCATCGCCATGACGACCGCGCCCATGCCGTCCGCGCCCGGGCGCGCGAGTTGGGCTATGAACCTCGCCACCTTCAAGGGCGAATATGCCTTCGGCGGCTCTCTGGCCTATCGCTTCGACGCACCGGTCCCCATCGCCCTGACCGCCGGCTATGCCTATGGCGGCGGCAAGTCCCACGCCGCGCGCGTCGGCCTGCAGGGGGAGTTCTAGGGCGACGGCAGCCCGGCGGCCGCTCCTGGCGGTGCGTCGGGCGGGCCGCTCACCGCGTGTCGCGGGCGAGCGCGGCGCATTCCTCGCGACGATAGCAGCCGACGAGATGGTCGTTCACCATGCCTACCGCCTGCATGAAGGCATAGACGATGGTGGGGCCGCAGAAATTGAAGCCGGCCTGTTTCAGCGCCTTCGACATCGCCCGTGATTCTGCCGTCTCGGCCGGCACCTGGGCCATGGCGGAGAAGCTGTTCTGCCGCGCCCGTCCGTCGAGGAAGCCCCACAGGAAATTGCTGAAGCCGTCGCGCTCCATGATGGCGAGCCAGGCGCGGGCGCTCTGCACGGTGCCGGCGATCTTGGCCCGGTTGCGCACGATGCCGGCGTCCTGCATCAGCGCCGCGAGCTTCGCTTCGTCATAGCGCACGATGGCCGCGGGATCGAAGCCGTCGAAGGCTCTGCGGAAATTGTCACGCTTGCGCAGGATGGTGATCCACGACAGGCCGGCCTGGAAGCCGTCGAGGATCAGCTTTTCGAAGAGCGCGCGGTCGTCATACTCCGGCACGCCCCACTCGGTGTCGTGGTAGGTGACGTAGAGCGGGTCGACGCCCGGCCAGCGGCAGCGCCATTTTCCGTCCTCGTGCAGGATGAGATCCGCCTTCGCCACGTCGTTCATGGCCCCCTCCGTCACCGTCATCCCCGCGCCGGGTCAGGAGCCGATTCGCCGGGGAAGGCGAAGGTGGCGAATCCCGGCTTCTCGAGGGTGAGGGCGAGGCCGCCGGCGGTCGGCGTCAGGCCCGCGGCGAGCGCATCCGCCACGCGGTCGAGCCGCAGCATGGCGAGGCCGCGCCCGCGGGCGCAGGAGCCGACGTGGCCGAGCGTCTTCTCGCCCGCGACGACCGCGGCCCCGTCCTCCGGCACGAATCCCCCGGTGAAGACGACGGGTACGATGCGCGTGCGGGCGGTGCCGCGGTGCTGCATGCGCGACACCACCTCCTGGCCGACATAGCAGCCCTTGTCGAAGGACACGCCGCCGAGCTGGTCCATCAGCACCTCGTGCGGGAAGGCTTCGCCATAGGTGAAATCCTTGCCGCCCTCCGGCACGCCCGCCGCGATGCGCATGGCGTGGTAGTCGGCGAGCGCTGCCTCACCGAAGGCCTCGATGTCCGCCCGTGGGCCGATGGCACGTCGCCCGAGAGCGGTGAGGCGCGGGTCTTCGTAGACCTGGCCAGGCGCCGCTGTCTCGTCGCCCCACAGGGCGGCGACGGCGAGCGCCTCGCTTTCGTCGGCGATGATCACCTTGGCGCGCAGCTTGTAGAAGGCGAGGCGCTTGACGAGGTCGTGCGTGAGCGCCCGCGGCGCATCAAGCAGATAGCCGCCGCCGTCACCCTCCGGCACGGCGAGGACGAGAAAGTCGAAAAGAATCTTGCCCTGCGGCGTCAGCAGCGCCGCCCACCGGGCCGTTCCGGGCGCAAGATCCGCGACGGCGCTGGTGACGATGCCGTCGAGGAAGCTGCGGGCGTCCTCGCCCGTCACCCTGACGACGCCCCTGTCCGGCAGAAAAGTCCTCGGCATTCAGCCCTCCGTCCGATCTCGCTCGAGAGATAGGGGGAGGGCGTGCACCGCTCAACCCGGTTTCGAGAGGATGCCCGTCAGGCCGGACGCATCAGTGCTTGCTGGCGGTGGAAAAGGCGCCGCCGCGGATGCGCTCCGGCAGGCGCTCCGCAAAATCCGCCACCGCTTCCTCGCCATAGGTGCTCACGAGTTCCTGAAAGGCGGCGAACAGCGCGGCATGGGCCACGCAGTCTCCGTCGAGGCCGTCGAGCTGCGCCTCGGCGAAGGCCTCGCTCAGATAGGTGAGCGCAGCGCGCTTCTCCTCGGCGGCCCCGAGGAAGTCGTCATCGTGCTGGTTGAATTCGTCCATGTTCCTGCCGTTACGCAACCCGTGGCGCGCTGCCGCCTGTCCACCCACTCTAGCAGCCGCGGGCCGGCACTCTAGCGGCTTCTTTACGCGAGGTTAACAGCGCGGAGAAAATGCCTGCAATCCACAGGGGACATGGCTGGGCGCGGGATCGCGCCCGGCGGCGGCAGCATCACGCCTCACTGGCCGAAGCGCGTCGCCAGGGTGCGCGTCAGGCGCTGGCCCTCGGCGACGTGCAGAGCGCGCGCCGCCCGCGCCGCATCGGTGCAGCGCCGATAGGTCAGGGCGTAGCTGCGATAGCCGCGATTGTAGGCGCCGGCGAGGCGTTCGCGCCGCTGCGGGCTCGCGCCTTCGGCATCGAGCAGGTCCGTCATGCGCTCGCGCCATTGCTGCGCATCGGCTTCTTCGCACAATCCATCGATGAAGGTGAGCACGCCCAGCACACGGGCGAGGCGCTGCATGTCGGCATCGTAGGGTGGGGGCGTCTCTACGCCGCTCTCCGGCTGCGCTGCGGGCGGCAGCGTCTGGGAGAAGGTGGCCGTGGCGAGGCTTGCTGCGATGGCGGCGCAGGCGGCGAGCGCGACCGTTTTCATCGCGGCCCCCCGTCGAGAACGGCGGCGGCCCGGGTGACGATGGCGGCAAGACCGGGTGTCGTCCACAACTGCGCCACCTCGTCCGGCAGGGCCCAGCGCACCGCGCCTGCTTCAGGACCGGGGGTCGGTTCGCCGGCGCGCCAGCGGGCAGCGAAGGCGGCGATGACGAAATGATGCACGACGCCGGTCGCGTCCCGCTCGATGATCTCGACATGGTCGACGAAGGCGGCGATCTCGGCCTCGACGCCCACCTCCTCGCGCAGTTCCCGGAGCGCGGCCTCGTGGAGGCTCTCTCCCGGCTCGACGAGCCCGCCTGGCAGGCTCCAGCACGCCTCCATCGGCGGGCGGCCCCGCGTCGCGATCAGCACCCGCCCGTCGCGGAAGGTCGCGACGCTCGCGGCGAGGAAGGGGCGGGCCGGATAGCGGCGGTCTTCGGGCATGCCGAGCGCTCTAGACGTGCTGGCCGCCGTTGATGTGCAACTCGGCACCGTTCACGTAGGAGGAAGCCTCCGTGCACAGGAAGTAGATGGCCTTGGCCACCTCGTCAGGCGTGCCGAGGCGGCGCAGCGGGATCTGCTCAACGAGCTTCTCCGTGCCGGGCGACAGGATGGCGGTGTCGATCTCGCCCGGCGAGATGGCGTTGACGCGGATGCCGCGCGGGCCGAAATCCGCTGCCATCTCCCGCGTCAGTCCGGCGAGCGCCGCCTTGGACGTGGCATAGGCGGCCCCGGCGAAGGGGTGGACGCGCGAGCCGGCGATGGAGGTGACATTGACGACGGAGCCGCGCGTGCGGGCGAGCTCCTCCACGAGGCCGCGCGCCAGCATGATGGGGGCGAAGAAATTCACCTGGAAGACCTGCTTCCAGTCCTCGAGGCGCGTGTCCATGGTGCCGAGCCGCGAGCCGCCCGGCCCCTTCGGCGAGATGCCGGCATTGTTGACGAGCGCGTGCAGTACGGCGCCCTCGGGCTCGAGGCGGCGCTTGATCTCCTCGATCGCTTCCACGGTGTTCTCGGGATCGGCGAGATCGACCTGGATGTGGTCTTCAGGGCCCATCTCCCACGGACATTCCTCCGGAAAGGAGTGGCGCGAGCAGGTGATGACCCGCCAGCCGGCGGCGGAGAAGCGCTTGACCGTCGCATGGCCGATGCCACGGCTCGCCCCGGTCAGGAGCATCACGCGCCGGGTCGCATTGGTGGATGGGGGCATGGCGGTTCGTCCTGCTGGTGATCGGGGCGTCGAAGGGGCTCGCCCCTCAGGGATATAGGCGCTCGCGCTGCCACGCGCCATCGGGCGCCGGCCGGTGGAAGCGGATGCGATCGTGCAGGCGGAAGGGCCGGTCCTGCCAGAATTCGATCGCCACCGGCCGTACGCGGAAGCCGCGCCAGTAGTCGGGGCGCGGGATCTCGCCGACGCCGAACTTGGCCGTGTAGACGGCAACCGCCTTCTCGAGCGCGAAACGGCTCTCGAGCGGGCGGGACTGCTGCGAGGCCCAGGCGCCGATGCGGCTGCCGCGCGGGCGCGAGGCGAAATAGGCGTCCGCCTCGGCATCGGTGACGTTCTCCACCGGGCCGCGCACGCGCACCTGCCGGCGCAGGCTCTTCCAGTGGAAGAGGAGGGCGGCCTTCGGCACCGCGGCGAGCTCGCGCCCCTTGGCGCTCTCGGCATTGGTATAGAAGACGAAGCCCTGCCCGTCGAAGCCCTTCAGCAGCACCATGCGCGCGTCCGGCAGGCCGTCCGCGTCCACCGTGGCGAGCGCCATGGCGTTGGGATCGTTCGGCTCGCTCGCCGTCGCGTCCTCCAGCCAGCGGGCGAAGAGCGCGAAGGGATCGGTTTCGTTGGCGAAGTCACCGCTCGTTAACGCTTCCACGGCTTAAATTCCTGACGGATTCGAATGGATCGGCGAGGCGGCTCGTGACCCGGGGCGATATGCGCAGCTCTTATAAGAGAACAGCGTCGTTGTGCGAAGGCATTCACGCGGGTCGTGGCGTCGCACGCGCTGCCGCGCTCGTGGCGGCACTGGCTGCGGGCGGCTGCAGCATTTCCTTTCCGCTCGGCTCCCTCGTTGGCGAGGACGTGGCGACGACGAGTTCGGTCGCGCCCGCGCCATCGCCTCTCTCGCCCGAGCTGACGGCGGAGGACTGGCGTCGCGCCAGAAGCGCTCTCGAGGTCGCGCTCGACCCCTTCGGCAACGGCACCAGCGCCTCCTGGGATAATCCGGAAACCGGCGTCAAGGGGGCCTTCCTGCCGCTCGGGCAACCCTATGTGAAGGACGGCGACGTGTGCCGCGCCTTCCTCGCCGACCTGTCGCTGCAGGTCGGCGCGCAAGCCATGCAGGGCACCGCCTGCCGGCCGTCCGGCGGCGGCTGGTCCATCACCGAGGTGAAACCCTGGCGCAAGCCCGCCTGAGGCTCCCGGAATCGCGCAATAACCGTTGCAGCCGTGCAACAGTTGCCCCATATGGGAGGGGATTGGTTGCGGTGCCCCGCTCCCTGACGGAATATCCATGCGCGATCCATACAGCATTCTCGGTATTGCCAGATCGGCGAGCGACGCGGAGGTCAAGAAGGCGTTCCGCAAGCTCGCCAAGGCCTATCATCCCGACCAGAACAAGGATGATCCCAAGGCGAAGGAGAAGTTCGCCGAGGTCAATGCCGCCTACGAGATCCTCGGCGACAAGGCGAAGCGTGCCCAGTTCGACCGCGGTGAGATCGACGCGGAGGGCAAGCCGCGTTTCCAGGGTTTCGACGGGTTCTCGGGCGCAGGCGCCGGGCGCGGCCAGCACGGCGGTTTCGACTTCCGCCGCTCCGGCGCCGGCGCCGGTTTCGACCCGCAGGACTTTTTCTCGGACCTTTTCGGCGAGGCGATGCGCAATGCCGGCCGCACGGCCGGCGCGGGTCGCGGCCGGACCCATCATCCGCGCGGCGAGGACGTGAAGGCCGACATCACCGTCACGCTCGAGGAGGCGGTTCATGGCGGCAAGCGGCGTATCAACTTCACCACCGGCCGCGAGGTCGAGGTCAACCTGCCCAAGGGTGTCAGCGACGGCAAGACCATCCGCCTGCGCGGCCTCGGCGAGCCGAGCCCCTTCGGCGGCGAGCCGGGCGATGTCCTGCTCACGGTCCATGTCGCGCCACATCCGCAGTTCCGGGTTGAGGGCAAGAACCTGCGCCTGCGCCTTCCGGTGCCGCTGGCCGATGCGGTGCTCGGCGCCAAGGTGCGCGTGCCGACCCTCGATGGCGCCGTCAGCATGACGATTCCACCGATGTCGAGCGGCGGCAAGAGCTTCCGCCTGCGCGGCAAGGGCATCCCTCAGAAGGACGGCCCGGGCGACCTTATCGTCACGCTCGACATCATCCTGCCGGATGCCGCCGACCCGGCGCTCGACGCGCTCATGCGCAAGTGGCGCGAGGCGGCCTCGGCCAAGGGCTGAGCGGTACGGGCAAGCCTTCGGCTCGGCTTTTTGTGCTGATTCCCGGCTCTCGCCCGCGCTTCGCGCACGACAGTCGGGAAGCGAGGTCGTTCGCCGAGAGGACCTCGTTGCTCGAACAGACGCGGCAAAGCGGGACGGGAGGCCGTGCCCAGCTTGAAAACCCGCCGGTGCCCGTAGGCATCGCCACTTCTCCTGGCCACCCGAATCAGTTCGGCGGGTGCTGCCCGCGGCTCTGCCGCTTATGCCCAGGCGAAAGGCTTGTCACATCGAAGTGGCGCGCCGAGGCTTCCGTCCGCCGTCGCTCTCGGCTAATGATGCGCGTCCGCTCCGGACCATCCGGCTTTCAGACAGATCAGATTTCGAACGGCCATGGCAGACAACTCAGCGACACGCCCGTCCATCATGTCCGGCAAGCGCGGGCTCATCATGGGAGTGGCCAACAACCGCTCCATTGCCTGGGGCATTGCCAAGGCCGCGCACGCCCATGGGGCCGAACTCGCCTTCACCTACCAGGGCGATGCGTTGAAAAAGCGCGTCGAGCCGCTTGCGGCGGAGCTCGGCGCCGAGGTCATCGGGCATTGCGACGTCACCGACGGGGCGACCATCGATGCTGTCTTCGCAGAAGTGGAGAAGCGCTGGGGCAAGCTCGACTTCCTCGTCCATGCCATCGCTTTCTCAGACAAGGACGAGCTTACCGGTCGCTACGTCGATACGAGCCAGGAGAACTTTTCCAAGAGCCTGCTGATCTCCTGCTACTCGCTGACGGCCGTCGCCCAGCGCGCCGAGAAGCTGATGACGGACGGCGGCTCCCTGCTGACGCTGACCTATTACGGCGCCGAGAAGTGGATGCCGCACTACAATGTCATGGGCGTCGCCAAGGCGGCGCTCGAGGCAAGTGTGCGCTATCTCGCGGCCGACCTCGGCCCGCTGGGCATCCGCGTCAACGCCATCTCTGCCGGGCCGATCAAGACGCTCGCCGCCTCGGGCATCGGCGACTTCCGCTACATCCTCAAGTGGAACGAGTACAACTCGCCGCTGCGCCGCACGGTGACCATCGAGGAAGTGGGCGAGACGGCGGCTTATCTCCTGTCCGACATGTCGCGCGGCGTGACCGGCGAGATTCACCATGTCGATGCCGGCTATCATGTCGTCGGCATGAAGAACCCCGACGCGCCCGACATCGTGCTCGGCAAGGAATGACGGCAAGGCCGCGTCTCTTCTTCGTCCGCCACGGCGAGACGGACTGGAACGCCGAGGGGCGCCTGCAGGGCAAGCGCGACACGGCGCTCAACAACACCGGACGCGGCCAGGCCCAGACGGCGGGGCGCCTGCTGCGCGGTCTCGTGCCCGATTGCGAGGGCCTCGACTTCATCGCGAGCCCCCTCGCTCGCACGCGCGAGACGATGGAACTGCTGCGCCACGCCATTGGCCTGCCGCGGCAGGGCTACCATCTCGAGCCGCGCCTCGCCGAGATCTCGTTCGGCGAATGGGAAGGGCGGACGTGGAAGGAGCTGCGCACGAGCGAGCCCGACCTCTATGCCGCCCGCAAGCGCGACTGCTGGCACTTCACGCCGCCGGGCGGCGAGAGCTACGCCGCGGTCGCGGCTCGGGTTCGGCCGCTCCTCGAGAGCCTGACCCGCGACACCCTCGTTGTCTCGCACGGCGGCGTCGCCCGCGCCGTGCTGACACTCCTCTCCCGCGTCGCGACGCACGAGGCGCCGCACATCGACATCTGGCAGGGCCGCATCCTCGTCTTCGACGCCGGCGACCACCGCTGGGAGCCGGCCTGAGCGGGCTGGCATCTAGGCCAACGCGTCTGAAGCCGTGCTGATGGTTAGGCACGTCGCGAAACGATGAGCCGCGAAACGATGAACCGTCGGCTCCCTCTTCTCCCTCCCCCCACGAAGTGGCGGGGAGGGGGAGGGGTGGGGGGACGGCGCCGCAGGCAGGCGTTCAGTCGTTACCCGCAGAAAGATCCGAAACGCCATCGAGGGTGGCGAGCCCCCCCGCCCCCAATCCCTCCCCGCCGCAGGCGAGGGTAGGGAGGCCCGGCCGCGCCGGTGGTCCGGACCGGGCCGTTTGACGATGCGTCCCCGCGCGCGTAAGACGCGCCGAGCATTACGGCGGCGAGATCCATGTCCCACAACAGCTTCGGCCACCTCTTCCGTGTCACCACCTTCGGCGAGAGCCACGGGCCTGCCATCGGCTGCGTCGTCGATGGCTGCCCGCCGCGCATTCCGTTGACCGAGGCCGATATCCAGCATGACCTCGACCGCCGCCGGCCGGGCCAGTCGCGCTACACGACCCAGCGCCAGGAGCCGGACCAGGTGCGCATCCTCTCCGGCGTCTTCACCGACGAGAAGACCGGCGTGCAGATGACGACGGGCACGCCCATCGGCCTCACCATCGAGAACGTCGATCAGCGCTCGAAGGACTATGGCGAGATTCGGAACAAGTATCGTCCGGGCCACGCCGACTATACCTATGACGTGAAATACGGCATCCGCGACTACCGCGGCGGCGGCCGCTCCTCGGCGCGCGAGACGGCGATGCGCGTCGCTGCCGGTGCCGTCGCCCGCAAGGTCGTGCCGGGGCTCCTCGTGCGCGGCGCGCTCGTGCAGATGGGCCCGCACCGGATCGACCGCTCCCGCTGGGATTGGGACGAGACCGGCCGCAACCCCTTCTTCTGCCCGGACGCCGAGGCGGCGGCCTTCTTCGCCGACTATCTCGACGGCATCCGCAAGAAGGGCTCGTCCATCGGCGCCGTCATCGAGATCGTGGCCGAGGGCGTGCCGCCCGGCCTCGGCGCGCCGATCTACGGCAAGCTCGATGCCGACCTCGCCGCGGCATTGATGAGCATCAACGCAGTCAAGGGCGTCGAGATCGGCGCCGGCTTCGAGGCCGCGGCGCTGACGGGCGAAGAGAATGCTGACGAGATGCGCCTCGGCAACGACGGCAAGCCGCTCTTCCTCTCCAACCATGCCGGCGGTGTCGTCGGCGGCATCTCGACGGGCCAGGCGGTGGTGGCGCGCTTCGCCGTCAAGCCGACCTCCTCGATCCTGCAGCCGCGCCTCTCGGTCGACCGCTTCGGCGCCGAGACGGATGTGGTGACCAAGGGACGGCACGACCCCTGCGTGGGCATCCGCGCCGTCCCCGTGGGCGAGGCCATGGTCGCCTGCGTTATTGCCGACCACTTCCTGCGCCACCGCGGCCAGGTGGGCGAGACGACGCCCTGGCCGATGGATTGAGTGTAGCTAAACGGGAGAGCCCCGCCCCCGCGTCGTGCCCGCCGCTTTCACCGCGTCATACCCGCGCTCGTCGCGGGCATCCACGCCGCGACGGATGCGCCAGGCTGAAGGGCGCGGATCGCCGGGACGAACCAGGCCATGACGGCGGAACGCTTGCGTTGCAGAGCATCGCGTCATCATTGTCGCGTGATCCAACAGCCGTGCGACGAGAACCGGCAGGACGGCGAGCAGGGGCGGGAGCCAAGTCGGCGCCACCTCGCAACTCGGCGATTTTAGTTGAACTAAAATCCCGCCGGCGTTAGCGTCGCCTCATGAGACTGGCCGACTGGCTTATCCGCGAGAACATGACGCGCGTGGATTTTGCGCGCCGCATCGGCGTCACGCCCGGCGCGGTCACGCAGCTGTGCCGCGACGATGGCGCCTGGCTATCGCGCGAGACGGCGCGCCTCATTCTCGAGGTGACCCGTGGCGCCGTCACTCCCAACGATTTCATCGACGCCCGGAGCGGTTCTCCGGTGCGCGAGGAGGCTTTCATGACCCAGACGGTGACCGAGGCGATCGAGGCCTTCGCCCGCGGCGAGATCGTCGTCGTGACGGACGACGACGACCGTGAGAATGAGGGCGACCTCGTCGTCGCCGCCTCGCTCTGCACGCCGGAGAAAATGGCTTTCATCATTCGCCACACCTGCGGCATCGTCTGCGCACCGCTGACCGGCGCCGACGCACGGCGCCTCAGGCTCGACCCCATGGTGGCAGCCAACGACGCGCCGCTCGGCACGGCCTTCACCGTCTCGGTCGACGTGCGCCACGGCCTCACCACCGGGATTTCGGCCGAGCAACGCAGCAACACGGTGCGCGCCCTCGCCAACAACAACATGGGGGCGGGCGATTTCGTGCGCCCCGGTCATGTCTTCCCGCTCATCGCCAAGGACGGCGGCGTGCTCATCCGCTCGGGCCACACGGAGGCGGCGGTGGACCTCTGCCGTCTCGCGGGGCTGCCCGAGGTGGGCGTCATCTGCGAACTCGCCAACGACGACGGCACGGTGATGAAGGGGCGCGAGATCGACGATTTCGCCAGGACGCACGGCCTGAAGCGCCTTTCTGTGGCCGACCTCATCGCCTATCGCCAGGCGCGCGAAAAGCTGGTCGAGCGTGTCGCCACCTTCCCGGTGACGACCGAGATCGGCGAGATGACCGGCCATGCCTATGTCACGCCTTTCGATACCGTGAACCACTTCGCCTTCGTCTACGGCAACATCGGCGACGGCCGGGGCGTGCCGGCGCGCCTGCACCGGGCCAATGTGGTGGCCGACGTCTTTGGTGGTGGCAGGACGCTCAACAAGGTGCTCGGCCAGTTCGCCAAGGAAGGGCGGGGCGTGATCGTCTATCTGCGCGACGGCACAGCCGGCGTGCCGCTGACCGTCGTCAGCGAGGATGCGACCGGCTCCGAGTTCGCCCGCACCCAGCAATGGCGCGAGGTCGGCCTCGGCGCGCAGATCCTGCGTGACCTCGGCGTCACCTCGATCCGCAACCTTGCTTCCAGCTCGCGCGCCTATGTCGGCCTCAGCGGCTTCGGCATCGAAATCGCTGATACGGTCATCCTGGAGGGGTGAGGGGCCTGGCAGGGCACCGCTCCCCCGCGAGGACAACGACACACCGTTCCCGCGTCATGGCCGGCCTCGTCCCGGCCTCCACGCTTTTCCGCCTTGCGTAACGTCAGGGCGGGGATGCCCGCGACAGGCGCGCGCATGACGGGTCTCCTTTCTTTGACCGTCGGCGAGGGACTAGGCACCGCTCTTCTCCCTCTCGACCACAAGGGGGAGGGGAAGCAACTCGCTCCGACAGCCGTCCCTCGCGCCGTCGAAACTCACCCCCGCATCAGGCACTGCACGTGGGCGGCCACGGAAGCCGCCAGGCCCTGCAGGTCATAGCCGCCTTCGAGCAGCGACACGATGCGCCCGCCGCACTGCCGGTCGGCGATGTCCATGAGCTCGCGCGTCGCCCAAGCGAAGTCTTCCTCCGTCAGGTTGATGTTGGCGAGCGGGTCGCGCCAGTGGGCGTCGAAGCCGGCGGAAATGATGATGAGGTCCGGCCGGAAAGCGGAGATGCGCGGAAATATGGCGACTTCGAGCGCCTCGCGGAAGCTCTCGCCCCCTTCGCCCGCATGCAGCACGGCATTGACAATGTTGTCGTGCGCCCCGCGCTCGGAGGCGGCACCGGTGCCGGGATAGAGCGGCATCTCGTGCGTCGAGCAGTAAAGCACGCTCGCGTCGTCCCAGAAGATGTCCTGCGTGCCGTTGCCGTGGTGCACGTCCCAGTCGAGAATGGCGATGCGTTGGAGGCCATGCCGTTTCTGCGCGTGTCGCGCGGCGATGGCTGCATTGTTGAAGAAGCAGAAGCCCATCGCCGTCGCCTTCTCGGCGTGGTGGCCGGGCGGGCGGGCGGCGCAGAAGGCATTGGTGGCCGAGCCGCCCACCACCTCGTCCACCGCGAGGATGGCCGCGCCCGCGGCGTGCACGGCGGCCTCCAGCGTGCCTGCCGACATGGTCGTGTCGGCATCGATGCTGACCACTCCCTCGCGCGGCGCGGCGGCGATGAGGGCATCCACGTGCCTTGGCGGATGCGCGCGGCAGATGGCATCCCGATCCGCAGCCGGCACGTCGCGGATGCGCACGAGATCGGCGAATTTCTCCTGCTCCAGCGCCTGCTCGATGGCCCGCAGGCGCTCCGGCCGTTCCGGATGGCCTGGCGGGGTCGCGTGGGCCATCGAGGAAGGGGGGGAGATGAGGAGCGTCGTCACGGCGATATCCCAGGAGAGGATGCAGCTTTGCAGGCGGCGGGCGTTGTGTCCATGTCACGCTTGGCGAGTATTTGCCGATCGGGGTCGTTTTCTTGTCGGCGGCCGTTGCTACGCCGTTCGCATGTGCCATACAGCACCGCGAATCGGGCGCGTCGAATCGCATCTTACGCCCGATCGATGATCGTTTGGGGGCGATTGGCATGTTCTTGAGGATGTTGGGTGCCGTCGTGGTGATCGGCATGTCGCTGGCCGGCTGCAATTTCAAGGGTGTGCCCGACCCGGATGTCTCGGCGCGTGACCGCGAGTGGATGTCGCTCGTTCCCCAGGCAGACGTCGATCCGCAGTTCGGCCGCTACATGATCGACGATCCAACCGGCGAACCCCCCGGCACCATCGTCGTCGACCAGAAGTCGCGCCTGCTTTACTTCGTCTTGCCTGACCGCAAGGCCATCCGCTACGGCGTCGCCGTCGGCGACGAGGCCTACGGCTGGACCGGCACGGCCGAGGTCGCCCGCAAGGCCGAGTGGCCCAACTGGAATCCGCCGGCCGAGATGAAGGCCCGCTGGCCGCACGTGCGCTTTACCGAGGGCGGGCCGAACAACCCGCTCGGTGCCCGCGCGCTCTATCTCTACGAGAACGGTCGCGACACGCTTTACCGCATCCACGGCACCAACGAGCCCGAGAAGATCGGCCAGGCCGTGTCCTCCGGCTGCATCCGCATGCGCAACATCGACGTGATCGACCTCTACAACCGCACCAAGGTCGGCGCGCGCGTCATCGTCAAGTAGCGGCGCTCACGTCAGCGGCCCCGGCTGGCCGCCGAGATGGATGAGCACGATCTCCGGCGGCACACCGAGGCGCATGGGCAGGATACTCGTGCCAAGGCCGCCGGAGACGATCATCGTGCGGCCGCGCTCGGCCACGAGGCCATAGGCATAACGATTGCCGTAAGCGGAGGGTACGACGGGCGAGTAGCCGAGTAAGCGCACTTGCCCCCCGTGGGTATGGCCGGCCAGCGTCAGGCTGACGCGCGCCGGCACGGTGGGGAAGATGTCCGGCTCGTGCGCGAGCAGGATGACGGGCGCGGTGTCGTGGACCTGGGCGAGCGCCGCGGGCAGGTCGTCGACACCGCGGAATCTGTCCGGCCCGAGAATGTGGGCGATCTGGTCGCCGAGGCCGATCAACCAGAAGGCCCTGCCGTCCTTCTTCAGCCGGACGGCGTCATTCTCGAGCACCGGGATGCCGACGCCCTCGAGCGTGCGCCGCATGGTACGCGCCCCGTCCGCTGGCATGCCAGGCGCGATGGCGTGCCACCAGTCGTGGTTGCCGAGGATCGAATAGACGCCGAGCGGCGCCGCGAGCCGGCCGAGCGGCTCGGCCCATTCCTCCGGTTCGAGACGTCGCGTCACGAAACGGTGCGTGCCGATGTAATCCCCGAGCAGCACCGTCACGTCCGGCTTGAGCGCATTGGTCGCCGCGACGATCTCCGCGACGCGGGCGGCGGGCATATGCGGCTCGCAGACGTGCAGGTCGGCGATGGCGGCCAGCGTCAGCTCCATGTCCGACGGCCAGCCGCGCGGCGTAATCCAGTAGCGCTTGACGATGAGCCGCATGCCCGGCTCGACCGCCAAGGCGTAGGAGGCGAACCCGGCACCTGCAACGACCGTCCCGGCGAAGGCTTTGAGAAGAGTTCGCCGGGTCGGCATATTTCACGAAGGTCCTGTCAGCTGGCAAAGGGTCCGTCGCGCAGATAGTCGGGCAGCCGCTCGGCCTTCCTCTGCCTGCCACGGCGGAATTGCTCCACCGCGGCCGCCACCGCCGGAATCCCGATGGCACGAAACGTTGGCGCATCCGCCTTGCCTTGGCAAGCGGGGGTGATCCGGGCGGTGGCCACGGCCGTCTTCCCGGCCTTATCTTCGGAACGTGAAGGGATCTCGGTCATCTGCTCGGTCTCATGGCTCTGCCGGCGGCCGGCCGGCTGGGTGCGCCGCCTGCCGTGCGGCGCGACGTTCGTCACCATCGCGCCCGATCGCGTCGGGCGCTTGGCGGCACTGCGGCAAAGGCGTGTTATATCGCGATCGACTCCGCGACAGGGTTAACAGCGCCGTGCGGATCGAGACGCTAACCAGCCGACGCCGCACGGGATGTGCGCTGGCGCTCCGACAGGCCGGGACTTGTCTTTCAGGCGTTCCGGCCGGGCGGCACGAAGCGGCAGCCGCGTTCCTCCAGGAGGCGGGCGACGGCAATGGCCGTCGCATCGGCCCATTCTGCCGCGACGATCTGTACCCCCGTCGGCAGGCCGGCCGCCGTGCGCATCACGGGTACCACCGCCGCCGGCAGGTGCGCAACGCTCGCGAGCGAGGACCACAGGAGGAAGTCGAAGTAGGGGCGCTCCGTACCGTTGACGGCGATCGTGCGGGCGTGGATGTCCGGCGTTTGGTCGTGCGGAATGGCCGCCACCGGCGCCGGTGGCAACAGCACCACGTCCCAGTCTCTGAAGAAGACGGCCCAGTGCTCCTTGAGCGCGCGCCGGCGCTCCAGCAGCCTTTGCCAGGTGGCGACGTCGAGCCGTGCTCCGCGCGATTGCAGGGCCCGGTGCGACAGGTCGCCGGGAGCGTAGCTGGCGGCATCGGCCGCCAGCCTGTCGCGCACCTTCTGCGGCAGGCCGGCCGCCACGATGGCGTGGTTGAGAAGCGCGTAGACCTCGAAGGTCTCGGCGAAGGAAAAGCCCGGCCGCGCCCGCTCGTCGACGATGGCTCCGGCCTCGGCCAGCAGGGATGCGGCATGGGCCACCCCGGCCGCCACATCGGCATCGACCGGCGCCAGGGGCTCCTCGAGCCAGACGGCGACCCTGAGGCCGCGCCCGTCGAGACGCGGCACGTCGATCGGCCGGCCGTCGCGCGCGATGACGGGCAGGATCAGCGCGAGGTCTTCCGCCGAGCGGGCGAGGGGGCCGGCGACGACGAGGTCGCCCTCCTTGGGCGTGCCTGGCGCGGGCGGCACGTGGCCGAGTGTCGAGACGAGAGACCAGGTCGGCTTGAGGGCGAAGACGCCGCAGGCATGCGCCGGCCAGCGCAGCGAGCCGCCGAGGTCCGACCCGAGCTCGAAGGCGCTCATGCCGGTCGCGACGGCAGCGGCCGCCCCACCCGACGAGCCGCCCGTGGAGCGCGTGATGTCCCAGGGATTGTTGGTGGTGCCGTGGACGGGGTTGTACGTCTGGAAATCCCCCGAGAAAAGCGGCACGTTCGACTTGCCGAGGATGACGCAGCCGGCTTCGCGCAGCCGTGCGACGGCCGCCGCATCCGCTTCGGGCACCCGGTCGCGGAAGCTCGGCGCCCCGGCGGTCGAGACCATGCCGGCGACGTCGAAGGCATCCTTGATGGTGATGACGAGCCCGTCGAGTGCGCGGGCCTTGCCCGCGGCCCGGCGGGCGTCGCTTTCTTCGGCGGCGCTGCGTGCCGCGATCGTGTCGAGTGTCACGATGGCGTTCAGCGCCGGGTTCTCGGTGGCAATGCGCGTGAGCGTCATGTCGAGCAGCGCGACGCTCGACAATTCGCCGCGCTTGAGGCAGGAGAGGATGGCATGCGCGGGTTGCGTCAGGAGATCCACGGCCCCTCCCAGGGTTCATACGAGCTTGTCTTGCGGCCCGTTCATTCGGCCGCGGGAGAGCGGATGCGCCCCGGCCTGCCGGCAGGGTCGCTCCGGTCCTCCTCGTCGCGGCGCAGGATATCGCGCCAGGCAAGGAGCACACGTTCCAATTCCGCGATATCGGTGTGCGGAAGAACGCCCAGGGTCCGCTCAACATAGGCGCGCTGGGCGGCGATGCCGCGCTCGGCAAGCGCACGCCCCTTCTCCGTCAGATGGAGCGCATAGGAGCGGCGGTCCCCGGCAATGGGCTGGCGCACGACGAGGCCGCTCGCCGCGAGCCGGTCGACGAGGCCGGAGACGTTGCCCTTCGTCACATAGAGGCGCTCTGCCAGCTCCTGCTGCGTGATGCCCTCGCGCTCGGTCAGGGTGGATAGCACGTCGAACTGGGGAATCGACAGGTCGAGCCGGCGCAACTCCTGGTTCATGGCCGCATAGAGCCGCTGGTTCATGCGGACGAAGCGCAGCCAGGTTCGTATCAGCGCGTCGCCCTGCTGAACGCCTTCTGTCATCAGTGTCGGCCCGTCCCCATGCTTGCCCCAAGGCCTTAACCCATCTGCGCGGCGATGAAAACACCGCCCGACTGCACGATGATGCCGCCGCGACGCCGATGCCGTTGCGCCCGCCGCCATGCGATGCCATCCATGGCTACGCGGTCGTCCCGGCCGTTCCTGCCGTCGTCTCTCCTGCCGCGAGCCGTCCTATGCGCCGCCTGATCGTCGAGGAGCCTTTGTCGCAAGCGGCCGTCTGGAGCCGCAGGGTCGGCTGGTTCGCCCTGCTCGTGGCGGCGGCGGGCGTGCTGCTGACCCGCCTCGGCCTCGTCGAATGGTTCGCCGGCCTGTCGGTCATCGCAAGCGCGGTCGCGCTGGCGCTCGTTGCTCTCGCCCTCGCGGTCGCGGCCTTCGTTTTCATCTGGCAGGAGGGGCAGCAGGGGCTTACCCTCGCCGTGCGGGGCGCCGTGCTGGCCCTCGTTGTGCTCGGCTGGCCGGCATTCCTCGGCTTCAAGGCCGTCGTCCTGCCGCGGATGAACGACATCAGCACCGATATCCTCGACCCGCCCGCCTTCTCGCGCTCGGCGCAGGTGCTTGCCGCCCGCGCGGGCCACGTGCCCCGCGAGATCGCGGCGGACGAGCGCTTGCCGCAGCGCGACGCTTATGCGGACGTCGTCCCGATCTATGCCGAGCTGTCGCCAGAGGATGCGCTGTCGGTCGCCGAGAGGGTGGCACGCACGCTCGGCTGGGACATCGCGGAGGTGCGGCAGCCCGGCGGGCGTACCGGGCGCGGCCAGATCGATGCCGTCGACCACACCTTCCTGCTGCGCTTTCCGGACGACATTGTGATCCGGGTGACGCCGCGCGCAGAGGGGACGAGGGTCGATGTGCGCTCGGCTTCCCGCTATGGCGTGCACGATTTCGGCGTCAATGCCGAGCGCATCGCCCGCTTCATCACCGAGTTCGAGCTGCAGGCGAGGGCGGCGCAGTTCTGACCGTCACGCCAGCCGGTAGCGGGCCGTGAGCGTCGGCGCGCCATCGCAGGCGACGAGTCTGCGCGCCACCAGGTCCTCGAGGTGGGCGAAGACGGAGAGCCCGGCTGCGCCGAAGAGCGCCGGCGGCAGCCCCTCGTAGAGGGACGGGACGATCTCGGCGATGGTCTCGTCGCCGGCCGCAAGCCGGTTGAGGATCGCGGCCTCGCGCTGCCGCCGGTGGTGGACGAGGGCGCGCAGGAAGCGCTGCGGCTCGCGCACGGGGCCGCCGTGGCCGGGCCGGTAGATCGTCTCCTCGCGCATCTTCAGCTTCGCGAGCGAGGCCATGTAGGCCTGCATCGACCCGTCCGGCGGCGCGACGATGGTGGTGGACCAGGCCATGACGTGGTCACCCGAGAACAGGGTGTTCTCCTCGGGCAGCGCGAAGGCGAGGTGATTGGCCGTGTGGCCGGGCGTCGCGAGCGCCGTGAGTGTCCAGTGCGGGCCGGCCACGGCCTCGCCGTCCGCGAGGACGACATCGGGCGCATAGGCGTGGTCTGCCGAGGCATCGAGCGCATTGGCCTCGCCGAGCGCCAGCGGGCGCGACGCGACATGGGGTCCGCAGCCGACGACGAGGGCGCCGGTGGCTGCGCGCACCGCGGCCGCAGCCGGGGAGTGGTCCCGGTGAGTGTGCGTGACGACGACGTGCGTCACCGTCTCGCCCCGCACGGCATCGAGCAGCCGCGCCACATGGGTGGCGTCGTCGGGCCCCGGGTCGATGATGGCGACCCGGCCGCGGCCGACGATGTAGCTGCACGTCCCGCGATAGGTGAAGGGGCCGCCGTTCGGCGCGACGAGCCGCCGCACGAGCGGCGTGAGCGCCTCGGTCCGCCCGATCGGGGCCTCCATCTCCTCTTCGAAGGGAATGGCCTGCGTCATTGATTCGGCCCTCACCGGGATGCGGCGACCGGCTTTCGGATCACCCGAGGCGCTCTTGTAGCACGAGCGGTTGGCAACGCGACCATCGGCCATCAGCCGGTCTACAGGCCGTATGCGAATGGCGCCGGAGAAGGCTCGCATTCTATGCAAAGTTGCATAAAATGCTATTATTAGCGCGCTGGTTGCATTGCTGTATGAGCATTTGATGTTCAGTTTTGAGGGGTAACTTTTCGCTACGACGTCAGTCGAGAGAAATAAAATGATAAAACAAAATGAATTGAGCGATGTTAATGTCGTAATTAGGACAACTTATAATAGAATAGATGGCGAGTTTCAGTCGGATATGTCGGCCCTTGTCGGGGTCGACAAATGCGATTTCATGCTGGATGGTGAGTTCAGGGCAGCCATCGATTGGATAAAGTATAACGACATGCGCGTCTGCAGCATGGCGTTGCCGCCGGGGCGTCTTCTGCGCGAAGTGGTGCAGGTTGCAGGCAAGGCGCCCTGCATCGTCATGACGGCCGTACAGAACGGTGCCATGCGGCTGACGCTGGAGCATGGCGCGTTCGATGTGGGTGGCGAACGCAT
Organism: Chelatococcus sp. XZ-Ab1; assembly: GCF_029309855.1. Classification (NCBI taxonomy): domain Bacteria; kingdom Pseudomonadati; phylum Pseudomonadota; class Alphaproteobacteria; order Hyphomicrobiales; family Chelatococcaceae; genus Chelatococcus; species Chelatococcus sp. XZ-Ab1. The sequence goes on along the minus strand of NZ_JARKII010000006.1, from coordinate 207,159 downwards.
CGTTGTGTTCGACGCGCGGGCACTATTGTCGATCGATATGATGGCGGGTGAGGACGGGCGGTGCACCTTCCAGTGGCTGGAACTGTCGTCGATGACGGATTTCGCCGGGGCGCTGAAGGGGGAGGCGGCGAGCATCGAATCCGTTTCGTTGCGCGAATACATGCAGTTCTTCTCCCGCTTCCTCCTGAAGTATGGTAATTCGCATATCTCGGACTATGTGGATGTCTCGATCCGCCAGAACATCGTCGAGATGCTCAAGACGTTCCTCCGCGACCAGACGGCGCGCAGCGATGGCGGCAACAAGGCGCGCCTCGCCAACGACATCATCGAATACATCAAGAAGAACATCGACAATCACGACCTGGGGGCCGGGCGCATCGCCCGCCAGTTCAACATTTCCCAGCGCAAGCTGTACAAGATCTTCGAGGAATCGGGACTGTCGCTGCGCGACACCATCCTGCACTACAGACTCGAGGCGGCACGCAAGGAGCTGGCGTCGTCGTCTGAGAAGAAAATCATCAACATCGCCTTCGACAGCGGTTTCAACGACGTCTCGACCTTCTACCGCAACTTCAAGCGCAAATACGGCTACTCGCCGCGCAGCTCCCAGTAGCGGGGTGGTCGACGCGGCGGCGTGGGAGGCGCAGCTTCCCATACTCGGGGGCGTCGCAACTGGCGCAGCATATCCAATTTTGCTAATTGTGTCTCATGAAAGAGAACAATTCGCGATTTTTGGAGATTGGCCTGCGCCTGCGCGCCTATCGCCTGGGGCGTGGCATCACGGCGGAGCAGGTCGCGGACCGTCTTGAGATGTCGCGTGCAGCCATCTACCGCCTGGAGAAGGGCGAGGTGGTCAAGATCGAGACGATCCAGCGCATCGCCGACCTCCTCGATGTCTCGGTTGCCTCGCTGCTGGGCGTCAGCGTCGAGTATTACGACAACGCGGTGGCCTATTTCGAGCGCATGCGCCAGCTGGAGGAGGGGGCCGAACAGATCCTCGCCCATTTCGCGCCGTTCTCGTACCTGCTGTCGTCGGACGAATATGCCCATGCCGTCGAACTCGCCATCCGCGAGACGGTGGTCGGCGACGTCGGCGAGGAGGAGGTCGCTCCCGAGGTCGAGGCACTGGTGCGCATCCTGCGCGAGCGGCGCGGTCACGCCAGCCGCCGGCGGCCCGGCATCGTCAGCATCGTCGGGCTGCAGGACATCGAACGGCTCTTGCGCAGCGGCGTCATCGGCCGTTTCGACCTGCCGGAGGAGGAGGCGGCCGAACGGCGGGCGATCGCGCGGCGCGAAATCCTGCGTCTCGCCGATCTCCTCGAGGAGGAGCCCATCGGCATCCAGATCGGCATCGTCGAGGAAACCCTGCCGCAGCAGACCTTCCAGATCTTCCGGCAGAAGGAGCGCACCTTCGTCGCCATGAGCCCCTTCCGCTTCGCCGACCATCCCAACATCCGCAATGGCGTCGCCATGGTCACCGAGGCACCGGACGCCGTGCAGCTGTTCGACAACCTCATCGCCTCTCTCTGGCGCAGGGCAGCAAAAGGCCGGGAAGGCGCCGAGCGCCTGCGGCAGGTTGTCGAGCGAGTCGATGCTGGCGTGCGCGACGCGTAAAAAAAATTAGACAACACTCAAAAAAGCGATATCGTTTCGGCTTCCGTATAGCCGGAGGAAGAAACGGATGCTCACGCGCAGATTAGTTCTGCTCGCGGCCGGGCTGGTCATTGCGGGGACCTTCGCCGCCCAGGCCCAGCAGGCCAAGTACGTCGCCAAGATCGGCCATCTCGAGGCCGCCACCCAGCCGCGTCACAAGGGGCTCGAAAAGGTCGCCGCGCTCGTCAAGGAGCGCACCAATGGCGAGGTCGAGTTCCAGCTCTATCCCGCCTCGCAGCTCGGCAATGCCCGGCAGATGGTCGAGGGCGCCCAGCTCGGCTCGTCCGAGGGCACGGTGATGCCGGCCGCCTTCCTCGGCGGCTTCAATCCCGTCGTCTCGGTGCTCGACATCCCCTTCATCATGCCCGAGGACCGCGCCAAGTCGCAGGCGCTGCGCGATGGCCCCTTCGGCCAGGCGATCCTCGATTCGTTCACCAAGCGCGGCCTCGTCGCCATCGCCATCTGGCCGAACGGGCGCAAGAGCGTCACTTCCGCCAAGCCTCTCGCCGGCGTCGACAGCTTCAAGGGCCAGAAGTTCCGCGTCATGGATTCGCGGATACTCATCCAGCAGTTCGCGGGCGTCGGCGCCGCCGCCATCGCCATTCCCTTCGGCGAGCTCTACACGGCATTGCAGACTGGTGTCGTCGACGGACAGGAGAACCCGCTCGATACGATCTCGACCATGAAGTACTACGAGGTGCAGAAGGACCTCGTGGTCTCCAACCACGGCGCCATGGAGGACCTCGTCCTCTTCAATCCAGCCTGGTGGAACAGCCTGCCGGAAGGCCACCGAGACGTCATCGTCAAGGCCTTCCTCGAGGTGCGCCCGCAGGTCGAGACTCTGAAGGAAGAGGTGCAGACGCTGGCCTTCAACCAGATCAAGGAAGCGGGCGTGAACGTGCGCGTTCTCGGCGACGCAGAGCGGGCCGACTGGCGCGCCAGGATGTTCCCGCCCGCCCGTGACGCCTATCTCGAGCGCGCCGGCGCCGAGGGCAAGGCCGTCATGGAGGTCTACGAGGCGGAAGCGAAGAAGCTCGGCCTCGCCAACTGAGCCTTGCGACGAAACCCGAGGGCGCGACCCCATGCTCCGCACCGCAATGACCGTCCTGCGCACCTTCGAGCGCAACATCATCGGCCTTCTGCTCGTGGCCATGTCGGCCGGCTATGTGGTCAACGTGCTGGTGCGTGTTTTCGCGCCCTCGCAATCCCTCCATTTCGCCTGGATGGAGGAGGCGGCGCTGTTCATGCTCGCCTGGCTCGTCTTTCTCGGCCTCGGACTGACGCTGGAGAAAGGCCGTCACATCGCCATGACAGCGCTCTACCGGCGGATGCCGGCGGGCGTGCAGCGCGTCGTGGCCTTCGTCATCAATGCCGTCGGCCTTGCCTTCTGTGCCTATCTGACGAAGGTCGGCTACGATTTCGCGCGCTTCATCGTCAATTCCGGCCAGACGAGCCCGACGCTCGATGTGTCCATGGTCTGGCTCTATGCGGCCCTGCCGGTCGGCTTCGTGCTGCTGGGCCTGCGCTACCTGCTTGAGCTTGTCGGCGTCGAGAACCGCTTCGTGCTCGCCGACCGTGGCCAGGACCACTGAACCCAACCACCGCGGCGGACGGTCCGACGTATCGAAGAGGGCGCTTTTCCCGTGTTGATCCTGCTCTGCATACTGGCTGCCCTGCTTCTCGTTCTCGGGTTCGAGATGCTGCTCGTCATGGGCGTGCCGAGCGTGCTCGCCCGCCTTGCGGAATTCCCGAACCTGCCGGACATCGTCATCGCCCAGAAGATGGTCGGCGGTGTCAATGTCGGCACGCTGCTCGCCATTCCGTTCTTCATCTTCGCCGCCGATCTCATGGCGCACGGCACCATCGCCGAGCGGCTCATGAACCTCGTCAAGAAGAACCTCGGCCATCGCGCCGGCGGCATCGGTCACACCACGGTCGTCTCGTGCATGGCCTTCGGTTCGGTCTGCGGCTCCGCGCCGGCCACCGTCGCCGCGCTCGGGCGCTTCCTCCATCCCGAGCTGATGCGCGCCGGCTACAAGGAGCGCTTCTCGCTCGGCCTCATCGCATCGAGCGCGGAATGTGCGCTGCTCATCCCGCCGAGCATCACGCTCCTCGTCTATGCCTGGCTCACTGGCACCTCCGTCGCGGCGCTGTTTGCCGGCGGCCTTGCCGTCGGCGTGGTCCTCGCCCTCGCCTTCATGCTCTACGTCGCCTTCGTCACGCGCCGTGCGGGCATCGAGCCCGCCCCGCGGGCGAGCAGCGCGGAGCGCTTCGAGGCGGTGAAGGCCTCGCTGCTCGCGCTCGGCATGCCGGTCATCATCCTCGGCGGCATCTATTCCGGCTTCTTCACCGCCACCGAGGCCGCGGCGGTCGCCGTCGCCTATGCCCTCCTCGTCGAGATGGTCATCTACCGCCAGCTTGGGTGGCGGGACGTGATGCAGGTTGCCGAACAGAGCGCGCTCACCATCGTCGCCATCTTCATCCTGCTGGCGGTCGGCTCGCTGCTCTCCTATTTCGTCACGCTTGCACGCCTGCCGGATCAGCTTCTCATGCTGCTCAACGACTGGCAGGTGAACTGGATCGTCTTCCTGCTGATCATCAACGTCGTGCTGTTGATCGCGGGGATGTTCATCGATCCCAATTCCATCATGGTCATCCTGCTGCCCGCCATCTTCCCGGTGGCGACGGCGCTCGGCATCGACCCCATCCATTTCGGGCTCGTGGTCTGCCTGAACATCTGCATCGGCATGATCACGCCGCCCTTTGGCCTCGACCTCTTTGTGACGTCGTCGGCCTTGCGCAAACCGGTTGAGACGGTGATCGCGGGCATCTGGCCGTTCGTGCTGACGAACATCGCCGTGCTGCTCGTGATCTCCTACGTGCCGTCCATATCGACGGCGCTGCCGCGGCTGCTGGGCTACTGACCCGGCAGACCTGGGAGAAGAAAACATGTTGCAAAGCCTCGAGACGCGGTCCGTATGGACCGCGAACGATGCCCCCGTTGCCGATGCCGAGACCGTGGTCCTCAGTCACACGGCCGTCAACGACGAGTACCGACACCTCGTGCTGCGCGCCGGCAGGCCGGCGACGCTCGCCGCCCCGGGCCAGTTCTTCCACCTCCTGTGCCCCGCGAGCGGCGCGGACAAGCCCTACCTGCGCCGGCCGATGAGCACCTACAAGGCCGACCCGGAGGCGGGCACGCTCGAATTCCTCTACAAGGTCGCCGGACTCGGCACCCGCGCCCTCGCGACCTTGAAGCCCGGCGACCCGTTCCGCGTGCTCGGCCCGCTCGGCGTCGGCTTCAGCCTCGACGACGACTGGCGCCACATCGTCGTGCTCGGCCGCGGCGTCGGCCTCGCGACGCTCGCCCCGCTCGCCGAGGCTGCGGCCGAAAAGGGCATCGGCGTCACCGCCATCCTGAGCGCCCGCCGACCCGATCTCGTCATGTCTGTCGACCGCTTCGCGGCCGTCGGTGCCGACGTGCGCCCCGTGCTCGACAGCGACGGCTCCAGTACGCCCGAGAATGTACGGGAGATTCTCGCCGGGCTGGCCCGCCAGGGAAGGGCGGATGCCATCTTCACCTGCGGCTCCAACCGCCTGTTCCGCCTCGCCAAGGACTTTGCCCGCGAGGCGGGCATCGCCGGCCAGGTGGCGCTCGAACAGCAGATGGCCTGCGGCATCGGCATGTGCTTCTGCTGCGTGCGCAAGTTCGAGGTCGACGGGGATCTCGTCGACAAGCGCGTGTGCTGGGACGGGCCCGTGTTCGATCTGAAGGAGGCCACCTCATGGTAACGGCCATGTCGTCTCCCGCCGGTTCCTCCGTCTCCCTTGCCGTCGACGTCGGCGGGCTGCGCCTTGCGAACCCCGTCATGCCGGCCTCGGGCACCTTTGCCGAAGGGCTCGACAAGGTGATCGACCTCAATCGCCTAGGCGCCTTCGTGACGAAGACGATCACGCGTGAGTTTCGCGCCGGCAATCCCGTGCCGCGGGTGTGCGAGACCACCGAGGGCCTGATCAACTCGATCGGCATCCCCTCGAAGGGGCTCGACTATTTCCGTGACAACGTGGTGCCGTTCTACCGGGCCTTCTCCCCGCCGCTCGTCGTCTCGATCTCGGCTCCGACGGTGGACGACTTCGCCGCCATGGCGCGCGACCTGACGGTGGCCGGTGTCGCCGCCATCGAGGCCAACATCTCCTGCCCCAACATCGAGGAGGACGGCCGCTCCTTCGCCATGGAGCCGCGCCTGACCGAAACGGTGACGGCCGCCATGCGCAAGGCGACTGCCCTGCCATTGTGGGTGAAGCTGACGCCGAACACCGGCGACATCGTCGCCGTCGCCCGCGCAGCGGAGGTGGGCGGTGCGGATGCGGTCGTGGTCGCCAACACCATCCTCGCCATGCGCATCGACACCGAGACCTTCCGGCCCAAGCTCGGCAACGTGCTCGGTGGCCTCTCGGGGCCGGCGGTGAAGCCCATCGCCCTGCGCATGGTCTACCAGTGCGCCGACAAGCTCACCATTCCCGTCATCGGCTGCGGCGGCATCGCCACCGCTGAGGACGCGGTGGAATTCCTGCTCGCTGGCGCCCGCGCCGTGCAGGTCGGCACGACCACCTTCGTGCGCCCGACGGCTATGATCGACGTCATCGAGGGGCTCTCGGCCTTCTGCGCCCGCCGTGGCATTGCCGATGTCAACGCGCTTGTCGGCGCGGTCGCTGATGGCAACACGGCGCCCGAAGAGGCGGAGGCCGTGCTGTGAAACCGCTCGCTCATCCGATGCGCAACGAGCGCGACTGGGAGGCGCTGGCCGTGGAGGTCTTTGCCGAACTGCACCAACTCGGCTTCGATGGGGTCGGCATCACGCGCCAAGCCTTCGGCGAGGGCGAGGCGGCGGCGATGGCTGTCATGGAGCGCCTTGCCGGGCGCGAGGGCCTTCTTGCCACACGCGATGCCGGGGACAATCTTGTCGTCTCTCTGCCCGACGAGGCGCCCGGGCCTTACATCCTTGTCGGCTCCCATCTCGATTCCGTGCCGCGCGGCGGCAATTTCGACGGTGTGGCGGGCGTACTCGCCGGGCTCATGGTGCTGGCGCGAATGAAGAGCGAGGGCATCACACCACCGCGGCCCGTACGCGTCATCGGCCTGCGCGGCGAGGAATCGCCGTGGTTCGGCAAGCCTTACATCGGCTCGTCGGCCCTGCTCGGGGCGCTGAAGCCGCAGGACCTCGACCTCAGGCAGCGGGACGGCGCGCGCAGCCTCGCCGAGGCGCTCGCCGGTGTCGGCATCGACGTCGAGAAGGTGAGGGAGGGCACGCCCCTCGTCGACAAGCGCGATATTGCCGCCTTCCTCGAATTGCATATCGAGCAGGGCCCCGTGATGGTCGCCCGCGCATGGCCGACGGCGGTCGTCACCGGCATCCGCGGCAACATCCGCCACCAGCGCATCCTGTGCCAGGGCCAGGCCGGCCATTCCGGCGCCGTGCCGCGCTGGCTGCGCAAGGATGCGGTCTTCGCGCTCGCGGAGCTCGTCTCGCGGCTCGACGAGCATTGGCGCGTTCTCCTGGAGCGCGGCCTCGATCTCGTCGTCACCGTCGGCATCGTTGCGACGAACCCCGAGGATCACGCCTCGACCCGCATTCCGGGCGAGGTCGCCTTCTCCTTCGAGATCCGCAGCCAGAGCCGGGAGACGCTCGAAGCCTTCTACGTGCTCTTCGAGACGGAATGCGCCAACATCGCCCGGGAGCGGGGCGTGAAGTTCGTCTTCGACCGGCGGCAGGACGCGGCGCCCGGGCGCATGGACGAGGGCTGGGTGAAGCACCTCGTCGAAGCCTCGCGCCGTCTTGGCCTGCCGGCCGAGACCATCGCGAGCGGTGCGGGGCATGATGCGGCCGTCTTCGCCAATGCCGGCATTCCGGCGGCCATGGTCTTCGTGCGCAACGAGCATGGCTCGCACAATCCGGACGAGGCGATGGCGATTGCCGATTTCCTTGCCGGCGTCGATCTGCTCTATGAGGCCCTGACGAAGGAGCCGTAAGATGACCGAGACCATCACCATCCGCCGCCCGGACGACTGGCACGTGCACCTGCGCGACGGCGCCATGCTGAAGGCGGTGCTGCCCTTCACCGTCGCGCAGTTCGGCCGCGCCATTATCATGCCGAACCTCGTGCCGCCGGTGACGACGACGGCGATGGCCGATGCCTATCGTGCGCGCATTATGGCCGCCCTGCCGGCGGGCAGCTGCTTCGAGCCGCTGATGACGCTGTACATGACGGACGACACCGACCCGGCCGACGTCCTCTCCGGCTACGAGAGCGGGCGCATCGCCGCGGTGAAGCTCTACCCGCAGCACGCGACGACCAACTCGCATTTCGGTGTCACCGATATCGAGAAGATCCATCCCGTGCTCGCCGCCATGGAGAAGGCGGGAGTGCCGCTGCTCATCCATGGCGAGGTGACGCGGCCGGACGTCGATATCTTCGACCGCGAGGCGGTGTTCATCGACACGGTGCTCGACCCGCTGGTGCAGCGCTTTGCCGGTCTCAAGGTCACGCTGGAGCACGTGACGACGAAGGAGGGCGTGGACTACGTCACCGGCGCGCGCGAGCGTGTGGGCGCCACCATCACGCCGCACCACCTCATCTTCAACCGCAATGCCATCTTCCAGGGCGGCATCCGCCCCCACTACTACTGCCTGCCGATCGCCAAGCGTGAGGTGCACCGGCAGGCGCTGCGCCAAGCGGCGACGTCGGGCAATCCGCGTTTCTTCCTCGGCACCGACACCGCCCCGCATACCCGTACCGCGAAGGAGGCGGCCTGTGGATGCGCCGGGCTGTTCGTGGCGCCGGTCGCGCTTGCGTGCTATGCGCAGGTTTTTGAGGAGGAGGGCGCTCTCGACAGGTTCGAGGCTTTCGCGAGCCTCAACGGCCCGCGCCACTATGGCCTGCCCGCCAACGAGGGAACGATCACCCTCGTGCGCCGGCCGCGGATGGTCGCCGAGGATGTCGCTCTTCCCGCAGGCGAGGCGGTGCACGTCTTCCGTGGTGGCGAGACGGTGTCGTGGGCGGTTGACGACGCGGACAGCGCCGCGGCTGCCGTCGCCTGATTGGACAACCAAACCGGGGGCCGAGGGACCATGGACAAGTCATTCATCGCTTCACAGACGGCCCGTATGATGCTGGAGGTCCAGGCCATCCAGTTCAACGCCGAGAAGCCCTTCATCTTCACCTCGGGCTGGGCGAGCCCGGTCTATGTCGACTGCCGCAAGCTCATTTCCTTCCCGCGCCTGCGCCGGCGGCTGATGGACTTCGCCGCCGAGCAGATCCTGTCCGAGATCGGCACCGAATCATTGGACGCTGTGGCCGGCGGCGAGACGGCGGGCATCCCCTTCTCCGCCTGGCTGGCGGACCGGCTGATGCTGCCGATGCTCTACGTGCGCAAGAAGGCCAAGGGCTTCGGCCGCAATGCGCAGATCGAGGGTGACATCAAGGAAGGCGCGCGCGTCCTCCTCGTCGAGGACCTGACGACGGACGGGCGCTCCAAGCTCGCCTTCGCCGAGGCGCTGCGCCGCGCCGGGGCTGACGTGCAGCACACCTTCGTCGTCTTCCACTACGGCATCTTCAAGGAAAGCACGGCGACGCTCGCGGAGCACGGCATCAAGATGCACGCCCTCGCCACCTGGTGGGACGTGCTCGCCGAGGCGCGCGAGCGCGGCTATTTCGCTGCAAGCACCCTCGACGAGGTGGAGAAGTTCCTGCACGCCCCGGCCGAATGGTCGGCAAGGCACGGCGGCAAGTCGGATTTCTGAGAAGAGCGGCGGTTGGGAGTGGGCAGTCGGCCGTCGGAAATAGGCGGTCTGGCGAGCGGCAGTTGGGCGACCGGCGGTCGGGCGATCGGCAGGCGCCGCATGCAGCACGCCATGCGCAGTCCCTAGCGCGTCATGGCCGGGACAAGTCCGGCCACGACGCTGGGAAAGGCTCAGCCCGGGCGATTGGGGGTGCTGCGCATGCGTCCTGGCCGATGGCCGTCTAAAAAATTTGATCCGTGCCGTCTTTTGGGATAGCGTCCCTTTTTAACGTGCACTGTGAGGGAGCGATGAACACGCGCGCGTTGCTTGAGTGGTTCCGCCAGCAGAATGAGGGTCTGCGCACCTATTCGTCCCTGCGCGAGTTGTGTGCCAAGGACATGGCCCCCGGCGCTCCCGATGCGGCGGTGCGACAGCTCCTCGTCTGCGCGCTCGACGGTTTCATCGACCGCTATTTTGGCGAGCCCTTCACGAGCGAGGTGGCCCGCACGGCGCGCGAGAACACGCTCAAGATGCTCGAGGAAGCTGCGGCGGCAAGCGAGGCGGATGCGGCCGGCAAGGTCGCCGCGCTCGACGGGCTGGCCTTCCGCCAGATTGCTGACTGAGCTTCTCCAATATCCTTCGGCCGAAGCCGTGACCGCTGCCGCGGGCGCGGCTTCTTGCGTTTTGGTAGCCACCGCCGCGGCCGGGACGACGCCTACGCAAGGCGCTGCGATTTTCGCGAAAGTCGCTTGAACAGGACCTCGCGCCTCCCCTATTGTAACGATTTAAAGAACCAATTCGCCAGAAGGCGATGGACAAGGGCGAGCCGGTAAGCGGCTGCTCCACGGGACCGGAAACAGTTCGAGAGAGGAGACCTTGATGCGCAGGACTTTCCTGAAAACGCTTGTCGCCGCGGCGGCCGCGGCAACGCTCGCCCTGCCGGGCGCGGCGCTGGCGGCCTATCCGGAGCGGCCGATCACGATGATCGTGCCGTGGGGTGCGGGCGGCGGTACCGATGCGACGGCCCGCATCGTCGGCTCGCTCCTCGAGAAGGAACTCGGCCAGCCGGTCAATGTCGTCAACCGCACGGGCGGCTCGGGCGTGGTGGGGCACGCGGCCATCGCCGACGCTGCGCCGGACGGCTATACGCTCGGCATCATCACCGTCGAGATCGGCATGATGCACTGGCAGGGGCTGACGCAGCTCACCTACGAGAGCTACACGCCGCTCGCCCTCATGAACATCGACCCCGCCGGCGTGCAGGTGCGTGCCGACGCGCCCTACAAGGATGTCAAGGAACTGCTCGCCGCCATCAAGGCGAACCCGGGCAAGTTCAAGGCCTCGGGTACCGGCCAGGGTGGCATCTGGCATCTCGCCCTCGCGGGCATGCTGGCAATGGACGGCATTCCGCCGAACGCAGCCCCGTGGGTGCCCTCGAACGGCGCCGCCCCGGGCCTGCAGGATCTCGTGGCCGGCGGCGTCGAGGTCGTCACCTGCTCAGTGCCGGAGGCGCGTTCGCTCATCGACGCAGGCCGCGTCAAGAGCCTCGCCATCATGGCCGACAAGCGCAGCGACGCCTTCCCCGATCTGCCGACATTGAAGGAAGCGGCCGGCATCGACTGGACGCTCGGCGCCTGGCGCGGCTTCGCCGCTCCCAAGGGGCTGCCGGCCGACATTCAGGACAAGCTCGTCGCCGCGCTCGACAAGATCTACAAGGGCGCCGAGTTCCAGGATTTCATGAAGGGCCGTGGCTTCGGCGTGTCCTGGGCGCCCAAGGACGAGTTCGTTGCCTTCATGAAGCAGAGCAACGAATCGCTCGGTACCGTCATGAAGGAACTGGGGCTCGCCAAGTAGGGCGCCCGACGGGTCAGGCGCCTCACAATCAGGCGCGTCATCGAGGTTGCCCGGGGCATGGCCCGCGCCTGCCACGGGCAACCGGTTCGATCCGGCCCGCACCATTCATCAGGCGCCGCGAGTTACCGTTCATGGTCAAGTCGGACATCATCATCGGTTTCATCCTGACGATGCTCGGGGTGGCGGTCATCCTGCACGCGCAGTCCTTCCCCGCCATTCCCGGCCAGGAATATGGCGCCGCCGTCTTCCCGGTGCTGATCGCGGGTGCGCTCGCGATCTGCGGCATCCTCCTCGCCTTCGGCGCCTGGCGGCGCAGGGCCTCGCTCGCCGCGGTTGATCTGGAGCACAGCATGGCCGGTATCACGTCGGCCGGCTGGACGAAGGGGTTGGCAACGATAGCGCTCGTCGTCGGCTATTGCCTGTTCGCGGACCGCATCGGCTTCATTCCCGCGATGGCGATCGTGCTGATGGTGGGCATGCTCATGCTGGGCGTGCGCTGGTGGGTGGCGCTCCTCGTCAGTGCGGCAACGATCCTCGTGATCTATCAGCTCTTTGTCGTTCTGATGCGCGTTCCGCTGCCACGCGGATTGCTCGCACCGTTCCTCTGAGGCGCCCATGCAAGCCATCGAGAAAGCCTTCGGGCTCGTCGCCACGCCGGGCGTGCTCATCTCCGTCCTGCTCGCCTCGGCCTTCGGCATGGTCATCGGCGCCATCCCGGGCCTGACGGCGACCATGGCGATCGCGCTGCTCGTGCCGATCACCTTCTTCATGGATCCACTGCCGGCCGTCGGCGCGATGATCGCCTGCTCGGCCATGGCCATCTTCGCCGGCGACATTCCGAGCACCCTGCTGCGCATTCCCGGCACGCCCGCCTCCGCCGCCTATACGGACGAGGCCTACGCCATGACGCGCAAGGGCGAGGCGGAGACGGCGCTCGGCGCCAACCTCCTGTTCTCGGCCATCGGCGGCCTGTTCGGCACGGCCGTCCTCATCGTCGCCGCGCCGGCCCTTGCCGAGGTGGCCCTCCGGTTCTCGTCCTTCGAATATTTCTGGCTCGCGGTGCTGGGCCTCACCTGCGCCATCTTCATCGGCGCGGTCTCGCCCCTGAAGGGCCTCATCAGCCTCTTCATCGGCCTGCTGGTCGCCACCGTCGGCCTCAACAACCCGGCCGGCGTGCCGCGCTTCACCTTCGGCTATACGGAGCTGATGGGCGGCATCGACTTCATCCCGGCGATGATCGGCCTCTTCGCGGTCTCCGAGGTGCTGCGGGCCATGGTGCATGGCGCAACCGACCTCAAGGTGACGCAGAGCCGGGTCGGCAACCTGTTCCGCAACTGGGGCGGGATGATCAAGACCTACTGGCGCCAGCAGGTGCGGGGCAACACGCTCGGCACGGCCATCGGCATCCTGCCCGGCGCGGGAGCGGACATAGCCGCCTGGGTCGCCTATGCGATGTCGAAGAAGTTTTCGAAGACGCCCGAGAAGTTCGGCAAGGGCCATGTCGAGGGCATCGTCGAGAGCACGTCGGCCAACAATGCGGCCCTTGGCGGCGCGTGGGTGCCGGCGCTCGTCTTCGGCATTCCGGGCGATTCCATCACGGCCGTTGTCATCGGTGTGCTCTTCATCAAGGGGCTCAACCCCGGACCGACGCTCTTCATCAACAATCCCGAGAGCATCTACGCCGTCTTCCTCATCTTCATCCTCGCCAATCTCTTCATGATCCCGCTCGGCTGGGCGGTCATGAAGGGGGCAACGGTCATCCTGCGCGTGCCGCGGCGCGTGCTGATGCCGCTCATCCTCGGCTTCTCGATGGTTGGTGCCTTCGCCGTCAACAACACGGCCTACGGCATCGTCATCATGCTCGCCTTCGGCGTGCTCGGCTTCCTCATGGAGGAGAACGACATTCCCGTTGCGCCATGCATCCTCGGCATCGTGCTCGGGCCGATGATCGAGGAGAACTTCGTGACCTCGATGATCAAGTCGGACGGCAGCTTCCTCGCTTTCTTCGAGCGGCCGATTGCCGGCGCGCTCGGCGTCTTCACCATCCTCGTGGTGCTGAGCCCGCTCATCGGCATGGCGCTGCGGCGCATGCGGCGCCCGGCGGCGAACGCGGCGTGACGGGGAGGGGTCCCGGCTCCCCAAGCAGAAGAACCTTGTGCCCCGGACGCGCCGCAGCATGAAATGATGCGGCGCCGATCCGGGGCCTGTTCATTCGCGCCTTCGGCAAGCTCTTGCGCTGGTTCCCGGCTCGCATTCCGCTTCGCTGCATGGGTCCGGGAAACGCGGTTGCGCGACTGCGGGTCGCCCCTCGGTCGTCACGTCCGGGCTCGTTGTTCAGCCCGGAGACATCGCCGAAGGCTGTTCGGGGAGATGAAGATCATCATCGCATCGATTGGGCTTGAGGGAGGCCATCCACGCCTTTCAACCCCGCTGCGCGAGCGTCGGCGGCGTGGATGCCCGCGACGAGCGCGGGCATGACGTGGAGACGGCTGCGCAAACGGAGCGGGGAGCGTGGCACAACCTCTCCACCCGTCTTGGCCGGGCTTGTCCCGGCCATCCACGCCTTTCAATCCCGCGCGAGCGTCACGGCCTGGATGCCCGCGGCGGGCGCGGGCATCACGCGGCGGCGGCTCCTCGCCGGTCGCCTCACACCGGCGGCGTCTTGCCCGTGCCGAGATCCCAGTAGAGCCCGGCCATGAGGCCGAGAGCCTCGCGCGCGATCGCGACTGGCAGGTGCTCGTTCGGCGCATGTTGCGAGCAGCCGGGGTAGGAGTGCGGCACCCAGATAGTGCGCAGGCCGAGCACCTCGGAAAAGATGTCGTTGGGCAGCGAGCCGCCGAGATTGGGCAGGATCGCCGGCTTCTTGCCGGTGGTCTGCGCGATGGAGCCGACCGCCCAGGTCACCCACGGGTCCTCCGGATCGAGCCGGGTGGCGTGGAAGATCTCGTCGCGGCTCTTCTCGACCTTGACCATCGTGAAGCCGTGCCGAGCGAGGTGGCGCCGCAGGGCCGGCAGCACCTCCTCGGGATCCACGCCGACGACGAAGCGCAGCTGGCAGCGCGCCCAGGCCTTGGGCGGCACGGCATTGACCGGCGTCTCGGGATTGCCGGCCTTCATGGCGAGCACGTCGAAGGAGCACCAGCCGAAGACCTGCTCGGCCGGGCTGAGGCCGGGCTCGCCCCATTCGGGATCGATGGTCGGGCCGTCCGGGCCGCCATCCACCTCACAGTCGGCGAGCACGCGGCGCACGCTCTCGGGCAGCTCCTTCGGCACCCATTCGTGGATGCGGATCTGCCCCGTCGGCGAGACGATGGTGGAGATGGCGTGGGCGAGCTGGATGGCGGGATCCGACAGGAGGCCGCCCCAGTTGCCGGAATGGTGGCCGCCCTCGCGGGCGTCGATCGTCACGTCGAAGGTCACGCCGCCGCGCGAGCCGAGGAAGACCGTTGGCCGCTCGGCGTTGAGCCGCGGCCCGTCCGAGCCGATGAGCACGTCCGCCCTGAACAGCTCCTTCTGCTCGGCGCAGAGCTCGCGCAGGCCGGGCGAGCCCATCTCCTCGCCCATCTCGATGAGATACTTGGCGTTGAAGCCCAGCTTGCCGCGCGTCTCCAAGACGGCCTTCAGCGCCGCGATGTTGATGACGTGCTGGCCCTTGTTGTCGACGACGCCGCGGCCGTACCAGCGGTCGCCCACCTCCGTCAACTGCCAGGGCGAGAGACCCTCCTTCCAGTCTTTGTCGAGGCCGCGGATGACGTCGCCGTGGCCGTAGCCGAAGATGGTCGGCAGGGCGGGATCCTCGATGCGCTCGGCATAGAGGAAGGGGGCGCGCGCCTTCGGGTGCTCGAGGAGGCGGCAGGCGAAGCCCAGCGCCTCGAGGGCAGGCACCATCTCCTTGACGAGATAGTCGCGCAGCACGGGCGCGCGCTCCGGGTTCTGGCTCTCTGTCGGCATGGCGACGAGGCGCGCCAGGTCGGTCTTGAGGGCTCCAGAATCGAAGTAGTCTTCGGCGCGGGCGATGGCCGCTTCACGGGTCATGGTGTCTGGCACTCCTTGCGGGTGGAACGGCGGGGCTCACGGCGCCACTGCCGGAAAGGGAGAGACCTGCTCGTAGGCGCGCACGAGCTGCAGCACGGAGAGGTCGTCGCGCGGCCGCCCGACGAGCTGCATGCCCATGGGCAGGCCAGCCGCGTTGAAGCCGACGGGAACCGAGACGGCGGGGCAGCCGGAGAGGGTGACGGGCGCCACCACCTCCATCCAGCGGTGGTAGCTGTCCATCGCGCGGCCGGCGATCGCCTTCGGCCATTCCTCCTCGATCGGGAAGGGGAAGACCTGCGCCGCCGGCAGGGCGAGATAGTCGAAGCGCTCGAAGAGCCTGAGCACGCTCGCGTACCAGGCCGAGCGCACGGTGCTCGCCTCGTAGAGCGCATCGGCGCTCAGCCGCTGGCCGCCCTCGATCTCCCAGCGCACGGCGAACTTGAGCAGCTCGCGCTTCTCCGGATCGTCGTAGAGCGCCTTCAGCTTGCCGCCGACCATGAAATGGCGCAGCGCGACGAAGGCCTGCCACAGGGCCTCGAAGTCGAAGGCCGGCACGTGTGGCTCGACGACGAGGCCGGCGTCGGCAAGGTGCCGCAGGCCGCCCTCGCACAGGGCGAGGATGCCGTCCTCCATGGCAAGGTGCCCGCTAAGGTCGCCGAGCCAGGCGATGCGCTTGCCCTTGAGGTCGGTATCGAGCGCGGCTTCGTAGTCGTGCCCGCTGCCGTCGAGCGACAGCGGCGCGCGCGGATCGTGCCCCGCCTGGACGGAAAGGAGCCGCGCGAGGTCCGCCGCATTGCGCGCCATCGGCCCCTCGGTGCCGAGCTGGGTGAAGAAGCCTTCCGGCGCGGGCAGGCTCGGCACGCGGCCCTGGGACGGGCGGAAGCCGAAGATGTTGTTGTAGGCAGCCGGGTTGCGCAGCGAGCCGCCGAAGTCGCTGCCATCGGCGACGGGCAGCATGCGCGTGGCGAGCGCCACGGCCGCCCCGCCGCTCGACCCGCCGGCCGTGCGGGCGGGCGCATAGGCGTTGCGGGTCGCGCCGAAGACGGGGTTGTAGGTGTGCGAGCCGAGGCCGAATTCCGGGGTGTTCGTCTTGCCGATGATGATGGCACCGGCGGCGCGCATGCGGGCCACCGCGATGGCATCGGCCGGCGGCACGAAATCGGCGAAGAGCGGCGAGCCGAAGGTGGTGGTGAGGCCCTTCGTCGGCGCGAGGTCCTTGATGGCCTGCGGTAGGCCGTGTAGCGGACCCGCCGCCTCGCCCCTGGCGAGCGCGGCGTCCGCCGCATCCGCCTCGGCGAGGATGTCCGCGCGCGGGCGCAGGGACACGATGGCGTTGTAGGTCGGGTTGATCGCCGCGATATGGTCGAGAAAGGCGCTGATCACCTCGCGCGCCGAGACGTCCCGCCGCTTTACGAGACGGGCGAGCGTTCCGGCGTCGAGGCGGCACAGCTCCGGCGCCTTGCCGGTGATGTCGCCCGTCGGGTTCGCTGCAGCAAGGCGCATGGCGCCTCTCCTTCAGTGGGGCGCCGGGCCTTGCCCGTGGAGATGGCAGGCGACGGCGCCCGTCTCGTCGCGCAGGATCTGCGGCACCACGCTCGCGCATTGCGGCAGCCGCTCGGGGCAGCGCGGGTGGAAGGGGCAGCCCGAGGGCGGGTTGAGCGGGTCGGGAAAGGCGATGCCGAGCCCCGTGTCCGGGATGCCGAGCCCGGGCTCCGGCGTCAGCACCGAGGCGAGCAGCGCCTTGGTGTAGGGATGGCGCGGGGCCTTGAAGAGCGCCGCCGTCTCGGCGAGCTCGACGACGCGGCCAAGATACATCACCGCGACGCGCGTCGCGATGTGCTCGACGACGGCGAGGTTGTGGCTGATGAAGACATAGGTGAGGTTGAGCTCGCGCCTGAGGTCCATCAGGAGATTGAGGATCTGCGACTGCACCGACACGTCGAGCGCCGAGGTCGGCTCGTCGCAGACGACCACCTCGGGCTTCATGACGAGCGCGCGCGCGATGGCGACGCGCTGGCGCTGGCCGCCGGACAGCTCACGCGGATAGCGGTCGGCGAAGCGCTGCGGCAGTCCGACCTTGTCGAGCATCTCGATCGTCATCTTCCGCCGCTCGGCCGCCGTGCCGATGCCGTGCACCTCGAGCGGCAGGGCCACGATGGAGGCGATGGTGCGGCGCGGATTGAGCGAGGAATAGGGATCCTGGAACACCGGCTGCACGCGCCGGGCCATGCCCTTGCGGCCGAGGCTGCGGATGTCCTGCCCCTCGAGCGTGATCGCGCCGGCACTCGGCGGCAGGAGGCCGAGCAGCATGCGCGCGAGGGTGGACTTGCCGCAGCCGGATTCGCCGACGATGGCGAGCACCTCGCCCTGGCGGATGTCGAGCGAGATGCCGTTCACGGCATGGAGCGTGCGCTTGCCCTTGAACATGCCACGGCTCACCTCGAAGGAGCGGGTGAGGTCGTGCGCTTCGATGAGAGCCGTCATGCCGCGTTCTCCAGGATGCAGCGCCAGCGGTGGCCGTCCGCGGTCTCGCGCACGGGCGGGGCGTCGAGGCAGGCCTGTTGGGCCTTGGTGCAGCGATCACGGAAGCTGCAGCCGCGCACCTCCCCGACGAGCGAGGGCACGACGCCGGGAATGACGCCGAGGCGCCCGCCGGGCTCGGTGCGGCCGGGCACAGGGATACACGCGATCAGCCCCTGCGTGTAGGGATGGCGCGGGGCGTTGAAGAGGGAGGCTGTCGGGCCCTCCTCCACGATCTGGCCGGCGTACATCACCGCCACCCGGTCGGCGATGCGCGCCACGATGCCGAGGTCGTGCGTGATCAGCACCATGGCGATGCCGAGCTCCCGCTGCAGGTCGGCGAGCAGGCGCAGGATCTGGGCCTGGATGGTGACGTCGAGCGCCGTCGTCGGCTCGTCGGCGATGAGCAGTTCCGGCCCGCACATCAGCGCCATGGCGATCATGACACGCTGGCGCAGGCCGCCCGAGAGCTGGTGCGGATATTGCCCGAGGCGCTCGGCGGCATTGGCGATGCCGACCTTGCCGAGCAGGAAGACGGCGCGCTCGCGCGCCTCCACCTCCGAGGCCTTCTTGTGCAGGCAATAGGCTTCGACAAGCTGATTGCCGATGGTGTAGGCGGGGTTGAGCGCCGTCATCGGCTCCTGAAAGATCATCGACATGCTGTTGCCGCGCAGCGCGTTGATGCGGCCCTTGCCGGCGCGCGACAGGTCCTCGCCCGCGAAGGCGAGACGCCGCGCCGTCTTCGTCGCGGCCTTCGGCAGGAGGTCCATGATCGCGAGCGAGGTCATGGACTTGCCGCAGCCCGATTCACCGACGAGGCAGAGCGTCTCGCCGCGCTTCACGGAAAAGGAGATGTCGCGCACGGCGTGCAGCGTGCCGCCCGCGGTCCTGATGTCGACGCTGAGGCCGTCGACCTCGAGAACGATGTCGCTGGAATTGGCCATGCCGTCAGCTCCGTCCTTCGGGGGCGATGATGTCGCGCAGGCCGTCGCCGGCGAGGTTGATGGCGAAGATGAGCAGCGCCAGCGCCGTGCCGGGGATGGCGATGAGCCAGAAGGAGAAGAACATGTAGGCCTTCGCCTCCGAGATCATCAGGCCCCAGGAGGGCAGGGGCGGCTGCACGCCGAGGCCGAGGAAGGAGAGGGCGGCTTCGAGCAGGATGGCGCTCGCCGCCTCCAGAGTCGCGACGACGATGAGGTGCGGGGCGATGTTGGGCAGCACTTCGCCCAGGACGATGCGCGTCGTCGAGGCGCCGGCCGCCTCCGCCGCCGCCACATAGTCGAGCGAGCGCACCTGTTGCGTCGCGCTGCGCATGACGACGGCGAAGCGGTCCCATTTCAGGAAGCCGAGCACCAGGATGACGATCCACAGCGAGCCGCCGATCATGGCGACGACGGCGAGCGCCACGAGGATCACCGGCATCGACAGGCGCGTGGTGACGAGGAAGGTGACGAGCATGTCGACCTTGCCGCCGAAATAGCCGGCCGCGAGCCCCAGCGTCGTGCCGATGAGGCCGGAGATGATGACGACGCTGATGCCGATGAGCAGCGAGATGCGCGCGCCGTAGATGACGCGCGAGAGATAGTCACGGCCGAGCTGGTCGGTGCCGAGCGGGTGGACCCAGGAGCCCTTGGCGTACCAGAAGGGCGGCACGTTGCGGGCGCTGAGGTTCTGCAGATAGGGATCGTGCGGCGCGAGCACCGGCGCAAGGAGCGCGATGAGCACGATGGCGGCGAGGATACCGATGCCGATGACGAAGGCCTTCTGCCCCAGCACGCGGCGCATGAGGCGGGAGAAGGCGGTGGGCTCTGCCGCGGCGGGCAGGGAAAGCGGTTCGCTCGTCATGTCATGCCACCCGGATGCGCGGGTCGAGCCAGGCGTTCGCGATATCCGCCGCGAGCGTCAGCAGAACGTAGAGGACGGAGAGCATGAGGACGATCACCTGCATCACGGGAAAATCCTTGAAGGTGATGCTCTGGTAGGCGAGGTAGCCGAGCCCATCGAGGGCGAAGATGGTCTCGATGACCACCGAGCCGCCGAGCAGGAAGCCGAGCTGCACGGCCGTGAGGGCGACGACCGGCACCACCGCGTTGCGCAGGGCGTGCTTGAAGATGACCTTGCGCGTCGGCAGGCCCTTGGCGCGGGCGGTGCGGATGTAGTCCGCCGACAGCACCTCGATCATGCCGGCGCGGATGAGCCGCATGAAGGCCGGCGCGACGTAATAGCCGAGCGCGATGGTCGGCATGATGAAATTCGCCCATGTCTTCGAGCCCGAGACCGGCAGCCAGCGCAGCGTGATGGAGAACAGCATCACGAGGATGAGGGCGAAGAAGAAGTTGGGCAGCGCCTGGCCGACGACGGCGATGGCGAGCGCCAGGCGGTCGATCCAGCTGTTGGCATAGACGGCGGCGAGCACGCCGAGCGGGATCGAGACGAGGAGCGCGAAGCCGAGGGAGAGGACGCCGAGCAGCAGCGTCGTCGGCAGCTTGGCGAAGACGAGCGTGGCGACATCGGTCTTGAAGTAGATCGACGTGCCGAAGTCACCCCGGAGCGTGTTCCACAGCCACTCGACATATTGCACGACGAGGGGCCGGTCGAGGCCGTAGGTGCGCCGCACGAGCTCGATGTCTTCCTGTCGCGCGCCCTCGCCGGCGATCGCGATGGCGACATCGCCCGACATGCGCAAGAGGAAGAAGGCGATGGCCGAGACGGCGAGCGCAACGAGCAGCGCCAGCCCCAGCCGTTTCAGAATATAGCCGATCATGGGCCGTTCTCCGGGCTCTTGCTCCGGTTGGGCGCCAACTCCCCTCCCCCTTGTGGGGAGGAGTAGGGGTGGGGGTCGTCACCGGCGAGTGTGCCGCCGTTCGTTTGGCACCACCCCCCTCCCTAACCCTCCCCCACAAGGGGGGAGGGAACAGGGCGCGCGCTCCGACGTTCAGCTGGAATAGTCCCCAGCTACTCGGGCGGTCCTTACTTCTTCCAGGTCATTTCCCAGAAGCGCGGCATCTCGTCCGGATAGGCGCGGAAGTCGAGGTCCGCCGTGGCGACGTAATAGACCGGCAGCGAATAGAGCGGCACGGCATAGGCCTTCTCGGCGATGCGGGTCAGCGCTTCCTTGTAGGAGGCGTTGCGCACGGCCGGGTCGACCGAGTTGTCGCCCTTGTTCAGCGCGTCGCGCACTTCAGGATCGCGCGAGATGTCGTCGTCGCCCATGGCGAAATAGACCGGCGTCGAGGCCGAGACGTCGTTGACCGAGAACGAGCCCCAGGTCTGGTGCGTCAGCATCGCCTTGTTGCCGCGGATCTGCTCGCGCATGGCGGCATATTGCAGGAAGCGCAGGTTGGCCTTGATGCCGACCGCCTGCAGGTAGCCGATGATGGCTTCCGTCTGGTTGCGCTCGCGATAGGCGACGATGTCGAGCTCGAGCCCGTTGGGAAAGCCCGCTTCCGCCAGGAGCGACTTGGCCTTCTCCGGGTCGTACGGATACTTCGGCGCGCCGTGGTCGGTGCAGCCGAACTGCGAGGGGAAGCAGATCGTGTTGATGACCCGCGAGCCCTTGCCGACGATCTCCTTCACCATCGTCTCGCGGTCGATGGCGTGGATGATGGCCTTGCGCACGCGCTCGTCCTTGAGCGCGGGGGCGGGCGTGCCCTCCTGCGAATTCATCTGCATGAAGACGATGCGCATCGTCTCGCCCGAGACGACCTGCAGGTGGGGCGCGGCCTCGAGCTGCTCGGCCTGGTCCTTCGGCACGTGCATGATGAAGTCGACGCCGCCCGAGATGGCCTCGGCCATCTGCGTCTGCCGGTCCGGGATGAAGCGGATCTCGACCTTCCCGATCGTGGGCTTCGGCTTCGGCGAATCGGCGAAATAATCCGGGTTCGTCTCGAGCACGATCGACTTGCCGGGGACGTATTCCGTCACCTTGTAGGGGCCGGAGCCGACCGGCTTGTCGTTCTGGCCGGCCGGGCCGACCTTCTCGTAATATTCGTTCGGGTGGATCACCACCGGCCCGGCGAGATATTCGATGGCCGCGGGGAAGACCTTCTTGGTCGTGATGCGGACTTTGTATTTGTCGAGCTTCTCGGCCTTCTCGATCCAGCTGACGTTCTGCTGGGTGGTGACCTTGTTCTCGGGCTTCGAGACGAAGTTCAGCGTGTAGACGACGTCGTCGGCGTCGAATTCCTCTCCGTTGTGGAACTTGATGCCCTGGCGCAGCTCGACCTCGAGCGTGCGGTCGTCGACCCATTTCCAGCTCTTGGCGAGCTGGCCCTTGTAGTCGTTCGTGATGGGATCGCGGTAGATCAGCGTGTCCCAGACGTGCTGACCGATGATCACGCCGATGCGGACGTTGTTGAAGAACGGATCGACGCTTTCCGGCGCCTGGTCATAGGCCATGACGACGGAATTGTCGCTCTTGCCGGCGAAGGCCGGCGCGGAGAGCGCCAGGGCGCTGACCGCGGCAAGGGTCGTGAGCTTGATCAGGTTGCGCATGTTCACCCTCTTTCTGGCGGAACGTGGCAACCCCGACGCCAATTATGACGCAGCGCCTGCGCCTCTCGCGCGCGGCGGCTCCGTCACCGGCTCTGACCGGCTGTTCCCCGTTCCCTTGGCTGGAGGGGACATTTTCGCCCTCCTCCGTTGCGAGCCGGCCAAGCCGGTCCGAGTGCATATTTTCAGAACACGACTACACTTTCTGCAATTATATTGTTTCGAAACTTTCATTGCCGATTTGGCAAGGCAGAGGGTAAGGCGTCATGCAAGGCACGGCCCTGCGCTATTTTCTGGAGGTGGTGCGCACCGGCTCGGTGAGCGAGGCGTCGAGCCGGCTCAACGTGGCCGCCTCCGCCGTCTCGCGGCAGATCGCCAAGCTTGAGCGCGACCTCGGCAGCCGCCTGTTCGAGCGGCGGCCGCGCGGCATGGTACTGAGCGAGGCCGGCCGCCTACTCGCCACCTATGCGCGGCGCATGGCGCTGGAAGGCGAGCGGGTGGTGGGCCGCATCCGCGAGCTCGAGGGTCTCGCCCGCGGCGAGGTGCGGATCGCGACGACGGAGGGCTTCGCGCTCGACATGATGCCCGAGGCGATCGTCGCCTTCCGCCGCCGCTACGAGGGCATCCGGTTTGACCTCGCGGTCGTCCCGTTCACGGCGGTGACGCGCCTCGTGCAGAACGGCGATGTCGACATCGGCGTCACCTTCGGCCTCGCGCCGTCGCCGGACGTCAAGGTGCAGCGCGCCTGGCCGGCGCCGATCCTTGCCGTGATGACGCCGGACCATCCGCTCGCCGTCCGCGAGAGTCTGACGCTGCACGACCTGCGCGACCATCCCGTCACCTTGTCGGAGGCAAACACGACGCTGCGCCAGCTCGTCGACATGGCCTGCGCCGACGAGGGTGTGGCGCTGGAGCCGGTGCTCATCACCAATTTCGTCTCCGCGCAGCGCCGCTTCGTCGAGACGAAGGGCGGGGTGCTCGTCGCTTCGCCCTTGTCGATGGTCTCGGGGCTCCTTTCGGGCCGTCTCGTTGCCCGCCCGGTGCGCTCCGAGTTCCTTCATCGCCGCCGCTTCGAGATCCAGACCATGCTGGATCGCACCCTGCCGACGGCGGCCGAGGCCTTCGTCGCCTTCCTCAGCGAACATATCGACAACGACCTTGCCGCGCTGTCGCAGGTGCTCGGCTTCCTCGTCTATCTCGCGCATACGGAGGCGGAAGCCGAGATTTGATCAACCGCAAGGACGTCCGCCGGGCGTGCCGTCATGGTCGGGCAACGCCGGGCCTTCGCGCCGGCAAGTCGTTCGAGAGGTTGGTCGATGAACGAGGACAAGGCGTCCGCCTATGGCGACGAGCGCCTGCCGCGCTATACGAGCTACCCCACCGCTCCGCATTTCTCGGATGCCGTGACGGCAGACGTCTATGCGCGCTGGCTGGGCGAACTGTCGCCGGATCTGTCGGCCTCGCTCTATCTGCACGTGCCGTTCTGCCGGCAGATGTGCTGGTATTGCGGCTGCAACACCACCGTGATGCGCTCGGATGCGCCGATCTCGGCCTATGTCGCCGAGCTCTGCCGAGAGATCGACACGGTGGCCGGTTGCGTGCCGCATCCCCTGACGGTCGGCCACGTGCATTTCGGCGGCGGCACGCCGACGATCGTCGCGCCGCACGAGTTCCTGGCGCTGATGGCACTGCTGCGTCGGCGCTTCGATCTCGGCCCCGATGCTGAAGTCGCCGTCGAGATCGATCCGCGGCGCCTCGAGCGGCCGATGGCGCAGGCCCTCGGCGAGGGCGGCGTCAACCGCGCCAGCCTCGGCGTGCAGAGCTTCGACCCCGTGGTGCAGCAAGCCATCAACCGTGTGCAGAGCTATGCCGTCACGGCCGCCTCGGTCGAGATGCTGCACGAAGCGGGCATCACGGCCGTCAATTTCGACCTGATCTACGGCCTGCCGCACCAGACCGTGCAATCCTGCCGCGAGACGGCGCGCCAGTGCCTGGCGCTGCGGCCGGCGCGCTTATCCGTCTTCGGCTATGCGCACGTTCCATCCTTCAAGCCGCACCAGCGCCTCATCGACGAGGCGGCTTTGCCGAACGGCGCCGAGCGGCGGCGGCAGGCAGAGGCGATCGCCGAGGTCCTGTGCGCGGGCGGCTACCGCCGCATCGGCTTCGACCATTATGCCCTGCCGGACGACGAACTCTCCATCGCCGAGCGGGAAGGGCGCCTGCACCGCAATTTCCAGGGCTATACGAGCGACGCCTGCGACGTGCTCGTCGGCTTCGGCGCCTCCGCCATCGGCCGCCTGCCCCAGGGCTATGTGCAGAACGAGCCGCTGCCGCGCCGCTATTCCAGGCTGATTGGGGAGAGGGGCCTCGCCACCGTCAAGGGCTACGCCCTGACCGCCGACGACCGGCTGCGGGCCGACATCATCGAGCGTCTCATGTGCGATTTGGCCGTCGACGTGGGTGCCATCTGCGCCCGGCACGGCACGGATCCGGCGCCGCTCATGAACGCGCCGCGGCTCGGCGACGTGGTCCGCGACGGGCTCGCCCGCATCGAAGGCCATGTCGTGCGCGTGCCCGACGAGGCCCGCTTCCTCGTGCGCACCATCGCCGCCGCCTTCGACGCCTATCTCGGCCAGGGCGGCCGCGCCCACAGCCGCGCGGTGTGAGGAGAGGGACGCCCCGCACGCAGGCCTTTCCCGGACGCGTTGAGCGAAGCGCCGGCGGGTGGACCCCGGCTCAGTACCGCATCATTTCATGCTGCGGTGCGTCCGGGGGCGAGGATGTTCCGTGGTGGAGGGCAACCCTTCGGCCAGACCATGCGCAGCCTACGCCGCACAACCTCGTTTCCCGGACGCAGCAGCGATAGCGGAATGCGATCCGGGAACCAGCGCAAGAATCTGCACGGCTCCAAAGTGGGCGGCCGGTACCGCGCGCTGCCAGCGCTCCGGAAAGTCAAAAAAATCGTCCGAAAGGGTCTGCCACCTTTCGGACGATCAAGGGCCGGCCCGGCAGAGCCGAGAGGGACTGGAGGTCAACCGTTGAGACGGGCGAGAGCCGCCTTGTCGCGCAGGACGATCGTGCGGCGGCTGGCCGGTACGTCGATGATGCCCTTGCGCTCGAGCTCGGTCAGCGAGCGCGACACGGTCTCGATGGTGAGGCCCAGGTGGTCGGCGATGTCGAGCCGCGACATGGGGAGCTCGACGGCATCGGCGCCGGCGAGCCGCTCGGCCATGTCGACGAGGAATGTTGCGATCTTCTCGATGGCGGACTTGCGGCCGAGCAGCAGCATGTGGCGCTGGGCCCGCTCGAGCGCATGCATCATCGCGCCGAGCACCTCGCGCGAGAAGGTCTCGTCGAAGAGGAGGTCGTCGAGATCGCGCCGGCGGTAGGCGACGACGGTGGCGGCGCTGGCCGCCTCGGCGCTGAAGCGGTGCTCGGCGCCGGCTTCGACGCCGAAGACGTCGCCCGGGAAGTGGAAGGCGTCGATCTGCCGCCGGCCGTCGCTGAGGAGTTTCGACGTGCGCACGACCCCCTGGGTGACCCTGTAGAAGGACACGGCCGGATCGCCCTCGGCGAACAGCTCCTCGTCCTTGT
The DNA here is from genome assembly GCF_029309855.1 of Chelatococcus sp. XZ-Ab1. NCBI lineage: Bacteria > Pseudomonadati > Pseudomonadota > Alphaproteobacteria > Hyphomicrobiales > Chelatococcaceae > Chelatococcus > Chelatococcus sp. XZ-Ab1. Next base: position 181,231 of record NZ_JARKII010000006.1, on the reverse strand, counting down.
CGAGGGTCCGCACGGAGCCGACGCCGGCCGGGCGCCGGCCCTGCGCGACCGCGGCGCGGGACAGGACGGCTGCGTCGAAGTGCCTGGCGGCGGGGGTGTTCATCACGATCTGCATCTGCACCTCCTCGAGGGCACCCAAATGATTTGTTGCATGATGGGTAGCCCGGACGCGGCATGCGGAAAATTCCGCTCGATACCTAAGGGAAACCCCTGATGACCGCCTGTCGCAGCCCAATGGCACGCGCAGGCCGGCGCCACGCGGGCACCGGCCTCGCGCAGGGAATGAAGGAGGATCAGGGCGCGTCGGCGAGGGCCGTGCGGATGCCGTCGAGCAGCTGGCTGTCTTCGAGCGGCTTCTCCAGCACCTGGCGGAAGCCGTGGCGCTCCGCCTGGCGGCGCAGGTCGTCATTGACCTTGCCGGAGATGAGAATGGCGGGCAGGCCGATGTGGCGCAGGCGCAGGGCATCGATGAGTTCGAGGCCGCTCATGCCGGGCATCGAATAGTCGACCACGATGCAGCCGTGCGGCGGAAGCGCCTTCTCCGCCAGAAGCTGCGGGGCGCTTTCGTAGAGGCGCACATCGAGCCCTTCGAGCTCCAGCGCGAATTTGAGCGAGGCGCGGACCGCCGCATCGTCATCGACGATGAGGACAGGTCCCCCAACCAGCGACATCAACACGTCCCGTATGGTCTTGGCGATTGGGAACACCCTACGCCGTCGACGCGAGCAACGGCTTGATGTGCCTCAAGACCGGGCCATGCTCCAATTACGGAAATCTACCTACTCGCCTCCTCGCCCGCGGCGCGGCTCACGCATCCCGGCGCTCGCCGGCGCCCTCGCCCACGAGGACCATGCGCACGAGTTGGGACAGGCTCGCCGCCTGCATCTTGGCCATCACGTTGGCGCGATAGATCTCGACCGTGCGCGGGCTGATGCCGAGCTCGAAGGCGATGACCTTGTTGGCCTTGCCGTCAACGAGCCCTGCGAGCACCTGCCGCTCGCGCTCGCTGAGCGTCGAGAGGCGCTCGTTGAGGGCGCTCGCCTCTGCCACGCGGCGCGCCTCTTCGGCATTGCGGTCGAGCGCGGTGCGGACGGCGGCGAGGAACAGGTCGTCGTCGAACGGCTTCTCGAGAAAGTCGACGGCACCAGCCTTCATCGCGGATATCGCGAGCGGCACATCCGCGTGCCCGGTCATGACGATGACCGGCAAGGTGCTGCCGCGGCGCCTGAGCTCCTGCAGGAAGGCGATGCCGTCGAGCCCGGGCATGCGTACGTCCGTGACGATGCAGCCCGCCTGGGCTTGTACGGCGCTCGCGAGGAAGGCGGTAGCCGATTCGTGCAGGCGTACCGGCAGGCCGTCCGAGGCAAGCAGGAAGGACAGCGACTGGCGCACGGCGAGATCGTCGTCGACCACGTGAACCACCGCCTCAGGTGCCATGGATGAACTCCTCCTCTCCAGCCGTCCGCAATGTGAAATGGAACGTGGTGCCGGCACCGGCCTCCGTCTCTGCCCAGATCCGACCCCCATGGGCCGCAACGATCGTGCGGCAGATCGACAGGCCGACGCCCATGCCGTGCTGCTTGGTCGTCACGAAGGGCTCGAAGAGGCGGTTGCGCACCTCTTCCGACAGGCCCGTGCCCGTGTCGGACACGGCGATCTCGACGAGGTGCTCGTCGGGCAGCGCGCGGGTCGTGACCGAAAGCTCGCGCACAGGGGCATCCTGCATCGCCTCGATGGCGTTGCGGATCAGATTGAGCAGGATCTGCTGGATCTGGATTCGGTCGGCGAAGACCTCGGAGGCCTGCGGGTCGAGGCCGAAGGTCACGCGCACGCCCTTTTCCCGGGCGCCGACGAGGGCAAGCGCGCTCGCCTCCTCGATGAGTTTGGGCAGGCTTTCCAGCCGATGCTCGCTCTCGCCGCGGGCGACGAACTCGCGCAGATGGCGGATAATCTGTCCCGCCCTCAGCGCCTGCTCGGCGGCCTCGTTCACGCCGTCGCGCAGCAGCGCGATGCGCTCGCCCTCCAGCTGCCCGAGCAGGCGGTGGCAACCCTTGAGATAGTTGGTGATGGCGGTGAGCGGCTGGTTGATCTCGTGCGCCAGCGTCGAAGCCATCTCGCCGAGGGCCGTGTAGCGGGACATGTGGACGAGCTCGGCCTGCAGCTCCTGCAGCCGTGTCTCCGTCTTCTGCCGCTCCGTCAGGTCGCGGATGAAGCCCGTGAAATAACGCGCTCCGCCTGACACCATCTCGCCCACCGCGAGTTCCATCGGGAAGGTCGAGCCGTCGCTGCGCTGGCCGACCACGACGCGGCCGATGCCGATGATGCGCCGCTCGCCGGTCGTCAGGTAGCGCTCGATGTAGCCGTCGTGCCGCTCGCGGTAGGGCGAGGGCATCAGCATGCTGACGTTGCGGCCGATGACCTCGGCCGCCGAGAGGCCGAAGAGGCGCTCGGCCGCCACGCTGAAGGACTGCATCAGGCCCTGCTCGTCGATGACGATCATCGCGTCGGGCACGGTCTCGAGGATGGAACGCAGATGGGCCTCGCGCGCCTTGAGCGTTTCCTCCGCCGTGGCGCTGGCAGAGATGTCGCGGATGACGAGCGCAAAGCCCATGGGCGTGCCCTGGTCGCCGAGTGGCGTCAGGCTGGCCTGCGCGACGAAGGTGCCACCGTCTTTGCGCTGCAAGGGCCGCCGCAATTCGTGTCGCCCTTCGGCCGCCGCCGCGGCGAGCGCCTCCGCGGGCAGGCCAGCGGCCGCCGCGTCGGCCGGGAACAGCTTCACCCAGTTCTCGTCGAGCAGTTCGTCCTCGCGCCAGCCGGTGATGGTGCGAGCGCCGGCATTCACCGTCGTGATCACGCCTCCGGTGTCGAGTACGAAGAGCGCGATGTCGGCGACGGCGTCGATCAGAAGTTCGGCGCGCCGGCCCCGTGAGGCGGCGAGCGCCGATTGGGCGCTGGCGTCGGTCAAGCGATCCCCCGGATGATCGGTCACGCCGATTGTATAACGCCCTCAGGTGCCGGGGGCCACCGTCCCGCGTGCGTGGCAGCCTTGCGGCGGCGCGTCGCACGCGTGGCGCGCATCAGAGCCTGACCGACCGGCCGGAGGCCAGCGACGTCACCGCGGCATCGGCCAGCCTGAGCGCGGCCAGACCGTCCTCGCCCGTCGGCACCGCGATGTCTTCGCCAGCCGCCAGCCGGCAGAAGGCCGCGAGCTCGAGCCGGTAGGCCTCGGCATAGCGCTGCATGAAGAAGTCGAGCAGCGGGTCGCTGGTGAAGCCGGACGCATTGGCGCGCGTCAGCGTCGTAGCCGTCTCGTTGCCCGCCTGGATCATGCCCTTCTCGCCATGCACCTCGAGGCGCTGGTCGTAGCCGTAGCTCGCCCGGCGCGAATTGGTGATGACGGCGATGCGCCCGCTCGCCGTCTTCAGTGTCGCGGTCGCCGTGTCGACATCGCCCGCTGCGCCGATGGCAGGATCAACGAGGGCGGCGCCGGTGGCGAAGACTTCCGTCACCTCCTCGCCGAGCAGGAAGCGCGCCATGTCGAAGTCGTGGATCATCATGTCGCGGAAGAGCCCGCCCGAGCGCTTGATGTAGTCGACCGGCGGCGGAGCGGGGTCGCGGCTCGTGATCTGCACGAGCTCGACCTTGCCCACCGCGCCGGCCTCGACCTCCGCCTTGAGGCGAGCGAAACTCGGGTCGAAGCGGCGGTTGAAGCCGAGCATCAGCCTGGCATTGTGCTCGCGCACCACGGCGAGGCAGGCCTCGGCGCGGGCGCTGGAAAGGTCGATCGGCTTCTCGCAGAAGATCGCCTTGCCTGCGCGCGCCGCTTCTTCCACCTGCGTCGCATGCAGGTCCGTCGGCGTCGCCACGATGACGGCGGCGATGTCCTTGTCCGCCATGATCTCCTCGACGCTGGCGCGCCGCGCCCCCGTCAGCGCCTGCGCCGCGTCGGCGGCCGCATCGACGGGATCGAAAACGGCCGCGATGCGCACGTCGGGTAGGGCGATCACGGCCCGGGCGTGGGTGATGCCGATGCGGCCTGCGCCGAGCAGTCCGATATTGAGCATGGGTGTCGTCCTTGGGTCGGGGGCTTCTATCTTGGCGGCGCGCCGCCACACCAACGGCCCTGTTTCCCCACCGTCATGCCCGCGCTTGTCGCGGCCATGACGGTGGAGGCGAGGGCCGTTTGCATCACTTGTCGCGCTGGAAAATCCAGTCGTGGTCCGGGTGGTTCTGGAAACGCCATTTGCGGATCGGGCCCGCCATGACGTTGAGGTAGTACATCTCGTAGCCGTAGGGCGTGCCGCAGGGATGGTGGCCGCGCGGCACCAGCACCACGTCGCCGTCGCTCACCGCCATGGTCTCGTCGAGCGTGCCGTCCTCGGTGAAGACACGCTGAATGCCGAAGCCCTGCGCCGGGTTGAGGCGGTGGTAATAGGTCTCCTCGAGATAGGTCATCTCGGGATAGCGGTCCTCGTCGTGCCGGTGCGGCGGGTAGCTCGACCAGTTGCCCTGCGGCGTGAACACCTCCGTCACCAGCAGGCTGTCGGCGACGTCGCTGTCCTCCATGGCGATGGGATGGATGTAGCGCGTGTTGGCGCCCTTGCCGCGCGTGACCTTCTCGATGCCGGTCAGCACGCGGGCCTCGTGCCCGCCCTTGCCGGGCGCCGTGCAGATGGCGAGCGTGCAAGGCGTCGTCGCCCGCGCCGACCAGGTGGTGCCGTTCGGCGCATAGACGCCGTGCGGCGGCGTGCCCTCGAAGACGTTCAGGCGCTCGCCAAGCTCGCCGAAGCTTTTGTCGCCGACGCCGATCTCGGCCTTGCCCTCGACGAGCACCAGGATCACCTCGGTGTCGCCGGTCGGCTCCGCCGCCGTCTCGCCGGGCACGAGCCGGTAGAGGCCGAAGCCGACATAGCCCCATCCGGCGCTCGTCGGGGTGATGTCGTGCACCTTGCCCGTCGTGCCGGTGGGCTTGCGCAAGAGCTGGGTCATTGCATCGTCTCCGCCTGTTCCGGGCTGTCTCTTCCTGCCATCACGCCTTGTCCAGCCCCGCCTCGCGCGCCATGGCTTTCAGCGCCTTCAGCCCCATCGACTGGTATTCGTAAGGGTTGCGCACGGCTGGGTCCTGCTCGGCCTCGATGACGAGCCATCCCTGATAGCCGTGCTCTGCGGCGATCCTGAGTACGGGCGGAAAGTCGACGCCGCCCTCCGGGTCGCCCGGAACGGTGAAGACGCCGCGGCGCACGCCTTCGAGGAAGGAGAGACCCTCCTTCTCGACCTCGGCGCGGATGGCGGGGCGCACGTTCTTGGCGTGGATATGGGCGACGCGGCCCATGTATTTCTTCGCCACGCGCGCCGGGTCGCCGCCGCCGAACCAGCAATGGCCGGTATCGAGCAGGAGATGCGTCGCCGGCCCCGTATGCGCCATCAGCGCGTCGATCTCCTCCTCCGCCTGCACCACGGTGCCCATGTGGTGGTGATAGACGAGGGTGATGCCCTCATCGGCGCAATATTGCGCGATCTGTTCCACGGCGGCGCCGAAGGCCTGCCAGTCACCGGCCGGCAGCACCGGCCGATCGCTCAACGCCACCGCGTCGTTGCCGTGGATGGCGTTCGACGTCTCGCAGACGATGCAGACCTTGCATCCCATGGCTTTCAGCAGGTCGAGATGCGGCCTGATCGCCTTCTTCTCCTCCTCCACCGAATGGGCGAGCAGGTTGAGCGACTGCCAGCCGGAGACGAAGGAAAGCCCGTGCGGCGCGAGCGCGGCCTTCAGTGCGGCGGGCTCGGTGGGCATCTTGTGGCCCTTCTCGATACCGTCGAAGCCGATCTTGCCGGCCTCGCTCAGGCACTGCTCGAGGCTGATATTGGCGCCGAGGCTCTGGTCGTCGTCGTTGGACCAGGCGATGGGATTGGTGCCGTAGAGGATCATTGCGCTATCCGCGTGGGGGCTGGTTTGGCTGAAGGTGGTTGCGGCGATGCCCTCTCGGGCATCGGGTTGTCCGCTGGTTCCCGGCTCTCGCCTGCGCTTCGCGCATTCGGGCCGGGAAACGGGGGTGTGCTTTGAGAAGAAGCCTGTTCCCCGGATGCATTGAGCGAAGCGGAACGCGAGCCGGGGCCCAGCGCACGGAGCCGTGTCGAAGGCTCGCCGCCACGCCCGATCGGTCTCGATCCTGCCCCGCTCATCTCAGGCTCCGGGAAAGGCCTGGCGTCAATCCGCCGGGCGCTGGTTCTTGAGGTTCTTTTCATAGGCGGCGCGGGCGGCGTTGACCTCCGGCCGCACGGAGACCTCCGGCACCGCCACGTCCCACCAGTGGCCGCCGGCCTCCGTCGTCGGCATCGGGTCCGTGTCGATGACGATGGCGCTCGGCCTGTCCGCCTTGCGGGCGCGGGCCATCGCCTCTTCCAGCTCGGCGATGCTCGCCACCTTCTGCGCATTCGCGCCCATGGAGGCGGCATGGGCGGCGAAGTCGATGGCAGAGGGTACCGCATGGCGGGCCGTGTCGAGCAGGTTGTTGAAGCTCTCGCCACCGGTGGCGCGCTGCAGGCGGTTGATGCAGCCGTAGCCGCGGTTATCGAGCACGACGACAATGATCTTCTGGCCGAGCATCACCGCCGTCGCGAGCTCCGAATTCGCCATCATGTAGCTGCCGTCGCCGACCATGACGACGACCTCTCGGTCGGGCCGCGCCATCTTGACGCCGAGCCCGCCGGCGATCTCGTAGCCCATGCAGGAGAAGCCGTATTCGAGGTGGTAGCCGTTCGGGCGGCTTGCCTTCCACAACTTGTGCAACTCACCGGGCAGGCCGCCGGCGGCACAGACGAGGATGGTGTCTTCGCCGACGCTGCGCTGCACGGCGCCGATGACCTGCGCGTCCGACGGCAGCACGTTGTCGCCGGGCGCCATGGTGGCGGCATCGACCGCCTTCAGCCATTCGGCCTTCAGTTGCGGCTCGGGCGCCGCCGCCTTGTGCCCGCCGAGCGCTGCCGACAGTGCTTCGAGCGCCACCTTGGCGTCGGCGACCAGCGGGATCGCCCGGTGCTTGCCGGCATCATAGGGCGTCACGTTAACGGCGAGGATGCGCCGGTCGGGATTGCGGAACAGGGCCCAGCTTCCGGTGGTGAAGTCCTGCAGGCGGGTGCCCACCGCGATCACGAGGTCGGCCTCGGCCGCCACCGCATTGGCGGCGGAAGAGCCGGTGACGCCGATGGCGCCGAGATTGAGCGGATGGTCCCACGGCAGAGACGACTTGCCCGCCTGCGTCTCGGCAACCGGAATCTGGTGCGTCTCGGCGAAGGTGGTGAGTGTCTGCGTGGCGAGCGAATAGAGCACGCCGCCGCCGGCGATGATCAGAGGCTTGCGCGCGCCGCGGATGGCCTCGGCCGCCTCGGCGAGCTCGCGTGCATCCGGCTGCGGGCGGCGGATGTGCCAGGTGCGCGGGGTGAAGAACGTCTCCGGCCAGTCATAGGCTTCGGCCTGCACGTCCTGGCAGAAGGCGAGTGTCACCGGCCCGCAGTCCACCGGGTCGGTCATCGTTGCCATGGCGCGGGGGAGAGCGGTGAGCAACTGCTCCGGCCGCGCGATGCGGTCGAAATAGCGGCTGACCGGCTTGAAGCAGTCGTTGGCGCTCACCGTGCCGTCGCCGAAATCCTCCACCTGCTGCAGCACCGGGTCGGGCGCCCGGTTGGCGAAGACGTCGCCGGGCACCAGCAGCACCGGCAGGCGGTTGACGTGGGCGAGCGCCGCGGCGGTGACGAGGTTGAGGGCGCCCGGGCCGATGGAGGTCGTCACCATCATCGCCCGCTGGCGATTGAGCGCCTTGGCATAGGCGATGGCCGCATGTGCCATGGTCTGCTCGTTGTGGCCGCGCCAGGTCGGCAGGGCATCGCCCGCGCCGTGCAGGGCCTCGCCCATGCCCGCCACGTTGCCATGGCCGAAGATGGCCCAGCAACCGGCGATGAAGGGCTCGCCGTCGGCCGTCTTCTGGGCGGCGAGCCAGCGGACCATGGCCTGGGCGGCCGTGAGGCGGATGGTGCTCATGACGCTTGTCCCTCTTGCGTGCGGACGCGGTCCCAGATGTCGCAGAGCATGCGGTATTTTTCGGCCATCTCCGTGACGGCGTCCTCGTCGCCGGTCTCGCCGGCGAGCCAGCGCCGCGCCACGTCGCCGAAGATGGTGCGGCCGACGGCGAAGCCCTTCACCAGATCGAAGGCCGCCGCCATGCGAAGGCTCGCCGAGAGCTCCTCGAGGGGCGCATCGAGCCCGAGGACGACGATGCCGCGCGTATGGGGATCGTTGCGCGAGACGGCCTCGACCGCATTGCGCCAGGCGGTTTTGCTGCGTAGCGGCTCGAGCTTCCACCAGTCGGGGAAGACGCCGATCTCGTAGAAACGCTCGATGACGCGCGCCGTGGTCGTGTCGTCCACCGGCCCCGCCTTCGAAGCGATGATCTCCAGCAGGAATTCGAGGTTGTTGCGCCGGGCCGCCTCGGCGAGACGCTTCACCGTCTCCTCCTGCCGTGCCTTGAGGCCGGCGTCGTCGTCCGGATGATAGAAGCACAGCACCTTGACGACATGCTCGACCGGCCATTCGGCGAGCGCCGTGCCATAGTCTAGCCCCAGTTCCGCTTCGAGTTCGAGTGGACGCGACCCCGGCCGTTCCACGGGGCGGCCGATCCACAGGCCCGTGCCGGCGGCGGCATGGAGCGCTTCGCGTCCGAGGCGGCCGTCGCACAGGATGCCGTAACCCGCCTTTCCATCGGCGACGCGCTGCGCCGCCCTGAGGCACAGGGACTTGAAGGGGCCGATGCGCTCGCGCGGCGCACCCGCCTGGTCGGCCATGTCCTCGAGCTGCATGCGGTGGTCGAAGGCGAAGACGCGCATGTGCGGCCATTGGCCCTTGCGCGTCGTCGCCCAGTGGATCTGCTCGAGCTCGGTGTCGTGGCGCAGCGCCGGAGTGACGATGCCGCGCTTCAGGAAGAACTGCAACTCCTCCCAGCTCGGATAGGCCGGCGTGCAACCGTGGCGCGAGACGGCGAAGGCGCCGCAGGCATTGGCGTAGGTGAGGCTCGTCACCCAGTCCTCGCCGCGGAGCCAGCCGCGCAGGAGCCCCGACATGAAGCCGTCGCCGGCGCCGAGCACGTTGAAGACCTCGATCGGAAAACCCGGCCCGGAGATGCCGTCGTCGAGGCTGTCGGGAATGGCGCCCTCGAAGGCGGCAGCGCCCATCGGCCCGCGCTTGCACACGAGCGTCGCGTTGGAAACGGCGCGCACGGCGCGGAGCGCTGCGACCGTGTCGGTCGTGCCGCCGGCGATGTGGAACTCCTCCTCCGTGCCGACGATGAGGTCGAAGAGATGCAAGGTCGACTGCAGCTTCTGTGTCACCGCTGCGGAGGCGATGTAGCGGCTCTCGCCAGCGCCGTGGCCGGCGAGGCCCCAGAGATTGGGGCGATAGTCGATGTCGAGCGCCGTCTTTGCCCCGTTGTCCCGCGCGAGCCGCACGGCCTTGAGCACAGCCGCCTCGGTACGCGGATGCGACAGGTGCGTGCCGGTCGCGGTCACGCAGCGACTGCCGGCGATATAGGCGGGGTCGATGTCATCCTCGCTCAGCGCCATGTCGGCGCAGTTCTCGCGATAGAAGATGAGCGGGAACTGGTGCTGGTCGCGGATGCCCAGGATGACGAGGGCGGTGAGCCGCTCCGGGTCCGTCTTGACGCCCGTGACGTCGACACCCTCGGCGATGAGTTGCTCGCGGATGAAACGGCCCATGTGCTCGTCGCCGACGCGGGTGATGAGGCCCGACTTGAGGCCGAGCCGCGCCGTGCCTGCGGCCATGTTGGTGGGCGAGCCGCCGATATATTTGCGGAAGCTCGCCATGTCCTCCAGCCGCCCGCCGACCTGCGCGCCGTAGAGGTCGACCGACGAGCGGCCGATGGTGATGACATCGAGCATCACACGGTCCCTCCGAGCGAGCTTTCGAGCACCGCGAGTTCCTGGCCGCCAGCCATCAGGTCCTGCAGCGCCTCGGCCGTGATCTCGCCGCGCACGGCCGTGCCCAGCGTCTTGCCGCGGTTGAGCACGGTGAAGCGGTCCCCGACGGCCATGGCATGGCGTACGTTGTGGGTGATGAAGACGATCCCGATGCCCGCCTTGCGCACTTGGTCGATGGTGGCGAGCACGTTGGCCGTCTGACGCACGCCGAGCGCCGAGGTCGGCTCGTCGAGGATGAGTACCTTGGCGCCGAAATAGACCGCGCGGGCGATGGCGACCGTCTGGCGCTCGCCGCCCGAGAGGGTGCCGACCGCCTGCTCCGGCTCGCGCAGGTTGATGCCCATGCGCGCCATCTCCCGCATCGTCACCTCGTTCGCCTTGGCGAAGTCGATGGTCTTGAAGGGGCCGAAGCCCTTCTCCGGCTCGCGGCCCATCCAGAAATTGCGTGTCACGCTCATCAGCGGGATCATCGCCAGATCCTGATAGACCGTCGCGATGCCGGCTGCCATGGCGTCGCGCGGGCTGTCGAAGACGACCTCCTGACCCTCTACCACCATGGTGCCGCGCGAGGGCTTGTGCACGCCCGACATGGTCTTGATGAAGGTGGACTTGCCGGCGCCGTTGTCACCGAGCAGGCAGTGGCACTCGCCCGGACGCACGTCGAAGGAGACGCCGCCGAGCGCGATCACCGGGCCGAAATGCTTCTCGATGTTGCGCATCTCGATGATGGGAGCGGTCATCAGCGTTCTCCCGTGATGAGACGGCGGATGTAGGTGTTCATGATGACCGCGAGGATCAGGATCGTGCCGAGGAAGACGCGGAACAGCGAGCTCTCCGCCCCGGCGAAGAACAGGCCCTGCTGCACGACACCGAAGATGAGCGCCCCGAGCGCCGCCCCGATGACCGAGCCGTAGCCACCGGTGAGCAGCGCCCCGCCGATGACCACGCAGATGATGGCCTCGAACTCCTTGAGGAGGCCGCGGTCGGCGGCAGCCGAGCCGAACTCCATCACCTGGCACATCGCGAAGACCGTGGCGCAGAAGGCGGTGAACATGAACATCAGCACCTTCACGCGGTTGACCGGCACGCCGACGTAGCGCGCGGCCTGCGCATCGCCGCCCGAGGCGAAGATCCAGTTGCCGAAGCGCGTCTTCGCAAGGAGCCAGTGGCCGAAGATGATGAGCCCGATCGCCCAGACGATGAGCATCGGCACGCCCTCGACCACCGGCTGGCCGGCCCGTGCGCCGCGCGTGAAGGTGTCGATGAGGCCCACGTCGCCGAGCCACTGGAAGAAGCCCTTGAAGATGACCCCGCCGAAGAGGGCAGCGAGCCAGTCGCCCTCAGCCGCCTCGCGCACACCCCCGATGATGGTCTGGCGCGTGGTCAGGATCGATAGCCAGATCGTGAGGCCGCGCAGGATGTAGAGGAAGGCGAGGGTGACGATGAAGCTCGGCAGCCCGGTTCGAATGACGAGCAGGCCGTTGATGGCGCCCAGTCCGATGCACACGGCGAAGGTGACGAGGATGGCGAGCCACGCCGGCCAGCCCCACTGCACGGTGAGGATGGCGGCGATGACGCCGGCAAAGCCGATCATGGAGCCGACGGAAAGGTCGAACTCGCCCGCGATCATCAGGAGACAGGCGCCGACCGCGATGATGGCGAACTGTGCCGAGACGACGAGCCAGTTCTGGAAGCCGGCCGGCGCGAACATGCCGCTGTCGCCCGCGACCATCAGGAAGAAGGCGAAGACCAGGATGACCCCGCAGATCGCCCCGAGTTCCGGCCGGATCATGGCGCGGCGCAGCGAAGAGACGGGCATGAGCCGCTCGTCCGTCATGACGTTTCCCCGTTTTCGATGGTGCTTGGCATGCGGGGCGCGAGGCGCGCCCCGCCGCAGTCCTCAAACGCCGGGGCGCGAGACGCGCCCCGCCGCGGTGTTTCGCATGCGGGGCGCTCGGCGGCGCCCCGCAGCATCGGCCAATGTTTCAGCGGTATTCGCCGGCGAGCTTCTCGACGAGGGCGATGTTGTCCTTGGTGATGAAGCCCGGGCCGGAGTTGATCGCGTTCGGCGGTATGACGCCGTAGCGGGCATAGTTCGTCAGGAGCACCACCGGCAGATAGCCCTGCAGGTAAGGCTGCTGGTCGATGGCGAAGGCGATGGTGCCGTCCTTGATGGCCGCAGAGATGCCGGCCGACAGGTCGAAGGTGCCGAAGTGGACCTGGCCGGCCATGCCGTTCTCCTTGAGCGCCGCGATCGTCGGCTCGGCGGAGTTGGGGCCGAGGGCGATGATGCCGTCGGTGTCGGCGTTGGCACGCAGATAGGCGGAGACCTTGTTCTTGACCTCGGAAGGGTCGAGGCCAGTGTCGATCATCTGGTTGCCGAGCGGCACGTTCAGCCCGTCGGCGAAGCCTTGGCAGCGCTGCACGGAGGCCGGATTGGTGATGTAGTGGTTGACGCACAGGAACTTCTTGACGCCGGCTGCCTTCGCCCGCTCGCCGGCGGCGAAGCCCGCCGCATATTCGGGCTGGCCGATATGCAGCAGCGCGCCGATGTCTTTCGACTCCTCGATGGTGCCCGAGTTCACGGTGATGACCGGGATGCCCTGCTCGACTGCCTTGGCGAGCGGGCCCTTGAGGACGTTGAAGTCGGCGATGGTCGAGATGATGCCAGCCGGGTTCGAGGCCGTGGCCTGCTCGACGATGCGGGCCATGTCGGCGAGGTCGCCGGTCGGCGGGTTGCGGTATTCCACCGTCACGCCCATCTGGCTGCTCGCCACCTTGAGCGCGTTCTTGATGGTGTTCCACCAGCTGTCGCTGTCAGGTGCGTGGCTGACGAAGACGAAGCGCTCGCCCTCCGCGTGGGCCGGCGTCGCCAGGCTGCCCGCGAGCGCGAGGGATGCGACGGCGAGCGCCGCAAGTGTCTTTCTCATGGTTCCTCTCCCAGACTTCAGAAGTGTCAGGCCATCGAGCTTGCGCGGATCCCGCCCGGCGCAGTCCCGCTTGGCGCGGCGTCTCCGTGCGTCCGGGAGCTGCGGCCGCCATTGGTCATGGGCCGTCTCGCAGGCTCTTGGATGGAAATTTTGTTCCAAAAAAATCAGAATGCAATAAAAAAATTCCATATCATCGTGATTGCCGCACCGCCCCCACGGCCACGGCCAGCGCGATCGCGAGCGAAAGGGTGGCCGACAGGGCGCGGAACGAGCCGACATCCACTTCCGAGACATCGAGGGCGTGGACGCCGAGGCGCCTGAGCGGGCTGGTGACGGTGTCGGTGATGGCGACAACCTCGTTGCCGCGCTCGCGCGCATAGGCGGCAAGGTCGATGGTCTCCTGCGTATAGGGCGCGAAGGAGATGGCGATGACGACGTCGCCCGGGCGGATGGCGTGGCGCCGCCCCAGCTTGCCGACGCCGTCATGCAGGATGGAAGGGATATCCATCTTCTCGAAGGCGTAGCTGAGATAGGTGGCCACCGGGAAGGCCCGGCGCATGCCCATGACGTGGATGGTGGGCGCAGCGGCGAGCGCGGCCACAGCGGCATCGAGCGCTTCCGAATCGACCGTCGAAGCCAGACGCTCCAGCGACAGCCGGCCCGCCTCGATGAATTCGGCGAGCAGCGCCGACGGGCTCTGCCCGCCCTCCGCGCGCAGGTTGTCGAGCCGCGTGGCATAATCGGGCCAGCGCTGGCCGTAGCTGTCGCGGAACAGGCGCTGCATGTCGCTGAAACCAGCAAAGCCGAGCAACTGACAGAAGCGCATGAAAGCTGACGGCTGTACGCCGGCGCCCGCCGCCAGTTCCGCGACGGTGGAGAGGGCGATCCTGTCCGTGTTGTGTGCCACGAAATCGGCGCACTGCCGCAGGCGCTTGGGCAGCGTGTCCGCGATCTGGACGAGCCGCTCCTGAAATTCGTCGACGGAGGCGGGTGCGGCCGGCTTCTTCATGACATTGTTCCTTGACAGAACTGTCGTTCTATATTCATCGATTGAATGGAATATATATTCCATTTGCTCGGGAGGGGAGCCGGAAAATGGAAAGCCTGGGCATCGGCCTCATCGGGACGGGTTTCATGGGCAAGTGCCATGCACTCGCCTTCGGCGCGGTCAAGGCGGTGATGGGAGACGTGCCGACGCCGCGGCTCGAGCTCCTGTGCGAGACGCCGGCCGACAAGGCGGCGGCCATGGCCGGCCAGTTCGGCTTCGCCCGTGCGACCGACGACTGGCGCGCGCTCGTCGCCGATCCCGCCATCGACATCGTCTCGATCACGACGCCGAATCGCCTGCACCACGAGATCGCCATGGCGGCCATCGCGGCCGGCAAGCACGTCTATTGCGAAAAGCCCATGGCGCTGACGCTGCACCAGGCCGAGGAGATGGCGGCGGCAGCACGCGCGGCCGGCGTCAAGACCATCGTCGGCTACAACTACATCAAGAACCCCACCTTCATGCATGCGCAGCGCCTCGTGCAGGAGGGCGCCATCGGCCGCATCGTCCACTTCCGCGGTTGGGTGGACGAGGACTATCAGGCCGATCCCGACCTGCCGTGGACCTGGCGCGCGCGCCACGCGGAGGCCGGGCTCGGGGCGCTCGGCGACCTCGGCTGCCATCTCGTCTCCATGGCCTACGGCCTCGCCGGGCCGATCGAGAGCCTCGTTGCCGACATGCAGACCGTCCACCGCACGCGCCCGCTCGCCGACGGCTCGGGCGAGGCGGCGGTGGAAAACGAGGACGTCGCCACCGCCCTCGTGCGATTCAAGGGCGGCTTCCACGGCAGCCTCGCCACCTCGCGCAGCGCCTGGGGCCGCAAGAACCGCCTCGGCTGGGAGGTGCACGGCACGAGGGGCATGCTGATCTTCGACCAGGAGCGCATGAACGAGCTGCAGCTCTACGAGAATCAAGGCCCCGGCGCGCAGCAGGGCTTCAAGACCATCCTGACCGGCCCCGCCCACCCACCCTTCGGCGCCTTCGTGCCGGCGGCGGGCCACCAACTCGGCTTCAACGACCTCAAGGTCATCGAGGCTGCCGCCCTCCTGCGTGCCATCGCCGAAGACAGCCGGCCCGAGCCTGATTTCGTCGCTGCGCTCGCCTTCGAGCGCGTGATCCACGCCATCGCGGAGGCGGCCCACACCGACCGGCGGGTGGTGATTTAACATCGTCGGCGAGCCCTCGCGGATTGGAATGCATGCTGACAGAAACCGTCAGCATCGATGCTATGCTGGCGCCATGTCGCGCGCGCACCGCCTGTTCGATTTGCTGCAGATGCTCCGTCGCCACCGCCGGCCGGTGAGCGGGGCGGCGCTCGCGAAGGAGGCCGGCGTCAGCCTGCGCACGCTCTATCGCGACATCGCCGCGCTGCAGGCCATGGGCGCCGAGATCGATGGCGAGCCGGGCGTGGGCTATGTCCTGAAGCCGGGCTTTCTCCTGCCGCCGCTCATGTTCTCTCCCGAAGAGATCGAGGCACTGGCACTCGGCCTCAAATGGGTGGCGGGGCGTACGGACGAGAGCATGGGCGCGGCGGCGCGCGATGCGATGGCCAAGCTCGCTGCCGTCCTTCCGCCGGATCTTGGTGAACGCATGAACGACGATGCGCTCGTCATCGGCGCCGGCTGGGAACGTCCCAAAGGCGTCGCGCTGGCGCTCCTGCGGCAGGCGCTCAATACCGAGCGCAAGCTGGCGCTCACCTATGTCGACGAAGCCGGCGCGAAATCCGAGCGCGTCGTGTGGCCCGTGACGCTCGGCTTCTTCGAGACGAAGCGGGTGCTGGTGGCCTGGTGCGAGCTGCGCAATGCCTTCCGCAGCTTCCGCGCTGACCGCATGCTCGCCGCTGAAATCCTTCCCGATCGGTCGCCGCGGCCGCGCCGGCAGATGGTGCAGGAATGGCGGCAAACCATGCTGACAAAAACTGTCAGTGAGCCGTCCTATCGTGGGGTTACGTCAACCGACGTCACCAGAGACCGCGAGGAGATCCACATGAGCAAGGAATTGATTTTCTACACGAATCCGCAGTCGCGCGGCTATATCGTGCACTGGATGCTGGAGGAGGTCGGCTGCCCCTACACCGTCAAGGTGCTCGATTTCGGCACCACGATGAAGGCGCCGGACTATCTGTCCATCAACCCCATGGGCAAGGTGCCGGCGATCGTCCATGGCAACCAGGTCGTCACGGAAGCCGCCGCGATCTGCGCCTATCTCGCCGATGCCTTCCCGGACGCGGGCCTGCTGCCAGCGCCCGAGCATCGCGGCGCCTACTACCGCTGGCTGTTCTTCACTGCAGCCTGTCTCGAGCCGGCGGCCTCCAACCATGCGGCAGGCTGGAATCCCTCGCCGGAACAGCAGCGCAGCTTCGGCTATGGCTCCTACGAGATGGTCCTCGAGACGCTGGCGGGCGCGCTCAAGGGGCGGCGCTACATCGCTGGCGACCGCTTCAGCGCGGCCGATGTCTATCTCGCGAGCCACCTGCAGTGGGGCATGATGGTCGGCATGATCGAGAAGCGCCCCGAGTTCGAGGCCTATTGCGCGCCGCTCGTCTCCCGGCCGGCGGCCGAGCGCGCCGACACCGAAGTCAAGAAGCTCGAAGCGCAGAAGGCGTGGTCGGCGGCCTGAGGATGGATAACAACATGAGTCCCGCCGCCTGGCGGCGGGACAGCGTGGCCTGGCGGGCCGATCTGGCTGGGGCGGCAGGATTCGAACCTGCGAATGGCGGTACCAAAAACCGCTGCCTTACCACTTGGCGACGCCCCAACAGCACTCAGGCGGGGCGGACCATAATTCGAGCGACGGCCTGACGCAACGCCGATGCGGCGGCCGGGCCGGGCGGATGGCGCCGGCCTAGCGTTGTCCACAAGCGGCGGGCGGAGCGGAACGGCGACTGACCGCGCGCCCGCTTCGCGGCCGTTGCAGCACTTGCCCCACGGCGGCATGTGGATGCATGAAAAGAAGTTGCGCGAGGACGCTTGCCGGCCGCAGGCGTCGAGTCTATAAGACCGCCTGCCGACGGGCACATGTCGGAGTGTAGCGCAGTCTGGTAGCGCACCTCGTTCGGGACGAGGGGGTCGCAGGTTCAAATCCTGCCACTCCGACCATTTTTCAGGTCTTCACGACATCACAGCAGACATCCCGGTGACGCGCCTTTCGCAAGGGTGCGCACGCCGGTGCCATGCCCCGGCCCGGCCTGAAGCCGGCCGTGCCGAGACGAAAGCCTTCTCAGGCGAGAGGCTCCTCGCTCGCCCCCGTCTGCACGATGGCGAAGGCATAGAGCCGCGCCACCTCTTCCAGCCGTTCGAAGCGTCCGGCGGCGCCGCCGTGGCCGGCTTCCATGTTGGTGTGGAGGGCCACGGGGCCGCCGCCGGTCATGCGCTCGCGCAGGCGCGCCACCCATTTGGCCGGCTCCCAATAGGTGACGCGCGGGTCCGACAGGCCGGCGACGGCGAGGATGGCGGGATAGGTCTGCGGTTTCACCTGGTCGTACGGCGAATAGGCGAGGATTCGCCGGAAGGCCGCCTCGTCGCGAATCGGATCGCCCCACTCCGGCCATTCGGGCGGCGTCAGCGGCAGGCTGTCGTCGAGCATGGTGTTGAGCACGTCGACGAACGGCACCTCGGCAAGGATGGCGCGGAACAGGTCCGGCGCGTCGTTGGCGACGGCGCCCATCAGCATGCCGCCGGCGCTGCCGCCATGGGCGACGAGCCGCCGCGGCGCCGTGTAACCGAGCGCCGCGAGGTGCCGACCGGCGGCGATGAAGTCGCTGAAGCTGTTGGTCTTCTTCTCGCGCTTGCCGTCCGTGTACCAGCGCCAGCCCTTCTCGGTGCCGCCGCGGATATGGGCGATCGCATAGACGAAGCCGCGATCGACCAGCGACAGCCGGTTGCTCTCGAAATCGGCGGGGATGGCGATGCCGTAGGCGCCGTAGCCGTAGAGCAGGCACGGCGCCGTGCCGTCGAGCGCGAGGTCGCGGCGGTGCAGCACCGAGATCGGCACCGTTTCGCCGTCCGCGGCCGTCGCGAAGAGGCGCTTCGTCACGTAGCGGGCCGGGTCGTGGCCGCTGGGCACCTCGCGCCGCTTGATAAGCTGCCGCGCGCGGCTCGCCATGTCGTAGGCATAGGTCTCGGCCGGCGTCGTCATCGAGGAATAGGTGAAGCGCACGACCGGCGTGTCGTATTCGTAGCCCGGCTCGTAGCGCAGGCCGTAGGCCGGCTCGTCGAAGGCGATGGCGTGTTCATCGTCCGTGGCGAGCGCCCGCACCACGAGGCGCGGGTTGGCGTCCTCCCGCTCCAGCCGCACCAGGAAGTCGCGGAAGGCGGTGTGCTTCAGCAGCATGATGCCCGGCCGATGCGGCACGAGCTCGCGCCAGTTCTCGCGCTCGGGGGCGGAGAGCGGCGCCGTGACCAGCTTGAAATCCTCCGCCCCGTCCGCGTTGGTCGAGATGACGAGATCATCGCCCATGTGCTCGACGCTGTAGCGGTGGCCCGTCTCGCGGGCGACGACGAGGCGCGGCCGGGCGGAAGGATCGGCGAGGTCGATGAGATATACTTCGCTCGTCTCGTGGTCGGAGACGCTGATGAGGCCGAACGCGCCGGACTGGGTGCGCGACAGGTGCACGAACCAGCCTGCGTCGTCCTCACGGTAGATCTCCTCGTCATTCGCCGGATCCGTCCCGAGGATGTGGCGGAAGACGCGCGAGGGCCGGTGGTTCTCGTCGAGGCGCACGTAGTAGAAGCTGCGCGAATCGGCAGCCCAGACCACCTCGCCCGTTGTCCACTCGACCGCGCCGGCGGCATCTGCGCCGGTCGCCAGATCGCGCAGGCGGATCGTGTGCAGTTCGCCGCCCGTCTCGTCGGCGCTCCAGGCGAGCAGGCGATGGTCAGGCGAATGCTGCGCCTCGGCGAGGTCGAAGAAGGTCTTGCCGGCCGCCAGCGCATCTGCGTCCAGAAGGATCGTCTCCTCGCCGCCGTCGCGTGGCCGGCGGCAGACGAGCGGATGCTGCCCGCCTTCCCGGAAGCGCACATAGTAGCTGTAGGGCCCGTCCGGGCTCGGCACGGAGGAGTCATCCTCCTTGATGCGCCCGCGCATCTCGGCCACGAGCCGGCGCCGCAAGTCTCCGGCCGGGGCGAGGATCGCGTCCGCATAGGCGTTCTCCGCGCGGAGATGGTCGCGGATGTCGGCCGGCAGGAGAGTGGGATCGCGCAGCACGTCGCGCCAGTTGTCGGCCCGCAGCCAGCCGTAGGCGTCGGTGATGTCGGTCCCGTGGACTGTCCGGGTGACCGGTCGGGCCGGCGCACGGGGGGGAAGGGGCTGTGTCATCGCTCGTTCCGTGTCTTCTCGCCGGCTCCTCTCTCGGTCCCTTCTGGCTCGAAGACAAGCGCGCTGCCATTGGTGCAATAGCGCAGGCCCGTCGGCTGCGGTCCGTCGGGAAAGACGTGGCCGAGATGGGCGTCGCATCGGGCGCATCGGATCTCCGTGCGCGGCATCGCAAGTTTGTGATCGGGCGCTTCGGCGATGGCACGACGATCAACCGGCTCGAAGAAGCTCGGCCAGCCAGAACCGGATTCATACTTGGCATGGCTCGCGAACAGGGGCTCGCCGCAACAGACGCAACGGTAGAGGCCCGGCCGTTTCTCGGTATTGTAGGGGCTCGAAAACGGTGGCTCCGTGCCGCCGAGGCGGGCGATGCGAAACTGCTCGGGCGACAATTCGGCGCGCCATTGCGCCGCATTCTTCTCCACCTTGCCGTTGCCGTCCGATGCTGGCATGGATTTTCCCTCCTTGATCGTGCTGACGATATGTTCCCGCGCCAAGGCCGGCGCAAGCCGGCGCGCGCAAAGTTCGCAATGCTCGGCGCGGGACAGTGCACGCGCGGGGCGCGCGCGCCTGCTGGAGCTTCAGCTATTCAGGGTTGTTCACACAGCTGCGCCTGATTAC
Organism: Chelatococcus sp. XZ-Ab1; assembly: GCF_029309855.1. Taxonomy (NCBI): domain Bacteria; kingdom Pseudomonadati; phylum Pseudomonadota; class Alphaproteobacteria; order Hyphomicrobiales; family Chelatococcaceae; genus Chelatococcus; species Chelatococcus sp. XZ-Ab1. The sequence continues at coordinate 161,332 of NZ_JARKII010000006.1, read as the reverse complement.
GAGAATTTCAAAGAAGTGAAAAACTTGTCTTGCGAAATTCTCAACTTTGCCATACTTCATGAGTGTGATTGGAACACGAAAATGCCAGTGTTCGCAGGGTGGCTGTTCAAGCTCTCGCCGGCGCAACGGTAGGCGGTTTGGTGTTGTCGCCGGTTACCTGCCGGCATTGGCTGGTAACCGGATGATCGGGACAAAGAGAGGAATTCGGGTTCAATGAACGACAATGCAGCGTCAGCGAACTATATCGAGCTCGCGGCCGATATCGTTTCCGCCTACGTGAGTAACAATTCTGTCGCCTCCGCGGACCTGCCCGGGCTGATCAGCGAAGTCCATGGCGCACTGATGCGCGTTGCCGGCGGTGTCGTCGAGGTGCCGGTCGAGGCTCCCAAGCCGGCCGTTCCGATCAAGAAGTCGGTTACGCCCGACTTCATCATCTGCCTGGAAGACGGCAAGAAGTTCAAGTCGCTGAAGCGTCACCTGCGCACGCAGTACAACATGACGCCCGAGCAGTATCGCGAGAAGTGGGGCCTGCCGGCCGACTATCCGATGGTGGCGCCGAACTATGCCAAGGCCCGTTCGCAACTCGCCAAGGAGATGGGCCTCGGCCAGCAGCGCCGCAAGCGGCGCACCTCGAGCCGCGGCTGATGCGGCTTCGCCGCGCGGCGAGCGGCGGATCGGCAATGAATGGACGGGGCAACCGATGGGTTTGCCCCGTTTGCTTTTGTCCGTCGGATGGTGCTTTCCGACGGCCCGGCATGGTCTCTTGCGTCGGCGGCAAGCGGCGTCAGGCGCTGTGCTCCGGGGCGAGCGGGTGATTGCCGACCACGCGGTCTCGCCCCTGTCGCTTTGCTTCGTAGAGATGCGCATCGGCATGGGCGACGAGGTCGCGAACGGTGTGCGCGTCATCGGGAAAGGTGGCGATGCCGATGCTGACAGTCGGCGCGGCCGCGAATTCCCGGGCCAGCGTCTGATGCAGCGAGAGGCGCATGCGTTCAGCCGAGGCCAGGGCCGCCATATGCGGCATGTTTTCCCAAAGAATGACGAATTCCTCGCCGCCGTAACGAAAGACGAGGTCATCGGTCCGGATCTCCGCCCGCAGGCACGCGACCACGCGCCGCAGCACCTCGTCGCCGGTGACGTGCCCGTAGCGGTCGTTGATGCCCTTGAAATGATCGACGTCGACGAGGGCCAGGCTGACGGGCCGTCGGGTTGCCGCATTGCGGTCGAGAATCACCTGACCCAGCGTCTCGAAGCGCTCGCGCGTCAGCGCGCCGGTCAGGGCATCATAACGGGTCTTGCCGAGAAGCTCCTCGTACTTGTGGCGGTAGGTGAGCTTGTAGAAGACGTCCGATATGGCCTGGGGCGCCACGCTGCGCGCCTCCCGCTCGAATAGCGCAAGGTATAGCCCGATCAGGCCGCTGTAGACGGCAGCGGCGCCCATCTTCGCGATCCAGCCGCCGATTAGTGCGTCGAAGGGCGTACCAGTCACGAAACGCAGGCCGATGAAGAAGAAGATCTGGTCAAAGGTCAGGATCACCGCGAGGGTGGCGCAGGCCCGCAGTACGACCGATTCCCTCAGGACTGATCGCATCTTCTCGTAAAGCAGGATGAGCGCGATCGCGTCGATGAACAGCAGCGTTGTGCCCCACACCATGAGCGCCCCCATCTGGTCTATCAGCACGAGATCGGGGTTGTAGCCCGGCAGGGGCACGGGCGGGCCGGCGAGCCGCAGCGTCGCCACGAGGGCGACCATCAGGAAATTGCCGATGAGGAGGCCATAGATCGGCTGGCGAACCGTCTCGGCATCCTCGCGGATGTAGAACAGCAGGATGATCGCCAGCTTGCCCGAGAACAGGACCGTCGAGCCAGGCGAGAGAAGGCCGAAGGGTAGCTCGATGAAGAAGACCGCCGCGAGATAGGTCTCGAGGAAGTGCATGACACCGAGGGCGCACAGGAAGGCGCCGAGGCCCATCCTGTGCCGCAGCCGGAAGAGGGCCGCCATCACGCCGAAATAGATCAGCGCCTGCGAGAGAAGAAGGACGGTACCCGACATGGATTGCGGCTGCGCAAGGAAGGCAATGCCTTTACAGCACGGTGACGGGCGCGCCTGTCAACTGTCTCCGGTGGTGCCGGCCGCATTCTGCGGTCTCCTGTGCCTCATGGAGCACGGCGTGCGCCGCCGCGCGGCATGAAAAGGCTCGCACCGGCGCGCCCCATCGGGGCCGGCCGCGGGCGGCCTTCCAACGGGGGCTTGCCTGAACAAATATAGGAATGTATACCTATAAACACTCCCCTTCCTCCCGATCGGGCGGCGGTTGGAGAGAACATATAGTGAACATATCTGTGGTTTGGCGCAACGCCCTTGTTTCGGTAGCGATGGCGGCATCTTTCCCTGTCGCACCGGCGCAGGCTGGCTTTGCTCCTGACAGGAAGGATCGGATGATGACCCGACATGTTGAGAACCTGAGCGCGGCCGGTCAGCGCCTGCTCCTGCACCTCGCGCAGGCGGAGGGCGCCTTCGCCCAGGCGAGCGTGGACGACGCCGGCCATGTCGCGCTTTATGCGCGGCGCGGCGCGACCACCCTCGGTGCAGGCCGTGTCCCCATCGCGGCGGCCGAGCGGCTGGTAGCGGAAGACCTTGCCTGCTGGGAGCGCCCGTCGCGTGGTCGCCGCCTGCTGGTCGCCACCGGTGCCGGTCACGCCCGCGCCGCGCGCCTGCGGGCCGGCGATGGAGCGGAGGGGTTTCAGGCCCAGCACCGGGACCTGGTCGAGAGGGTCGAGCGGCCGGCGGCCGGCGACGAGGCGCGCCGGTTGCGCGTGAATGCGGCCGAGAGCCCGCTGCAGTCGCTGGCGCGCCGGCGCGGGCGCTGCGGCACGCCACTGGTCGATACGGCAGGGCTCGAGGCGGGAGAGCGTCTGCGACGGGACATCACCATGGGCCAACTCCTGCCGAGCGTCAGCGCGCGCTGGCATCCCGTCGGCGGGCAGGGGGGTGGGGGGATGCACGATCCGGCGAGCGCCAGCGATGCCGTCATCGCCGCCCGCCAGCGCGTGCGGCGCGCCATGAAGGCGGTCGGGCCGGAATTCGCCGATCTCCTGTTCGACGTCTGCGGCTTTCTCAAGGGCCTCGAGACGGTTGAGCGCGAGCGAGGCTGGCCGGCGCGCTCCGCCAAGCTCGTGCTGGGCATGGCGCTCGCGCGTCTCGCGGAGCACTATGGTCTTGCCGTGGAGGCGCGGGGTCCGGCGCGCGCCCGGTCTCTGCGGCTGTGGCGTGACGAAGGTACCGCAGCCCCGATCTAGGCCGGTGCCGACGCTCGGCGCTCAGGCGGCGGCCAGCGCGGCGCGGGCCTCGCCCTTGATGCGCTCGACCATGGAACGCAGGCCGTTCGAGCGCTGCGGCGTCAGGTGCTCCGACAGGCCGAGCCGCTTGAAGATGGCGAGCGCATCCGTGTCGATGATCGTCGTCGCCGGGCGGCCGGAGAAGATCGCGAAAGCAAGCGCGACAAGCCCGCGCACGATATGCGCATCACTATCGCCGCGAAAGTCGAGCACCGGCTCCCGGCCCGGCTCCCGCACCACGCGGGTGTCGAGCCAGACCTGGCTGGCGCAGCCGCGCACCTTGTTGGCGTCGGTGCGCGCCTCTTCCGGCAAGGGCTCGAGCGTGCGGCCGAGTTCGATCAGATAGCGATAGCGATCATCCCACTCGTCGAGCAGTTCGAAATTGTCCAGAATCTCGTCGAGAGAAGGCTGCATCACCAATCGTCCATTGCCCGGCCCGTCACAATCCGGTGCAGGCTTTCTGTCACCGAGACTTATATAGACGATCGGCGGCGGATTGCACGGTGCGCAGGGTCGCGGGCAGCGACTGGGGTCAACCCCTGCCGGCGTGGGGTCCCCGCCACGGAACGTCGCGATCGCCTTCGTTCAGCGTGTCACGGCTGCCGGCTGCAGCAGCCGGGGGGGCCTTCGTCGCCGTCTGGCCGGTCAGGGCTTCGACGAGGCGGCTGCGGGTATCGTCGTCGAGCATCTGCCAAAGGGCGAGCGCCCGCTGGGCCGCGTCGGCCGATCTTGCAACCTGCCCCGGCAGGGGCTGGGCGACAGCGGGGAATCCCGAACCCGACGCTGCGGCGGAGCGTCCGTCATCGGCTTCGTCGCGCACGGGAGAGAGAAGGAAGATCACGCCGATGACGAGCGCGCTGCGCAGCAGGAAGGTCATGGGATCATGCGTCCGTCGTCTTGTGTCCGTCGTCTCGCGCGGCTGATCCGCCGAGCCTGCCACCCGTTCCGCAAGGGCCGGTGAACGGGATTGTTACAATTCGACCGATCCTGGCCGCGCTGGGGTGACAGCCCTTGCAGCGGGCCGGGCGGTACTGGCCAATCCCTTGTCGGGCAGGATCTCCCGCATGTTCACCCTTCGTTAACAGCGATATGAGTCCGCAACCGATTCCCAATTCCGCCGCCGTAAGGAACGTGACGCGGCCGGCCGTCGTGGCGGCGCATTTTCGCCGCCGCCTTTAGGGTTCGCTTAATCGCAGGGTGGCAAGCTGCGGGCACGAGTTGGAAGGAGCGCGCGAGGGGTCTCGTGCGGACGTGTGTAGAGTGGCTGCAGCGCAGATCCTGTCGATCCTTCGGGCGCGCATCGGCGTCCTCGTCCATCCGGCGGTCGAGGACGAGGCCGAGCGTCTGCGCCACATCGACTTCATGCTGACGCGCCTTGCCACCGGCCTTGCCGCCCTTGCGCTCGTGCCGGTCTATCTCGTCGTCTGGGGGGCACCGGGAGGCCTGGCTGCACTCGCCCTGTCCAGTCTTGCGCTGCCGGTCGTCGCCGCCGCCGTCCTCTCCCGCACCGGACGGCTTCTGCCCGCCCATGCCATTTCGTCGCTGGCGCTTGCCGGCTTCATCCTGACCGTCAGCCGCGGTACGGGCGGGATGGCCTCGCCGGCGCTCATTTTCCTGCCGCTGATGCCGCTCGCGGCACTCGCCTGGGGCGATCGGGGCGCCGCCCTCGCCGCCGCGGCGATCGCGACAGCGACGGCCGGCGTCGTGCTCGCCGCCGAATCGCTCGCCGGTCCCGCCGCCAGCATCCTGTCCGCATGGGTCGGATGGCCGCTCGCGGCCGCCACGGCGATCGCCTACGCCACCGCCCTCGTGCTCCTCGCCCAAGGGCGTGACAGAGAGGGGCGGCGGCGGGAAGCGGCGCGTCACATGCGCGACCGGGCCGTCCTCGGTGCGCTGAACGATCTCGTCACCTGGCACGATGCCGCCGGGCAGGTGGTGTTCGCCAGCGAGGCGGCGCGGTCTCTTCTCGGCGCGGCGCCTGAAGGCCTCGGTGGCCGTGGCCTGTTCGAGCGCGTGCATGTGGCGGACCGGCCTGCCTTCCTCAAGGCGCTGGCGGACGCCCGCCACACGGCCCGGCCGGTGGAAGTCCGCTATCGGCTGATGACACCGTCCCCCGAAGGGTGTGGCGCGCCCACGGTGCGCTGGGTTGAGATGCGGGCCGCACCGGCGGATGCGCAGGCGCCCGACGGCTGCGCCGTGATCGCGGTGACGCGCGACGTGAGCGACCAGCGCCAGCGCGAGCGCGAGCTTGAGGACGCGCGTCGCGCAGCCGTTTCGGCGAGCGAGGCCAAGGATCGCTTCCTGGCCGTCGTCAGCCACGAATTGCGCACGCCGCTCAACGCCATCATCGGTTTCTCGGAAATGCTGGCGAGCGATTCGCTGTGCCCGGCCGACGAGGCGCGCCGGCGCGAATATGCCGGCATCATCGCCGGGTCCGGCCGGCACCTGCTGGACGTGGTCAATGCGCTGCTCGACGTCTCGCGCATCGAATCGGGCAATTTCACCATCGCGCCGGAGCCGTTCGACCTTGCCGCGCTCGCGCGCGAATGCTGCGACATGATGGAGGTTAAGGCCCGGTCAGCCGGAGTGCTGATCTGCCGCGAACTCGGGACGGATGCATGCACGATCGTGGCCGATCAGCGTGCCTGCCGGCAGATCCTCCTCAATCTTCTCGCCAACGCCCTCAAGTTCACCCCGCAGGGGGAGGTCGCCGTGCGGCTCGCCCATCGTGGCTCCCATGTCACGCTCACGGTCAGCGACACCGGCGTCGGCATGGCGGAGAGCGACCTGACCCAGCTCGGCAAGCCTTTCTTTCAGGCGCATTCGTCCTATGATCGGCCGCACGAAGGCACAGGCCTCGGCTTCTGCGTGGTGCAGGGGCTCGCGGCCCTGCATGGCGGCACGGTCGAGGTGACGAGCCGCAGCGGCGAAGGCACGACGGTGACGGTCTCGCTGCCGCGCGACGGCCTAGGCGCCCGGCCTGCGCCGGCGGCCGTTGTCGAGACCCTCGCCCGCCCGCGCGGCTCGGTTCACCCCTTCAAGGAAGAGATGAAGAAAAGTGCGTGAAGCCCTCGCCCGTTCGGACCACGATTTCGTGCTCTATGAGCGCCCGCAGGGGCGGACGCAGCAGCGCGGGCGGATCGTGGCCGCCTCGCAGCGAAAGGCCTTTGCCGGCCGCCTGATGGGGCTCGTGCTGCGCCGCCCGAGCCGCACCTTCGGTGTCGTGCTGGCGGGTGGCTTTGCCGTTGCCGTCGCGGTCAATGCGCTTGTCATGCAGCCGCGGCCACATCCGGCGCCACTCTTCACGGCACGGGGAAGCGAAGCGCCCGTCCGCATGGCGCCGCCTGCACGGCCCACGCCGCAGCCCGCGGCCGTCGTCGACACGGCTGCGCCGACGCCCGCCGCCGTGGCGGAGCCCGCGCCGCCATCGCGCCCCTCGGCCCTGACGCAGCATCTCATGGAAGGAGCCGGCGAGGTTATGCCGCGCCCGCGGCCGGCCGATCCGATCGGCGATCTCATACGCACGGGCCTTGCGGGCGCAAGCGGAGGGGACACGGCCGTTCTCGACGCCCAGAAAGCGCTCGCCAAGCTCGGCTACGGCGTGACGCCGGACGGCCTGTGGGGGCCACAGACCCGTCAGGCCATCGAGCAGTTCGAGCGCGACCGCGGCCTGCCCGTGGCCGGGGAGCTCACCGACAAGATGCGTTCCCTGCTCGCGGCGGCAGCCGGCAACGCCGGCCGGTGAGCGGCGTGCGGCTACGCAGCGACATCTGGGTTTCGGCCTATATGCGCCGCTGCCGCATCGAGGGAGCCTTCGCCTATCTGCGCCGGCGCGGTGCGGAGGAGGCCGGCGCCATCTTCATCAAGCTCGATTCGCTCGACGGCTCGGTGCGGCTCTTCGGACCGGCGCCGCAATATGCCGTCGAGGACAAGGGCGCGGACCGGCTCTTCGTCGAGTTGCCGCTCAAGGGCGACATTCCGGCGCTGGCGGCGGAGGAGAAGCTGCAGCGCGAGATCTCCTTCGATCCCGACCTGTGGGTGGTCGAGGTCGAGGATCGGGCCGGGCGCCATTTCCTCAACGTCGTCGAAGTCTGAGGCATTCGCCGGGCGACGCGCGGGCGGTCAGCCCTGCCGGCGCACCGATTCCCTTTCGCCCTTCACAGACGGCGAGGCGTCTGCCGCCGCGCGCTCCGGTGATCGCGACGGCGCCATCGCCGGCACATGGCCTGCGCCGCGGCCGCCGGCGCGGTCGAGGCGCTTGCCGAGGCACGCCTCGAGCGCGAGGAGGGCGGTTTCGGCGTCGGTGGTGCGAACACGCTCCGTCAGGGTGAAGACCGTTTCCACCGAACGGGCGATGGCGGGCTCCAGGGTGAGGAAGATGCGCACTGCCTCGTCCGGCGTCAGACCGGCGACGATGAGAGCCAGCGCCAGAAGCTCGCCGGTCGGGTCCGTCAGTACCCGCGCGGCTCCTTCCGCATCGAGCCCGATGGCTCTCGCGATGAGAACGCCGAACCCGAGCCTGTCGCGGTCGGCGGCGTGATCGATGAGCGCCCGGGTCACGGCCGAGCCTGCGGGGCGGGCACGGCGTGGCGCGACACGCGCCTGTTCGGCGAGCCGTGTGAGAATGGCCTTGCGCTGGCGGACTGGAGCCAAGGGCAGAAGCGAGGCTGCGTCCATTGCCGGCAGATCGGGCCGCGCGAGCAGGGCGCGGGCGAGCGGGACGTGCCGGCGCGCCCGGATGGTCAGGTCCCGGATGACGGCGTCGGGCAGAGGCGTGGCGCTGTTGCGCGCGATGGCCAGCATGATCGCTTCGTCGCTCCGGGCGGCAAGGTCCCGGACCACGGCGGTTGGCAGGTCGGCGCGCGTCGCCAGCGCGGCGAGAAGCTGCCGGTCTCCCGACGCCAGCACCTCTTCGCGCCACCGTTCCGGCAGTGTGGGCATCGCCGCGATGACGGCTGCCGCCGCATCGCCGCCGCTGCGCAGGAGCGCTTCAAGCACCGCTGCCGGCGCAGCCGGATGGCCGACGAGCGCCTGTGCCACGAAGGCGCGGGTGTCGGCGTCGACGAGGGGGACGAGGCCGCATGCCAGGGTGGTGAAGGTCGCGATGTCGTCTCGCGAATGGGAGGCAGCGTCGAGAAACAGCCGTGTACGAACACGCAGCAATGTCGGGCGCGCCTCGGCCGCGCCGGAGCCGGCGAGATCGGCCAGGCCCGACAGGTCACGATCGCGCAGCGAAGCCTTATCCATGAGCGTGAAACAAAACGGTGAACGCGGCGTTCGATAATGGCAGCCTGCTGCTTAGCGTCGGGTTAACCATCGCGGGCCCGGTTGCCACACGAGACGTGTCAACGATTTGTTAACCTTGACGAAGGCTTAATGCCGAGGATGTCGGCGTAGGGATCCTCGAACCGGCCTGGAGGGCGAAATGAGCGACATCGCCGGCCACAGTGGAGACAACCTCGTCGCCTTTCCGATGGCGCGCCGCCTCGAACGGGCTCCGGCTCCGCCTGAGGAGTGCGGTACCGTCCTGCTGTTCACGGGTGTGCGCTACAGCCGCTGGGGCAGCGACGATGCCGACCCGGCGGGCCGCTCCGGCGGCGGTGCGACGACGGGTCGCTCGCAGCGGGCCGGGCGCAGTCTCGTTCGCGGATCTTGAGTCGTAAGCCCGTTCGGATCACGTTGCTGTGCAATCCGATCCGCAGAACGGTCTGTTTCTTGGCGTTCAGAGACGGATCGACCGATCAGGTTGGCCCAACCCGATCGGATTCGGGTCTAGTCCGACTCGCTCAGGCATTCCATCGCCGCCGCGCGCTCGCGCGCCTCGGGCAGGCCGCTCGGATAGGCGGCGAGCGCTCGCACCAGCACCAGCCCCTGCACTCGCGGCGAGACAAAGCGCAGTTCCGAGCCGGCGTCATCGCCCCGCCCTCTGGCCAGTGCCTCGTCGTGCTGCTGGCGCGTCATGACGATGAGGGTCACGACCCCGTCGACCGCTGTGCGGTCCGTCACGGAATAAAGAACGGTGCCGTCGCGGCCATGGACGGAGAGCGAGCCGAAGCCCTCGGGCATCGGCGCCTCCACGCGTAAGGGCGCGTCGCTGATATCGAACGCGCACACCGCCATTGCCATTGCAGGATCGGCAAAGGGCACAGCCGTCTCGTTCTGCTGGGCGGCGAGCAGCCGGGTCTCACCGGGTGCCAGGGCGGCGGCATGGCGGTCGAACGCGCTGTTGCCTGCCAGCGTCGGCATGGCGAGGATGATCGCCAGATGGGTCATGCCGCCGAGCAGGAGCCCGGCCGCGAGCGCGATCCCGAGGGAGCCGGCCAGGCGCCTCACGAGCAATCCCCGCGGATAATGCGCGGCATGGTTGCCGGCTCGATGGCCGCTGCATCGGCCGACTGGGGAGAGTCATAGAGCCTCAGGGCGAGGACGAAGCGTCCGATGGCCGGCAGCGGCAGCCAGTTGCCCGGAGATGCGCGGCGCGAAAGCACGATCTGCGCTTCGCCGTTTGGCGCCCGCAGCACCTCTGCCGACGTGAAGCCGGCGCGCTCGCCATATGCCTTGCCGGCGGTATCGTAGACGGTCAGCGTCCAGGCGCGGGCGGCCGGCATGGCGCCGGCGACCGTGTAACTGCAAGAGGCCTGCAGAGGGCGTCCCGCATCGTCCCGTGCGGCGAGAAACTCAAGGCCCTCGCCGGCACCGAGCGGCAGCGTTCCCGAGCGGACCGTGATCGCCCGAGCATAGGGGTCGACGTCGCGCCCGCCGAGGGCGGGCCACGTGACCCAGGAGCCGATCGTCAGGGCGCCCAGCGGCGGGCGGCCAGATGTCGCCCAGTCCGCGCTCGTGACGCCGGTCAGCGCGCCGATCGCGAAAGCGACGAGGATGCAGAGGATGGCGGGCACGGGTCTCGTGGCGTGAGGGACGGCGAAGAGGTGCGCATACCAGCCCGTGGAACGGCTCCTCGTCAACCGCCTCGCAGGGGCCTTTCCGGCATCGGCTCGGGTGATCACCGCAGCTCTCAGGGCAACGCGATGCGGCCGCCGAGCGCCCGCACGCCGTCCTGGGCGATCTGGGCGGGGTATCCGTTCCCCCCGCCTGTGGCCTGCCGGTCGGGACGTGCCGGCCGGCGCAGGAGGTTGCCGATGCTCTCGATGACCTCGAAGGAGCGGCGCGAGAGATTGCCGCCGCTCGACTGCGCGGCATCCGCGTCGCGGTTGTCGCCAGCCTGGGCGACCGCGCCCGCCGTTCCTTCGAGGCCGGGCAGCGGGCCGGTTTCGGTTCCCTGATGCGCGAAGGCCATGACTTCGTGCCAGGTCATTGCCGGCAGCGTGCCCCCCGTCATTCGGTTGGTCGACGTGTAGTCGTCGTTGCCGAACCAGACGGCCGTGACGAGGCGGCGAGTGTAGCCGACGAACCAGGCGTCGCGATAGGCGTTGGTCGTGCCGGTCTTGCCCGCGGCCTGCACGCCCTCGATGATCGCGCGGCGGCCGGTGCCGGCCTCCACCACCTTGTTCAGCATGAAGTTCATGTCCGCCACGACGGATGTCGCCACCACCTGCTCGGCCGGCTTCGCATTGGCATCGTGACGCCAGATCGTCTCGCCATGGTTGTTGCGCACGTCGAGCGCGGGATAGGGCCGGGCGCGTCGGCCGCCATTGGCGAGGACCGCATAGCCGGCCGCCATGTCGAGGACCGTTACCTCGGCGGCGCCGATCGGCAGGGAGGTCGTATCCTTCAGCTCGGTCGTCAGCCCCATGGCCCGGCACATCTCGATGATCTTGGCGCGCCCGGCCTTGGCATTGCCCTTGCCGAGCGCCAGCGACATGCGCACCGGGATGGTGTTGATCGAGCGCGCCAGGGCCGAAGTGAGCGGCATCGCCCCGGCATAGGAGCGGGTGTAATTGTTGGGGCACCAGTTGCCGATGCACACCGGCGCGTCGACGACCGTGCTGTTCGGCTTGTAGAGCCCCGCGGCGAGCGCCGCGGTGTAGACGAAGGGCTTGAAGGCGGACCCGGGCTGGCGGAGGGCATCCGTCGCCCGGTTGAACTGGCTTGTGCCGTAGTCCCGGCCACCGACCATGGCGCGGGCGGCGCCATCCGGGTCGAGCACGACGATGGCGCCCTGCTTCGCGCCATAGGTCTTGCCGTGCTGGCGCAGGCCGTTTTCCAGGGCTTCTTCCGCGCGCTTCTGGATGGCCGGGTCGAGCGGCGTCTTGACGGTGAGCACGCGCTCATGGCCGAACAGGCCGTCGCGCGCCATCTTCTGCACTTCGCCGAAAGCCCAGTCGAGGTAGTAGTCGGGACTGAGGTCGCGCTGCCGGTCGACGGGGGTCGCCGGATTGCGCCGCGCCGACAGCATCTGGCCTTCCGAGATGAAACCGGCTTCCACCATGTTGGCGAGCACGTCGTTGGCGCGGGCGCGTGCCGCCGGGAGGTTGACGTGTGGCGCAAAGCGCGTAGGCGCCTTGAAGAGGCCCGCCAGCATCGCGGCTTCGGCAATGCTGATGTCCTTGACATTCTTGCCGAAGTAGAATTCGGCCGCCGCCGCGACGCCGAATGTGCCGCCGCCCATGTAGGCCCGGTCGAGATAGAGCTTGAGGATCTCGTTCTTGGTGAGGCGCGTCTCGAGCCAGACGGCGAGGAAGGCTTCCTTGACCTTGCGCTCGATGGAGCGCTCGTTGTTGAGGAAGAGGTTCTTGGCCAACTGCTGCGTGATGGACGAGCCGCCCTGCACCACGCCGGAGGCGCGGGCGTTCGCCGACAGGGCGCGCATGGTGCCGATGACGTCGATGCCGAAATGGCTGTAGAAGCGCCGGTCTTCTGTGGCCAGCACCGCCTTGATGAGGTGGTCGGGCAATTCCTCGAGCTTCAGGGAATCGTCGTGCAGGATGCCTCGCTTTCCGATTTCGTTGCCGTAGCGGTCGAGGAATGTGACGGCGAGCTCCTGCTGCTTAAGCCAGTCCTCGCTCGTCTCGCGGAAGGCGGGTATGGCGAGCGCCAGCATGACGACGCAACCGGCCGTGCCGATGTTCACGGCCTCGCTGGCCCCTTCGAACGCAAGGCGCCAGCCGCCTCGCACGGCGAAACGGTCGAAGAGGCCGGAAAAATTCACCCATGCCTCGCCCGCGCGCTGGCCGGCGGTGTAAAGGGAAGCGTCGATCCACGAATCGACGGCGAGCGCGGCGCGCTTGATGCGCATCAGAAGCGTCGTCTCGCCGAAGAATGCCACGATCGTCTACTCTTAAGTCCGGACGCAGATGGGAGGCGCCGATCGGGCGCCCCATGCTGCTGACAGTAGCGCTAATCGTATTGCGCGACGGAGGCTAAAGCAAAAGGTGCATTCGCACATTCAGGACAACGAAGGGGGCGGCCAGAGGCCGGCCGGACAGGCATGAAGGACGACACGCCATTCTGGCGCCTCAAGACGCTCGAGGAGATGACGGCCGGCGAATGGGAGAGCCTGTGTGACGGCTGTGGCCGCTGCTGCCTCGTCAAGCTGGAGGACGAGGACAGCGGCAAGATTCTCTTCACCGATGTCGGTTGCACGCTGCTCGACGGTGAGAGCTGCCGGTGCCGCAACTACCCCCAGCGCCAGGGCATCGTCGCCGATTGCGTGCGCCTGACGCCGGAGGTGGTGCGCACGCTCACTTGGCTGCCGCCGACCTGCGCCTATCGGCTGGTGCGCGAAGGCCGGGATCTCTACTGGTGGCATCCGCTCGTCTCGGGCGATCCGGAGACGGTGCACTTGGCCGGCGTCTCCGTGCGCGGCCGCGTCTCGGCCAGCGAGGACGACGTCAGCCTCGACGACATGGTCGATCATATCGTGACGTGGCCGATGCGCGTACCCAGGGCGGCCCGTGGGTCCGGGCCGCGCTCATGATGGAAAGTCGCCTTGACCGGCGCGGAAATCAGGCGGCATGAAGGCTTGCGACCCTCCTCACGACGCCCATTCCGCATAGGCCTTCACCAGCCCTTGATACCGGTCCATTTCCGGGAAGGTCTCGAAGCTCTCCACGGCGCCCGTCTCCGCGAACGGCAGCTTCGCCGATGTGTAGGTTTCCATGAACGGCCGGAACCAGCTGGTATCGTCGAACAGCGTCGGCCGCACGTTGACGAACCAGTCCATGCCCTCCGGCTTCGTGAACATCCACGTCATGCAGTGGCCGCAGAAATAATGGTGGACATCGGGCCCGTGCAGGCCGCCGATCACCGGATCGCCCTTCGTTACCGCGAAGCCGTCGGCAGGCATGATTGCCGTCAGGGAATAGGCCGAGGACGACATCTTCTGGCAGCCCCGACAGTGGCAGGCGCTGGTTGCGAGCGGCGGCTTCGTCAAGCGGACTTCCACGCGCCCACAGCGGCACGATCCGGAAAGCGGCAACGGAATCGGTTTCATGGCAATCTCCCGATGTGGGCGACCAGTATAGCCTACCGAGCCACCTTGCTGCGGCTTCAACGCCAGACGGCGATCTGCGCCTGGCCGTCGATCTCGGGAAGGTCGGTGACGGCGAGGTCGGGGTTGACGCCATCGTCGCCGGGGAAGGGCGCCACAGCGTCGTGCGATGCCACCCGTGGGCTGCCCGAGCCAAGCACCGTGACGCGCGTGCCGATGGGGACGCGGCGGTGCAGATCGATGATATCCTGGTTGATGAGACGGATGCAGCCGCTCGATACGGACTGGCCGATCGACCACGGCTCGTTGGTGCCGTGGATGCGGTAGAGCGTGTCGCGGTCCCCCTGATAGAGATAGAGGGCGCGCGCGCCGAGGGGGTTGTCCATGCCGCCGGGCATGCCGCTGGCCCATTCGGCGAGTTCCGGCTGACGGCGAATCATCGAGGCGGGCGGGGTCCAGGTCGGCCAGGCGGCCTTGCGGCGGATGGTGGCATTGCCGCTCCAGCCGAAGCCCTCGCGTCCCACGCCGACGCCGTAGCGCATGGCCTGTCCGCCTTCCATCACGAGGTAGAGGAAGTGGCGATAGGGATCGACGACGATCGTCCCGGCCTCCTGAGGGCCGGCGAAGGGCACCACCTGGCGCAGGAAGATGGGGTCGATCTGCGTGAGGTCGACCGCCGGAACCGAATAAGGCTCGGTGGTGATCTCGTCGTACATGTCGAAGTACATCGGGTCGATGCGGGGCCCTTGAGCGACGGGAGGCGGAGTCGTCGTCGTGCAGGCGGCCAGCGCTGCGGGCGCGCCGATCAGGAACGAGCGGCGGCTGATGGAATGCATGTGATTGTCACCTCGATCATTGCTTTCGGTTCGTATCGAACGTGAAAATGCCGACAATGGGGCCGGGTGGAGGCCCGGCCGGGATGATGAATGGCCCACGCCGCGGGAAAGTTCCAGGCCGTGGCGGCTCGAACCATGCCCCTCACCGAATGCCGCGACATTGCACCGAGCGCTGAAGACCTTTGAACGTCGCGCATTGACCGAACCTTGCGGCGCGCTCGTCGCGCAAGTCCAAACCATCGTGGATTCACCCGAACGTGAACGCGCGATTGCTTGATAGGAATTTAATCATTGGCTTGCGCGCGGAGATAGGATAGTGTTCAAGCATGCTCCGGTTCTGCGCCCGACGGCGCTCCTCCGGGCGGTTCATTCCTTTCCCATCGCCGATGCCGCTTCGCTGCCCTCCGGGGGGCGGTCGAGCATCGTTGCGGAGGCAGGACCTGCATGACGACAGATGATGATGACGCTGCCGGCCGGAGGAGCGCCGGCAGAAGCCGCCGTACCGGCGAGGCGAGGCGGCGCTCGACGCTTGTGGCACGGCTGTGGCGCGCTGCCGAGCGGCAGGTGCGCGAGATCGAGGCGCGAGCGAAGACGGTGCGCGGCGACGCCGCCGGGGCCGAGCGCGACGCCCGGGCACTGGCGACGCTGGCCCGCACCCTGCGCGAACTGACGGAATTCTCTGCCGAGCCCGGCGGCGTGGCGGCCGGGCGGGAAAGGGACGAGGATGGCGCTGCATTCCGCGAGTTCGACGATTTCCGACGCGAGCTTGCGCGCAAGCTTGATCGACTGCGCGAGGAGCGGGGTGCTGCCGACCCTGCTCAGCCGTTGTGACGAGCCGCTGCTGCGCTGGATCGCGCATCACTGGCCCTTCTTCGCCCGGCCGGACCAGATGCCGCCGCCCGGCGAGTGGACGGTCTGGCTGGTGCTCGGCGGGCGCGGCGCGGGCAAGACGCGCACAGGCGCCGAATGGGTGAGGGCGCAGGCCCTTGGCCGCAACGGGGCATCCGTCTCGCCGATCGCCCTCGTCGGCGAGACGATGGCCGACGTCCGCGACGTCATGGTCGAGGGCGTCTCCGGCCTGCTCGCGGTGCATCCGCGCGACGAGCGGCCGCAATGGATCCCCACCCGCCGCCGGCTCGAATGGCCGAACGGAGCGGTGGCCATGGTCTTCTCGGCGGAGGATCCGGACGCGCTGCGGGGACCGCAGTTCGCCGCGGCCTGGGCGGACGAATTGTGCAAATGGCGCCATGCCGAGGAGACGTGGGACATGCTGCAGTTCGGCCTGCGCCTCGGGACGCGCCCGCGCGAGGTCGTCACCACGACGCCCCGTGCCATGCCGCTCCTGAAGCGGCTGATGGGCGATGCGCGCACGGCGCTCTCCCGCGCGGCGACGCACGAAAACGCACTGAACCTTGCGCCTGCCTTCCTTGAGGCGGTCGTCGGCCGCTATGCCGGTACGCGCCTCGGACGGCAGGAACTTGACGGCGAGCTTATTGAGGAGAGGGCGGACGCCCTCTGGTCGCGGGCCATGATCGAGGCTGCGCGCATCGATGCGACGCCGCCCCTCGAACGGGTGGTCGTCGCTGTCGATCCGCCGGCCTCGTCCGGCCGGCGGGCGGATGCCTGCGGGATCGTAGCCGCCGGCTGCGATGCCGCGCGGACGATCTATGTGCTGGAGGATGCGACGCTGCCGCGCGCGAGGCCGCTCGCCTGGGCCGAAGCAGCCATCGCCGCCTATCATAGACATGAGGCCGACGCCCTCGTCGTCGAGGTCAACCAGGGCGGCGAGATGGCCGCCGCCGTGCTGCGCGACGTCGATCCAACAGTTCCAGTCACCAGCGTCAGGGCGACGCGCGGCAAGTACCTGCGGGCCGAGCCCATCGCCGCCTTGTCGGCGCAGGGACGGCTGAAATTCTGTGGCGCCTTTCCGGCGCTCGAGGACGAGATGACCGATTTCGGCCCGGGCGGCCTGACGAGCGGGCGCTCGCCCGACCGGCTCGACGCGATGGTCTGGGCGGCGACCGCCCTCATCGGCGCCAGCGGCTCGGGGCCGCGCGTGCGCCGCATCTGACTGTTACCCGACGAGAGACGACATGATGGCAGCCTGGATCGACCGCTGGACGCGGCGGCGCGCCCCCGCGCGCCTTGCCGACGCCGTCCCGGAAACGAAAGCCTCGCGCGTTGCGCCCCTTCTCGCGATCTACGGCGTCGGCCGGCCGGTCTGGACGTCGCGCGAGTTCGAGGCGCTCGCCCGCGAGGGCTTTTCGCGCAATCCCGTCGTGCACCGCTGCGTGAAGCTGGTGGCGGAGGCCGCCGCCTCGGTGCCGTGGGTCCTGCACGATGGCGCCGAGGAACCCGAGCGGCATCCGCTGCTTGATCTCGTCCGGCGGCCGAACCCGCGCGAGGACGGCGGCTCGTTCCTGGAGAGCCTGTTCAGCCACCTGCTCGTCGCCGGCAATGCCTATGCGGAGGCGGTGTGCATCGGTGAGGCGCCGCGGGAGCTCTACGTGCTGCGGCCCGACCGCATGCGCGTCGTGCCCGGCGGCGACGGCTGGCCCGCGGCCTATGACTATACGGTGGGCGGACGCACGGTGCGCCTGGCGCGCCGCGAGGGCAGCCCCGTCGAACCCGTGCTGCACCTGCGCCTGTTCAATCCCGTCGACGACCACTACGGCCTTTCGCCGATGGAGGCGGCGGCCGGGGCCGTCGACATCCACAATGCCGCAAGCGCCTGGAACAAGGCGCTGCTCGACAATGCCGCCCGCCCCTCCGGTGCCCTCGTCTACAAGGGGCCGGACGGTGTCGGCCTCACCGACACGCAGTTCGAGCGCCTGAAGGGCGAGCTCGAGCAGCAGTTCCAGGGGCGCGACAATGCCGGCCGGCCATTGCTGCTCGACGGCGGGCTCGACTGGCGGCCGCTGTCGCTGTCGCCCAAGGACATGGATTTCGTGGAGGCCAAGGCGGCGGCAGCACGGGAGATCGCGCTCGCCTTCGGTGTGCCGCCGATGCTGCTCGGCCTGCCCGGCGACAACACCTACGCGAATTTCGCCGAGGCCAACCGCTCCTTCTGGCGCCAGACGGTCATCCCGCTCGCCCAGCGCGCGGCGGCGAGCGTCGCGCACTGGCTCGCCCCCGCCTTCGGCGGCGAACTGCGCTTCGAGATCGACCTCGACCGCATCGACGCCCTGGCGGGCGAGCGCGAGGCCCTGTGGCGGCGCATCTCCTCCGCCGATTTCCTGAGCGAGGACGAGAAGCGCGAGGCCGTCGGCTACGGGCGGCGCGAGCGCCTTCCCCAGAACGAATGAGGCCTGCGATGGACGCCGTGACGGACAGCATCATCGCGCGCGGCGACCTCGCCCATCTGGCGCTGTTTCTGTGGGCGAGCGGCGCCTCCGCCATGCTCGCCATCGTGCTGCGCGAGCTCGCGGCGGCGAACCGGCGCTTCGACCATTTCGTGCGCGAACTCGCGCGCTTCAACCGACGCTATTCGGGAGACGATCCATGAGTCGCAAGCGATCGAACGGCCCAGCCCGCCCGCGCGCCGAGCCGCGGGTGACGGCCCGCGCCGGGGAGGCACGTTTCAAGGAGGCGGTCGCCGGGTTCGTCCGCGCGCTCGAGCGGCTCGACGGCGCGCGTCGCCGCGGCGCGGCGCCTCCTGCCCAACCGGGACCGGCCACGTGAGCGCCGGCGTGATCGTGCAGGGCGGCGCCCGGCCGGACGAGGCCCCCCTGGTCTTCGAGGGTTACGCGAGCCGCTTCGGTGTGCCGGATCTGGGCCGGGACGTGGTCGAGCGCGGCGCCTTTGCGGCGAGCCTCGCCCGGCGCGGCGCACGCGGCATCCGGATGCTCTTCCAGCACGATGCCGCCCAGCCGCTCGGCACTTGGCTGGCCCTGCGCGAGGACGCGCACGGGCTCTTCGTGCGCGGACGGCTCAATGCCGGTGTCGCCCGCGCCCGCGAGATTGCGAGCCTGATCGCGGAGGGCGCTCTCGACGGTCTTTCCATCGGTTTCCGCACACGACGGGCCGTCAACGATGCGCCCGGCCGCGTGCGCCGCATCCTCGAGCTCGACCTGTGGGAGATCTCGCTCGTCACGTTTCCCATGCAACTGGGGGCGCGGGTCATCGCGCGCCCCGCCCACCACAAGGCCGCGGCGCAGGGCGCCGATGCCGGCGGCCTCGCGCGCCTTGTCCGGGATGCCGCACGCCGCATCAATCCAAGCGAAAGGACCCTTGCATGAACAACGCTCCGGAAACGAAGGCGCTCGGCATCGATGTCGGCGCGGCCTTCGAGGATTTCTCGCGCGCCTTCGAGGCTTTCAAGGAGACCAACGACCAGCGCCTCGCCGCGCTGGAGACCCGGCGCCCGGTCGACGTGCTCGTCGAAGAGAAACTCGCCCGCATCGATGCGGCGCTCGATGAGGCCCGGAGCCGGCTCGACCGGCTGGCCCTCGATGCACGCCGGCCGCCGCTCGGCGGCACGAGCGAGCCGACGGCGCCCCTGGTGGGCGAGCACAAGAGCGCCTTCGATGCCTATGTCCGTACCGGCGAGGCCGGAGGCCTCAAGGCACTGGAGGAAAAGGCGCTCAGCGCCGGCTCCGGCCCCGACGGCGGCTATCTGGTGCCGGCGCAGGTGGAAAGCGAGGTGCTGCGCCGCCTCGCCGCCGTCTCCCCCATCCGCGCCATCGCCTCGGTGCGCGTGATCTCGACCGGCACCTACAAGCGCGCCGTTGCCACGGCGGGGCCGGCCACCGGCTGGGTCGGCGAAGAGGCGCCCCGGCCGCAGACGAGCGGCCCGACGCTCGCCGAGCAGTCCTTCCCGGCCATGGAGCTCTACGCCATGCCGGCCGCGACGCAGACGCTGCTCGACGATGCTGTGGTCGACGTCGACGCCTGGCTCGCCGAGGAGGTGGAGACGGCCTTCGCCGAGCAGGAGGGGGCGGCCTTCGTCAACGGCGACGGCATCAACAAGCCGAAGGGCTTCCTCGCCTACGACCGCGTCGCCAACCAGAACTGGAGCTGGGGCCGCATCGGCACAGTCGCGACCGGGGTCGCCGGTGCCTTCTGGGAAGAGGCGCCGGCCGACGTGCTCATCGACCTCGTCCACGCGCTCAAGGCGGGCTACCGTCAGAACGCCTCCTTCGTGCTCAACCGCAAGACGCAGAGCGTTATCCGCAAGATGAAGGACGAGGAGGGCCGGTATCTCTGGCAGCCGCCGGCCGGTGCCGGCCAGCAGGCGTCGCTCATGTCCTTCCCCGTCGTCGAGGCCGAGGACATGCCGGACATCGCGGCCGATGCCGCGGCGGTCGCCTTCGGCGACTTCCGGCGCGGCTATCTCGTCGTCGACCGTGCCGGCGTGCGCGTGCTGCGCGATCCCTATTCCGCCAAGCCCTACGTGCTCTTCTACACGACGAAGCGTGTCGGCGGCGGCGTGCAGGATTTCGACGCCATCAAGCTGTTGACCTTCTCGGCGTAAGAGGACAGGCGCGTTTTGCGCATCGCCCGCTTCCTCGCTTGGCATAACTGGCCGATCATCGGCGCAGCTGAGGGGCGGGCGAAGAGCAAGTTACAGGAGGTTTACCTGTCTCGTATTGAACGTGAGACTTCAGCCATACTGGCTGCGATAGTTTATTCGATTCGTCGAGGGGCGCCTTGCCGCTGAAGTTTCACCCTGAGCCGGGTACAGTGTTAATTTGCGACTTCGATAGTGGATTTCGCGAGCCTGAAATGGTCAAACGCCGGCCGGTTGTGGTCATTTCCCCGCGGCTGAAACGGCGTACCGGATTGGTTTCCGTGGTGCCGCTAAGCACGACGCCGCCCGATCCCATCGAGGACTATCATTGCGAAGTTCGGATGGAGCCGCCCCTGCCGAAGCCCTTCGATTCACCGACCGCTTGGGTGAAAGCCGACATGCTCTATACGGTTGGTTTCCAGAGGCTTGAGCTCGTCCGTACGGGACGTGATCAATACGGAAAACGCAAATACTTAACGCCTGTGCTTGCCCCGGCGGAACTGGCGAGAATTCAGCACTGCGTGCTTGTCGCTCTCGGGCTTTCCGGATTGACAAAGCGGTCCGAGTAGCCATCTTTACATCGTTCCTGCGCTGCCTATGGCATCAGGCTTTCAAGACCTCTTCGGAGGCGGTCGTGCGAACGGGCGATGACAAGCTCGCTGCACGACCTTGAGGCCCCGCCGCTAATCACGGCGGGGCTTTGCCTTTCCAGGCCGCAAGCAGAGGCATCACGGCTCATCCCGGCGACCTGCGAAACTGGCTACCTCACTCGGCCCAGTTGGCCTCGCGTCCCCAGTGCCTGAGCGTACCGTCGATGAAGGCACGCTCGGGCGCGACGAGCGTGCCCTGGGTCATCAGCCCGCAGCGGTCGCGGCCCTCGCCGCGGGCAAAGCCCGTCACGGCGACCACGCGCCCTGCGGCATCGGCGATGGGGCCGCCGGAATCGCCGTCGCAGGCACCGGCGCGGCGCTTCGGCCCGTTGCCGAGCCAGACGAGAATCCGCCCCGGCCCGTAGGGCTCCACGACGGACATGTCGAGCGCGCGGAAGGTGCCGGTGCTGCGGTGGTCGCCCTCGGCGGCGACGCCCCAGCCGCCGAGCGTCATCCGGGCGCCCTCGCGTGGCGCCGCCGCGCGCGACAGGGTCGCCGCCGCGAACGTGGCCGGCAGCGGCTCCGGCAGCCGCACGAGGGCGAGATCGACCGACTGCCGACGGGCCTTGATGGCGTCGCGATCGTAGCGCGGGTGGATGACGACCTCCCGCGGCACGATCAGCACCGGCTCGCCGGCCTCGTCGCGATAATGCACGCGATAGGCGTCGGCCCCCGTCACGCAATGGGCGGCCGTCAGCACGGCATCGGGCGCGAGCACGATGCCGCTGCACACGCCGCCGCGCGCGTTCAGCACCATGACGCTCGCCTGCGCGAGTGGCCCCGCATCCTCCCGCCCGCCGATGACGGCTTCGGCCGGCATGAGCGTTGAGGCCAGCAGGCCGGCGGAGAGGCTGGCCATCCGGATGAGCCGCCGGGCGGCGCGGGGCAAGAGCCGTTTCACGAGCAGTCCTTTCGTTGGCTGCGCCAGCCTTAGCGGCGGCTCCGGCCGGCGCAAGGGGGTGCATACAGTTTTGAGGTTTCCATGACACCCATTCTGCTGCAGCCGCCGGCCGAGGAGCCGGTGCCGCTCGACGAGGCAAAGGCCTTCCTGCGCCTTGACGACACGGCTGAGGACGGGCTCCTCGCGGCGCTCGTCACCTCGGCGCGGCTGACGGTCGAGGCCGTGAGCGGGCTCGCGCTCGTCTCGCAGACCTGGCGTTTCGTGCTCGGCGCCTGGCCCGGGGCCGGCGTGCTGCGCCTGCCGATGGCCCCGGTCGATGCCGTGCTGTCCGTGCACGGCCGCGACGCGGGCGGTGCCCCGCTCGCCTTGCCGGACGGCATCGTTGCACCCGCCGCCACCGTCGAGCGCGACGCCCTTCTTTTCGGTCGGCTCGCAGCTTCGCCCGCCGCCGTCGAGGTTGATGTGCGGCTCGGCTACGGCGGCGCCGACGACGTGCCCGGGCCGCTGCGCCAGGCCGTGCGCCTGTTGACCGCGCACTGGTTCGAGAACCGGGGCGACGCGCCGATGGCGGGCAAGCCGCCCTTGCCGCCGGATGTCGTCGCCCTTCTCGCCCCCTGGCGCCGGATCAGGCTGTGACATGGCCGACCTTCCCCTCGGCCGCCTGCGCCGCCGTGCGGCGCTGCTGCGGCCACGCGAGACGCCGGACGGCACCGGCGGTGTGGTTCGCGCCTTCGAGCCGGCCGGTCATCTGTGGTGCTCGCTGGATGGCGTGACGGCGGGCAGCGACGAGCGCGAGCACGCCGACCGACGCGATCTCGCCGCCCGCTTCCGGGCCGAGATGCGCTGGCGCGGCGATGTCGACGGCACCTGCCGCTTCGCCATCGGCGGGCGGTCCTTCGCCGTGCTGTCGGCCGTCGATCCCGACGGGCGCCGGCGCCGGCTCGTGTGCATGCTGCAGGAGGTGATGCCGTGAAGCCGTCCCACATCGCGCTGCGCGAGACGATCGTCTCGCGCCTCACCGGCGACGCCGACCTCGTCGCCCGCCTCGGCGGAGCGCGCATCTTCGACGAGACGCCGCGCGGCCTCGACGGGCTCTACTGCGTCATCGGCCCGTGGAAGGCGCGCGACTGGTCGACCGGCACCGACCGAGGTGAGGAGCACGACATCACGCTCACCGTCTGGGCTCGTGCCGGCGGCGCACGCAGCGCCCTCGAAAGCGCCGGGCGCATCGACGCGCTGCTCAGCGAAATATCGCTGCCGCTCGACGGCCACCGGCTCGTGAACCTGCGCACCGTCGAGACCGAGGCGCGCCGCGACGAGCGCGCCGACCGCTCGCGCGTGACGCTGCGCCTCAGGGCGGTGACGGAGCGCCTGCCGGCGCCGTGACGCCGGTGCCATCGACCAATCGGAGACGACACGACATGGGTGCCCAGAAAGGCAAGGACCTGCTGCTGAAGCTCGACATCGGCGGCACTTTCGTCACGGTCGCGGGCCTCAGGGCCCGGCAGATCGCCTTCAACGCCGAGACGGTGGACGTCACGCACGCGGAATCGGCCGGCCGCTGGCGCGAATTGCTCGCCGGTGCCGGCGTGCGCCGGGCCGGCATCAGCGGCTCCGGCATCTTCAAGGACGAGGCGTCCGACGCCTATGTCCGCGAGCTCTTCTTCGACGACGACATCCGCCCCTGGCAGGTCGTGGTGCCGGACTTCGGCACGATCGAGGGGCCTTTCCAGGTCACCGCGCTCGAATACCGCGGCGACCACGCCGGCGAGGTCACCTTCGAACTCGCGCTCGAATCCGCCGGCGCGCTCGCCTTCTCGGCTCTGTGAGGCGGCCATGGCCAATCTGAGACGCGGCGAAATCACGGCCGAGATCGGCGGCGAGACGTTCGTGCTGTGCCTGACGCTCGGGGCGCTGGCCGAGCTGGAGGACGCCTTCGGTGTCGGGGATCTCGCCGGGCTTGGCGAGCGCTTCGCGCGTGGGCGGCTTTCGGCCGGCGACATGATCCGCCTCATCGGCGCCGCCATCCGCGGCGGCGGCCGGGCGATGAGCGACCGCGAGGTCGCAGCCCTGCCGATCGGGCAGGGGCTCGAGAACCTCGCCGCCATCATCGCCCGGCTGCTCGCCGTCACCTTCGGCCCCGGGGAGGCCACGCCGCCAAACCCTTGACCGCCGCAGGGCACCAGGAAGCCATGGCCTCGCCCTTTCCGTGGGACGAGGTGCAGGCCTTCGGCTTCGGTGCCCTGCGGCTCAGCCCGGACGTCTTCTGGCGCCTGACGCCGCGCGAGATCGCGGCGACGGCGCTTGCCCTCGGCCTCGGCCGCAGCGCCACCCCGGCGCGTCGGGATCTCGCCGCGCTGATGCGGGCCTTCCCCGACAAAGCTGCCTCAACGGGAGCCATAACGCCATGACGAGTGATCCGCAGGACCTGCGCATCGACCTTGACGAATTGCGCGAGGCCAACCGGCTGGCGACGAGCTTCGGCGCGGCGCTCGTCAAGGCCTTCTCGTCGAGCGTCGTCGAGGGCCGGCGCTTCGAGGACGTGCTGCGCAGCATCGGCCAGCGCCTCATCGACATTGCCCTCAAAGCCGCCACGAAACCGCTGGAAAGCGCGCTGGGCAGCGGCCTCGAATCCCTGTTCTCGGGCCTGTCGAGCGCCTTGCCCTTTGCCAAGGGCGGCGTGATCTCGCGCGGTCTCGTGCAGCCCTTCGCCCAGGGCGGCGTCGTCGCCGCACCGACCTATTTCCCGCTCGCCGGCGGGCTCGGCCTCATGGGCGAGCGCGGCGCCGAGGCGATCATGCCGCTGGCGCGCGGACCGGACGGCCGGCTCGGCGTGCGCGCGGCCGGTTCGCAGGGCGGACCCGTGGCGCAGGTCACCGTTAACATCAGCACCAACGATGCCGAGAGCTTCCGGCGCTCGGAAGCGCAGGTGTCCGCGGCGCTCGCCCGTGCCGTCGCGCGCGGCCAGCGTGCGCTGTGAGGGAGAAGCGATGAGCTCGTTCCACGAAGTCAGGTTCCCCGTCGACATCTCGCTTGCGAGCAGCGGCGGCCCGGAGCGGCGCACGGACATCGTCCTCCTCGGCTCCGGACGCGAGAGCCGCAATGCGCGCTGGCACCACGCGCGCCGGCGCTACGAGGCCGGCTACGGCATCAAGACGCTCGACGCCTTGGCGGCGGCCGTCGCCTTCTTCGAGGAGCGGCGCGGCCGGCTCTACGGCTTCCGCTGGCGCGACCGGCTCGACTTCAAGTCGTGCCTGCCGTCGCAGGAGCCTGCGCCGACCGACCAGGCGATCGGGACCGGGGACGGGGAGAGGGCGAGCTTCCAGCTCGTCAAACAATACGGCGGCGCCCATGCGCCCTATGTGCGCCCCATCGCCAAACCCGTCGACGGCAGCGTCCGCATTGCCGTCGACGGACAGGAACTGACGGCCGGTCTCGAGTTCACCTGCGATGCAACGACGGGCCTCGTCACCTTCGCCGAGGGAAGCGTTCCGGCGCCGGATACGGCGGTGACGGCCGGCTATCTGTTCGACGTTCCGGTCCGCTTCGATACCGACCGGCTCGAGGTGGATTTCGCGGCCTTCTCCGCCGGCGCCATCCCGCAACTGCCGGTGATCGAGATCGTCCCCTGACAGGGCCTTCAAGGACATTGCCATGCGCGACATCGACCCCGCCTTCGCCGAGCATCTTGCGGCGAGCGCGACGACGCTCAGCCATTGCTGGAAGCTGCTGCGCCGCGACGGTGCCGTCTTCGGCTTCACGGATCACGACCGCGATCTCGCCTTCGGCGGTGTCACCTTCGCGGCGCGCAGCGGGCTCGAGCCGTCCGAAGTCTCGGCGGAGCTCGGCTTCGCCGTCGCGACGAGCGAGGTCGCCGGCGCGCTGAGCGCGGTGTCGCTGACCGAGGCCGATATCGTCGGCGGGCTCTATGACGATGCCACCGTCGAGACCTGGCTCGTCAACTGGGCCGATCCGGAGGCGCAGCGCCTCCTCGTCGACGTCGCGTCGATCGGCGAGATCAAGCGCACCGACCATGCCTTTCTCGCCGAACTGCGCGGCATCATGCATCGCCTCGATCAGCCCCAGGGGCGGCTCTATTCGCTCGCCTGCGCCGCCGATCTCGGCGATGTCCGCTGCGGCGTCGACCTGACCCTGCCGACCTTCCGGGCCGAAGGCGCCGTGACGGCGACGGACGGGCGCCTCGTGGTGCAGGCGCGCGACCTCGGCGACCATGCCGACGGCTGGTTCACCGGCGGGCGGCTGGTCTGGACGGGCGGCGCCAACGCCGGTGCCGCCGTGGAGGTCAAGCACCATCGCCGTGACCAAGGGGTGCATCTCCTGACGCTCTGGCACGCGGCGCCGGCGACCATCGGCGAGGGCGACGCCTTTACGGTGACGGCGGGCTGCGACAAGCGCCATGCCACCTGCCGGGACCGCTTCTCCAACACCGTCAACTTCCGGGGTTTCCCCCACATGCCGGGCAACGACTTCGTCGTCACCTATCCGCGCGAGGGCGAGGGGCATGACGGCGGGAGCTTCTTTCGATGAGCGGGGGCGTCGCCCGGGCCGCCATCGTCGCCGCGGCGCGCGGCTGGATCGGCACGCCCTACCGCCACCAGGCATCGCTCAAGGGCATCGGCTGCGACTGCCTCGGCCTCGTGCGCGGTGTCTGGCGCGAGGTGGTGGGGCAAGAGCCCGAGGCGGTGCCGCCTTATGCGCCCGACTGGGCCGAGGCCGGCCTGCGCGAGATGATGGCCGAGGCCGGCGAGCGCCATTTCATCCGCATCGCCCCTGCGGATGCCGGCGCGGGCGATGTCCTCCTCTTCCGCTGGCGCGCGCATCTGCCGGCCAAGCATGCGGCCATCATGACGAATGCTGCGGGCATGGTGCATGCCCATGACGGCGCCGCCGTCGCCGAGGTGCCGCTGAGCGGCTGGTGGCGGCGCCATCTCGCCTTCGCCTTCCGCTTTCCAGGAGTGACCGACTGATGGCCACGATCGTCCTGCAGGTTGCCGGTACCGCTCTGGGCGGGCTCGTCGGCGGGCCCGTCGGCGCCATGGTCGGGCGGGCGCTCGGCGGCCTCGCCGGGGCCGCCATCGACGGCGCGCTCCTCTCGCGCACCGGCGGCGGCACGCGGCGTGTGGTGGAAGGGCCGCGCCTTCAGGATGTCGACGGCATCACCTCGACCGAAGGCGCGCCCATTCCCCGCGTCTACGGCCGGGCCCGCGTCGGCGGGCAGCTCATCTGGGCGACGCGCCTGAAGGAGGAGGCGGTCACCACCGTGACGCGCACCCCTTCGTCCGGCGGCAAGGGGTCGCCCCCGAAGACGACAACGATCGAGACGACCTACAGCTACTACGCCAATATCGCGATCGGCCTGTGCGAGGGGCCTGTCGCCTACATTCGCCGCGCCTGGGCGGACGGCAAGGAGATCGACCTTGCGCGGGTCAACATGCGCGTCCACCGCGGCAGCGAGAGCCAGACGCCCGATCCGCTCATCATCGCCAAGGAAGGCGCGGCGAACGCGCCCGCCTACCGCGGCCTTGCCTATGTCGTCTTCGACCACCTGCCGCTCGCTGCCTACGGCAACCGCATTCCGCAATTCTCCTTCGAGGTGGTGCGGCCGGTCGAGGGGCTCGGCAGCGCCATCCGGGCGGTCAACCTCATTCCGGGGGCGAGCGAGTTCGGCTACATGCCCGGCCATGTCACGCAGGTGCTCGGCTTCGGCGCGTCGCGCTCGGAGAACCGCCACCAGCTGATGAACAGCGTGGATGTGGTCGCCTCGCTCGACATGCTGACAGCGCTGTGCCCCAACCTCGAGCGCGTCGCGCTCGTCGTCAGCTGGTTCGGCGACGACCTGCGCGTCGGCTCCTGCACCATTGCGCCGCGCGTCGAGACGGCGGCCAAGGCGAC
This sequence comes from Chelatococcus sp. XZ-Ab1, assembly GCF_029309855.1. Lineage (NCBI taxonomy): Bacteria > Pseudomonadati > Pseudomonadota > Alphaproteobacteria > Hyphomicrobiales > Chelatococcaceae > Chelatococcus > Chelatococcus sp. XZ-Ab1. The sequence continues at coordinate 133,794 of NZ_JARKII010000006.1, read as the reverse complement.
CGAGGACGGGCGCGGCCAGCTCCCGTGGCGGGTCTCTTCGCTCACGCGCGAGGCGGCGCGTCTTGTCAGCCATGTGAACGGCCGGCCGGCCTATGGCGGCACGCCGTCGGACGACAGTGTGATCGCCCTCATCCGTCACCTCAAGGCGCGCGGTCTCGAGGTCGTGCTCTATCCGTTCATCATGATGGACGTGCCGGCCGGCAACGGCCTGCCCGATCCCTGGACGGGCGCCGCCGGGCAACCGGCCTATCCCTGGCGCGGGCGCCTCACGTGCCACCCGGCCCCGGGCCGGCCGGGATCGCCGGACGGCGGCCCCGCCGTCGCGGCACAGGTTCAGGCCTTCTTCGGCCATGCCCAGCCGCAGCATTTCACCCGTTCGGGAGACGTCATCTCCTACCAAGGGCCGCCGCAGTGGTCCCTGCGCCGGCAGATCCTGCATTATGCCCATCTCGCGGTGGCGGCGGGCGGCGTCCACGGCTTCGTCATCGGCTCGGAGCTCGTGAGCCTGACGCGGCTGAGCGCCGCCTCGGGCCACTATCCGGCGACATCCGCGCTGATCGCATTGGCCGAAGCGGTGCGCGCGGTCGTCGGCCCGGGCACCGCCATCACCTATGCGGCGGACTGGACGGAATACGGCGCTCATTTGCGCGACGACGGCAGGGAGGTGCGCTTCCCGCTCGATCCGCTCTGGGCCTCGCCCGCCATCGACGCGGTGGGCATCGATTTCTACCCGCCGCTGAGCGACTGGCGCGACGGCACCGACCATGCCGATGCGGGAGAGGCGCGTGCCATCTATGACCGCGACTACCTGCGCGGACGGCTCACCGCCGGCGAGGCCTACGACTGGTATTACGCGAGCGAGGCGGATCGCATCTCCCAGCGCCGCAGCCCCATCACGGACGGCGCCTACGGCAAGCCGTGGCTGTTCCGGCAGAAAGATCTGGCCGGCTGGTGGGCGAATGAACACGTCGAGCGCGTCAATGGCGTCGAGACCGGCCGCACCGCCTGGCAGCCGGGCGCCAAGCCCGTCTGGCTGACGGAGCTCGGCGTCCCCGCCGTCGACAAGGGCACCAATGCGCCGAACGTCTTTCCCGATCCGAAGTCCATCGACGGCGGGCGCCCGCCGTTCTCCTCGGGCGGGCGCGACGACCTCATCCAGGTCCGCGGGGTCGAGGCGATGCTCGCCGTCTATGGCGCGCCGGGAGAGGCCAACCCGCTCTCGCCGGTCTATGGCGGCACCATGGTCGCGCCCGGCCATGCCTTCGTCGGGGCCTGGGACGCGCGGCCTTTCCCCGCCTTTCCCGAACTCACCGGCGTCTGGTCCGACGGGCACAACTGGCAGACCGGCCATTGGCTGACGGGACGGCTGGAGAGCGTGCCGCTCGACCGGCTCGTCGCCGCCGTTTTGCGCGACTTCTCCGTCGATCTGCCGCAGCGGCTCGACATCGACGGCATGGTCGACGGCTATGTGGTGGACCGGACGATGGCGGCCCGGCAGGTGCTGGAGCCTTTGGCGCAGGCCTTCGGGTTCGATGCGCTGGCGAGCGGCGGCGTGCTGCGTTTCGCTATGCATGCGCGTCGCGTGGCGGCGACCCTCGGGGAAGACGATCTGGTGCCGGACGAGAACGGCGCCCTCATCGTCCTGCACCGCCAGCAGGAGACGGAACTGCCGCGCGAGGTGCGTATTGGTTATAGCGACAGCGAGCGCGACTTCCGCCGTGCTGCCGCCCGGTCGCGCCGGCTTGCCGGGGAAAGTGAGCGCGAGGCGAGCGCGGACTTGGCGCTGGTCACGCGCGCAAGCGAAGCGGCCCGCCTCGCCGAGGTCTGGCTGCAGGACCTGTGGGTGGGGCGCGAGAGCGCGGAGTTCTCGCTCTCGCCGCGGCTCGCCGGCCTCGAAGTCGGTGATATCGTCGCCCTGCCGACGGCGCCGGCGCCGCGCACCTACCAGATCACCAGGCTCACAGACGGCACGGCCCGGCGCGCGGCGGCCCGTAGGCTGGAGCCATCCGTCTTCTCCCTGCCGGCCGTCTTCCAGCCCTTGCCGGGAAAACCGCCGCCGGTGCTGCCCGGCCGACCGCATGTCGTGGTGCTCGACCTGCCGGCGGCGATGCAGGACCCGCCGGTTCTGCAATATCTCGCCGCCGTCGCCGATCCGTGGCCGGGGCAGGTGGCCGTCTGGCGGTCGAGCGACGGAGCGAGCTTTGCGCCACACCTGGCGGCGGATCTTCCTGCCGTCATCGGCGAGACGATCGACCCGCTGCCGGCCGGCCCGGTCTGGCGCTGGGACCGGCAGAACCGGCTGACCATGCGGCTCGGCGGGGGCGTCCTCACCAGCGTCGGCGAAGGCGCGGCCCTGTCCGGAGCGAACCTCATGGCCGTGCGCGGCCCGGATGGTGCCTGGGAAATCATCGCCGCAGCCGAGGTCGAACTGATGGATGCCGATGTGTACCGCATTGGCTGTCTCCTGCGCGGGCTCGCCGGCTCCGACCTTCTGGCGGCGAGGACCGTGCCTGCTGGCGCGACGGTCGTGCTCCTCGATCGTGCCCTCGTGCCGCTGACGAGCCGCCTCGATGACATTGGCCGCTTTGCCTACTACCGCGCCGGCCCGGCAACGCTCGATCACGGCGATCCTGCCTATGCTGCCTTCGGCACGGGGGCGACCGATCTCGCGCTGCGGCCCTTCGCGCCGGTGCACCTGAAGGCGCGGCGCATGGCCGAGGGTATCGTGATCTCCTTCATCAGGCGCACGCGCTCCAACGGCGACGGGTGGGAACTCGTCGAGGTGCCGCTCGGCGAGGATGTTGAGGCCTACGAGATCGACCTGTTCCGGGATGGCGAACTCGTGCGCCGACTGCGCACAGCCGAGCAGCGTGTCTTCTACGCGGCGGAGCAGGAACTGGCGGACTTCGGCGGTCCTCAGCACCGTCTCGATATCGCCGTCGCCCAGCTCAGCGCCGTCGTCGGCCGCGGCTTTGCCCGGCGCGGCGAAATCGACGTGCGCTGAGCTTTCCCGGGACCGCCTTTTGCGAGATACGGCCATGGCCATCGCGAGTTTCGACGAAGCCCTCGAGGCCGTCCTCGGCTTCGAGGGAGGCTACGTCAACCATCCGTTCGATCCCGGCGGCGCCACCAAGTTCGGCATCACGCGGGCGGCGCTGAAACGGGCGCGCGGCCGTGATGTCGCCATTGCCGAGGTGATGGCGCTGACCCGGCACGAGGCGGCGGTGATCTACCGCGAGCACTACTGGCACGCCGTGCGCGCCGACGAACTGCCCGCCGGCATCGATCTCGCTGTCTTCGACACCGCCGTCAACTCCGGCCCCGCCCGCGCTGTCCGCCTGCTGCAGCAGGCAGCGGGCGTCACCGTGGACGGCCGCATCGGGCCGGTGACGCTCGCGGCGGTCGAGGCGCAGGTGCCGCACCTTCTCATCGAGCGCTACTGCGCCGCGCGCCTCGGCTTTCTGGAGCGGCTGCGCCATTTCCACGTCTTCGGCCGCGGCTGGCGCCGCCGGGTCGAGCGCGTCGAGGAGCGGGCGAAGCGGCTTGCCACGCAGGCCGACGTCGGGCCTGGCACGATACCCAGTCACCCAGCAAGGAAAGGAAGCGACATGTCCGATACGAAATCGATCTTCACGAGCCGCACGGTCTGGGCCAATGCCGTCGGCATGGCTGCCATCCTCCTGTCGCTCTTCGGAGTTGAAACGGATGGCGTCGACACCGGTGCGCTGACCGACGCGCTCCTTCAGATCGTCGCCGGCGTCAGCTTCGTGGCGTCCACCGTCTTCCGCGTTATGGCAACCAATCGCCTCGAACGATGAGGCCGATCCGGCGCTGCCGGATCGGTCCGTGGCGGCCATGCATTCAGGGAATGTTCAGGCCTTGGCCGCCATATTTCGGCGCCATGTGGGGAGCTAGGACCATCTTTGCCGCGAGCGTGCTTGTTGCTGGACTCGCCTCGTCCGAAACGGCGGCTCAGGGCACGTGCCTGTCGCCGGAGGAGACGCGCACCGCCGTGGCACAGGGGGGGGTGGTCGCGCCGCCCCGGGCCGTGTCCGCCGCGCGTGACGCGGCTTCGGGTGGCGAGGTCGTCAGGGCCGAGCTCTGCCGGCAGGGCGGTAGCTATGTCTACCGGATCTCGGTTCTGCGCCGCGACGGCCGCGTCGCGCGAATCGTGGTTGACGGCGGCAGCGGCAGGGTTCTGGAAGGGCGCTGAGCGTCGGCGGGCTTGTTGATGGGAGGGCGCGCGTGCGGCTCTTGGTTGTCGAGGACGACAGGGACATCAACCGGCAACTCGCCGATGCGCTCGTGCAGGCGGGCTATGCGGTCGATCGGGCCTATAATGGCGAGGAGGGCCTCTTCCTCGGCGAGACGGAGCCCTATGACGCCATCATCCTCGACATGGGCCTGCCGAAGCTCGATGGCCAGTCGGTGCTGACGAAATGGCGGCAGGCCGGTCGCGACATGCCCGTGCTGATCCTGACCGCCCGCGACCGCTGGAGCGACAAGGTCCAGGGCTTCGATGCCGGCGCCGACGATTACGTGACGAAGCCCTTCCACATGGAGGAGGTGCTTGCTCGGGTCCGGGCCCTCCTGCGTCGCGCTGCGGGCCATTCCTCGAGCGAGATCGTCTGCGGGCCCGTGTGCCTCGACACGCGGGCGAGCCGGGTGACGGTCGATGGCGAGTTCGTCAAGCTGACCTCGCACGAATACCGCCTTCTCGCCTATCTCATGCATCACACGGGGCGCGTGGTGTCGCGCAGCGAGCTGGTCGAGCACCTCTACGACCAGGATTTCGACCGCGATTCCAACACGATCGAGGTCTTCATCGGCCGCCTCAGGCGCAAGCTCGGCGTCGATGTCATCCAGACGGTGCGGGGGCTCGGCTACCGGCTCGAGCCGCCGGCGGAGTAGCCGCCCCGTGCCGGCAGGCTTCTTCGAACGCCGCTCCATCGCCGCGCGCCTGCTGCTCTTCGGAGCGCTGTGGACGGTCCTTGTCCTGCTCCTAGGCGGCCTGGCGCTGTCGCAGGTCTATCGCCGCACCAGCGAGCGAGCCTTCGACGAGCGCCTGCAGGTCTATCTCACCGATATCGTCGCCGATCTTGCCGGTCCCGAGCCGCTCGACGACAAGTCGCTCGGCACCTTGGGCGAGCCGCGCTTCGACCTGCCGCTCTCCGGCTGGTACTGGCAGGTGACCCGTGTCGATCCGGAAGGCAAGGGGGAGATGCGCGCCTCCAAGTCCCTCTTCGGCAGCAGGCTGCCGCCGCTCGCCGAACTCGGGGCCCCCGCGCGGGAGGGCGGTGCGCGCGAGGCCTATTACGACGGTGTGGACGGGCGCCGGCTGCGGGCGGTCGAGCGCGTCATCGACCTCGGCGAGGGCGAGCGCTTTCTCGTCGCGGTGGCGGCGCCCGCCGATGCCATCGAGGCCGATATCCGCAGCTTCGAAATCGTCGTGGCTGCCACGTTCCTCACGCTCGCGCTCGTTCTCGGGCTCACGACGCTGCTCCAGGTGCGCTACGGCCTGCGCCCGCTCGTGCGGTTGCGCCGCGCCGTCGGCGCCGTCCGCCGCGGGGAGGCGGAGCGCATTGCGGGCACCTTCCCGCACGATATCGCGCCACTTGCCGGCGAGCTCAACCTTCTTATCGACAGCAACCGCGAGATTCTGGAGCGGGCGCGCACGCAGGTGGGCAACCTCGCCCACGCCCTGAAAACGCCGCTCAGCGTCATCCTCAACGAGGCCGACGTCCGGGACGACGCGCTGGCCGCCAAGGTGCGCGAGCAGGCCCTCGTGATGCGCGACCAGGTCAACTACTACCTCGAGCGCGCGCGCGCGGCAGCGCTCGCCGGCACGCTCGGCACGGTGACGGAGGTCCAGCCGGCAGTCGCCGGCCTCGTGCGGGCTTTGGAGCGCATCTACGAACGGCGCGGGCTTTCTCTCGCGCTTGAAGTTGCGCCCGGCCTGCGCTTCCGCGGTGAGCGGCAGGACCTCGAGGACATGGTCGGCAACCTTGCCGACAACGCCTGCAAATGGGCGGCCGGACGGGTCCGGATCGGTGCGAGCGCGGTACCGGACAGCGAGCCGCCGGTGATGCTGATCGTCGTCGACGACGACGGTCCGGGCCTTGGGGAGGCCGAGCGGCAGGCCGCCGTGCAGCGCGGCCGCCGGCTCGACGAGAGCAAGCCGGGGTCCGGCCTCGGCCTTGCCATCGTCAGCGAGCTGGCGGGGCTCTACGGCGGTGCTCTGGAGCTGGGCGTGGCGCCGGAGGGCGGCCTGCGCGCCAGCCTGCGGCTCCCGCGCATTTGAGGCCGATCAATGCCGCACCCGCCGCGTGACCTTATGTCGCCGTATCGTGACATGAGCGGGCCCCGGGCCTTGCGCTAAACAATGCCCATGTTGATCTGGCTGATCTTTGCCCTGATGACCGGCGCGGCGGTGCTCGCGGTGCTGTGGCCGCTGTCGCGCGCCGAAGCGGCCGTCGCGGTCGAGACCGGCGATACCGCTTTCTTTCGCCAGCAGATGGCGGACCTCGAACGCGACCGCGAAGCCGGCCTCGTCTCCGAGCGTGAAGCAGAGGCGCTGCGCGCCGAGATCGGCCGGCGCCTGCTGCGGGCGGCGCGCGGGGAGGGACGCAGCGGCCCGGAGGGCGAGCCCGCCCTGCGCCGGCGCCGCGCCGCCTCGGCCATCGCCTTGTCGACGATCCCGCTTCTGGCGCTCGCCATCTATGGGGCCATGGGCTCGCCGCACCTGCCTCAGGCGCCGCGTGCCGCGCGGATGGACGGCGGCCAGCTCGATGTCGGTGCGGCGGTTGCGAAGATCGAGGCACATCTTGCGCAGCATCCGGGCGACGGCCGCGGCTGGGAGGTGCTGGCGCCGGTCTATCTGCGGGCCGGGCGCTTCGGCGATGCCGCGCGCGCCTATCAGTCCGCCCTCGACATCCTCGGCGAAAGCCCGGCGCGCCTCACCGATCTCGGCGAGGCCGTGACGGCCGAGGCCGGCGGCATCGTCGACGCACGGGCCCGCGCAGCCTTCGAGCGGGCGCTCGTGCTCGATCCTGCCAATGCCAAGGCGCGGTATTACCTCGCCGTCGCCACGGGCCAGGACGGCGACAACGCCAAGGCGATCGATATGTTACGGAAGCTCCTGGCCGATGCGCCGGCCGACGCGTCCTGGCGCGGCGCCGTCGAGCAGCGGCTCGCGGCCTTGTCGATGAGCGAGGGCGCGAGCGCGATCACGTCCCTGCCTGAGGGCGAGCAGGCGCTCGCCATCCGCGGCATGGTGGAGGGGCTCGCCGCGCGCCTCGACGCCGACGGATCGGACGCGGCCGGCTGGGCGCGGCTCGTGCGCTCCTATGTCGTTCTCGGCGAGGAGGAGAAGGCCCGCGAGGCGCTTGCCAAGGCGCGCAGCCAGCTTGCGGCCGACCCTGCCTCGCTCGATATGTTAGCGGCGCTCGCGCGCCAGCTGTCACTTGAAACCGACGCGACCGGAGCACCGCAGTGACTCGCAAGCAACGAAGGCTCACGCTTATCGCAGCGGCCCTCGCCGTGCTTGGGGTGGCGCTCGGGCTCGTGCTGTTCGCCATGCGCGACAACATCGTGTTCTTCTATTCGCCGACGGATCTCGAGGCCAAGGCGGTGACGCCGGGCACGCGCCTGCGCCTCGGCGGCCTCGTCGCCGAGGGCTCGGTCGAGAAGGGCGAGGGCCAGAACGTGACCTTCGCCGTCACCGACATGAACCACAGCATCACCGTGCGCTACACGGGGCTGCTGCCGGATCTCTTCCGCGAAGGGCAGGGCGTTGTGACCGAAGGCGTGCTCGAGAGCGCGGGGCTGTTCCGGGCCGACAGCGTGCTCGCCAAGCATGACGAGAACTACATGCCGCGGGAGGTCGCCGACAGCCTGAAGGAGCAGGGGCTGTGGCAGCACGGCGGCAAGACGGATGCGCAAGGTGGCGGTGCGACCGCCGCGAGTGAGTGAGGGCCGATGTTCGTCGAAGCAGGGCACTACGCGCTGACCCTCGCCCTTGGGCTCTCGCTCGTGCAGTTCCTCATGCCGCTGTGGGCGGCCACGGTGCGGGACGAGGCGCTCGCGGCCATCGCCGCGCCGGCGGCGCTCGGCGCCTTCGCCTGTGTGACGCTGGCCTTCGCCGCGCTCACCTATGCCTATGCGACATCGGATTTCTCGCTCGTCAATGTCGTCGAGAATTCGCATTCGCTGAAGCCGTTCATCTACAAGCTCACCGGCGTGTGGGGCAACCACGAGGGCTCCATGCTGCTCTGGGTGCTTATCCTCACCCTCTTCGGCGCCATGGTCGCCTTGTCGCGCCGGGCCGTGCCGTCGCGCCTGCGCCACCTGACGCTGGCCGTGCAGGGGGCGGTGGCCTTCGCCTTCCTCGCCTTCGTCGAGTTCACCTCCAATCCCTTCCTGCGGCTTAATCCGGCTCCGTTCGAGGGGCAGGATCTCAACCCGATCCTGCAGGACCTTGGCCTCGCCATTCACCCGCCGCTGCTCTACATCGGCTATGTCGGCTTCTCGATCTCCTTCGCCTTCGCGCTCGCGGCGCTCATCGAGGGGCGGATCGACGCCGTCTGGGCGCGTGCCGTGCGGCCCTGGACGCTCACGGCCTGGGTCTTCCTCACGCTCGGCATCGCCATGGGCTCCTACTGGGCCTATTACGAGCTCGGCTGGGGCGGCTGGTGGTTCTGGGATCCGGTCGAGAACGCCTCGCTGATGCCGTGGCTTGCCGGCACGGCACTCCTGCATTCCACGATCGTGATGGAAAAGCGCGATGCGCTGAAGATCTGGACGATCCTTCTCGCCATCCTCACCTTCTCGCTGTCGCTGCTCGGCACCTTCCTCGTGCGCTCGGGTGTGCTGACCTCGGTGCACTCCTTCGCCACGGACCCGACGCGCGGCGCCTTCATCCTCGCCATTCTCGTCGTCTTCATCGGCGGCGGCTTCGCCCTCTTCGCCTGGCGCGCGCCGCTCCTGCGCCAGGGCGGGCTGTTTGCGCCGATCTCGCGTGAAGGCGCGCTCGTCGCCAACAACCTCCTTCTCGTCACCGCCTGCGCCACCGTGTTCATCGGCACGCTCTATCCGCTGGCGCTCGAGGCGCTGACGGGCGCCAAGATCTCGGTCGGCGAGCCCTTCTTCAACGCGACCTTCCTGCCGATTGTGATGCCGCTCCTCGCGCTCATCCCGATCGGCCAGACGATCGCCTGGAAGCGGGGGGACCTGCTCGGCACGGTGCAGCGGTTGTGGGCCGCCTATGCCGCCGGCCTTGCCGGGGCGCTCATCATCGTCGCGCTCGTCCGCGGCGGACCGGTGCTCGCCCTCCTCGGCATCGGGCTCGGTGTCTATCTCCTCGCCGGTTCGGCCGTCGACATCTACCACCGCGCTGGCGGCGGCCGGGTCGCGCCCGGCGTCATGCTGCGCCGTGCCGCCGGCCTGCCGCGCTCGGCCTGGGGCACCGCCATCGCCCATGCCGGCGTCGGCATCACCGTGCTCGGCATCGCCGCCCAGGCCTGGAGCACCGAGACGCTGGCCGTGGTCAATCGCGGCGATCTCGTCAACGCCGGCGCCTATACCCTGCGGCTCGACGCCATCTTCCCGCGCACCGCCCACAACTACCGCGAGGACGTGGCGCGCTTCACGGTCCTCAGGGACGGGCGCATCATCGGCACGCTCGAGGGCTCGAAGCGCATCTACGTGACGCGCGGCATGCCGACCACCGAGGCCGGCATCATGACGCTCGGGCCGAGCCAGCTCTATGTCAGCCTCGGCGAGCCGCAGCCTTCCGGCGGCATGGGCGTGCGCATCTATTGGAAGCCCTATGTCATCTTCGTCTGGCTCGGCTCCGTGATCATGGCTCTCGGCGGGCTTCTGTCCCTGACCGACCGGCGCCTGCGCGTCGCCGCGCCCGTTGCCGCGCGCGGTCGGCTCGTTCCGGCGGAGTAGGGCGATGCGGCGCCTCCTGCCTGCCTTCGTCGTCGCTCTCGCCCTGTCGCTGCCCGCGCTCGCGGTGCAGCCGGACGAGGTGCTGCGCGATCCGGCGCTCGAGACGCGGGCGCGGGCGATCTCCGCCGAGCTGCGCTGCCTCGTCTGCCAGAATCAGTCGATCGACGATTCCGATGCGCCGCTCGCGCGTGACCTGCGCATCCTCGTGCGCGAGCGCCTCACCGCCGGCGACAGCGATCGCGAGGTGCGCGACTTCGTCGTGGCGCGCTACGGCGATTTCGTGCTGCTGCGCCCGCCGGTCAACTGGCAGACCGCTTTGCTGTGGGGCGGGCCGTTCCTCGTGCTCCTCGCCGGCATTGTGGCGATCGCCATCGCGGCGCGCCGCCGACGCGTGGAGGTCTCGACCACGGCGCCGCTCAGCGACGAGGAAAAAGCCCGGCTCGCCGCTCTCCTCGAGTGGCGCGACAAGGACCTGTGACCGCGGACGCGGAGCCCGCGCTCATCCTCTCCCGAATGGCCCCGGCCCTCGCCATGCGCTGTCGGCAGATGCGCCGGCGGGCGCGATGGCGCATGCTGCCGCCCCTGACCGGCTGCGTGATTCACCTCGCGCGGCACCGCTGACGGGAGTGGAGCGATGACGCGAGGCACCGAGGCCGAGGAGGCCGTCTGCCGCTGGCTGGCGGAGCGGGAGGGCGAGATGCTCGCCCTCCTCGAAGAGGTGGTGAACATCGACAGCGGCAGCTACGACAAGGCCGGCGTCGATGCGGTCGGCGAGCGCTTCGCCCGTTTCTTCGCGGTTCATGGCATCCCGACGTCCTGGCGGCGCGGCGACACCTATGGCGACGCCCTGCGCGCCGAGCTCGCCAGCCCCGGCAGCAATCTCAAGCCAGTCCTCCTCATGGGGCACCGCGACACGGTTTTCCCGAAGGGTGAGGCGGGGCGCCGGCCGTTCAGGATCGTCGACGGTCGCGCCTATGGTCCGGGTGTCGCCGACATGAAGGGCGGGCTCGTCGTCAATGCCTTCGTCCTCGCCGCGCTTGCGGCGCAGGACGCTGCCCCCGGCCCGGTGGTGGCGCTGATGACGGGTGACGAGGAGATCGGCTCGCCCTTCTCGCGCCCGATCATCGAGGAGGAGGCGGCCGCCGCGCGCGCCGCCTTCAACGGCGAGCCGGGCCGCGCCTCCGGCAACATCGTCAGCGGCCGCAAGGGCGGCATTTTCCTGCATCTCGAAGTCTTCGGGAAGGCAGCCCATTCGGGCGCCAACTTCGCCGACGGCGCGAGCGCCATCGGCGAACTCGCCCACAAGATCGTCGCGCTGCATGCGCTGACCGATCTCGAGGCCGGCATCACGGTCAACGTGGGTACCGTGCGCGGCGGCCAGTCCGTCAACACGACGGCGCCTTTCGCCGAGGCCGAGGTCGATCTGCGCTATGTGACGCCGCAGCAGCGCGCGGCGCTCGTTACGGCGGTCGAGCGGATCGTCGCGGCTTCCACCATTCCCGGTACCCACGCGCGCTTCACGACGCGCGGGGACTTCCTGCCGCTCGTCGCCTCGCCCGAGAGCGAGCGCATGATGGCGACCTACAAGGCCGCCGCAGCGGATTCCGGCCTTCACGTCGACGGCGAGTTCACCGGCGGCTGCTCCGACGCCGGCTTCTCGGCCGCGGTCGGCACGCCGACGCTGTGCGGTCTCGGCCCGGTGGGCGGCAAGGCCCATTCCCCGGAAGAATACATGGAGGTGGCCTCGCTCGTGCCGCGTGCCCAGGCTCTGGCGCGCGCGGTGCTGCGTTGCGAAGCGGGTCGCTGAGGGCCTCCCGCCTCCATTACGAAGTTTTCATGCGCTCGTGAGGCTGTCGTAAGGCGCGGCGAGCCATCGTCGGCGGCGATAACGGGTTCGGCCCGAAAGTTCGCCAACGGAGATGGCCATGCACGAGAATGACCACAGCGAAGCCTTGAAGGCCCGCATCAAGTCGCCGAAGCGCGCCAGCCGGCGCGTGTCGATGCTGCTGGGTGCCGTCGCGCTCGGCGCCTTGTCGACCGGTGCGTTGCTGCAGAGCACCTTCGACGTCGGCCCGGCGCCGGCCTATGCGCAGAACCTGTCGGCCCAGGTGCCGACCGCCAATCCTGCCGGCTTCGCCGACGTCGTCGACCATGTGAAGCCGGCCGTCGTGTCGGTGCGCGTCAAGGTCGCGGTCGAGGGCGCGAGCGCCGAAGGGCTCGATCTGCGCCAGTTCGGCCTGCCCGAGGGCAGTCCCTTCGAGCGCTTCTTCCGCCGCTTCGGCGAGGAGGACCAGCGCGGTCAGCGCCCGGCGCCGCGCCGCTTCGGCGAGGCACAGGGGTCCGGTTTCTTCATCTCGGCCGACGGCTATGTCGTCACCAACAATCACGTTGTCGAAAAGGCCCGCGAGGTCGAGATCCAGACTGACGACGGCAAGACCTATTCGGCCAAGGTGGTCGGCACCGATCCCAAGACCGACCTGGCGCTGCTCAAGGTGGACGAGGGCGGCAAGTTCCCCTACGTCAGCTTCGCCAGCGGCACGCCCCGCGTGGGTGATTGGGTGCTCGCCGTCGGCAATCCCTTCGGCCTCGGCGGCACGGTGACGGCCGGCATCGTCTCGGCCCGCGGGCGCGATATCGGCGCCGGCCCCTATGACGACTTCCTGCAGGTCGACGCGGCCGTCAACCGCGGCAATTCCGGCGGGCCGACCTTCAACACATCCGGCGAGGTTGTCGGCGTCAACACGGCCATCGCTTCGCCGTCGGGCGGCAACGTGGGCATCGCCTTCGCCATCCCCGCCGAGACGGTGCAGAAGGTCGTCGCCGAGATCAAGGACCACGGCACGGTGCGCCGTGGCTACCTCGGCGTGCAGATCCAGCCGATCAACGAGGGCATTGCCGAAGGGCTCGGCCTCAAGGAGGCCAAGGGCGCCATCGTCGCCCGCGTCGAGGACGGCAGCCCCGCCGCGAAGGCCGGCATCAAGTCGGGTGACGCCATCCTCGCCGTCGATGGGCAGGAGGTGAAGAACGCCCGCGAGCTCGCCCGCGACATTGCCGGCTTCGCGCCGGGGCGGACGGTCGACATCACCGTCTGGCGCGGCGGCAAGAAGAGCGACATCTCCGTCACGCTGGCGACGATGCCCGGCGAGAAGACCGCGAGCGCCGAGAGCGGCGAGGAGCAGGCCGGAAGGCTCGGTCTTTCGCTGGCGCCCTCGGGCTCGGTCGACGGCGTCGACAAGGACGGCGTCGTCGTCGTCGGGGTCGAGCCCGGCAGCCCGGCCGAGGAGCGCGGTCTGCGCACCGGAGACGTCATCGTTACCGTCGGTGGCAAGAAGGTCGAGACGCCGCAGGACGTGCGCCAGGCGGTCACGGAGCTGCGCAAGGAGGGGCGCAAAGCCGTGCTGATGCAGGTCGAGACGGCGAGTGGCGCCCGCTTCGTCGCGCTGCCCCTTGCCTGAATTCGGGGAGGGGCGGCGGGCCGCCTGTCGCCACGGGCCCGTCGCTCTTCCTCGCATGGCGGCAGGTCGGACACCCCCGCGTCCGGCCTGCCGTTTGCGTTGCGGAGTTGCTACCATGAGCGCCATGAAGATTCTCGTCATCGAAGATGATCAGGAGGCCGGCGCCTACATGGTCAAGGCTTTCCGGGAAGCCGGCCACGTGGCGGACCATGCGGCCGACGGCCTCGATGGCTATGCCATGGCGCGCGAGGGCGGCTACGACGTCCTCGTCGTCGACCGCATGCTGCCGAAGCTCGACGGGCTGTCGCTCATTCGCTCCCTGCGCGAGCAGAAGGTGGATACGCCCGTGCTCATCCTCTCCGCTCTCGGACAGGTGGACGACCGGGTCAAGGGCCTGCGCGCCGGCGGCGACGACTACCTGCCGAAGCCCTACGCCTTCTCCGAGCTGCTGGCGCGCGTCGAGGTTCTCGCCCGTCGCAGCAAGGGGGCGAACGGCGAGCCCACGAGCTACCAGATCGGCGACCTCGAACTCGATCGCCTGTCGCATCGGGTAACCCGCGCCGGGCAGGAGATCGTACTGCAGCCGCGCGAGTTCCGCCTGCTCGAATATCTCATGAAGCACGCCGGCCAGGTGGTGACGCGCACCATGCTGCTCGAGAACGTGTGGGACTATCACTTCGACCCGCAGACGAACGTCATCGACGTGCACGTCTCGCGCCTGCGCGCGAAGATCGACAAGGGACAGGACGTGCCGCTGATCCAGACGGTGCGCGGAGCGGGATACATGATCCGTGACGGGGCTCGGTAAGCTCTTCCGCACGACGGCCTTCAAGCTGTCGGCGGCCTATCTCCTCGTCTTCGTCCTCTTCGCCGGCTTCATCCTCGGCTATGTGGCCTGGAATGCCCGACGTGTGCTCGACGACCAGATCCAGGGCACCATCGACGCCGAACTGCAGGGCCTTGCCGAGCAGTACCGCATCGGCGGCATACGCCGGCTCGTCAACATCATCGACCGGCGCTCGCGCGCGCCGAGCGCCTCCCTCTATCTCGTCACGACCATGGCCGGCGAACGGCTGGCAGGCAACGTGGTGGAAGTGCCCTTCGGCATTCTCGACGAGCCTGGCTCGCGCGAGATCGCCTACCGGCGCAGCGACGAGACGGGCGACAGGGAGTTCCGGGCCCTCGTGCGCGTCTATGTGCTGCCCGGGGGCTTTCGCCTGCTGGTCGGCCGCGACCTCGAGGAGCGGCTGCAGTTGCAGGCTGTCATCCGCCGCGCGCTCGTTCTCTCGATCGGCCTCGTGACCGTGCTCGCCTGCCTTGGCGGCTGGTTCATCACACGCCGCGTGCTCAAGCGCGTCGATGCGATGACGGAGACGACGCGCACCATCATGGAGGGCGACCTCGACGGGCGACTCACTGTGACCGGCACCGGCGACGAACTCGACCGCCTGGCGCAGAACCTCAACGACATGCTCGGCCGCATCGGCGAGTTGATGGCCGGCATGCGCGAGGTGTCGGACAACATCGCCCACGACCTCAAGACGCCGCTGACGCGCCTGCGCAACAGGGCGGAGGAAGCGCTGCGCACGGCGCGCTCATTGGACGAATATGCCACCGCGCTCGAAGGCATCATCGACGAATCGGACAATCTCATCCGCATCTTCAACGCGCTCCTGATGATCGCGCGGCTCGAGGCGGGCAATGCCAATGCCGCGATGGACGGTTTCGATGCGGCCGAGATCGCCGGCAGCCTGGCGGAGCTTTACGAGCCGCTCGCCGAGGAGGCGGGCATGCCGCTCGTTGCCGCGATCGAGCCCGACCTGCCGGTCAGAGGCAATCGTGAGCTCATCAGCCAGGCCGTCGCCAATCTGATGGACAATGCCCTCAAATACGGCACAAGCTGTCGGACGACGCCGGAGGTGAAGATCACCGCCCGGCGCCGCGGCGGCATGGTGGAGATCGCGGTGAGCGACCGGGGCCCGGGCATTCCGGAAGGGGAACGGGAACGGGTGCTGGAGCGCTTCGCGCGTCTCGAAAGCGCGCGCTCCAAGCCGGGCTTCGGCCTCGGCCTCAGCCTCGCCTCGGCCGTCGCGCGCCTGCACGCGGGCGCGCTGCGCCTCGAGGACAACGGGCCGGGCCTGCGGGCCGTCCTCGCGCTGCCGCTGGCGAAAAACGAGGGATGAAGGCAGGCCGTCATGCCCGCGCTTGTCGCGGACATCCACGCCGTGACGCTCACACGACGTCGAGGGCGTGGATGGCCGGGACAGGCCCGGCCATGACGAGCACTGAAATGTCGCTCTCAACACCGGT
This sequence comes from Chelatococcus sp. XZ-Ab1, assembly GCF_029309855.1. NCBI lineage: Bacteria > Pseudomonadati > Pseudomonadota > Alphaproteobacteria > Hyphomicrobiales > Chelatococcaceae > Chelatococcus > Chelatococcus sp. XZ-Ab1. Next base: position 118,078 of record NZ_JARKII010000006.1, on the reverse strand, counting down.
TATAAAATGGGCAAGAAACAAAACGTGACAGGGCAGGAAGCAACGCCTCTCGCAGCCATGGCCCGCTGCCTGCCGGCTCCGCCCGGCAAGCCGGCCGTTGCACGCATCGCCGCCGACCTCCTCGAAGGGGACGCCACCTCCGCCGCCCTTGGCCGTCTCCTCGATGCGCATCCGCAGCTTGCGAGCCTCACCGCCGCCTTCGCCGACTATTCGCCCTTCCTGTGGCGGCTCGCGACGACGAAGCCCGAGCGGTTCCTGGCCCTGATCGAGGGCCCCCCGGACGCGATCCGCGCACGCATCCTCGCCGATGTGCAGCGTGCCGGGGAGGAGGCGGAGGAGGTCGCGGACATCATGCGCCGTCTCCGGCGCCTCAGGGCTGAGTTCGCGCTCTTCGTCGCGTTGTGCGATTGCGGTGGCCTGTGGCGCCTGCCGGAGGTCACGCGCGCGCTCAGCGATTTCGCCGATGCCTGCGTCGCGGCGGCGGTCGCCTTCCTCCTGCGCGAGGCGCGGCAGGCCGGACGCCTTACGGCAGCGGACGGGGAGGGGCCGGGCTTCGTCGTTCTGGCGCTCGGCAAGCATGGCGCGCGCGAACTCAACTATTCGAGCGACATCGACCTCGTCGTCTTCTTCGATCCCGAGGCGCCGCTGCGCGAGGGGCTGGAGCCGGCGCCCTTCTTCGTGCGGCTGACACAGGGGCTCGTGAAGATCCTGCAGGAGCGCACCGGCGACGGCTATGTCTTCCGCGTCGACCTGCGCCTCAGACCCGATCCCGGCTCGACGGCCGTTGCCGTGTCGCTTCCGGCCGCCTTCTCCTATTACGAGAGCGTCGGCCAGAACTGGGAGCGCGCGGCCTTCATCAAGGCGCGGCCGGTGGCCGGCGACATCGCGCTCGGCGAGCGCTTCCTCGCCGACCTGCGACCCTTCGTCTGGCGCAAGTACTTCGACTTCGCCACCATCGCCGATATCCACGCGATGAAGCGGCAGATCCATGCCGTGCGCGGCCACGAGGCCATTGCGGTCGCCGGCCACGATATCAAGCTCGGCCGCGGCGGCATCCGCGAAATCGAGTTCTTCGTGCAGACGCAGCAGCTCGTCTTCGGCGGACGCCGCCCCTCGCTGCGCGGGCGCCGCACGCTCGAGGTGCTCGATGCGCTTGTCGAGGAGAAGTGGATCACGCCCCAGGCGCGCGACGACATGGCGGCGGCCTATATTTTCCTGCGCACCGTCGAGCACCGGTTGCAGATGGTGGCGGACGAACAGACGCAGCGCCTGCCGGACGACGCCGAGGCGCTGGCGTGCGTCGCTCGCTTCTGCGGCTTTGCGACCGTGGAAGCTTTCGGCGAGGCGCTGACAGCCCATGCGCGTAAGGTGCAGGGCCACTATGCCATGCTGTTCGAGGAGGGGCCGGAACTCGCGGCGGAGGCCGGCAGCCTCGTTTTCACCGGCACGAGCGACGACCCCGAGACACTCGAGACCCTGCGGCGGCTCGGCTTCTCCGATCCGCCGCGCGTCGCGGAGACCGTGCGTGGCTGGCACTTCGGCCGCCGCTCCGCCGTCACCAGCGCCCGCGCGCGCGAGGTGCTGACGGAACTGACGCCGGCGCTCCTGACCGCGCTCGGCCAGACGGCGGCGCCGGATGCGGCGCTGGCGGCGCTCGACGAGGCCTTCGGCCGCATGCCGGCCGCCGTCGAGCTTCTCTCCATGCTCCGCTCCAACGAGCGGCTGCTGCGTCTCTTTGCCGATCTTCTCGGCGGCGCCCCGCGGCTTGCCGAGGTCGTCTCCGCCAGCCCGCACGTGCTCGATGCCGTCATCGACCCGACGTTCCTCGATCCGACGAGCGACGAGGCGGCGATCGAGGCGCGCCTGCGCGGCCTCCTCGGCAAGCCGGCGAGCTACGAGGATTTTCTCGACCGGCTGCGCGAGGCCGTGCGGCAGGAGAATTTCCTCGTCGGCGCGCGCTTCCTCTCCGATATCCTGTCGCCGCCGCGCGCCGGGGAGGCCTTCGCGGCCGTGGCGCAGGCCGCCGTGCGCCTCAGCCTCGAGGCCGCGCAGGCCGCCTTTGAGGAGGAGCATGGCAAGGTGGCCGGCGGGCGCGCGGTCGTCGTCGGCCTCGGCCGCCTTGGGGCGCGCGAGATGACAGCCGCTTCCGATCTCGACCTCGTCGTCATCTACGATTTCGATGCCGAGAGGCGGGAGAGCGACGGCCGCCGGCCTCTCGATGCCGTCGTCTACTACAGCCGCCTGACCCAGCGCCTCGTCAGCGCGCTGACCGTGCCGACGAGGCGCGGCAGGCTCTACGAGGTCGACATGCGCCTGCGCCCGTCGGGTCGCAAGGGGCCCGTCGCGACGCAGTTCGATGGCTTCCTCGCCTATCAGAAGAACGAGGCTGAGACCTGGGAGCACATGGCGTTGACGCGGGCCCGCGTCATCGCCGGAGACGCCTCCCTCGCGGCCGATGTGGAGGAAGCGATCACGGCGGTGCTGAGCGAGGCGCGCGATCGCGAGAAGCTCGCCACCGACATCCGCGAGATGCGCGCCCTCATCGCCGAGGAGAAGGGGGAGGACGACCCGGGTGACCTCAAGCTCGCCGCGGGCGGCTTGGTGGACATCGAGTTCATCGCCCAGTTCCTGATGCTGGCCCATGCGGCGACGGAGCCGGCCCTGATCGTGCCCGGCACGGCCCATGTCCTTGCCCGCGCAGCCGAGAAGGGTTTCATCGCGCCGGACCACGCTGACGTCTTGCGTCCCGCCTACGACCTTCTGTCGAACGTCTTCCACTGGCAGCGCCTGACGGTGGAGGGCCGCTTCGACCCCAATGCCGTCGCTCCGGCGATCCAGAAGCGCATCGCGACGGCCGTGGGCCTGCCCGACCACAAGGTGCTGGCCCGGACGCTCGACGACACGCGCCGCCAGGTGCGCGCCACCTTCAACGAACTTCTGGGCGCCGGCGGCAAGGCGAAGTCCCGCAAGGCGAAGGGGTAGGACGCTCCCCCCTTGCGGACCGGGCGAACCGCTGCACGGCCGTGAAGCGCCACCTCTCCCCGCGTCATGGCCGGGTTCGTCCCGGCCATCCACGCCGTTTGCCTTCGTGCATTGGTCCTGGCGTCGATGCCCGCGACAAGCGCGGGCATGACGACAGGGAAGCGTTGCGCTTCTCCTTCAGGCGAGCGTCTCGTAGAGATCCCGCCACTGCGGGTTCATTTCGAGGATGAGCCGTATCTTCCAACGGCGCGGCCAGTGCTTCATGTTGCTCTCGCGTTGGATGGCGCTGCGAATATCCTCGTAAGCTTCGTAATAGACGAGCTGCTTCAAGCCATAGCGTTTGGTGAAGCCGTCGATCATGCTTTCGTGGTGCTCCCATGCGCGACGCGCGAGGTTGCTCGTCACGCCGATATAGAGCGTGCCGTTCGGCCTGTTGGTCATGATGTAAACCCAGCCGCCCCGCATGTTCATAGAAGAGCAGGCATGCACATCGGCGACAAGCGCGGCTCTTCGGGATTGCCGGGATGCCCCGCCGGGGAATCTTGGCGCCACCTCCCCCCGCGTCATGCCCGCGCTTGTCGCGGGCATCCACGCCGGGACGATTGTACCAGGCCAAAAGGCGTGGATGGCCGGGACAAGCCCGGCCATGACGTGAAGAGGTTGCGCGGTGGCTCCCCGTTCGTTCCCGCCAACGGACGGCTATGCGATTAGGCACGGGCATGACGGCAGGGAAATATCCACCGCGGCGCCACCTCTCCCCGCGTCTTGCCCGCGCTTGTCGCGGGCATCCACGCCGGGACGATTGCGCCAGGCCAAAAGGCGTGGATGGCCGGGACATGCCCGGCCATGACGTGGAGAGGTTGCGCGTTGCTGTTTTCCGTTCGGCTCCCCGCTCCGTTTCTACCTTCCGTGTCCGTCAGCGGACAGCCGCCTGACCGGCAGGGCGAGACGGCGCGGGCCCCGCGAGGGGCCTTTCCTGCGCCTCACGCCGCCTTGCGCTGCTCCGCCTGGGGCAGGTGCACCATGACGATGGTACCGGAACCTGGGGTCGAGCGGATGCGCAGGGCGCCCCCGTGCAGTTCCGTCAGCGAGCGGGCGATGGCAAGGCCGAGGCCAGAGCCCTTGTAGGTCTTGCTGTATTCGGTCTCGACCTGGGTGAAGGGCTGGCCGAGCTTGCCGATAGCCTCGCCCGGGATGCCGATGCCGTTGTCCTCGACATAGATGTTGACGGCCTGCGCCGCGCTGCGCGCGCGCAACGCCACCCGGCCTCCCTCCGGCGTGAACTTGACCGCGTTGCGCAGCAGGTTGACGAGGATCTGCCGCAGCGCCCGCGGGTCGGCGTCGAGCGTCTGGGCCGGCAGCGTCTCGAGGTCGAGCACGATGTTCTTCGCCTCTGCGGCCTCCGTCACCGAGCGCACGGCCTCCGTCATCACCTTGTCGAGGGCGATGCGCTCCTTCTCCAGCTTGTGGCGGCCGGCCTCGATGCGCGACATGTCGAGAATGTCGTTGATGACGGCGAGCAGATATTGGCCGCTCTGGCGGATGTCGTGGCAGTACTCCGTGTACTTCTCGTTGCCGAGAGCGCCGAAGATGCCGCTTTCCATGATCTCGGAGAAGCCGATGATGGCGTTGAGCGGCGTGCGCAACTCGTGGCTCATGTTGGCGAGGAACTCGGATTTGGCGCGGTTGGCGCCCTCCGCATGGGCCTTCTGCTCGAGGTAGCGCTCGGCGAGGTCGGCGAGCTGCTGGGCCTGGACCTCGAGCTTCTGGCGGGATCGCTTGAGGTCCATCACCGTGGCGATGAGCCGCCGCTCGGAATCGAGCAGCTTCTCCTCGTGGCGTTTCAGGGCCGTGATGTCGGTGCCGACCGAGACGTAGCCGCCGTCCTTCGTGCGGCGCTCGTTGATCTGCAGCCAGCGTCCGTCGGCGAGGCGCGCCTCGAAGCTGCGCGCGCCGATATTGGCCTGCTCGCCCGTCAGGGCCTGGGTGGTGACGACGGGCGGGCGGCTCGCATCCATGATCTCGGCATAGCTGCGCCCGGCGGCGGCGGCGTCCGCCGGCAGGCCGTGCAGCTTCTGGAACTTGGAGTTGCACATCACGAGCCGGTTGTCGGCGTCCCACAGCACGAAGGCCTCTGAGATGGTCTCGATGGCATCGCGCAGGCGCATGTCGGCGGTCGCAGTACGCTCGGCGAGGCGGCGCTGCTCGGTAATGTCGACGGCGATGCCGACGAGATGCGGGCCCTCCGCCGGGTCCCCGTCGACGATCTCGGCGCGGGCATTGATCCACACCCACTCGCCGTTCGCGGCTCGGATGCGGAAATCGTGGTCGATGGCCGTGGTGCGCGAGGCCGCCAGCATGTCGGCGAGTCCGTAGAGATCCGTGTCGTCCGGGTGGACGAGGCCGTTGACCTCGCCGAAGGACAGGAACTCGTCGCGCCGGCGGTAGCCGAGGATGGCATACATGGAATCGGACCAGTAGATGCGTCCTCGGGCGATGTCCCAGTCCCACAGGCCGCAGCGGCCGCGATTGAGAGCGGCGTCGACCCGCTCCTTCACCTTGTCGCAGATCTCGTCGGCGGCCTTGGCCCGGCCAGCCTGCATGAAATAGGCGGCGGAGATGGCGAGCAGCACGAAGGCCGCGGCGGCGATCAGCGTCATCTGGCCCCAGGTCTGGGCCCGCCAGGGGGCAAGTGCACCCGAGACGGGCTGCACTACCGCAAGCTGGCCGCCGCCGGCACCGAGATTGCGCACGGTGGCGAGCGCATCGGTGCCGCCGGGGAGGGTCAGGCGCAGCACGCCAGCCCGGTCGGCGAAGGTCGTGAGGGGTTGGGACGAACCAAGGACATCGACCAGCGGCTCGCCGGTGGCAAGCTGGGCCGGGATGGCCCCGATCAGGGCGCCCGTGGCGTCGGTGAGAAGGAGGCTGCGCCCGTTCCCGATCATTGGCGCCGGGATCTGCCGCTCGAAGGCGGCGACGAGATCGCGCGTCGCAGCAGGACTGTCGCCGCGGGCGATCTCGGCATTCAGCACGCGCGCGGCGAGCGAGGCGAGCGTGTCAATTTCGGCGGCGGCGTCGTTGAGTGCCTCGTTGCGCGCGTCGACGGCCTGCAGCGAGGCTCCCGTGACCAGCGAGACGAGAAAGACGACGAGCAGCGCCGGAACGGCAAGGCGCAGCCAGGGTTCCGCCAGAACGAGCCTTCTATAGGCGGGATGTGCTATGGAGCGCGCAATTCCGAGAATCGTGCCCGCGCGCGCGGGCACGTACGTCGCGTCGACGCCCGCCATCGAATGCCCCCTTCGGAGTCCAAACGTCTCATCGGGAAGACGTGCCGCATCTCACCGAATCACTTACATCTGAATCCTGAAGGGGCCGTTTGTCCAGAGTCTTTATGATTGGTTGACGCGATACGGTAAATGCTTGTTGTGCACCTGCATTTCCGCTCACGCGCCATCAGGACTACTTTTGCCTACATTTAGTATATCAAGATAGCGAGCGGCCCGATATGTCGGCGACGTCGGGCGAAAGGCCGGGCGTGCCGGCAACACGGCGCAACGCCTTCTCCGCCTCGGCCCTGCGCCTGGGCTCGAGCATCTTCCAGGTGCGAAAGGCGGTCAGCAGCCGGGCGGCGACTTGCGGGTTGCGTGCATCGAGCGCGAGGACCATGTCGGCGACGAAGTCGTAGCCGGCGCCGTCCGCCCGGTTGAACTGGGTGAGATTGGCCATCGCGAAGCTGCCGATGAGCGAGCGCACCCTGTTGGGGTTGCCCATCGAGAAGGCGGGATGGCGCATCAGGCCACGCAACCGCTCCAGCGTCTCGGGCTCGGGGATCATGGCCTGCAGCGAGAACCACTTGTCGAGGACGAGCGCATTGTTGCGGAAGCGCTCCGAGAATTCGGCAAGCGCCGTCTCGCGGGCTGCACCGGGCAGGTGCGACAGGACGCCGAGCGCCGCGAAGCGGTCCGTCATGTTGTCGGCATCGCGGAACTGGCGCATGGCAAGATCTTCGCCCTCGGCGGGGCGGCCGGCCGCGAAAAGATCGAGGCAGGCGTTGCGCAGGGCCCGACGGCCCGCTCCGGCTGCATCAGGGACATAGGGCTCCCGCGAGCTCAACTGACTGTAGAGCTCCGCCAGTTCCGCCGCGAGTGCCGCGCCGAGCTCGACCTTCACCAGCTGCCGCGCCCGGTGAACGGCATCGGGATCGACGTCGTGACCGATCTCGCGGGCGATGTCCGCCTCCGTCGGCAGGGCGAGCACCTGGGCGGCGAAGGCAGGATCGCTGCCGGCGCGCATGGAGAGGAAGTGGCGCAGCGCATCGGCCATGCGACGGTCGGGCGCAGGCGGCGTCCCGGCGCCCACGGCGCGCAGGATGGCCCGCGTGGCGACCGTCTGGGCGGATTGCCACTGGTTGAAGGCATCGCTGTCGTAGCGGAAGAGGACGAGAAGTTCGTCCTCGTCGAGGTCGATCTCCAGCCTGACCGGGGCGGAGAAGCCGCGCAGCAGCGAGGGCACCGGCTTTTCCGGCACATTGGTGAAGGTGAGCGTGGCCGATGGGCCGTCGAGCACGAAGACGCCCGGCATGTGGCCGGCCGTGGCGGCGGGAGACAGGGCGATCTCCGCCCCGCTGCCCCCAACCAGCCCGAGGCGGATCGGGATGACCTGCGGCGCCTTCTCCGGCTGGCCTGGCGTCGGCGGCGTCACCTGGGTCAGGGCGAGGCGATAGGTCTTCGCCTCCGCGTCGTAATGGCCGCGGGCGTTCACCGTCGGGGTGCCGGCCTGCTCGTACCACTGGGCGAAGTGGCCGAGATCGCGCCCGCTCGCTTCGGCGAAACAGGCGACGAATTCCTCGATCGTCGCCGCCGTGCCATCGTAGCGGTCGAAATAGAGGTCCATGCCGCGGCGAAACGCATCGTCGCCGATCAGCGTCCTGAGCATGCGGATGACCTCCGCACCCTTCTCGTAGACCGTCGCCGTGTAGAAGTTGTTGATCTCGCGGTACTGACGCGGCCGCACGGGATGGGCGAGGGGCCCCGAATCCTCGGCGAACTGCTGTGCCCGCAGCACGCGCACGTCGGCGATGCGCTTGACGGCGCGCGAGCGCTCGTCGGCCGAGAACTCCTGGTCGCGGAAGACGGTGAGCCCTTCCTTCAGGCACAGCTGGAACCAGTCCCGGCAGGTGATGCGGTTGCCCGTCCAGTTGTGGAAATATTCGTGGGCGATGATCGCCTCGATATTGGCATAGTCGGCGTCCGTCGCCGTCTCGGCGCTGGCGAGGACGTATTTGTCGTTGAAGATGTTGAGGCCCTTGTTCTCCATCGCCCCCATGTTGAAGTCCGACACGGCGACGACGTTGAACACGTCGAGGTCGTATTCGCGCCCGAAGACGCGCTCGTCCCAGGCCATGGAGCGCTTGAGCGCATCGAGGGCGTAGGTCGCGTCCGCCGCCTTGCCGGGTTCGACATAGACCGCGACGTCAACCGCGCGCCCCGACATGGTCGTGAACCGGTCGGCGACCTTGTCGAGGCGCCCGCCGACGATGGCGAAAAGATAGCACGGCTTGGGGAAGGGATCGTGCCAGATGGCGAAATGGCGGCCGCCGCCGGCTTCGCCCGCGGCGACCGGATTGCCGTTGCCGAGCAGCACCGGCGCCTCCTGCCGGTCCGCCTCGATGCGGGTTGTGAAGACGCAGAGGACGTCGGGCCGGTCGAGGAAATAGGTGATGCGGCGGAAGCCTTCGGCCTCGCACTGCGTGCAATAGGCGCTGCCCGAGCGATAGAGCCCCATCAGTTTCGTATTGGCCGTGGGATCGGTCTCGGTCTCGATGGTCAGCGTGAACGGCTGCGCCGGCGGGGCATGAACCACGAGGCGCTCGGGCGAGGCCTCGAAGGCCTGCGGCGAGGCGGGCACGTCGTCGATGGCGAGCGAGACGAGGCGCAACTCGTCCCCGTCGAGGACGAGGGGCACGGCCGGCCGGCCCGCCGGGTTGGCGCGCAGATGGAGCTTGGCGAGGATGCGGGTGGCGTGACGGTCGAGCCGGATGTCGAGTTCCGCGCGATCGATCAGGTAGTCCGTCGGCCTGTAGTCTTCCAGCCGGATGACGGCCCCGCTCTCGTCACGCATCAACGCTCTCCCCGTATCCTGTCTCAACGATAGCCGCTTGTGCCGCCCGCTGCGATGTCTCTTCCGGCTGTCTCCGGTCGCGGCTCGGCATGGCCGACGATGCGGCCGATCTCGGGATGGTCGGTGCGCATCCGCCGGTCGAGTTCGTCGACCATATCGTGCACGGTCGCGATGTCGAGGCCGGGATCGAGCCGGCAGTGGTAGTTGACGACAAAACCCGCCGGCGTCTCGCGCACGCGTACGCTGTGCACGCCGGTGATGCCGTTGCATTCGCGCGCATGGTTGGCGAGCGACAAAGCGATGCCGGCGACGGTCTCGGCATCCGCTTCGCGCCCGTCGAGATGCTGCACGACGAGCGGCTCGATGTGGCTTTCCACCTCCACCTGCGGCCCGAGTTCCTCGACGAGCGCTGTCTCGAGCCGGCTGGCCACCTCGTGCGCCTGGGCGAGGGTGAGGCGGGCGTCGACTTCGATGTCGAAGCTCACCGACAGGCGGCTGGCGAGGTTCTGCACGGTGACATGGTGCACGGGCACGCGCAGGCGCGCAGCGATGAGCATCACACGCTCCAGCACTGTCTCGTCGTCGATCTGCACCGGCGTCGTCGAAATGGTGAACTCGCTGTCCGGCAGGTCCGCGTGGATGGCGTTGCGCACCCGCTCCTTGATCTGGGTGACGCGGTCGAGCGGCAAGGTGCGCGAGACGCGGATGCCCACCTCACCCATGATCAGCGAGCCGGAGGAGCGCACGCGCACGCGATCCACGCCAACCACGCCGGGCACCTTCTCCGCGAGCCCCGTCACACGCTCTGCCAGACCCTTGGGCGCCGTGTCGAGCAAGGTGTCGATGGTGCGGCGGGCGAGGCGGAAGCCGGCGAAGGCGATGAAGAACGACACGCCGATGGCGATGAGCGCATCCGCCTGCGGATAGCCGAAATGGGCGGCGGCGAAGGCGACGAGGACGAAGACGGAATTGACGAGATCCGAGGAGAAATGCAGCGCATCCGCCGCGAGCGCCTCGCTGCCCGTTTCGCGCGCCACGCGCGTCAGCCCCCACCAGCGCCAGGCATCGACGACGATCGAGCCGACGACCACGCCGACGGCCGGCCATGAGAGGAGGATTTCCGTCTCGCCGCTCGACAGCCGCCGCACGCCCTCGACGGCGATGACACCCGAGAGGAGGAAGAGGAAGGCCGTCTGCACGAGTGCCGAAAGCGATTCGAACTTGCCGTGGCCGTACTGGTGCTGCGCGTCGGCCGGCTTGTGTGCGGCGCGCACGGCGAGCCACGTCATGGTCGTCGCCGCGACGTCAAGCAGGCTGTTGGCCGCATCCGAGATGAGGGCGAGCGAGCCCGTGGCGAAGCCGGCCGCCCCCTTGCCGAGGGTGAGCCCGGCGCTCGCCAGGATCGAGACGAAGGCGGCGCGTTCCTTGCGCCGTTCGTTGCGCTGCCGCTCCGACGAGATGGACGGTGGGCTCATGGCACCTATTCCGCTTGCGGGTTTGACTTGCCCGCGGCATCGACGATCCTCTCCCGCATCAGACGGGAGGTGACCCATGCGATATCTGCACACGATGGTGCGTGTCTCGAATCTCGAGGACTCGCTGGACTTCTATTGCAACAAGCTCGGCCTCGTCGAGGTGCGTCGGATGGAGAACGAGAAGGGCCGCTACACCCTCGTCTTCCTCGCCGCGCCGAAGGACAAAGAGGCCGCTGCGGCGAGCCAGGCCCCCCTGCTCGAACTGACCTACAACTGGGACCCGGAGGACTACAAGGGCGGGCGCAACTTCGGCCATCTCGCCTATCGCGTCGACGACATCTACGACCTGTGCGACCGGCTGATGAAGGCGGGGGTCACCATCAACCGTCCGCCGCGCGACGGGCACATGGCCTTCATCCGCTCGCCCGACGGCATCTCCATCGAGCTCCTGCAGGAGGGCCAGCCCAAGCCCCCGGCCGAACCCTGGGCTTCGATGCCGAATACCGGGACGTGGTGAGGCCAACGGCGGTCGTGTGCGCCGGATGCACCGTAGCATGAAATGATGCGGTGCTGAGCCGGGGCCGGCCATTCGGCGCCTTCGGCCGGTTCATGCGCTGGTTCCCGGGTCGCATTCCGCTTGCGCTGCATGCGCCCGGGAAACGGGGTTGCGCTTGAAGGCGATGGTGCGAGATCAGCCCGACTGCCGACTGCCGACTGCCGACTGCCGACTGCCGACTGCCTCATTCCACGGCGTAAGGGTCGTTCTCGGCGTCGATCAGCTGGCCCGGCGCCGGATGCGGCATATAGGCTTGGGCCGGCTGCGTGCGCGTGCCCGACGAGGAGCTGCAGGCGGCGAGCACGAGGCCGAGGAGCGCGGCGACGACGATGATGCGCATGGACATCCCCTTGTGATGCGTTGCGTTTCGCTCTTGCGCGAGGCGAGGTGCCCCGGACGGGCGGCAAGGTCAAGGCGCGAGGCCGGATATCGGGATACGGTCCGGAATTTGGCAAGATCGTGGCCGCCGGAGTAAAGCTGTCAACCTGAGCCGGAACGAGCGGTGACCGGCCGCGCGAGAAACGGAGCGTCGATGAGCGTTAGAGATTTCGGTGTGGCCGAGGGCCAGCCCGTCCGCGAGATCACCATTCGTGCCCCCAAAAGCAAGGCACATGCCAAGGTGCTGACATGGGGCGCCGTGTTGAGGGACATGCAGGTGCCCCTGCCGTCGGGCGAGTTGCAGCGCGTCGTCCTCGGCTTCGACAGCCTCGACAACTACATCGCCCATTCCCCGCACATGGGCGCCATCGCCGGCCGGGTCGCCAACCGCATCGGCCACGGCCGCTTCTCCATCGACGGCACCGTCTACGAGGTCGACCGCAACCAGAGCGGCCGGCACATGCTGCACGGCGGCGCGAAAGGTTTCGGCAAGCGCCCGTGGCAGTTCGCCCACCACGATGATTCGAGCGTCACGCTGACGCTCGTCTCCCCGGACGGCGACCACGGCTTCCCCGGCAATGTGACGGTCACCTGCGTCTACCGCCTCACCGAGCCGGCGACGCTGCGCATCGAGCTCTCGGCGACGACCGATCGGCCGACGCCGGTCAACCTCGCCCACCATTCCTATTTCAACCTCGACGGCTCGCCCTCGGTTCTCGATCACCGCATGCGCGTCGAGGCGGATTTCATCACCGTGACGGATGCCGACCTCATCACCACCGGCGAGATCCGCTCGGTCGAGGGCACGCCCTACGATTTCCGCGGCAACCGCTCGATCCGCTTTCCCGACGCCGAGACGGGCGCGCCTGTGCACTACGACATCAACTTCGTCCTGCGGCGCAACCGGCTGGAGCCATCCGGCATCCCCGGCCTGCCGCTCGCCCATGCCGCGCTCGTCGCCTCGCTGCGCAACAACCTTGCCCTCGATGTGTGGACGACGGCGCCCGGCCTCCAGGTCTACGACGGGCGCAAGATCGACCTTTCCGGCATTCCCGGCCTCGACGGCGCAGCCTATGGCTCCAACGCAGGCCTCGCGCTCGAGCCGCAGCATTTCCCGAACAGCATCAACGTGCCGCATTTCCCCTCGACACTCCTTACTCCCGGCGATGTCTACCGGCAGGTGAGCGAATTCCGCTTCCACGCGGGCTGACGGGACCGGCCTGGTACGCCTTTGTGCCCGGACGCGCCGCAGCACGTAGTGATGCGGCGCTGAGCCCGGGCCCATTCCCGGGACACTCCCTCATCGCAGCAGCGCGGGATTCGCCTCACGCCTGTCTGCGCCGCACTCCCGGCGGCCTGCCTTTTCCCCTGTTGCACGGCCCCCCGAATGGGGCACACTCGGGCAAACAGAGGGACGAACCAGAAAATGCGCCGAACAATCCGTTTCCTGAGACGGAACGAAACGGTCGAGGTCGGGAATGTCGAGCCGCGCACCACGCTTCTCGACTGGCTGCGTCTGACAGAAAGGTCCACCGGCACCAAGGAAGGCTGCGGCGAGGGCGATTGCGGGGCCTGCACGGTCGTGCTGCGCCGCCTCGTCGACGGCCGCCTCGTGTCCGAGCCGGTCAATGCCTGCATCCTCCTCCTCGGCCAGGTGGACGGCGCCGAGGTGCTGACGGTCGAGGACCTCGCCGCCGACGGGCGCCTGCATCCCGTGCAGCAGGCGATGGTGGAGCGCCACGGCTCCCAATGCGGCTTCTGCACGCCCGGCATCGTCATGAGCCTTCTCGCACTCTACGAGACGGGCGAGGCACCGGACCGGCAGGGGGTGACGGATGCGCTCGCCGGCAATCTCTGCCGCTGCACCGGCTATCGCCCCATCGTCGCGGCGGCGTTCGATGCGCTGGGCCGGATCGAGGCTGATCCTTTCGCACAGCGGCGGCAGCAGGTGGCCAAGGCGCTGGCGGCCCTCAGGGACCAGGCGGACGTTTTCGTCGGCGACGAGCGCTCCTTCTTCGCCGCTCCGGCGAGCACCGATGCACTGGCCCGGCTCTATCTCGGCCACCCGGATGCGACGCTGGTCGCCGGCGCCACCGATGTCGGCCTGTGGGTGACCAAAGCCCTCGCCGACTTGCCGAAGATCATCTGGCTCGGCCGCGTCGCCGGGCTCGATGCGGTCGCGGAGGAGCACGGGACGCTCACGCTCGGCGCCACCGTGACGCTGGCGCGGGCGCGCGAGGCGCTCGGCGCGCTCGATCCCGATCTCGACGAGCTGATGCGCCGCTTCGGTTCGCAGCAGGTGCGGGCCTCCGGCACGGTCGGCGGCAATATCGCCAACGGCTCGCCCATCGGCGACCTTGCGCCCGCCCTCATCGCCCTAGGCGCCACCCTACACCTGCGCCGCGGCGACGGCCGCCGCAGCCTGCCGCTCGAAGACTTCTTTCTCGATTACCGCAAGCAGGACCGGCAGCCGGGCGAATTCGTCACGGGGGTCACGGTGAGGAAGCCCGCCGGCCGGCACGTCCGTGTCTTCAAGGTGACCAAGCGCTTCGACGAGGACATTTCCGCCGTCATGGGTGCCTTCTGCTTCGACTTAGCCGACAACGGGACGGTGCGCGAGGCGCGCATCGCCTATGGCGGCATGGCCGGCATCCCCAAGCGGGCGCGGGCGGCCGAGGTGGCGCTCACCGGCGCGGCCATCGACGATCACGCCGCCGCCGAGCGGGCGGCCGCCGCGCTCGACGCCGATTTCGCCCCTCTGACCGATCACCGCGCCTCCGCCGCCTATCGCCGCCGCGTCGCCGGCAATCTCCTCATGAAGGCGTTGATGGAGATCGCGACGGGTGACGATGCCGCAACGCGCCTCATTGCCCACCGGGAGGTCCGCCATGCGGCAGAATGAAGAATCGGGCGATCTCCGGGTGCCTAGAAGCAGGTTGGGCGCATCTGATCCCTCCCCTTCAGGGGAGGGTGGATCGCGCCGCAGGCGCGAGACGGGTGGGGCGCTCCCAGCGGCGGTCGCGCAGGCCCCTTCCGTCGGCCTGCGGCCGCCACCTCCCGCCGCGGGGGAGGATCACGCGGCGCCCTCCGGGATGTCTGGCGTTTCCGGTGACGGTTCGCCGCTCCGCCACGTCCATCGCCCCCTGCCGCACGATTCCGGCATCCGCCACGTTTCGGGCGCGGCGCTCTATATCGACGATATCCGCGAGCCGGACGGCACCCTGCATGTCGCGCTCGGCCTCAGCCCGGTCGCACGCGGGCGGCTCTCGGGGGTCGATCTGGCCGCCGTGCATGCCGCCCCCGGCGTCGTCGCCGTCCTGACGGCCGCCGACGTGCCAGGCCGCAACGACATCTCGCCGGCCAATGCCGATGAGCCGGTATTCGCCAAGGACGAGGTGCTCTTCCACGGCCAGCCGGTCTTTGCCGTGGTGGCGACAACCCGCGACGCGGCGCGGCGGGCCGCGCGGCTCGCCGCCTTCGACATCGCCGAGGAGGCGCCGAGCGTGACGGTGGAGGATGCGCTGGCGCGCCGCGAGACGGTGCTGCCGGACTATGCCTTCGGCCGCGGCGACGTTGAGGCGGCGCTCGCCGACGCCCCCCATCGCCTCGAGGGTGTGCTGCGCATCGGCGGGCAGGAGCATTTCTACCTCGAGGGCCAGGCCGCGCTCGCCGTGCCGGGGGAGGACGGCGACATGCTCGTCCATTCCTCCACCCAGCATCCGAGCGAGGTCCAGCACATCGTGGCGCGTGCGCTCGGCATCCCTGACGCCTTCGTCACCTGCGAGGTCAGGCGCATGGGCGGCGGCTTTGGCGGCAAGGAGACGCAGGCGACGCAATGGGCCGTGATCGCTGCGCTTGCTGCTCGCGCCACCGGCCAGCCTTGCAAGCTGCGGCTCGACCGCGACGACGATATGGCGGTGACCGGCAAGCGTCACGACATGCGGGCCGACTGGCGCGTCGGCTTCGACGACAAGGGGCGCATCGCGGCCTACGACGTCACGTTCAATGCCCGCTGCGGCTGTTCGGCCGACCTCAGCCAGGGCGTCGTCGACCGCACCATGTTCCATGCCGACAATGCCTATTTCCTGCCGGCGGTGCACATCGCCTCGCGGCGGCTGAAGACCAACACGGTCTCCAACACCGCTTTCCGCGGCTTCGGCGGTCCGCAGGGCATGCTCGCGGCCGAGCGCGTCATGGACGAGATCGCTGCCCGCCTCGGGCGCGACCCGCTCGACGTGCGCAAGGCGAACTTCTACGCACCCGGCCGGGACGAGACGCCCTATGGCCAGAGCGTCGAGGACACGGACGTGCTTGCCGCCCTCGTCGAGCAGTTGGAGGCCGAGTGCGACTACCGCGCCCGCCGCGCCGCGATCACCGCCTTCAACGCGCGTTCGCCGGTGCTGAAGAAGGGCCTGGCGCTGACGCCGGTGAAGTTCGGCATCAGCTTCACGCTCACCCATCTCAACCAGGCCGGCGCGCTCGTGCACGTCTACCAGGACGGCTCGATCCATCTGAACCACGGCGGCACCGAGATGGGGCAGGGGCTCTTCATCAAGGTGGCGCAGGTGGTGGCGGAGGAGTTCGGCGTCGGCATCGAGCGCGTGCGCATCACGGCGACGACGACGGCCAAGGTGCCCAATACCTCGCCGACGGCCGCCTCCTCGGGCTCCGACCTCAACGGCATGGCGGCCCGCATCGCCGCGGGCACCATCCGCCAGCGCCTTGTCGATTTTCTCTGCGAGATCTTCGATGTCGCCGAGGGCGAGATCGAATTCCGCGACGACCGTGTCTTCTTCGGCAACGAGAGCCTCGCCTTCGCGGAACTGGTGAAGAAGGCCTATCAGGCCCGCATCCAGCTCTCCGCCACCGGCTTCTACCGCACGCCGAAGATCCATTGGGACCGGGCGGCGGGGCGGGGACAGCCCTTCTTCTACTTCGCCTATGGCGCCGCCTGTGCCGAAGTGACCATCGACACCATGACCGGCGAGTACAGGCTCGACCGCGTCGACATCCTGCACGACGTCGGCCGCTCCCTGAACCCGGCCATCGATATCGGCCAGATCGAGGGCGGCTTCGTCCAGGGCATGGGCTGGCTGACCACGGAGGAGCTGGTGTTCGACGGCAAGGGCCGCCTCGCCACCCATGCGCCCTCCACCTACAAGATCCCCGTCGCCTCGGACGTGCCGGCCGATTTTCGCGTCACGCTCTTCCCGAGCGCCAATCGCCAGCCGACCATCTACCGCTCCAAGGCGGTGGGCGAGCCGCCTTTGATGCTGGCAAATTCCGTTTTCTGCGCCATATCCGATGCAGTGCGCGCCGCGCGTGGCGACGGTCTTGCGCCGCTCGACGCGCCGGCGACCCCGGAGGCCGTGTTGCGCGCCATCGTCGGCGCGCTGTGAGGCGAGATGCCCATTTGGCGGACATTGCGGGATTTCGTGCGCGCCCATGGGCGTGGGGCGCTCGTCACCCTCGCCGACGTCAAGGGCTCCGCGCCGCGCGAGGCCGGTGCCCGCATGGTGGTGCGGCCGGACGGCGCCTTTCACGGCACGATCGGGGGCGGCCGGCTCGAATGGGAGGCGCTCGCCGAGGCGCGCCGGGCCATGGCGGCCGGCCGGCGAGCCCTGACGCGGCTCGACATGGCGCTCGGCCCCGATCTCGGCCAGTGCTGCGGCGGGCGGGTCGCCGTCCATGTCGAGGTGTTCGGGCGCGAGGATGCGGATGAACTCGCGGCCTTGGCCACCGCGGAGACGGAGGGGCCGTTCACGGTCTCGGCGGCTCGCGACGCCTCCGGGCGCATCGTGCGGCGCATCGGCGGGGAGACCCCGGCCGGCGGCTGGCGCGAGCGTTACGAGGACCAGGCGACGCCACTACTCCTCTTCGGTGCCGGCCATGTTGGGCGCGCGCTCGTCCTGGCGCTCGCGCCGCTGCCGTTCGCCGTCCGCTGGCTCGATGCACGCCCCGACGCCTTCCCGGCCCACATCCCGGCCAATGCGACGCCGGCCGTCTTCTCGGATCCTGCCGAAGAGTTCGCCGCCGCGCCGGCCGGCGCTTTCGTCCTCGTCATGACGCATGACCACGCGCTCGACCTCGCCGTCGTGGCAGCGGCCCTGCGGCGGGCAGACATTTCCTACGTCGGCCTCATCGGCAGCGCGACCAAGAAGGCGCGTTTCGTCAGCCAGCTCGCCCAGGCCGGGCTCGATGAAACCGCCATCGCCCGCCTCGTCTGCCCCATCGGCATTCCCGGCATCGCGGGCAAGGCGCCGGCCGTCATCGCAGCGGCGACGGCGGCGGATCTTCTGATCCGGCGCGAGGCCCTGCGCTGAGGCGAAAACCGCTTACACTTTCGGACGCCATGGTCTAGACAGCCGGCGACGAGCAACCGGAGACCCCCTGATGGCTGCCTTCGATATTCTGGCATTCGGCGAACCCCTGATGGAATTCGCCCAGCTCGACGATTCGCGGCGGCACTACCTGCCCGGTTTCGGCGGCGACACCTCGAATGTCGCCATCGCGGCGGCCCGGCTCGGGGCGAAGACGGCGGTCTTCACTGCCGTCGGCGACGACGCCTTCGGGCGCGACTTCCTGAAGCTGTGGGACGAGGAGGGGGTCGATCGCTCCTCCGTCATCACCATGGCCGGCGAGCGCACCGGCATCTACTTCATCAGCTACGGCCCGGACGGGCACGAGTTCAGCTATTATCGCGCCGGATCCGCCGCGAGCCTCGTCCGCCCTTCTCTTTTGCCTCTCGATCTAATCGGTTCAAGCCGCGTCCTCCACATCTCCGGCATCAGCCAGGCGATCTCGGTCGAGGCGTGCGACACCTGTTTCGCGGCGGTGCGCCATGCCCGCGAGAAGGGCGTGGCTGTCAGCTACGACACCAACCTGCGCCTGCGTCTGTGGCCGCTCGACAGGGCACGCGCCGTCATCAACGCGACGGCGCAACTCGCCGACATCGTCCTGCCGGGCCTCGACGATGCCCGCCAGCTCACCGGGCTCGACCGGCCGGAGGACATCTGCGATTTCTATCTCAAGGGCGGCGCGCGCATCGTCGCGCTCACGCTCGGCAAGGACGGCACCATGGTCGCCGTGCCGGGCGAGCGGCGCTTGATCGCGGGCCGGCCGGTCAAGGCGGTGGACGCGACCGGCGCGGGCGACACTTTCGACGGCGCCTTTCTGGCCGCATGGCTGCGCTCGGGTGATCCCTTTGCGGCTGCTGCCTATGGCAATGCCGCCGCGGCGCTCTCCACGCTCGGCCATGGCGCCGTCGCGCCCATGCCGCGGGTGGCGGACGTCGCCGCCTTCCTGGCCAAGGGCTGAGCCCCGCGACGAAGAGTCGTCGCCTCCTTCTGCGGCATTCGGGCCATAACGGCGCCCGTTTGCCGATGGAAGGAGCGTTCGATGATTCTCAAGCCGCTGCTCGCAATCGCCATTCTCGTTACCACCTTGTCGCCGGCCGCCGCCGCTGGCGACGCCAAGGCTGGCGAGCGCGTCTTCCTCAAGTGCCGGGCCTGCCATCAGGTCGGCGAGAAGGCGAAGAACGTCGTCGGACCGGAATTGAACGGGCTCTTCGGCCGCACCGCGGGCACGGCGCCCGGCTACAGCTATTCCGAAGCCAACAAGGCGTCCGGCATCGTCTGGGACGAAGCCAATTTTCGCGAATACATCGCCGATCCGCGGGCCAAAATCCCGGGCACGAAGATGGTCTTCGCCGGCCTCAAGAAGGAGCAGGAGGTCGACGACCTCGTCGCCTACCTGAAGACCTTCAACGCCGACGGCACACGCGTGGCCGAATAGACCACCGGGACCGAACGGCGATTGCGCCGGCGCCCGCCAGCCGCCATTCTGCCGCGAACGATCCGGGAGGACCTGCGTGGACGACAGCCCCATCATCTTCGCGCGGGCGGAGGGCATCGCCTCCATCCGCTTCAACAGGCCGCAGGTGCTCAACGCGCTCGACGAGGCCATGGTCGCCGCCCTGCGCGCGGCGGTGGAGACGGCGGCCCGCGACGAGCGCGTGCGGGTCGTCGTCATCTCCGGCGAGGGCCGCGGCTTCATGGCCGGCGGCGATGTCAGCCGTTTCCATGCCGCGGGGCCTGAGGCGCCGGCGCTGGTGCAGCGGCTGATCGAACCGTTTCACGAGGCGGTTGCGCGCCTCGCCGAGATGCCCAAGCCCGTCATCGCCAGCCTGCACGGCCCGGTGGCCGGAGCCGGGCTCAGCATCGCGCTGCTGGCCGATCTCGCCATCGCCGCCGACGACGCGCAGTTTACGCTCGCTTATGCCCGCATCGGCGCGAGCCCGGACGGCTCGGCCACTTGGTCCCTGCCGCGCGTCGTCGGGTTGCGCAAGGCGCTTGAGCTGGCGCTGCTCGCCGATACCGTCGACGCCACCGAAGCGCTGCGCCTCAACCTCGTCAACCGCGTCGTGCCGCGCGAGCGGCTCGAGGCGGAGACGGAGGCGCTCGCCACCCGCCTTGCAGCCGGGCCGGCGCTCGCCTACGCTAGGATCAAGCGGCTGATGCGCACCTCGCTCGACAGGGACCTGCCCGCGCAGCTCGCCGAGGAGGCCTCCGCCTTTACGACCTGCGCCGCGAGCGCGGATTTCGCCGAAGGCGTCAGCGCCTTCGTCGCCAAGCGGGCACCCCGCTTCACCGGCCGATAGGCTATTTCTCCAGCGACTTCAGGTAGGCGATGAAATCGTCGATGTCGTCGGGCGCGAAGGTGATCTCGGGCATGTCGGGATGCAGGGTCACCATGCCCTCGGCGAGCGCCTCCTCGAGGCCCTCGACCGGATAGCGCTCGTGCAGCGTGCGGAAGGGCGGCGCCTCCGGCTTGGGGCTCTTGCCCGTCTTGTCGAGGGCGTGGCAAGCGCCGCAGTGCTTCTGTGCCAGGGCATGACCCGCCACCACGTTCCCGGGGCGGGCCATGGCCGCCGTGCCGACCATCGCCGCGGCAACGCCGAGCATCAACCAGCGGACATTCATGGCGTTTCGCTCCCGTCTCAGGCCGCGATTCGCACGATGGTAGCCCAATATGGCCCCGATGCGTCGCGGCGAAGGGATGCGCCGGGTGTGGATATTCGGGCCGCGTGTCGTTGCGTGGTCCGATATGTGAACCGCGGGCATCGCACTTCAAGCATGCTCGGTTGTCTCGCACGCAATCGGCGCTAATCTCGTCGCCTTTCCGGGTGGGGCGGGAGTTCAGGATGATCCGCAGTATGGATCATGCGTCGAACGGCAAGGCCGAAGGGGCGCAGAGCGTCGATCGGGCGCTCGCGCTGCTCATGATGGTCGGCGCCCGTCGCCGGGAGGGCGCGCGTCTGGCCGATCTCGTGGCCGAGAGCGGGCTCAACAAGCCGACCGTCCGCCGCCTGCTGCTCTCGCTCATGCGTGCCGGTCTCGTCGAACAGGAAGAAACCGGCGGGCGCTATCACCTCGGACCCGAGAGCTACGTGCTCGGCACCCTGGCGGAGGAGCGCTTCGGCCTGCATCGCCTGTCGCTCGAGGGCGTGGCGCGGCTCGCCGCCCGCACGGAGGACACGGCCTTCGTCTCGATCCGCCGCGAGAACTACGCCATCTGCCTGCACCGGGAGGAGGGGGCCTTCCCCATCCGCACCCATGTGCTGATGCCGGGCGACCGGCACCCGCTCGGCGTCGGCTCCGGCTCGCTCGCCATCCTGGCGGCACTGCCGGACGAGGATGTCGAGGCTGTGATCGCCGCCAACAGCGCGGTCATGACCGAGCGCTACCCGCGCTTCACGCCGGAGATGCTGCGCACGAGCGTGGCCGAGACGCGGGCCGCCGGTTATGCGCTCAATCCGGGCCTGCTGATGCAGGGCTCCTGGGGCATGGGCGTCGCCGTGCGCGATGCCGCAGGCCAGCCCGTGGGCGCGCTGAGCGTCGCGGCCATTGAGAGCCGCCTCGGCGAGGCCCGGCGGGCAGAGGTCGCGGCGCTCCTACACGAGGAGGCGCGGCGTCTCGAGACGAAGCTGGCCGATTTCGGCCGCGGCCGCGAGACGAGAGCGCGCGCGGTCCGCAGGGCCTGAGACGGGTCAGTGGTCGTGACCGTGCCCGTGTTCGTCCTCGGGCCATGGTTCCAGCTTGAAATGCGCGACGAGGTCCTGGACCTGCGCCGGCGAGAGCAGGCGCGGGTTGAGGCCGCGTGTCAGCAGGTGGAGCTTCGCCGTCTCCTCCAGCTCCTCCGTGGCGTAGACGGCCGCCTCCAGCGTGTCGCCCGCCACCACCGGGCCGTGGTTGGCGAGCAGCACCGCGCTGTAGCGGCCGGCCAGACCGCGGATGGCGTCCGCCACCGCCGGATCGCCGGGGCGGTAGTAGGGCACCAGCGCCGTGCGGCCGACGCGCATCACCGAATAGGCGGTGAGCGGCGGCAGGACGTTGTTGGCATCGATCTCCGGCAGCATGGACACCGCGACGGAATGGGTCGAATGCAGGTGCACGATGGCGCGGGCGCTGCCGCGCGTCTCGTAGAGTGCAGCGTGCAGTGGGATCTCCTTGGTCGGCGCATCGCCGCCCACGAGGCGCCCGTCCGCGTCGAGACGCGAGATGCGGGCAGGATCGAGGAAGCCGAGGGAGGCATTGGTCGGCGTCACCAGCCAGCCGCCGTCGTCGAGCCTCACCGAGATGTTGCCGGACGAGCCGGGGGTGAGCCCGCGCTCGAAGAGCGAGCGGGCGAAGCGGACGATCTCCTCGCGCAGTTTCGCCTCGCTCATGCCGCACCTCCCGCGCTCTTGTCTTCTGTGCCCATACCTCCCACGCCCTTGCCGGCGAGGACGGCCGCCGCCTTGTCGAAGAAGTCCGCCGCGCCGAAGTTGCCGGACTTGAGCGCCAGCGCCAGCGGCCCGTTGCGCGAGCCGGACAGCGCCGGCACCCCGGGGTCGATCTCCGGCCCGATGTCGAGCCGGTCGATCTCGAGCGCGCTGACGACGGCACCCGACGTCTCTCCGCCGGCGACGATGATGCGGTTGACGCCGCGGTTGTTGAGGGTGACGGCGAGTTCCCCGAAGAAGCCCTCGATCGCCTCGGCCACCGCCTCGCGGCCGTAGCGGTCCTGCACCGCCTTCACCTCCTCGGGCGTGGCCGTGGAATAGCAGATCGGCGTGAGGCGGATGCGCTCCATCAGGAAGAAGGCGGCCTGGTCCGGCGTCAGGGTGCCGCTCATGATCTTGTCGATCTCGAGCGCGAGGCCGGGGTGCTGCGCGGCATGGCGCCTCACCTGCTCGCGCGTCGCGCCCGAGCAGCTGCCTGCCAGCACGACGGTCGGGCCGTCGACGGGCGTGAAGGCCGAGCCCTTGCCGGAGAGGAGACCGGCCTTGCGGAAGTTCTCGGGCAGGCCGAGCGCGATGCCCGAGCCGCCGGTGACGAGCGGCGCCTCGGCGAGCGCCGCGCCGATGGTGAAGAGATCGGCATCGCTGATCGCGTCGATGATGACGAGGGTCTCGCCGCGCCCCGCCGCCTCCTTCAGGGCCGTCTTGACCGCGTCAGGGCCCGCATCGACGGTCGCCCACGGCACGTGGCCGACCGGCGTCTTCGTCTGCAGGGCAAGGAAGCGCCGAAGGTCCGGGTCCGTCATCGGGGTGAGCGGGTGCTTCTCCATGCCGGATTCGGACAGGAGCCGGTCCTTCACGAACAGGTGGCCCTGGTAGATCGTGCGCCCCGTGGTGGGAAAGGCCGGGCAGGCGACGGCGCCCCTGGTGCCGAGCGCCTCCGCGAGCGCCTCGCCCACCGGGCCGATATTGCCCTGGGGCGTGGAATCGAAGGTCGAGCAATATTTGAAGAGGAATTGCCGACAGCCCTGCTGCCGCAGCCATTCGAGCGCGGCGAGCGACTGCGCCACGGCCGCGGCGGCGGGAATGGAGCGGCTCTTCAGCGCCACGACGCCGGCCTCGCAGTCGCCCGCCGCCGGTTCCGCCGGCACGCCGATGAACTGTGTGGTGCGCATGCCGCCTTTGGCGAGCGTATTGGCGAGGTCGCTCGCGCCGGTGAAGTCGTCGGCAATGCAGCCGAGAAGCATGGGATTTTCCTCTCTTGTCGTGGCCGGTGAGGCTTACGCCGTCTCCCCGGCGATGAGCTCGAAACCGACATCGATGGTCGCGGGTTTCGCCGCTGCCTCCGCCGCCCCCTGCCGTGTCAGGATCTGTTCGGCCGCCAGTTGACCGATGCGGTAGCGCGGCGAGCGCACGGTGGTGAGCCGCCGGGGCAGCTCCTGGCCGATGTCGAGGCCGTTGAAGCCGGCGATGGCGAGGTCGTCCGGCATGCGGAGGCCGTTGGCCTCGCAGTGGAAATAGCCGCCCACCGCCATGTCGTCGTTGGAGAAATAGACAGCGTCGAGGTCGCGATGGGCGGCAAGGAGCGTGGCGAGCCCGCGACGGCCGGCGGCGACGGAGGAGGGGCCGGCCACCATCTCCTCGGCGACGAGCGCGACCCCGCGCCGGGCGAGTTCTGCAACAAAGCCGTCGAGGCGCTTGCGCGCCCGGATGTCCCGCGAGATATCGTGACCCACATAGCCGAAGCGGCGATAGCCACGCGCAAGAAGATGCGCCGCCATGGCCGCGCCCGCCGCTCCGTGCGAGAGGCCGACGCGCCGGTCGAGCGCCGGCTCGGCGCCGTCGATGTCCATCATCTCGACGACGGCCGTGCCGTTGGCGGCGAGCAGATCGCGCAGGCGCGGCGTGTGGTCGATCCCGGCGATGACGAGGCCGCGCGGCCGCCAGGCAAGCAGCGCCGAGACGATGCGCTCCTCGCGCGCGAGATCGTAGCCCGTGACGCCGATGACGGCCTGAAGCCCCGCTTCCTCCAGCCTTTCGGTGACGCCGCGCAGCACTTCGGCGAAGACGATGTTGTCGAGCGAGGGCACCACGACACCGACGAGGGCGCTGCCCGTCGAAGCGAGCGCCCCGGCGAGGCGGTTGGGCACGTAGCCGAGCTCCTCGGCGGCCTTCAGCACGGCGACGCGCGTTGCCTCCGCGATCGGCCCGATGTTGCGCAGCACGCGCGAGACGGTGCTTTCGCTGACGCCGGCCCGCGCGGCCACCTCGGCGAGACGCAACGGGGAGGCGGGCATCGGCGCGGTCTCGTGGCGGATGGTCATGGCAGGCCCCGGCGCAGGTAGAGTGGCGCAAGATAGCATCTATGCAAGCGCTGTCATCCATTATAATGCTTCGTTGACAGCGCTTGCACAAGTCGGGTGCTGCAAGCCGTATCGGGAGGCATCTTATGACGCTGGAGGAGACGAAG
This sequence comes from Chelatococcus sp. XZ-Ab1, assembly GCF_029309855.1. NCBI lineage: Bacteria > Pseudomonadati > Pseudomonadota > Alphaproteobacteria > Hyphomicrobiales > Chelatococcaceae > Chelatococcus > Chelatococcus sp. XZ-Ab1. The sequence continues at coordinate 93,317 of NZ_JARKII010000006.1, read as the reverse complement.
AAGGGGCGCGTCGGCGTGGTCGGCCTTGGTGCCATGGGCTTCGGCATGGCTGCATCGCTCGTCCGCGCCGGGTTTGACGTCGCCGGCTTCGACCTGTCGGGGGAGGCCATGCAGCGGCTCGTTGCCGCCGGAGGGCGTGCAGCTGCAACGCCGGCCGCCGCGGCCGAAGGGGCGGATGCGCTCTTCTCGGTCGTCGTCAATGCCGCCCAGACCGAGGACGTGCTCTTCGGCGCGGAAGGCGCCGCCGCCGCCCTGCCGGAAGGCGCGGTGTTCGTGTCCTGCGCCACCATGGCGCCGGAGGCGGCGCGCGCCCTCGCGGCCCGCGTCGCCGCGATGCGGCGTCACTATCTCGATGCCCCGATCAGCGGCGGGGCGAAGAAGGCCGCGGACGGCGCCCTGACGGTGCTCGCCTCCGGCACGCCCGCGGCCATGACGAGGGCCCGTCCGGCGCTCGCCGCGGTGGCCGGGACGGTGCACGAGCTCGGCGACGAGGCCGGCACGGCGGCCGCCTTCAAGATGGTCAACCAGCTGCTCGCCGGCGTGCATATCGCCGCCGCCTGCGAGGCCATCACCTTCGCGGCCAGGCTCGGCCTCGATATCCGCAAGGTCTACGAGGTGATCACGGGCGCGGCGGGCAATTCCTGGATGTTCGAGAACCGGGTGCCGCACATCCTCGAGGGCGACTACACGCCGCTCTCGGCCGTCGACATCTTCACCAAGGACCTCGGCATCGTCATGGACATGAGTCGGGCCAGCAATTTCCCGGTGCCCGTCGCGGCCACGGCCCTGCAGCTCTTCACCATGACCTCGGCCGCCGGTATGGGCCGCGACGACGATTCCTCCGTCGCCCGCTTTTATGCGCAGACCGCGGGCGTGACGCTGCCTGCCAAAAAGTCCTGACCTTCTGAACCGCGAACGCACGAGGCCGCCATGCCGCGCTTTGCCGCCAATCTCTCCATGATGTTCAACGAATGGTCGTTCCTCGACCGCTTCAAGGCGGCGGCCGATGCGGGCTTCGAGGCCGTCGAATATCTGTTTCCCTATGAGCACGCGCCGGAGGATGTCGCGCGGGCGCTCACCGACAACGGCCTGACGCAGGCCCTGTTCAACTGCCCGCCCGGCGACTGGGGCAAGGGCGAGCGGGGCATCGCGGCCTTGGCGGGCCGGGAGGAGGCGTTCCTTGCCTCGATTGATACGGCGCTGCGCTATGCCGCCGCGACGGGCGTGAAGCGCCTGCATCTCATGAGCGGCCTCGCCGATGCCGCCGATCCCGCGGCCGCGGCGCGCTACCGCGATGCCGTCGCCTTCGCCGCCGACCGGCTCGGCGAGCAGGGCATCGACCTCATGCTCGAGCCCATCAACGGCCGCGACATGCCCGGCTATTTCCTCAACGACTTCGGCCGCGCCGTCGCTCTCATCGAGGCGCTCGGGCAGCCCAACGTGAAGCTTCAGTTCGACATCTACCATCGGCAGATCATGCACGGCGATGTCACCATGGCGCTGCGCGCGCTCCTGCCGGTGACGGGCCACATCCAGATCGCCAGCGTGCCCTCGCGCAACGAGCCGGACGGGGGGGAATTGAACTATCCCTTCCTCTTCGGCGAGCTTGACCGCCTTGGCTACACCGGCTTCGTGGGCTGCGAGTACCGCCCGCGCGCCGGGACCTTGGACGGTCTCGGCTGGTTCGAGGTCTATCGGGGCAATCGGGAGTAGGGCAGCCGGCAGCCGGCAGCCGGCAGTCGGAAGAGGGCTATCGGAAGAGGTTGCTCAGGGTTGCAGCGGCCTGCAATCCGCCCGACTGCCGACTGCCAATCCTTATGACAGCGCCTGCAGGTCCGCCAGCAGCCGTGCCGCCTCGTCGCCGGGGACGCGGCTGGCGAGCTTCTTTTGGCACTCCTGCCAGTAGGGATAGGCCGCGGCCAGCACACGCCGGCCGTCGTCGGTGAGGCTCAGGCGACGGCTGCGCTTGTCGTCGGGGTCGACGCTCACGGTGAGAAGCCCCCGTCGCTCCAGCGGCTTCAGGTTCGCCGTCAGCGTCGTGCGATCCATGGCGAGCAGGGAGGACACCTGGCCGATCTTCGGCGGCTCGGGCCGGTTGAGCGACATCAGCAACGAGAATTGCCCGCTCGTCAGCCCCACGGGGCGAAGAGCGTCGTCGAAGCGCCGTGCCAGCGCGCGCGCCGCGCGCTGCACGTGCAGGCACAGGCAGTTGTCGCGCACGTGCAGGGTGACCTCGAAAGGCAGTATCGTTTCGGCCGGCACATCCGTCTTTGACATGACTTATTAATGTTGATATCAACGTAAAAAGCAATGGGCAAGATCGCCGCAGGCCTGCCCAAATGCGATTGAATCGGCTCATAGCCGCCGGGCCGAGGGCCGGCAAGACGGCCGTGGCGCGACATAAAGACCGGACGGAGGGAGAAGAAGAGGATGGACCGGCAGCAGAAACTCGTCCCGCATCTCGTCGTCGACGGCGCCGCCGCGGCGATCGACTTCTACCGCCGCGCCTTCGGCGCCGAGGAGGTGATGCGCATGCCGGCCGAGGACGGCAGGCGCCTCATGCATGCGGAGCTCCTCGTGCACGGCACCAAGCTCTATCTCTGCGACCATTTTCCGGAGTTCTGCACCGAGGCGAGCGGCGAGAAAAAAGTCGCCCCGCCGCCCGTCATCGGCGGAACAGCCGTGACTCTGCATCTCGACGTGCCCGATTGCGACGAGGCGGTGGCCAAGGCGCAGGCAGCGGGGGCAACGGTCACCATGCCGCCGGAGGATGCTTTCTGGGGCGACCGCTATGCCCGCATCCGCGATCCCTTCGGCCATGCCTGGAGCATGGCGCATCGCCTGCCGGGGGCGCAGACGGGTTGAAGCTTAATCGACATCCAGGACGCGTGGCGCCACGGCCATCCCCTCGCCCTCGAAGTGGTAGGAAGGGTCAGGGTGGAGGCGGTGCCGCTCGGCAGGACGCTCGGAATTGTCAGCAACGACAACGGGTGTCGTCGATCATGTGGAGGCTCCCCCCACCTCTAGCCCCGCTGCAAGCGGGCGAGGGGGACGGGTCGCTCATCGCTCGGCGGTTGCTGCCCTCACTTTCGCCCGGTTCAATCCACGGCCCGGGTGCTCTCCCTGACCACGAGTTCGACCGGCAGCAGCCGCCGTTCCCCCGCATTCACTGCGACGGCAGCCTCGTCGTCTTTGGCCATGAGGGCGAGCAGCATGCGCGCCGCCGTGGTGCCGATGCCGTCGCGCGGCTGGTGCACGGTGGTCAGCGCCGGGACGTAGCGGGATGCCGTCTCGATGTCGTCGAAGCCGACGACGGAGACGTCACGCGGTACGGAAAGGCCGTTGCGATGCAGCTCCGAGATGAAGCCGAAGGCCATCTCGTCGCTCTGGCAGAAGACGCCCGTCGGCCGCTCGTCGCAGGCGAGCCAGCGGTGCGCCGCGGCCGCACCGCTCTCCATGGTGAAATCGCCGGGCAGGAACCAGTCCTCGCGGGCCGGGATGCCGGCCTGCGCCAGCCCCTCCAGCGTCCCGCGGCGGCGCTCGACGGTAAGGACGTTCGTCGGCGGCCCCATGATGTGCGCAATGCGCCGGTGCCCCAGTTCAGCGAGATGCCGGATGGCGAGGCGCGCTCCTGCGGCGTTGTCGATGACCACCGAAGGGGTGGCGAGCCCTTCGATCCACTCGCAGGCGAAGACGAGCGGCGGCAGCGAGCCGGAGCCACCGATATCCCGCCGCAGCTCGTCGGGCAGGTGGCCGTCGAGCAGGATGAGCCCGTCGGCGCGGTTGTTGCTGAGATAACCGAGCATGCGCTCGTCGTCGCGCTCCTGCCCCTGCGGGGCCGTGTCGGCGACGAGCACGTTGTAGCCGATCGGCGCGATCTCGGCGGCGATGGCCGAAAGGATCTTGGAGAAGAACGGATTGGCGAGGTTCGGCACCAGCACGACGACGGCGCCGGTGCGGCGGCGCCGGAGGTTCCGCGCCGCCTGGTTGATCGTGTAGCCGGTGGCGTCGATGGCGGCGAGGACGCGCTCGCGCGTCTCCCGGGAGACCTGCTCGGGGTGCGACAGCGCGCGGCTGACGGTGGCGGTGGAGACGCCGGCAGCCAGGGCAACATCCCGGATGCGCGGCAGGGGCTTGTTCATGGATTCGCTTCAACTCCTGGCTGCCTTTTGTCCGCCTTTTCCGGGGAAGGCAAACACATTTTCGGCCACCGGCGCACGCGCTTGTAAACGATTACAGTCTAGCGTATGACTGGTTGCAACCGATTACAACAGAACGGGCGGCAGCGACCGCCTGCCGGGCCAACGAGCCCTCGGGAGGACAAACGATGAAGACGATCAAGGGCCCCGCGCTCTTCCTCGCCCAATTCGCCGGCGACGCGGCCCCGTTCAACTCCTGGGATTCCATTACCCGCTGGGCAGCCGACTGCGGCTATCTCGGCGTGCAGGTGCCGAGCTGGGACGCGCGCCTGTTCGACCTCGACAAGGCCGCGGCCTCGCGTGACTACTGCGCCGAATTCACCGGCAAGGCGCGGGAGAACGGCGTCGTCGTCACCGATCTCTCGACACACCTGCAGGGCCAGCTTGTCGCCGTGCACCCGGCCTATGACGAAGCCTTCGATGGTTTCGCGGTGCCGGCCGTGCGCGGCAATCCGAAGGCCCGGCAGGAATGGGCGGTCGAGCAGGTGAAGAAGGCGATCACCGCCTCGCGCAACCTTGGCCTCTCGACGCTCGCCTCCTTCTCCGGCGCGCTCGCCTGGCCCTTCGTCTATCCGTGGCCGCAGCGCCCGGCGGGGCTGATCGAGGCTGCCTTCGACGAGCTTGCCCGCCGCTGGCGTCCCATCCTCGATCATGCCGAGGATAACGGCATCGACGTCTGCTACGAGATCCACCCCGGCGAGGATCTGCACGACGGCATCACCTTCGAGATGTTCCTGGAGCGCGTCGGCGGCCATCCGCGCGCCAACATGCTCTACGATCCCTCGCACTACGTGCTGCAGTGCCTCGACTATCTCGAGAACATCGACATCTACCGCGACCGCATCAAGATGTTCCACGTCAAGGACGCGGAGTTCAACCCCACCGGCAGGCAGGGCGTCTATTCCGGCTACCAGAACTGGGTGGACCGGGCCGGACGCTTCCGCTCTCCCGGTGACGGGCAGGTCGATTTCGGGGCCATCTTCTCCAAGATGGCGGCCAACGACTTCGATGGCTGGGCCGTCGTCGAATGGGAATGCGCCCTGAAGCACCCGGAGGACGGGGCGCGCGAGGGCGCGGAATTCGTCCGCCACCACATCATCCGCGTGACGGAGAAGGCTTTCGACGATTTCGCCGGCGCCGGCACGGATGATGCCGCCAACCGCCGCATGCTCGGGCTGGAGAGGTGAGCGATGGCGATCGAAGCCTCCCGTGAGAGCGCGCCCGCGCGCATCCGCCTCGGCATGGTCGGCGGCGGCAAGGACGCCTTCATCGGCGCCGTGCACCGCATCGCCGCGCGGCTCGATGGTGAGTTCGAGCTGGTCGCTGGCGCGCTGTCCTCGACCCCGGCCAGGGCGCGTGAATCCGGCCGGCTCCTCGGTCTCGCCGAGGACCGCGTCTACGACAGCTTCCGCGAGATGGCGGCGCGCGAGAAGCGCCTCAGGAACGGCATCGAGGCGGTCGCCATCGTCACGCCCAACGATGTGCATTACGAGGCGGCGCGCGAGTTCCTCAAACGCGGCATTCACGTCATCTGCGACAAGCCGCTGACGGCGACGCTCTCCGATGCCAGGCGCCTTGCCGCGCTAGCCGAGAAGTCGGACGCGCTGTTCATCCTGACGCACAACTACACCGGCTACCCCATGGTGCGGCAGGCGCGCGAGATGATCGCGGCCGGCGAGTTGGGCGACCTGCGCCTGGTGCAGGTGGAATATGTGCAGGACTGGCTGACCGAGCCGCTAGAGCGCACCGGCGCCAAGCAGGCCGAGTGGCGCACCGATCCGGCCCGTTCTGGTGCGGGGGGCGCCGTCGGCGACATCGGCACCCACGCCTTCAACCTCGCCACCTTCGTTACCGGCTTGACGCTCACGAGCCTGAGCGCCGATCTCGACAGCTTCGTCGAGGGGCGGCGGCTCGATGACAACGCCCATGTACTGATGCGCTTTGCCGGCGGCGCCAAGGGCATGCTGTGGGCGAGCCAGGTGGCGCCCGGCAACGAAAACGGTCTCAAGCTGCGTGTCTACGGTACGCGCGGCGGCATCGAATGGTGCCAGGAGGAGCCGAACCGCCTGTGGTTCACGCCCTTCGGCAAGCCCAAGACGCTGCTGACCCGCGGCGGGGCGGGCGCCGGCGCGGCGGCGCAGCGCATGACGCGCACCCCGGCCGGCCATCCGGAGGGCTACCTCGAAGGCTTCGCCAATATCTATGCCGAGGCAGCGCGCGCCATCCTTGCCCGCCGCGAGGGGCGCCCGATTCCGCCGGATGTCGTCTATCCCACCGTCGCGGATGGGGTCGCCGGCGTTGCCTTCATCGAGGCCTGTGTGCGCTCGTCGAAACGCAACGCCGCCTGGGTCACGCTCTGAGGCGATGGCCGTGGCTGCTCCCGCCGCCTCGGCTGCCCCCATCCCGGCTGCTGCGCCGGTGCTGGCGCTCGCCGGTGTCGGCCGCGCCTTCGGGCCGGTCGAGGTGCTGTTCGGCATCGACTTCGACCTGAAGCCCGGCGAGGTGCACGCCCTCATCGGCGAGAACGGCGCCGGCAAGTCGACCATGATGAAGATCATGGCCGGCTACCTCGCCCCGACGAAGGGCAGGGTGCTGCTCGATGGCGCGCCGGTGGCCTTTTCCTCGAGCGAGGAGGCGGAGGAGCGCGGCGTCGTGCTCATCCACCAGGAGTTCAACCTCGCCCGGCAGCTCTCCGTCGAGCAGAACATCTTCCTCGGGCGTGAATTGAAGCGCGGCCCCTTCCTTGACCATCGTGCGATGCGCGAGACGACACTGGCGCTGCTCGCCGAACTCGAGACGCCGGTCGACCCGGCGGCGATCGTCGCCGATATCTCGGTGCCAGAGAAGCAGATGGTCGAGATCGCCAAGGCGCTGTCGCGCAAGGCGCGCGTCATCATCATGGACGAGCCGACGGCGGTCCTGACGCGCAAGGAGGCGGAGGTGCTCTTTCGCCAGATCGAGCGCCTCAGGGCGGCGGGCGCGGCGATCCTCTACACCTCGCACAAGCTCGACGAGGTGGCGCGGCTCGCCGACCGGGTGACCGTGCTGCGCGACGGCCGCCATGTGGTGACGGCGCCGCGCGGCGCCCTCAGCGAGGACGCCATGGCCGAGGCCATGGTGGGGCGCGAGCTCTCCAACCTCTTTCCGGCGAGGGCCGAGCCGGCCTCCGCCGCGCCGGTGCTGACGGTCGAGAATTTCAGCGTCGAGGGCTTTGCCGAGGACGTGTCCTTCACCCTCGCGCGCGGCGAGGTGCTGGGCTTCGCCGGCCTCGTCGGCTCCGGGCGGACGGAGCTGATGGAAGGGCTCGTCGGCCTCAGGCCGGCGCACGGCGCGGTGAGGCTTGCGGGCCGCCCGGTCCGGATCCGCTCCGTCGAGGAAGCGCGCCGCGCCGGCATTGCCTACCTCACGGAGGACCGCAAGGAGCGCGGTCTCCTGCTCAATCTGGCCATGCGTCCGAACCTCACCTTGCTCGCGCTCTCTCGTTTCGGCCGTTTCCTCATCGACCGCAAGGCAGAGGAACTGGCGCTCGACAAGGCCATCGCCGAGTTCGACATCCGTGCCCCGCTGCGCGAGATTCCCGTCGGCAACCTCTCCGGCGGCAACCAGCAGAAGCTGCTGCTCGCCAAGACCATGCTGGCTGACCCGGACATCGTCATCATCGACGAGCCGACGCGCGGCATCGACATCGGCACCAAGCAGCAGATCTACGGTTTCGTGCAGCGCCTCGCCGCGGCCGGCAAGAGCATCATTCTCGTCTCGTCCGAGATGGCGGAGATCATCGGCCTCGCCACCCGAGTCTGCGTCATGCGCGCCGGGCGGCTCGCCGGCACGCTGAGCGGCGCCGACATCAACGAGGACGCCATCGTGCGCCTCGCCATGGGCCTCGAGGCAAGGAGGGCGAACGGCAATGGCTGACGCGACGACCACCCGGCAGGAGTTGCGGAAGCCGCGCCGTCCGGCTGTCAACCTGCATGTCGTCGGTCCGCTCGTCGCGCTTGCCGTCCTCATCGTCGTCGGCGTGCTGCTGAACCCGAACTTCCTCAGCTACGGCAACGTCACCAACGTGCTCGCCCGCTCAGCCTTCATCGGCATCATCGCGGTGGGCATGACCTTCGTCATCACTTCCGGCGGGCTCGACCTCTCGGTCGGCTCCATGGCAGCCTTCATCGCCGGGCTGATGATCCTCGTCATGAACGCGCTGGTGCCCACGCTCGGCGCCGGCTGGCCGGTCATCCTCATCGGCATGGCGGCGGCGCTCGTCTTCGGCTTCCTCGCCGGGCTCGGCAACGGCCTGCTCATCACGCGGGCGCGCATCGAGGCCTTCATCGTCACGCTCGGCAGCATGGGCATCTTCCGCTCGCTCATCACCTGGCTCGCCGACGGTGGCACGCTGTCGCTGAACTTCCAGGTGCGGGACGTCTACCGGCCGGTCTATTACGACGGCATTCTCGGCGTCTCGTGGCCGATCATCGTCTTCCTCGTCGTGGCCATCGCCGGCGAGATCGCGATGCGGCACACGGCCTTCGGCCGCCATTGCGCGGCCATCGGCTCCAACGAGCAGGTGGCGCGCTACTCGGCCGTGCATGTGGAGCGCGTGCGGCTCGCCACCTATGTCATGCTCGGCATGCTGGTCGGCCTCGCCACCATCATGTACGTGCCGCGCCTCGGCTCCGCCTCCTCGGCAACCGGCGTCCTGTGGGAGCTCGAGGCCATCGCTGCCGTCATCATCGGCGGCACGGTGCTGAAGGGTGGCTTCGGCCGTGTCTGGGGCACGGTGGTGGGCGTGCTCATCCTCAACCTGATCCAGAACATCCTCAATCTGACCGACCTGGTGAGTCCCTATCTCAACGGGGCCATCCAAGGCGTGATCATCGTTCTGGCCGTCGTTCTGCAGCGTCAGAAGAAGGCGCTCTGAAGGGCGGCGCAAATGCCCGGCAACAGGGCTGTATGAAGAGAGGGAGAAGCACGATGGGAGTGGTCAAGGCTTTCAAGGCGCTGGCCCTGGCAGCGGCGCTCGCCGCGCCGGCTGCGGCGCAGGCTCAGGACAGCAAGGTCATCGGCGTATCCATCCCGGCGGCAACGCACGGCTGGGCCGGTGGCATGAACTATCATGCGCAGGAGGCGGTGAAGCGCCTTGAGAAGACCTATCCGCAGCTGAAGTTCGTCCTCGCGACAGCGGGCGATCCCGGCAAGCAGGTCAGCGACATCGAGGACATGATGGCGACGCGCAACATCGACGCGCTCGTCGTGCTGCCCTTCGAATCGACGCCGCTCACCGGCCCGGTCAAGCGCGTGGCAGAGGCCGGCAAGTGGGTCACCGTCGTCGATCGCGGCCTTGCCGAAGAGGGCATCGAGGACCTCTACGTCGCCGGCGACAATCCCGGCTTCGGCCGCGTCGCGGGCGAATTCTTCCGCGAGCGGATGCCGAGCGGCGGCAAGATTGTCGTCCTGCGCGGCATCCCGACCACCATCGACAACGAGCGCGTCGAGGCCTTCCGCAAGGCCATCGAGGGCAGCGGCATCGAGATCATCGGCATGGAGCACGGCAACTGGAACCGTGACAGCGCCTTCACCGTGATGCAGGACTTCCTCTCGAAGCATCCGAAGATCGACGCCGTCTGGGCCTCGGACGACGACATGGCCGTCGGCGTGCTCGAAGCCATCAATCAGGCCGGCCGGCAGGACGAGATGTGGGTGCTCGGCGGCGCCGGCATGAAGGAGATGATCAAGCGCGTCATGGATGGCGACAAGCGCGTGCCGGCCAATGTCACCTATCCGCCGGCGATGATCGCCACCGCCATCGAGATCACGGCGCTGCGGTTCGTCTCCAACGCGCCGGTGTCCGGCCGCTTCGTCATCGGCTCCGAGCTGATCACCCAGGAGAACGCCCAGAACTTCTACTTCCCCGACAGCCCCTTCTGATCAGGAGCGGCGTGCCTTGGAGCGGCCCCGCAAGGGGCCGCTTTTTCATGTCCGCCCGGGCAGGCCAAGGCCGCCGGCCGCCTCCTGCCGGATCCAGTTGCGCAGGGCCGCGATCCGTTCGGGATGCGGCGGCTCGGCCGGGTAGAGGAGGCGATAGTCATACCCGCGCAGCCGCGGTCCGAAGGGCACGATGAGGCGGCCGGCCGCGATCTCGTCCGCCACCAGGACGAGCCCGGCGAGGGCGACACCCTGGCCGGCGACCAACGCCTGCACCGCCTGGCTTTCGTCGCTCAGCGTCAGCTCCGCCCGCGGCACCAGCCCCGAAAGCCCCGCCTCGGCGAGCCAGCGCTCCCAGACGGGATTGTCCCGGTGCGGGCGCCGCCATTCGAAATGGATCAGCGTGTGCTCCGCGAGTTCATCCGGATGGTGAAGGCCGAGCGCGGGGCTGCACACCGGCGCGAACATGTCCTCGAACAGAAGGTCGCCGACGAGGCCGGCCGGCACGGCCCGGCCATAGCGCACGGCCGCATCGGCGGTGCCGCTGATCAGGTCGACCGGCTCGTCGGAAGCGTGCAGCCTGAGATCGAGCCCGGGATTGGCCGCGTGGAAGGCCGCGACGCGCGGCACGAGCCAGCGCGCCGTGAAGGCGACCGTCGCCGAGAGCGTGACGACGGGCTTGAGCCGTTGGCCGCGCAACTGCGCGATGGCCTCCTCGAAGGCGTCGAAGCCGTCGCGCAGCACCGGATAGAGCACGCGCCCTTCCGGCGTCAGCGCCACGCGCCGGGGGCGGCGTACGAACAGCCTGAGAGCGAGCGCATCCTCCAGCTGCCGCACATGGTGGCTGACGGCTGTCGGCGTCACCGCCAGTTCCTCGGCGGCCGCCTTGAAGCTGAGGTGGCGGGCCGCGGCCTCGAAGGCGCGCAAGGCGGGCAGGGGAGGCAGCTGGCGGCGGGTGCGTCGCTGGGTCATGGCAATGCAGCGACTCTATGGATGAGCTATTCTCATCTATAGGCTGAGAACTATGCGTTTGTCATCATCCTGTAGAAGAAGGAACCTGCCGGCTCTGAGACCCTACCTGAAGATGAGGGCATGTCACTCATGGCGACCGTTCTGCATATCGATTCGAGCGCCCGTCCGGCTGGTTCCGACCTCGCAACCTTCGGCTCCCATTCCCGCCGTCTCAGCAAGCGCTTCGTGGCGCGCTGGCGCCATCAGCGGCCCGGGGACACGGTGCTCTACCGGGACGTCGGCCTGACGCCGCCGGCGCCGGTCTCCGCCGCCTGGATCCACGCCGCCTTCACACCCAAAGAGCGTCGTGCGCCGTGGATGGATGGCGTCCTGCGGGAAAGCGACATGCTGATCGACGAACTGATCGGTGCCGATGTCATCGTGGCCGGGGTGCCGATGTACAACTTCGGCGTTCCGGCTTCGTTCAAGGCCTATATCGACAACATCGTGCGCGTGGGGCGCACCTTCGGCTTCGATCGCACCCGGCGGGGCGAGCCGTACTGGCCGCTGCTCGCCGGCATGGGCAAGCGGCTCGTCATCCTCTCCTCGCGCGGCGATTTCGGTTACGGCGAGGGCGAGCGCATCGCCGACATGAACCATGTCGAGCCGAGCATCCGCACCGCCTTCGGCTATATCGGCATCACCAATGTCGCGTCCGTCGCCGTCGAATACGACGAATTCGCCGACGAGCGGCTCGCAGCCTCGATCGCCGCAGCCGAACGCGCCGTCGACGAACTGGCCGAGCGCCTGGCGGCGGCCGTGGGCGAGGAGGAGCGGGGGCCTGCCAGCGAGGCGGCCGCCTGAGGCTGCTCCCGCCGCGGCTCATGCCGCCGAGACGCTGTCGCCGGCGGCCTGCGCGGGGGCACGGGTCTGCCGCATGCGGTGCATGAGACAGGCATCCCAATAGGGCTCGCCACCGAAATGGGCGACGAGCGTGTCGATGAGCAGCCGGACCTTGGCCGGCACGTAGGCGCCCGGCGGCCGCACCACATGGATGCCGGCCTCCGGCATCTCGTAGCCGGACAGCAGTGGAACGAGCGTGCCTCGTTCGATATCCTCGGCGGCGAGGAAGGTCGGCGCCACCACGATGCCGAGTCCCGAGCGGGCCCACTGCAGAAGGGCATCGCCGTTGTCGGCCAGGAGCCGGCCGCGCGGCCGCACGCTCGTCCAGCGCGTGCCATGGCGAAAGCGCAGGTCAGGTTCGCTCGCCGCGGTATAGACGAGGCATTCGTGGCGCGTCAGGTCGTCTGGCGTCTCGGGGCGGCCGTGCCGGGCGATATAGTCCGGGCTCGCCGCGACGATGCCGTAGACGGGCGCAATCTTGCGGGCGATAAGGGTCGAATCGCGCAGGGAGCCGATGCGGATGGCGGCATCGAAGCGCTCCGCCATCAGATCGACGACGCGGTCGCTGTAGGCGACGTCGATGCCGAGCCGCGGATGTGCGCTCGCCATCTCGGCGAGGATGGGCGTCACATATTTGACCCCGAAGGACAGAGGCGCCGACAGGCGCAGCGTGCCCACGATGCCGCCGCCGTGCTGGGCCACGGCGTCCTTCGCCTCGGCAAGATCGGCGAGGATGCGCTCGCTGCGGGTCTTGAACGCGAGCCCCGCCTCGGTCGCGCTGATGCCGCGCGTCGTGCGGGTGAGGAGGCGCGTGCCGAGCTCCGCCTCGAGCCGCGCGATGCGGCGGCTGACGATGGACTTGGCGATGCCCAGCCGCTTGGCGGCACGGCCGAAGCCGCCGCTGTCCACCACCTCGATGAAGCTCTTCAGATCGTCGAAGTCCGGCATCCGCGTTCCTCGTCCAGCAACGGCTTGGTGCAAATAAAGAGGATACCGGTGCGGCGAAAGAACCACCAGCTTTCCGGAATGCCTTTGTCATTCGTTTCGGAGAAGCTGAATATGACCACGGTTCTCGCCATCACCAGCAGCGCCTCGGGCGCCGAATCCGTTTCCAACCGCCTCGTTGCGGATGCGCTCGAAGCCCTGAAGGCGAGCGGTGGTGCCGATCGCGTCATCACGCGCGATGTTGGCAGCGAGCCGATCCCGCATCTGACGGCCGAGACGACGGCCGCCCTGCGCAAGGGCGAGACGGCGACCGAGGCGCAGCGTGCGGCACTCGCGCTGTCGGACCGGTTGGTGGGCGAGCTGCGCGAGGCGGACGTGATCGTCATCGGTGCGCCGATGTACAACTTCGGCATTCCCTCCACGCTGAAGGCGTGGTTCGACTACGTGCTGCGCGCCGGTGTCACCTTCAGCTACAGCGAGAAGGGGCCGGAAGGCCTCATCAAGGGCAAGCGCGCCATCGTCATCGTGAGCCGCGGCGGCCTCTACAGCGAAGGCCCGGCGCAGGCCATGGATTCGCAGGAGCCGCACCTGCGCACGATGCTCGGCTTCATCGGCATCACCGACGTGACCTTCGTGCGCGCCGAGAAGCAGGGCTTCGGCCCGGAGGTGAGCGCAGAGGCCGTGGCGGCCGCGCGCGGCGAACTTTTGCGCCTTGGCGAGCGCCTCGCCGCTTGACGCCGGGGCCCGCATGGTCGCTGATTTGGCCGGCGGGCCGCGCTGGCGGGTGCCATGCGCGCCTGGCGCCCCCGCGCCGCAACGCGAGACCTGCAGGGAGCCCGGCATGAATCCTCCATCGTCCACGCGCCCGGTCGTCAAGGTGGCGCTCGGGCAGTTTGCCGTCGGACGTGAGTGGCAGGACAATGCGGCGACGGTGGTGCGGCTGATGCGCGAGGCCGGCACCGCCGGCGCCAGGCTGCTCGTCCTGCCCGAGGGCATCCTCGCCCGCGACATCGCCGATCCCGACATCGTCCTGAAGGCGGCGCAGCCGCTCGACGGGCCCTTCATGCAGGAGGTGCTCGCCGCGAGCCGCGGCAGCGACCTTGCGGTGATGGGTTGCATTCACGTGCCGGCCGGCAACGGCCGGGTCTTCAACACGCTGATCACCGTGCGCGACGGCGCCATCATCGGCGCCTATCGCAAGCTGCACCTCTACGACGCCTTCCGCGTCAAGGAATCGACCCATGTCGCGCCCGGCGACGAGATCCCGCCGCTGATCGAGGTGGCGGGGCTGAAGGTCGGCACCATGACCTGCTACGACCTGCGCTTTCCGGAGATGGCGCGGCGCCTCGCCCTCGACGGGGCCGATGTGATCACCGCTCCATCCGCCTGGCTGCGCGGACCCGGCAAGGAGGCGCATTGGGAGGTGCTCGTCACGGCCCGGGCGCTCGAGAACACCTGCTACGTCGTGGCGACCGGCGAATGCGGCGAGCGCAACATCGGCGCGAGCATGGTGGTGGATCCGCTCGGCGTCGCCATCGCCCGTGCCGGCGAGGTGCCGGCCCTTCTCTTTGCCGACATCGATCCGGCCCGCATCGCGCACGCGCGGAGCGTCCTGCCGGTTCTCGCCAACCGCAGGTTCAAGGCGCCGGAACTGGCCGGCGACAGGTGAGCCTGCCGTCGCAATGGCTTGCGCGACACTCGCGTTAATTGGCTCTCGGCATCGGCGGGCGCCCGTGGCGAGCGACAGCTCCGGCTTGGGCCCGAGACGGGCCGTTACCTCGCCGGACAAGGTTCTTTCCGCCCCGCCTGCGATGCTGATGCTGAAGGCCGCTACCGGGGTGCCTCGCAGGCGATTGTCATGGTGGCGTATTCCTGGACGCTGTCGAAATACTCCCGGTTGTCGGGATCGCATTGCCAACTGACGAACAGTGTCTTCCGGATGCCGGGGGCGGGATCGCCGCACAGCTCGTTGTTCACCTTGATCTCGCAGGAGGACCGGCCGAGGCAGAGGTTGGAGACGGACGAGTAGGCCGAGCACGTCTTGCCGCCGCCGCCCGGCAGGCCGTATTGGGCCTGCCGCACGACAATGCAGGGTTGGCTGGCTTCGCAACTCGCGGCGTCGACCGGCGCGGCCGGTCCCAGGAGGCCAGCGGCGGCCGCGACAGCGATGGCTGCCGTCGAACGGATGGATCGCATGATGCCGAACCTCCGACTGTCTATCCGCAGAACGCGCGCACGACGCGGCCCGTGCGGGGATCTGTCTCGACCGTCACCCGCGCCGGCGCGTAGTCCATCGTGACCGGTTGGCCCGGCGCGATCTGTCGTACCGCAGTGGCGCCGGTGATCTGCTTCGCCTCGTCATCGGCCGGTTTCGGCTTGCCGACGAGCCCGCTTGTCGCCTCCGGCCTGCAGGGGCCCGGCGCCAGTGCCGCAGAGTCGGTCGCCGGCGATGGCGTGCAGGCGGACACCGCCATGCCGAGGAGGGCCGCCGCCACCGCCGGCAACAGACTTTCCTTGATCATCATTATGCCTCCGGAATGGGCCCCGGTCGCGCCGCAAGGGCGGGGGCGGACTGTTCACCCGGTCCGTCGCACGGCCGCACCGGCTCAATACGTCGGGAAGGCGCCGATTTGGCCGGGTTTCTGGCCAATGACAGCGCCGTTCCGCGCATCAGTGATGTTATGTCGAGCATGGCGCCATGCTGGTTCCCAGGCGCGTCCGCCCGTGTGCCACGCGCGAAGGATGACCTGCCGACAGGTGCCCGGCCTGCCGCGGTATCGCCGGTGCCCTGTCAGCCGACAGCGACCTGACGATTGCGCGATCGATGCCGTCGACGCGCTCTTCGCCGAAGATGAGATCGCCCCGCTCCGATCGCATGGTCATCTTCCTTCCGATGGCCGTGGGCCGCGCGCCGAATATGAACGGGGGCAGCGGGGCGGGCAACCGGCAGTTGATGCGGGCCCGCCGGAACGCGCGAAGGAGTAGGGCGGAAGCCGACCATTCCCGTTGTCCGCGAGCCCGTCGCGGGCCCGGGCTCGCGGACGGTTTCCAGACATCGAGAACGAGGCCGGTCTGCGGATGGGATGGCGGTGTAATCCGATCCGACCGGGCTCTAGTGCGTGACGGCGGGACGAGCTACGGCGGTGCCGCTGAGACGTACGCCGGCTCCCTCGGCGATCGTTGCGAGCGACTGGTCGATGATGACGCGGCTCGTCTCGGCGACCCGGGCCTTGATCGCCACGTCCAGTTCTCCGAGGACGATCAGGGCCCTCTCCTGCGCGGCGGAGGCAAACGTCTCGAATGCAGCCTGCCTGTCCGATTCGAAGTCGCGTGCAATCGCCTGGATGAAAGCGTGGGAATAGGCTTCGACAACCTGATGAACCACGAGTTTCAGCATGGCTTCCTTTACTTCCGGCGCCATGTGCCTCGGCTCATCGATCGTCATGTGTGCTCCCCAGCGTCGTTATTGATTGCGCAAGTTGCTGCAATGATCATGGCGGAATTGCGATCCTGAGAATTTTACCGATTATGGCTTGCCGGAGGGTGGTGTGCTGCGGTGGTTGTCGCATTCGGCCGCGATCCGGGCTAGATAGGTCGTCGAGCCAACCCTCGCTCGCAGCTGCGGTGGCGAAGCCAGCCTCGCCCGCGATCCGCAGGGCACGTCGGCTGCGGCACGACATCGACAGCATGACGCTGGAAGCTGATAACAGGTGACTGACTTCACGCCCCACAGATTTTCCGTCGCGCCCATGATGGATTGGACGGACCGGGACTGCCGCGTCTTCCACAGGCTGATGACGCGCCATGCCCTGCTCTACACCGAGATGGTGACGACCGGCGCGGTCCTCCACGGGGACCGGGAGCGTCTGATCGGCTTCGATGCGGCGGAGCAGCCGCTCGCCGTGCAGCTTGGCGGCAGCGAGCCGGGGGAACTCGCTGCGGCTGCGCGCATCTGTGCCGCCTTCGGCTACCGCGAGATCAACCTCAATGTCGGCTGTCCGTCGGACAGGGTGCAGAGCGGCCGTTTCGGCGCCTGCCTCATGCGGGAGCCGGAACTGGTCGCCGCCTGCGTCGCGGCGATGAAGGACGCGGTCGACGTGCCGGTGACGGTCAAGTGCCGCATCGGCGTCGACGAACAGGATCCGGAGGTGGCGCTCGATCAACTGGCCGATGCCGTCGTCGCCGCCGGGGCGGAAAGGCTCATCGTCCATGCCCGCAAGGCCTGGCTTCAGGGGCTCTCGCCCAAGGACAACCGGGAAATCCCGCCGCTCGACTACGGCCGCGTGCACCGCCTCAAGGCGCGCCTGCCTCATGTGCCGATCCTCCTCAACGGCGGCCTCCGGACGCTCGAGGAGGCCCATGCGGCCATGCATCCGGCGGACGGGCCGGCGCTCGACGGCGTCATGCTCGGCCGCGCGGCCTATCAGAACCCGGAGATCCTCCTCGGCGTCGATCCGCTGTTCTTCGGTACGCCGGCGCCGCTCGCGGACGCCTTCGCCGTCGTCGAGGCCTATCTGCCCTATGTCGAGCGCCGCCTCGGCGAGGGCGTGCGCCTCAACCAGCTCACCCGCCACATCCTCGGCCTCTTCCCCGGGCGGCCGGGCGCGCGCCAGTTCCGCCGCCACCTCGCCTCGGAGGCCTGCAAGCGCGGCGCCGGGCCGGAGGTCATCGTCGAGGCGGTCGCCCATGTGCGGCGGGAGATGGCGCGCCGCGAGGTCGAGGCCGCCTGAGGCGTGCGCAACGGCCAAGGGCGTTTTGCGTGACTGTGTCTTGCTGCTCCTCTTCCTCTTTCCTGAAATGCAGGCGGGGAGGAGGGCGCGATGCACAGGCCGCAGGACCCGGATTTCGAGGCGCGCGTGCGCCGCAGCTTCGGCAAGCAGAGCGTGATGGAGACGATCGGCGCGCGCATGACCGAGGTCGCGCCGGGCGCGACCACGATCGCGCTCGCGGTCGCGCCGCACATCTGCCAGCAGCACGGCTTCGTCCATGCCGGCATCGTCTCCACCATCGCGGATTCGGCCTGCGGCTATGCTGCCCTGTCGCTGATGCCGGCCGGGGCCGGCGTATTGACCGCCGAATTCAAGATCAACCTGCTCGCCCCCGCCGCCGGCGACAGGCTCGAGGCGCGCGGGCGCGTGGTGCGGGCAGGGCGCATGCTCACCGTGGCGCAGGCCGAGGTGGAGGCCATCGACGGCGAGCGGCGCAAGACCGTTGCCGTGATGACGGCGACGCTCGTGACGCTCGAGGGGCGCGAGGGTATCGCCGACTGAGCGCGGCGCCGGGCGGCCATGCCCCGGCGGCGCTTGCCTTGGCGGCCGAGATCGCGCACGAGAGGGCTCCTGCTGCAGGAGCCGCCATGTTCGCCGCCATTCCCACATCAGAACTCGTCATGCTCGCCGGGGCGCTGCTTGCGGCCGGCGCCGTCACGGGCATCCTCGCGGGTGTCTTCGGCGTGGGCGGCGGTGCTGTCGTCGTCCCGGTGCTCTACGAACTCTTCCGGGTCGTGGGCGTGCCGGAGGAGGTGCGCATGCCGCTCTGCGTCGGCACCTCGCTCGCGGTGATCATCCCCACCTCGATCCGCTCCTTCAATGCCCATCGCGCGCGCGGCAAGGTCGACATGTCCATCGTGCGCGTCTGGGCAATCCCGGTCGTCCTCGGTGTGGGGATCGGCAGCTTCATCGCCCGCTATGCCCCGGCGGACCTGTTCAAGGCGGTCTTCGTCGTCGTCGCGGGCATCTCGGCCGTGCGGCTCCTCTTCGGCAAGGACAACTGGCGCCTCGGCACCGAGGTGCCCGGCAAGATCGTCATGAGCATCTACGGCGTCGTCATCGGCGTGCTGTCGTCGCTGATGGGAATCGGCGGCGGGCAGCTGTCGAGCCTGTTCATGACCTTCTACGGCCGGCCGATCCACCAGGCGGTGGCGACCTCCTCGGGGCTCGGCGTCCTCATCTCCATTCCGGGCGCCATCGGCTATATCTACGCCGGCTGGCCGCGCGCCGCCGAATATCCGGATGTCGCGGCCCTGCAGTTCCCCATGGCGCTGGGCTATGTCTCGCTCATCGGCTTTGCGCTCTTCGTGCCGACGAGCATCTTCACGGCCCCCTTGGGCGCGAGCCTCGCGCACGCCTTGTCGAAGCGGCGGCTGGAGATTGCCTTCGGCCTCTTCCTCCTTGCCGTCTGCGCCCGCTTCGCCTGGAGCCTCCTGACTTGAGCATCACCCGCCGCGCCCGCGCAGGATCAACCTGTCGCCGCGCACCTCGAAGGAAGCGAGGCGCTCGAGAAAGGTCATGCCGAGCAGGTTCTGCGAGAGGCTGCCTTCGCGGGCGACGAGGGCCGGCACGCGCCGCTCGGTGATGTTGCCGACAGTGAGCTCGCCAAGCGTGGTGGAAGCCGCCATGGTGCGGCCGTTCGCCGTCATCACCGGCTGCGTGTAGAAGAGCGTCGCCGGGTCGATGCCGGCCCGGGCGGCGGCCTCGCTCGTCAGCACCACCGCCGAGGCGCCGGTGTCGAGAATGAAGCGCGTCGGCACGCCGTCGACGGCGCCGTCGATGACGAAGCTGCCGCCGGCATGGCGGGCGACCTGCACCTCGCCGCCGGCGAGCGTCACCGTGTAGCCCGGCGCCACCTCCCCGAGCAGCCGGTTGGCGAAGCTCTGCAATTCGAAGCGATAGCTGTAGACAGCCACCAGCATGACGATCATCGCCATCCAGAAGGCGATGGCCTCGAGGGCGCGTGTCCACTGGCCGCGAAAGTGCTGTACCACCCAGCCGAAGGCGAGGATGCCGACGGCGCCGAGCCAGGCGAGCGAGGCAATGAGGTCCGGCCGCAGCCCGAGGATGGTCTCGTTGCCGCCGAAAAGGACGAGCACCGCGATGGCGGCGATGATGACGGCGAGGGCGACGAAACCGCGCATGGCTCTTCCTTCACGAGGCGCCGGCGAGCGGCGCAAGGGCGAGGAGGCCGGCGAGGAAGGCGATCTCGCCCGCCTGCTGGGCCGCCCCCGCGATGTCTCCCGTATGCCCGCCGATCTTCGCCCGGGCAATGCGGGAGAGGCCCACACCCGCGCTCGCCGCAAGGGCAAGGGCGAGCATGATCGGGAGGAAGCCGAAGCCGGCTGGCAGCAACAGGAGGAAGGCCATGACGGCGGAGCCCGCGGCCGCCGTGGCGAAGGCGGCCTGCGTCGGCCGGCCCGCCGCATGCGCGGCGCCGTCACTGCGGGCGGGTGCCAGCAGCAGGAAGGGCAAGAGCCCCACCGTGCGCGAGGTCGCCGCGGCCGCGACGAGTGCCAGGGCTGTGGCCGGCGCCGGCATGCGTCCGGCGAGCGCGGCGATGAGCCCGACGCGGATCATGAGATCGAGCGTGAGCGCCGCCGCGCCGTAGGAGCCGACGCGGCTGTCGCGCATGATGGTCAGGCGCCGCTCGGGCGTCGCGCCGCCCCACAGCCCGTCGGCGGTATCGGCGAGACCGTCTTCGTGAAAGACGCCCGTCGCGACGATGAGAGCGGCGACGGCGGCGCAGGCGGCGAGATACGGCCCGAAGCCGAGGCCCGTCGCGAGGAGGAAGGCGAGCGCGCCGACGAGGCCGATGGCGGCGCCGGCGAGCGGCAGCGCCCTGACGGCGCGGGAGAAATCCGGCATGGCATGCGGCGCCGCCTCGAAGGGCAGGACGGGCACCGGCAGGCGCGAGTAGAAGCGCAGGCACGCGGCCGCATCGGCGAGAAAGGCGAGCGCCGGGCCCGGCCCGGGGCCGGCCTCGGCCTGCGGCATCTCGTTGTCCTGCGTCATCTTCACCTCGGCGCGTGGCATGCTATTAGCTCCGGGCCCGACAGCCGCGACCATGGGCCGGCCATAACGACATAGTGGAGAATTGCGATGGATGCGACGGCAACCGGCCTACCGTTCGACGACGTGCGGCGGCTTTTCGCCATGCTGCCCGACGCGGACGAGGCGGCCATCGCCGCCGTGCGCCGCCGCGACGCGGAACTGACGAAGCCGCCGGGCTCCCTCGGCCGTCTGGAGGAGATCGCCGCCTGGGTGGCCGGCTGGCAGGGCAAGGGGCGACCCAGCGTCGCGCGCCCACTCGTCTGCGTCTTTGCCGGCAACCACGGCGTCGTGCGCCATGGCGTCTCGCCCTATCCGCAGAGCGTCACCCGCCAGATGCTGGAGAACTTCGCCGCGGGCGGCGCCGCCATCAACCAGATCTGCGCCGCTTACGATCTCGGCTTCAAGGTCTTCGACCTCGCGCTCGACCTGCCGACGGGGGACATCGCCACCGAGGCGGCCTTCGACGAGAAGGCCTGCGTCGCCACGCTGGCCTTCGGCATGGAGGCGATCGCCGGCGGCACCGACCTCCTGTGCCTCGGCGAGATGGGCATCGGCAACACCACCATCGCCGCCGCCATCTACACCGCACTCTATGGGGGGCCAGCGGCGCGCTGGGTCGGGCGCGGCACCGGCCTCGACGATGCGGGCCTTGCCCGCAAGACGGCGGTCGTGGAGCAGGCGCTCGCCACCCATGCCGGCCATCTCGGCGATGCGCTCGAGGTGCTGCGCCGGCTCGGCGGGCGCGAGGTCGCCGCCATCGCCGGCGCCATCCTCGCCGCGCGGCTCGAGCGCATCCCGGTCATCCTCGACGGCTACGTCGTGACCGCCGCGGCCGCCATCCTGCATGCCATCGATCCACGCTCCATCGCCCATTGCCTCGCCGGCCACCGCTCCGCCGAGGGCGCGCACGGCGAGGTGCTCGACAGGCTCGGCCTCGCCCCGGTGCTCGACCTCGACATGCGCCTCGGCGAGGCGACCGGCGCGGCGCTCGCCGCCGGCATCGTCAAGGCCGCGGTTGCCTGCCACAATGACATGGCGACCTTCGCCCAGGCGGGGGTCGACACGGCCGACGAGGGCGAGCGGCCCGAGCGCCTGCAGTGAGGCGAGGGGCGCGGTCTCAGGCGACATTGCGCTGCTGCGGCGGCTCCGCCTGCCACCGGTCCCATGCCGGCTCGCCGGCGAAATGGCTGACGAGCCGGTCGACGAAGAGCCGCACCTTCAGCGGCAGGTAGCGCGCCTGCGGATAGACGGCGTAGATGCCGGCTTCCGTCGGCGTGTAGTCGGGCATCAGCGGCACGAGCGTGCCGCTCGCGATCTCCGGCCCGACGACGAAGGTCGGCGACAGGATGACGCCGAGGCCGCGCAGCGCCGCCTCCCGCAGCATCAGGCTGTTGTTGACGATGATGCGCGGCTGCACGCGCACGCTCTCTTCCCCGTCGGGCCCCTGGAAGGTCCAGTTCGACTGGCTTTGCCGGTAGGCATAGTCGAGGCAGGCGTGCTGCGAAAGATCGGCCGGCCGCAGAGGCGCTTCACGCGCCGCCAGATAGGAGGGGGCGGCGCACAGGGCGAAGCGGCATGGCGCGAGCCGGCGCGCGATGAGCGAGGAATCCTTGAGGCGCCCGATGCGGATGGCGAGGTCGACGCCCTCCTCGATGATGTCGACGATCATCTCGTTGAGCGTGAGGTCGACCTGCACCTCCGGATGGTCCCGGAGGAAGCTGTCGATCACCGGCATCAGATAGGTGACGCCGAAGGTCATTGGCGCGTTGATGCGCAAGGTGCCCTTGGCCTGATCCTGGATCGAGCTGACGCCGTGGCGCAGGTCGTTGACCTCCTCGAGGATCGGCACGCAGCGCGCATAAAACTCCGCCCCGGCCTCGGTCAGGTTGACGCGCCGGGTGGTGCGGTTGAGCAGCCGGGCGCCCAGCCACTCTTCCAGCATCTGCACATGTTTGGTGGCCGCCGCCGGTGAAATGCGAAAATGCCGTGCAGCTTCTGCAAAGCTGCCATTGGAGGCAACGCGGGCAAATACCGCCATCATCATAAGTCTGTCCATGAAATCCTCACTTCAATCAACATAGAAAAGTAACAATTTTCCTTATGGCGTATATTATTAGACGATCCATTATATGTTTCCTTAGATGGCATAAAATCGGCATTTAGTAAAATTTTACGGATATATTTCTTTCTGATGACGTGTGAATTATTATTTGAGGCCAAAAACTATCTTCCTTTATTTGTGCGTGCTCGCATTGACCGCCCGTGGCAGCTTTGAAAGTCTCCGCGGGGGTGAATTTCGCGTGCGACTCGCCGCGATTGCCGATCGTGCTGCAGGCGATGCAGCCGCCCCCGCGTGGTTTCCGCCCGGTTTCCCCGCGATCAATCCTTTTCGGCGTAGTGGCCCCTGCCGTTAAGGTCCTCATCAGACAGCTCCGCTAGAAAGCGGCCATGCGAAGGGACAGGCTTGCGACAGGGCGAGGTGGGCAGCGCCATGTGGAGCGGCGGCTGCGCGACCTCGTGCGCGCGTCAGCTATCCTCACCGGGCTGCTGGTCGCGCTCGGCCTGCTGCTGTGGCGTGAGGAGACGCGCGTCGCCGGGCCCGTCGATGTCGTCGACGGCGACACGCTGCGGCTGGCCGATGGGCGGCCGCTGCGCCTCGAGGGCATCGATGCGCCCGAGATCGACCAGCTCTGCGACAAGCCGTCCGGACCCTATCCCTGCGGCCGGGCCGCGCGCAGCGCCCTCGTTCGCCTCGTCGCCGGCGCCAACGTCACCTGCGTCGTCGGCGGCAAGGACCGGTACGGCCGCCTGCTCGGGCGTTGCAGCGTCGGCGAGGAGGACATCAACGCCAGCCTCGTCGCGACCGGCTGGGCGGTGGCGAGCGGCCGGTACCAGGCCGAGGAGGCGGAGGCGCGCGAAGGGCGCCTCGGCCTATGGCAGGGCCGCTTCGAGCGGCCGACGGACTGGCGCGCGCGGCGTTGAGGATCGATTAACCCTGTCTTTCACCAAGCCATCGTCCATGTGTTCTGGCGCACATCGGGAACAAAGGTGGAGGGCTACAGTTATCGACATCAAGGACCTCCCTCCCTGACCCCTCCTCGGGCGCGGCTCAACACCGCGCCCTTCTTTTTTGTGGAGCCGGCCGCCGGTCGGGCGGCCGCGATTGACCGGCGCCGGCGGCGATGGTCGACTTGCCCGAAACGGGCGAAGCGACCCGCAGGAGGAAACGATGAAGCGCGAAGGCGTTGTGCGGGAGCTGATTCGCCCGGGTTCAGCCGGTCCGGAGACCTGAACGATGCGCCTGACGTTCATCGGCAGCGGCGATGCCTTCGGTTCGGGCGGGCGGTTCAACACCTGCCTTCTGGTGGAGGCCGGCCGCACCACGATGGCGGTCGATTTCGGCGCCACCTCGCTGGTCGCCCTGAAGCAGCGCGGCATCTCGCCCAACGGCATCGATACTGTCGTCCTCACCCATCTGCACGGCGACCATTTCGGTGGCCTGCCGTTCCTCCTCCTCGATGCGCAGTTCGCCTCGAGCCGCAAGACGCCGCTCACCATCGCCGGCCCGCCGGGCACGCGCGAGCGGCTGGAGGCGGCGCTGGAGGTGTTCTACCCCGGCGCCGTCGGCAACGACTGGCGCTTCCCGCTCAAGGTCATCGACATGCCCCTGCGCACGCCCTGGGCCTTCGGCGAGGCGAGGGTGGAGAGCCATGAGGTCGTCCACGCCTCCGGCGCGCCGTCGACCGGCGTGCGCGTCACGGCCGGCGGGCGCGTGCTCGCCTATTCGGGCGACACGACCTGGACCGATGCGCTCGTCGACATCGCCCGCGACGCCGACCTCTTCGTCGTCGAGTGCTACCGCCCGGCCGGGCGTACCTCCAACCACCTCGATCTCAGGACGCTCATCGCGAACCGCGACCGGTTGACGGCCCGCGCCATCATGCTGACCCACATGAGCGAGGCCATGCTGGCCGCGCAGCATGAGGCCGCGACGGCGGGCTTCCTCGTCGCCGAGGATGGCCTGACGCGGGAGATCTGAACCGATCCCGGCAATCCCGGAGGCACCGGGCGGCCGTCTTGCCCGGCGGAGACGTCAGCGGTCGAGACGCGCGATGAGGGACGAGGTATCCCACCGATTGCCGCCGAGCCGCTGCACCTCGGAATAGAACTGGTCGACGAGCGCCGTGACGGGCAGATGGGCGCCGTTGTGACGCGCCTCGGCCAGGCAGATGCCGAGATCCTTGCGCATCCAGTCGACGGCGAAGCCGAAGTCGAACTTGTCCTCGTTCATGGTCTTCCAGCGGTTCTCCATCTGCCAGGACTGCGCGGCGCCCTTGGAGATGACGGAGATCACCGCCTCGACGTCGAGCCCTGCCTTCTTGGCGAAATGGATGCCTTCCGAGAGGGCCTGCACGAGGCCGGCGATGCAGATCTGGTTGACCATCTTGGTGAGCTGGCCGGCGCCGGAGGGGCCGAGCAGCCGGCAGGCGCGGGCAAAGCTCGCGATGACCGGCTCGGCCTTGGCATAGTCGGCCGCATCGCCGCCGCACATCACGGTCAGAACGCCGTTCTCGGCGCCGGCCTGCCCGCCGGAGACCGGAGCATCGACGAAGCCGAGCCCCATCTCCTTCGCCTTCGCATGGAGCTCGCGCGCCACTTCCGCCGAGGCGGTGGTGTGGTCGACGAAGATGGCGCCGGGCTTCATGCCGGCGAAGGCGCCGTCCGGGCCGATGGTGACGGCGCGCAGGTCGTCGTCGTTGCCGACGCAGGAAAAGACGATGTCCTGGCCCTCGGCCGCGGCCCTCGGCGTGGCGGCCGCGCGCCCGCCGTTCTCGGCCACCCATCTCTCGGCCTTGGCGGCCGTGCGGTTGTAGACGGTGACCTCGTGGCCCTTGTCCTTGAGGTGGCGTGCCATGGGATAGCCCATGACGCCGAGCCCGAGAAAGGCAACCTTCATGTGTTCCGCTCCCGATGATTGGCGGGCCGATGGTGCGCACCGGGCCCGCGCCGGTTGATCATGCCGGCTTCAGATGCCGTGTCAGCCGCCGCTCGGCGACCGCCCACAGACGACGTACCCCTTCGACGAGGATGAGGTAAAGGGTTGCCGCCCACAGATACACCTGGAAATCGAAGCTGCGGGAGAAGGCGAGGCGCGTCACGCCCATGACGTCATAGATGGTGATGAGCGAGACGATGGCGCTCGCCTTGATCATCAGGATGAGCTCGTTGCCGAGCGGGCGCAGCGCGGTGACGAGCGCCTGCGGCAGGACCACCTTGCCGAAGGTCAGCCAGCGCGGCAGGCCGAGGGCGAAGGCGGCCTCCCGTTGGCCGCCGGGAACGGCCCGGATGCCGCCGCGCAGGATCTCCGCCTGGTAGGCCGCCGTGTTGAGGGTGAAGGTCAGGAGCGCACAGAACCATGCGTCGCGAAACAACGTCCACAGCCCCACCGCCTCGAAGGCGTCGCGCAATTGCCCGGCGCCGTAATAGACGAGGAAGACCTGGGCGAGCAGCGGCGTCCCGCGGAAGAAGTAGACATAGGAATAGGCAAGGGCGCGCGGCACGCTGTTCTTCGACAGACGCGCGAGCGCCACCGGCACGGCGAGCAGACCGCCGAGGATGAAGGAGATCCCCACGAGTTGCAGCGTCACGAGAACGCCGTCGAGAAAGCGCGGGCCGTAGCGCGCCATGAGGTCGAGATTGATGAGGCTGCCGAGGATGTCGCTCATGCCGGCCTCCGCGCCTGCCCGCGGCTCGTCCGCGCTTCGAGCCAGCCGAGCGCCCCGCCCGACAGCATGGAGAAGAAGAGATAGACGAGACACGCGACGAGATAGAAGAACAGCGGCTCCTTGGTGCTGCCGACGGCGATGTTCGTCTGGCGCATCAGGTCCGCGAGGGCGATGGTCGAGACGAGCGAGGTATCCTTCAGCAGCACCAGCCAGTTGTTGCCGAGGCCGGGCAGGGCGACGCGGACGAGCTGCGGCAGGACGACGAGGCGAAAGCTGAGTCGGGCGGAGAGGCCGAGTGCGCGTGCCGCCTCGCGCTGCCCGTTCGGGATGGCGTTGAGCGCGCCCACCCACACCTCGCTGGAGAAGGCGGCGAGCACCAGCCCGAGAGCGACGAAGCCGGCGAGGAAGGAATTGACCTGGACCTGCGCCCCGTAGCCGACGACGGATGCCAGCTTCTGCAGCAGCAGTTGGCCGCCGTAGTAGACGATGAACAGCGTCAGCAGTTCGGGCAGACCGCGGAAGACGGTGGTGAAGGCGATGGCGGCATTGCGGGCGAGGCGGTTCGCGGAGCGCTGGCCAAGGGCGACGAGCAGGCCGAGCATGAGTCCGAAGGGCAGTGTGAGCACCGCGAGGGCGATGGTGACAAGCGCGCCTTGCGCGAGTTCATCCCCCCAGCCGTCGGGGCCGAACGAGAGTAGGTCGAGATAATAGCTCATTCATTCACCGCCGGTGCCGCATCCGGACCCCGGCGGGCCCGCGCCTGCGGTTGGCTGTCGAAGCTGCCGTCAGCGCGCGGGGCGGGCGCTGCTGTCCCTTCCGTGCCGCGTGCGGAGGACGAGACGGGGACGTGTCGGCCGCGCGCCATGCCTGGCTTCGAGTCATGAGGCCGGCCCCGGATCCCTCTCTCGGAAGGAAGAGAGATCGCTTGTCGCCCCCATGGGCTTTCGACTCAATAGATCTCGAAGTCGAAGTACTTCTTCGCGATCGTGTCGTAGGTGCCGTCGGCACGGATATCGGCGATGGCCTTGCTCAGGAGCTCCTTGAGGTCTTGGTCGCCCTTGCGGACGGCAAGGCCGATGCCCTCGCCGAAATACCGCGCGTACTGCTTGTCGTCGACGTCGCCGAGGATCTTGCAGCAATCGGCTCCATCCTTCTTCAGCCAGTCGAGCAGCACGATCTTGTCGGCGAAGACGGTGTCGACGCGGCCGGACTTGAGATCGGCATTGGCCTCGTCGAGCGTCGGATAGAGCTTCACCGTGACGCCCTCGGGCCCATAGACGTCCTCGAGCATCGTCGCGTGGGTGGTTGAAGACTGGGCGCCGACGATCTTACCCTTGAGGTCGGCCGGGGTGACGCCGGTCAGCTTGGTATCCTTGGGCGCGACGAAGGACACGGGCGCGCTTGCGTAGCGCTCCGTGAAGTCGACCTGTTGCTTGCGCTCCTCGGTGATCGACATCGAGGCGGCGATGGCGTCGTATTTGCTGGCGAGGAGGGCCGGGATGAGGCCGTCCCAGTCCTGCGCCACGACGGTGCATTTGGCCCCGATCTTGTCGCAGAGCGCCTTGGCGATGTCGACGTCGAAGCCCTGCAGTTCACCGTTGGAGCCGACGAAGTTGAACGGGGGATAGGCGCCTTCCGTGGCGATGCGGATTTCCTTCCATTCCTTGGCGGAGGCCGCGCCCGTCAGGGCGAGAAGCATGGCGGCAACGGCAATGGTCAATCGCATGATGAACCCCTCGATCGGCTATTCTTCTGTTGTCCTGGCGGCTCTCGGCCGGCCGGGCGCTGGCGTGATGTTTCCACGATCGCCACATTTCGGGCAAGGCATGTGGATGATTTGCCGCAAGGCGATGCGCTGGTCCGCCCGCCGGGGCGCGCCCCCGTGGATGTTGACCGGGTCTGCCGCCGGTCCCAATGTGCGCCCGTTCTAAGGAGGAGCAGATGGTGACGCGGGAGACGATTCTGGAGCGGCTGGCGAGCGTGGCGGGGCCCGACGGCAAGACGCCTCTGCCGCAGTCGGGAACGTTGTCCGAGATCGTCGTCCAGGATGGCAAGGTCTATTTCTCCATCGCCATCGACCCCGCCCGCTCCATGGAGCTTGAGGCGATGCGCCGGGCGGCCGAGGAGGCGGCGGCTTCCGTGCCGGGCATCGCCCAGGCCATCGTCACCCTGACCTCTGACCGGCCGGCAGGTTCCGGCCCCTCCGCTCCGGCTCAGCGCCAGCCCGGGCCGCGCGCTGCTGCGGCGCAGGCGAAGGCCGCCGTCGCCGGCGTCAGGCACATCATCGCCGTGGCGAGCGGCAAGGGGGGCGTCGGCAAGTCGACCACCGCCTGTAACCTCGCGCTGGCGCTCGCTCGCACCGGCCTTTCCGTCGGCGTGCTCGACGCCGACATCTACGGCCCTTCGATGCCGCGTCTCTTCGCCCTCAAGGGGCGACCGCAGGTCGTCTCCGGCCGCACGCTGAAGCCGCTCGAGGGCTACGGTCTCAAGGTCATGTCCATCGGCTTCCTGGTCGAAGAGGAGGCGGCCATGATCTGGCGCGGGCCGATGGTGATGTCCGCCATCCAGCAGATGCTGCGTGAGGTGGCCTGGGGCGATCTCGACGTGCTCGTCGTCGACATGCCGCCGGGCACGGGCGATGCTCAGCTCACCATGGCCCAGGCCGTGCCGCTTGCCGGCGCCGTCATCGTCTCGACGCCGCAGGACCTGGCGCTCATCGATGCGCGCCGGGGCGTCGCCATGTTCCGCCGGGTCGACGTGCCCATCCTCGGTGTCGTCGAGAACATGAGCACCTTCATCTGTCCCCATTGCGGCAACGCCTCCGATATCTTCGGTCACGGCGGCGCGCGCCACGAGGCCGAGCGCCTCGGCGTGCCCTTCCTCGGCGAGGTGCCGCTGCACATGACGATCCGCGAGAAGTCCGATGCGGGCCTGCCCGTGGTCGTCAGCGAGCCCGACGGTCCACATGCCCGGGCCTATCTCGACATCGCCCGAAAGATCGCGGCCGGTCTTGCAGACGGAGCCGCCGGCCGCGCCGCGCCGCGTATCGTGATCGAATGAGGCGGTCGACAGCCGGCCGCCCCGTGCGCAAAAATCCAGAGCCCGCAGGCGAGATTCCGTCTTGAAACGGTGCACGGACTGGCTTCATGTGACACGCCACAGAGGGAGCGCGGCAACGAACCGCCAGGGCCAAACGGGAGAGCTCAGAGGAGACGAACGGAAATGAAGCGTCGCCAGTTTTTGACCGCGGCAGGCACGGGCCTCGCCGCCGGCGCGGTTGCCATGCCCGCCATCGCCCAGTCCATGCCGGAAGTGAAATGGCGTCTGACGTCGAGCTTCCCGAAGTCGCTCGACACCATCTTCGGCGCCGCCGAGCTGTTTTCCAAGGCTGTGTCGGAGGCGACGGACGGCAAGTTCCAGATTCAGGTCTTCGCGGCCGGCGAACTGGTGCCGGGCCTGCAGGCGCTCGACGCCGTGCAGAACAACACCGTCGAGATGTGCCACTCCGCGTCCTACTACTATGTCGGCAAGGATCCGACCTTCGCGCTCGGCACCGCCGTGCCCTTCGGCCTCAATGCCCGCATGATGAACGCCTGGTTCTTCCATGGCGGCGGTCTTGAGGTGCTGAACGAGTTCTACAAGAAGTCGGGCGTCTACATGCTGCCGGGCGGCAATACTGGCACCCAGATGGGCGGCTGGTTCCGCAAGGAGATCAAGTCGGTCGACGATCTCAAGGGCCTCAAGATGCGCATCGCCGGCATCGCCGGCCAGGTGCTCGCCAAGCTGGGCACCGTGCCGCAGCAGATCGCCGGCGGCGACATCTATCCGGCGCTGGAGAAGGGCACGATCGACGCGGCCGAGTGGGTCGGCCCCTATGACGACGAGAAGCTCGGCTTCCAGAAGGTCGCGCAGTACTATTACTATCCCGGCTTCTGGGAAGGCTGCGCGGCGCTGAACTTCTTCTTCAACGAGGCGAAGTGGAACGAACTGCCGGAGGTTTACCGCTCCGTACTGACGACGGCCGCGGCGCGCGCCAATGCCGACATGCAGGCGAGCTACGACGCCAAGAACCCGGGCGCGGTCAAGCGCCTCGTGGCGAGCGGCGCCCAGCTTCGGCCCTTCCCGCAGGAGGTCATGGAGGCCTGCTACAAGGCGGCCAACGAGATCTACGAGGAAACCTCGGCCAAGAACGCCGATTTCAAGAAGATCTACGACCACATGCGCGCCTTCCGCAATGACGAGTACCTGTGGTTCCAGGTCGCGGAATACACCTACGACAACTTCATGATCCGCGCGCGCGCGCGGGGCTGAGGTTCGCTGCACGCTATCGAGGTTCGCCCTCGCCATGGAAGCGCCCGGCGGCTGTCCGCCGGGCGCTTCTGCGTTCTGTTTCCATTCCTCTCCTGCCGGCGCCCCGCGCCATGGCCTCGAAGGGAACTCGCCACACTGAACTTTCTTACCAGTTGTGCTTGAGCCGCGAATATGCCTCAGTCGCAGATGGTTTCGGTGCGCGAAAAAACAGAGGGGCGCTCCGGGACTGCGCAACCTTGGGAGGAAATGTATGAAGCGTCGTCAATTTCTGGGTGCCGCGAGCGCCGGGCTCGCGGCAGGTGCTCTTGCTCGGCCCGCGATCGCGCAGTCGATGCCGGAGATCAAGTGGCGCCTGACCTCGAGCTTCCCGAAATCGCTCGACACCATCTTCGGCGCGGCCGAGGTCTTCGCGAAGGCGGTGTCCGAGGCGAGCGACGGCAAGTTCCAGATCCAGGTGTTCTCGGCAGGCGAGATCGTGCCCGGCCTGCAGGCGCTCGACGCGGTGCAGAACGGCACGGTCGAGATGTGCCACACCGCCCCCTATTACTACGTCGGCAAGGACCCGACCTTCGCATTCGCCACGGCCATTCCCTTCGGCCTCAACGCGCGCCAGCAGAACGCCTGGTTCTACCACGGCGGTGGCATGGAACTGCTGAATGCGTTCTTCGCCAAATACAATGCCCATGCGCTGCCCGGCGGTAACACCGGCTGCCAGATGGGCGGCTGGTTCCGCAAGGAGATCAAGACGACCGACGATCTCCAGGGCCTCAAGATGCGCATCGGTGGCTTCGCCGGCCAGGTGCTCAGCAAGCTCGGCGCCGTGCCGCAGCAGATCGCCGGCGGCGACATCTACCCGGCGCTCGAGAAGGGCACGATCGATGCTGCCGAATGGGTCGGCCCCTACGACGACGAGAAGCTCGGCTTCCAGAAGGTCGCCAAGTACTACTACTACCCGGGCTGGTGGGAAGGCGGCGCCGCCCTTCACTTCATGATCAACAAGGCGAAGTGGGACGAACTGCCGGTCACCTACAAGGCCCTGTTCAACGCCGCGGCCGGCATCGCCAATGTCGACATGCTCGCCAAGTACGATGCGAAGAATCCCGCGGCGCTGAAACGCCTGGTGGCGAACGGCGCCCAGTTGCGCCCCTTCCCGCAGCCCGTGCTCGACGCCTGTTTCGAGGCCTCCGGCGAGCTCTACGGCGAGACATCGGCCAAGAACGCCGAGTTCAAGAAGATCTACGACAGCATGATGGCCTTCCGGAACGAGGAATATCTCTGGTTCCAGGTGGCCGAATATACATTCGACAACTTCATGATTCGCGCCCGCGCCCGGGGGTGATGCGTACCGCCGGAAGCCTGGCAAGGAAGGCCCCGCCTTGGCGGGGCCTTTTGTTTGGAAGCTTCGGAAGGCATCGTTTCGCCCTTGCTCTTTGTCCGGCCGGACAGCACAGATAGCGCACCAGCGGGGGCCGGGCGGCAATGCATCCGTCCTGACGGGAGGCACGATTCTAAGGAGTTCGAACGATGAAGCGTCGTCAGTTTCTGCGGACGGCCGGGGTCGGCCTTGCCGCCGGCACGGTTGCCGCGCCCGCCATCGCGCAGTCGGCGCCCGAGATCAAGTGGCGCCTGACGTCGAGCTATCCGAAGTCCCTCGACACGATCTACGGCGGCGGCGAGGTGCTGGCCAGGGCCGTCTCCGAGGCGACGGACGGCAAGTTCCAGATCCAGGTCTTCGCGGCGGGCGAGATCGTGCCCGGCCTGCAGGCGCTCGACGCGGTCGAGAACGGTACGGTCGAGATGTGCCACTCGGCGCCCTATTTCTACATCGGCAAGGATCCGACCTTCGCCTTCGGCACGGCCGTGCCTTTCGGGCTCAACACGCGCCAGCAGAATGCCTGGTTCAATCATGCCGACGGCATGACGCTGCTCAACGAGCTCTACGGCAGGTTCGGCACCTACGGACTGCCCGGCGGCAACACGACGGCCCAGATGGGCGGCTGGTTCCGCAAGGAGATCAAGACGACCGACGATCTCAAGGGCCTCAAGATGCGCATTGGCGGCCTCGGCGGCCAGGTGCTCGCCAAGCTCGGCGTCGTTCCGCAGCAGATCGCCGGCGGCGACATCTACCCGGCGCTCGAGAAGGGCTCCCTCGATGCGGCCGAATGGGCCGGCCCCTATGACGATGAGAAGCTCGGCTTCCAGAAGGTCGCGCCCTACTATTATTATCCGGGCTTCTGGGAGGGCGGCGCCTCCATTCACTTCTTCATCAACAAGGCGAAATGGGAAGGCTTGCCGAAGAACTACCAGGCCATCCTGCGTCAGGCGGCGGCCTTCACCAACGCCGATATGATCGAGAAGTACGACGCCAGAAACCCGGCAGCCCTCAAGAGCCTCGTGGCCAGCGGCGCGCAGCTGCGCCCCTTCTCGCAGGAGATTCTGGAGGCCTCGCTCAAGGCCACCAACGAGATCTTCGACGAGATTGCCGCCAAGAACGAGCTGTTCAAGCGTGTCTACGATTCGATGAAGAGCTTCCGTAACGACGAATATCTGTGGTGGCAGGTGTGTGAATACACCTACGACAACTTCATGATCCGCAATCGCACGCGTGGGTGACGCAGGCTTCCGTGGCTATCAGCAAGAAAGGCCCCGGCATCGCCGGGGCCTTTCTTCTTTCTCTCATCGATCAGTCGAACTTTGGCGGACCGAGGTCCATCGGCGGGGCGAACTGGTCGAGCCGCGGCGCAAGATTCTGCAACTGCTGCTCGAGCTGCTGCTCGTCAAGCTCCACGTGGCCCGACTTGTAGTGAAGCACCATCTGGGGGAAGAGCATGACAATCGCGACCATGAGGATCTGGATGAGGATGAAGGGCAGGGCGCCCCAGTAGATCTGGCTCGTCAGGATCGGCGCCGTCGTCTTGCCGGTCAGCCGGTCACGATAGGCCTGCCGCGGCGCCACCGAGCGCAGGTAGAACAGCGCGAAACCGAACGGCGGCGTCAGGAAGCTCGTCTGCAGATTGATGGCGAGGATCACGCCGAACCAGATGAGGTCGATCCCCAGCCGCTCCACCGCCGGCACGAGGAGCGGGATGATGATGAAGGCGATCTCGAAGAAGTCGAGGAAGCAGCCGAGCACGAAGACGAGGAAGTTGACGAAGAGCAGGAAGCCGATCTCGCCGCCCGGCAGGGCGACCAGCAGTTCCTCCACCCACTTGTGCCCGTCGACCCCGTAGAAAGTCAGCGCGAAGACGCGCGCGCCGAGAAGGATGAAAAGCACGAAGGCGGACAGTTTCGCCGTCGAGAACGTTGCCTGCCGCAGGAGGTCGAACGTCAGCCGGCGCTTGAACAGCGCCAGCAGCACCGCCCCGGTCGCCCCCATGGCGCCACCCTCGGTCGGCGTGGCGACGCCGATGAAGATCGTGCCGAGCACGAGGAAGACGAGCGCGAGCGGTGGCACCATGACGAAGATGACCTCCTCCGCCATGCGCGACAAGAGCTTGAGCCGCAGGAGCTTGTTGAGGAGCGCGAGCACGAAGGCGATGGCCACCGCGAGCGTCATGGTGAGCACCACGAGGTCTGCCAGGTTGCGCACGTTGCTGCGCTGCATGACGAGATAGGCGGCCGTGCCGGCGATGACGGTCACGACGAGCAGCGACAGGCGCCGCGCGCGGCCGTCGGGATCGTTGAGCGTCTGCGCTTCCGGCGGCAGGCCGGGCGCCATCTTCGGACTCGCCATGCTGGCCACGAAGACGTAGCCCGCATAGAGCAGCGTCAGGACGACACCCGGGATGAAGGCGCCCTGATACATGTCGCCGACGGAGCGGCCGAGCTGGTCCGCCATGACGATCAGCACGAGCGAGGGCGGGATGATCTGCGCCAGCGTGCCCGAGGCGGCGATGATCCCGGTGGCGAGGCGCCGGTCATAGCCGTAGCGCAGCATGATCGGCAGCGAGATGAGGCCCATCGAAATGACAGAGGCGGCCACGACGCCCGTGGTCGCCGCGAGCAGCGCGCCGACGAAGACCACCGCATAGGCGACGCCGCCCCGCACCGTGCCGAACAGCTGGCCGATGGTATCGAGCAGATCCTCCGCCATGCCCGATCGCTCGAGGATGAGTCCCATGAAGGTGAAGAACGGGATGGCCAGCAGCACATCGTTGTTCATCGTGCCGTAGACGCGCTCCGGCAGGGCCTGCAGGAAGTCGGGCACGAACAGGCCGAGTTCGATGCCGATGAGGCCGAAGATGAGGCCATTGGCTGCCAGCGCGAAGGCCACCGGATAGCCGAGAAGCAGGAAGATGACGAGCGCCGCGAACATGATCGGCGCCATGTTGTGGATGAAGAACTCCACCATGGAGAGGCTCCTGAAGCGTTCGCGGATTGTCAGGGCCGGCCAGAGCCGGCGTCGGGCCCGAGGTTGTGGATCATCTGCTCCGCTTCGGCCACCTCTGGCGGAAGTTCAGCGTCGGCGTGGGGATCGTCGATGTCGCCGCGCAGCACCGCGATGCGCTTGATGAGCTCCGAAACAGCCTGCACCAGCAGCAGGGCAAAGCCGAGCGGCACCAGCATCTTCGCCGGCCATTGCGGCAGGCCGCCCGCGTTGAGCGATTGCTCGTTGATGGCATAGGACCGCTCGGCGAAGGGGATCGAGGTCAGCAGCATCACGACGCACAGCGGCATGAGGAAGAAGACCGTGCCGAAGATCTCGATCCAGTTCCGCACGCGCGGCGAGAGGCGAGCGTGCACCACGTCGATGCGGATGTGCTCGTTGACGATCAGCGTCCACGGCGCACACACGAGGAACACGGCGCCGAACAAGACCCACTGCAGCTCCAGCCAGGCATTCGACGACATGTCGAACGCCTTGCGGATGATGGCATTGACGGCTGAAATGGCGATCGCGACCACGATCAACCAGGCAACCCAGCGGCCGATGCGCGCATTGATCGCGTCAATGGCCCTTGAAATCGCAAGCAGAATCGACACGTAGACTCCCTTCCCGGACCGTCCGCTACCTCTCGTCTGGAGGTTTTTCCCCTGGAGGGCGGCCATTGATGGGTCTGACGCCCACCGCCCGGCACGGGTGGTAGCGCATCGTTCAGTCGCATACAAGCAGGGCGCTCGCGCCTTTCCGCACGGATGGCGGGCTTGTCGGATGCTGGTCTGAATCCTGGAGCCGGATGCCTTCAGGGTGTTCCAACCTGATCGGTCAATCCGTCTTCAAACATTAAGGCACAGGCTCTAGCGGCTGCGTCCGGAGCGGCCGTAGCGATGGGCGGCAAAGCTTGCGACGATGCAGATTGCCATCACGGCGATGAGCGCCGTCGGCGCCGCGACCACTGCCGCCCCCGTGATGAAGGAGACGAGCGCGCCGAGCCCGAGCTGCAGCGCGCCGGCGACGCCCGCGGCCGTGCCCGCCGCCTCCGGCCGGGCTGACAGCGCCCCGGCGGTCGCGCCGGGCATGGTGAGGCCGTTGCCCACCGCATTGACGACGAGCGGCAGGAACAGCGTCACCGGCGTCCACGGCATCATGGCGATGAGCACGACCTCGGCGCCTATGGCGGCGAGCGAGAGCACGGTGCCGATCGTTACCATGAGATCGGTGCCCATGCGCAGGGCATAGCGGCCGGACACGAAGTTGCCGACCATGTAGCCGAGCGCCGTGAGCGCGAAGAAGGCGCCATAGACATCCGCCGAACGCCCCATGCTCTCCACCACGACGAAGGGCGCGCCGGCGATGAAGGCGAAGAAGGCCGCGCTCGTGAAGGACATGGCGAGCGCATAGCCGAGAAAACCCCGGTCGCCGAGCAGGAGCGGGAAGGCGCGCAGCATGTCGCCGACGCTGGTGAGATGCGTCTTCGGCGCCGTCTCGCCGAGTACGGCAAAGGCATAGGCGAGCACCGCCACGCCGAAGAGCGTCTTCACGCCGAAGATGGCGCGCCAGCCGAGGTGGGAATCGATGACGCCGCCGACGAAGGGCGCCACCATCGGCGCCACCACCATGACCATGGTGAGATAGCCGATGCGGCTCGCCGCCTCGTCCCTTTCCGACGTGTCGCGCACGATGGCGCGCGCCAGGGCGAAGGCGGTGCCTCCGCCTGCCGCCTGTACGACGCGGGCGGCGAGCAGCGTCACGGTGTCGAACGCAAAGGCTCCGGCGAAGGAGCCGATGGTGAACAGCGCGACACCGCCGATGACGCAGGGCCGACGGCCGAACCGGTCGGAGATCGGGCCGATCACCACCTGCGTGACGGCGACGGCGAGCAGATAGAGCCCGAGGGTGAGCTGGATGGTGGCGTAGTCTGTCGCAAAGGTGCGCGCCAGCGCCGGTGTTGCCGGCGCGAGCACATTGAGCGCGAATGGCTGCAGGGCCGAGACCGCCACGAGGACGGCAAGGCTCGGCCGCGGCGGCGCCG
Organism: Chelatococcus sp. XZ-Ab1; assembly: GCF_029309855.1. NCBI lineage: Bacteria > Pseudomonadati > Pseudomonadota > Alphaproteobacteria > Hyphomicrobiales > Chelatococcaceae > Chelatococcus > Chelatococcus sp. XZ-Ab1. The sequence goes on along the minus strand of NZ_JARKII010000006.1, from coordinate 56,127 downwards.
TGACCGCCTGGGGCGGAAAGGGCCGGTTCACGGCTGCGCCGCCGGCACGGGCTTGGCCTGCGGCTGCGGCGCCGCGGCCGCGGCGCGGGCCTCACGCATGCGCACGCGCTCACGATGGATGGTGTAGACGCCGGCAGCGACGATGAGGCCGGTGCCAGCCATGGCGAGCGTGTCGGGCAACTCGCCCCAGACGAGGAAGCCAAGCATGACGGCCCAGACGACCACGCTGTAGCGGAAGGACGAGACGAGCGACACGTCCGTGCCGCGGCAGGCGACGATGAGGCAATAGTTGCCCAGCGAGACGAGCACGGCCGCCCCGGCGAGGAAGCCCGTGGCCCGGGCGTCGATCGGCTGCCACTCCTGGGTCGGCGACAGGGCGAGGCCGACGAGCGGCACGGCGGCGGCGCTGGCGATGGTGACGAGGCCGGTCGAGACTTCTGCCCGGATCTGGCGGGTGACGAGGTCGCGCGTGGCGGCGAGCGCCGCAGCGCCGAGCGCGACGAGCGCCCAGGCGTCGAAGCCGCCCATGTCCGGCTTGACGATGAGCACCACGCCGCAGAACCCCACGAAGACGGCGCACCACCGCCGCCAGCCGACGGTTTCGAGGCCGACGACGGCGGCGATCATGGTCATGAGGATCGGCGTCGCCTGCAGGATGGCGGTGATGTTGCCGAGCGGGATGTGGGCGAGCGCGGTGATGAAGGTAAAGGCGACCGCCGCCTCGAGGAAGGCGCGCAGGAGGAGCATGGGATTGCGAAGGCCGCGCCAGCTGCCGACCTGGCCGAGGGCGAAGGCGAGCACCGTCGCCGCGATGACGGCGAATAGGCCGCGCACGGCAAGGATCTGGCTTGCGGGATACGCACCCGTGGCAAGCTTCACCAGCGTGTCGTTGCCGCAGAAGAGCGCCATGGCGCCCAGCATCGCAACGATGCCGCGCCGGTTGTCGGCAGCCGTGGCCAAGATGAACTCCTCGGACGAAACAGCCGATGATTACGCCGCTTTGCCCAGCCGGTCGAGCTTGAACAGGCCGAGATCGAATGCAGGGCGTGCACCGCTGGCCAGATCTGCGAGTATATCTCCGATGGCGCTGGCGAATTTGAAGCCGTGGCCCGAGCAAGGCGAGGCCACGATCACGCGCGGGTCGCCCGGCAGCGTGTCGATGACGAAATGCTCGTCCGGCGTGTTGGTGAAGAGGCAGCCGCGCAGCGACATCACCGGCCCGTCCGCGGCCGGGAAATAGTGGCGGATGCCGGCGCGCAGCGCCTCCTCGTCGCGTGCGTTCGCCTCGCGCGGCAGGTCGTCCGCCGCCCCCGTCTCGTTGAGATGGTGGTAGAGGCCGATCTTGAAGCCGGGCATGCCCCATTGCGGGAAGACGTAGAAGTGCCCGTGCTCAGTGAGGAGATTTCCGACGGGGAAACGGTCGAGCGCGAACAAGGCGGGGTCCTTCGGCCAGAACCAGCCGATCACCTGCCGCTCCGGCACGGCCTTGCCGGCGAGCGCCGGCACCATCTCGCCCATCCAGGCGCCGGCGGACAGCACGAGCCGCTCGGCGTGATAGGTGCCCTGCGGCGTGCGCACCGAGACGCCTTCGCCGCCAGACGACCAGTCGAGTACCGGCTCGCGCCCCCGGATCTCGGCACCATGGCGCAGCGCCAGCCAGACATGGGCGAGGATGGCGCGCTCGCTGGCGACGAAGCCGCCTTCCGGCTGGTAGACGGCGGCATAGCCTTCCGGTAGTTGCCAGCCGGGAAAGCGCTCGGCGAGGTTCCGCGCCGTCAACTCCTCATGGTCGAGCCGATGCTCGATGCACGAGGCGAGCGAGCCCGCCGCCACGCGGCTGCCGCGCGGCCCGGCGTCGATGGAACCCGTGATGAAAAGCAACTGCTCGCCGTGTGCCTGTTCCGTCTCGCGCCACAGGCGATAGGCGTGGCGCAGCAGCGGCACGTAGTCGGGATGCTCGAAATAGGCGAGGCGGATGATGCGGTTGACGCCGTGCGACGAGCCCATGCCATGGCCGATGTCGAAGCGCTCGAGCCCGAGCACGCGCTTGCCGCGCCGCGCGAGCTGGTAGGCCGCGGCGCTGCCCATGCCGCCCATGCCGACGACGATGACGTCGTAACGCTCACCCGCACCCATGGGCGCCTCCGCAAATCAGATGGCCGCCGCAGATCGGCAGCTCGGGGATAGATCGCGAAGAAGGGACTGTGCGTCAACCGCCGGTGACGCTCATGTGCCGGCCGACGGCGGGCTGGCGGCGGCGCCGGTCGATGACGAAGTCGTGGCCGCGCGGCTTGCGGGCGATGGCGCGCTCGATGGCCTCTTCCACCGGCCCGTCGCTCATCGAGGCGCGCAGCGGCGCGCGCAGGTCCGCCGCGTCCTCCTGGCCGAGGCACATGTAGAGCGTGCCCGTGCAGGTCAGGCGCACGCGGTTGCAGCTCTCGCAGAAGTTATGGGTCATCGGCGTGATGAAGCCGAGGCGCCCGCCCGTCTCCCGCACGCGGACGTAGCGCGCGGGGCCGCCGGTGCGATAGTCGAGCTCGTCGAGCGTGTAGCGCTCCGTGAGCCGCGCCTTGACGAGGGAGAGCGGCAGGAACTGGTCGACCCGCGCCGGCTCGATCTCTCCGAGCGGCATCACCTCGATGAGCGTGAGGTCCATGCCGCGCCCGTGCGCCCATTCCATCAGCGCGGGGATCTCGTTCTCGTTGACGCCCTTGAGCGCCACGGCGTTGATCTTGACGGCGAGGCCCGCCTCCTGCGCCGCATCGATGCCGGCGAGCACCTTGTCGAGGTCGCCCCAGCGCGTCAGCGTGCGGAAGGTGGCGGGCGACAGCGTGTCGAGCGAGACGTTGATGCGCCGGATGCCGCAGGCGGCGAGGTCGCGCGCGTGGCGGGCGAGCTGCGTGCCGTTGGTGGTCAGCGTCAGCTCCTCCAGCGCGCCGCTGTCGAGATGGCGCGAAAGGGAGCCGAACAGGCGCATGATGTCGCGCCGCACCAGCGGCTCGCCGCCCGTGATGCGCAGCTTGCGCACGCCGCGGCGGATGAAGACGCTGCACAGCCGGTCCAGCTCCTCCAGCGTCAGCAGGTCGCGCTTCGGCAGGAAGTGCATGTCCTCGGCCATGCAATAGACGCAGCGCAGGTCGCAGCGGTCCGTCACCGATACGCGCAGATAGGTGATGGCGCGCGCGAACGGGTCGACGAGCGGCAAGGTCGGCCGGGCTTCGCCCCGGTCGAGAACGGTCGTGTCGGCCAATGCCGGTCCCTCCCTCCAGCGGCGCTGCCGCTCTGGCGTCTTTTACCGTACCAATTTAAGTGTCATCGCCAAGGCATCAATCCCGGATCGGCGCATCTCGCATGAAGCCCGATCACGGTCCCGCGCGTGGGAGCACCCGATCCATGGAAAGCATCCACTGGCCGAGCGAGGTCCGCCTGGCGAAGGATCGCCGCCAACTCCTCGTCACCTTTGAGGACGGGCGTCAGTTCGCGCTCGCAGCCGAATACCTGCGCGTGTCGAGCCCCTCCGCCGAGGTGCGCGGCCACGGGCCGGGCGACCGCAAGACGGTGTCGGGTAAGAAGAACGTCGAGATCATCGGCGTCGAGCCCGTGGGCCGCTACGCCGTCAAGCTCGTCTTCGACGACCTGCACGACACGGGCATTTATACCTGGGACTACCTCTACGAACTGGGCAACGACTTCGAGGCGAAGTGGCAGGCCTATCTTGCGGAGCTCGAGGAGAAGGGGTTGTCGCGGGAGCCGGTGAGGAGACGATGAGGGGAGGAGACTATGGCACGCCCGTCTGTGAATGCCTTATGGACGAAAGCCGGTCGCGCGGCGGCCGGCTTCGTCACAAACGGCAGTGAGCCAGCGGCTCAGCGCATCACCACAACCTTTGTGCCGACGCGCACGCGGTCGTAGAGGTCGACCACATCCTCGTTCATCATGCGGATGCAGCCGGAGGACACCGCCTGGCCGATGGTGTCGGGCTCGTTGGAGCCGTGGATGCGATAGAGCGAGGAGCCGAGATAGAGGGCGCGCGCGCCGAGCGGGTTGTCCGGGCCGCCGGGCATGTAGCGCGGCAGGTCGGGCCGGCGCTTCAGCATCTGCGGCGGCGGGCGCCAGTCGGGCCACTCGCGCTTCATCGATACCGTCTTCACGCCGCCCCAGGTGAAGCCGGGGCGGCCGACGCCGATACCGTAGCGAATGGCGCGACCGTTGCCGAGCACGTAATAGAGCCGCCGCTCCGACGTGGAAACCACGATGGTGCCGGGGGCGTGGCGGCCATTGTAGGCCACCGTCTCGCGCGTAATGCCGCTCGCCTGGGGCTGATACTGCTCAGCCTCGTAGAGCGGCTGACGTGTGAGCGGGTCTATCTGATAGGCGCCGGCCGGGGTGGCCGCGAGCGCCACGAGACCGGTTATGGCAATGAGAATGCCGCGCATCGGTTGCCTCGATGGGTGGGTGCGGGATGATCTTAAGAATGGCAAAAGGCTGTCGAAGGTTCCGCCTCGTTTGGCCAATGTGTCCAAACCTCGGCCTTCGCGCAACGACAGTGTGGCGCTCCTGCGGCCAAAACATCGTGATCAGCCCGCCGCGTGGCGGCCTTGCCACACCGGTGGCTTCGGGTTGCTGGCATGGCGTAAATGAATACTCAACACTCGATGCCGTATTTTAGTCGTATGTGATTAAAATGGGGTCAGACGTCATGGCGGATTCGGCGAATTCAATGCATGGCGCGCAGGCCGATGCGGCCGGAGCGCGCATTCGCACGCTTGCGACCAATCTCGCCGTCGTGGGCCTCGACAGCGCTCTCGTCTGCGCCGAGACGGGCGGGCAGGGGCGCGGCACGGCGGAGGCGGCGCGCCGTCTCGCCGCGCTGGCGGCCCGCATGGAAAGGGCGGCCTGGCCGCTGGGCGTGCCGCAGCGCGCGGATCAGGCAGGAGACGGCTGGCAGGCCGCGCTCGAGGTGGCGGAGGAGGCATCGGCGGTCGCCGGCAGGCTGCTCGCCGCCGCGGTCAGGGCACGACGAGCGGCCGATGGCGAAGGCGAGGCGGAGGCGTCATCCGCGCCCGTCGGCGCCACGCCCCGCGCCGTGGCTGCGGGCCGGCGCCTCGAGGCCCGCTCGGGCGATGCGCGCCGCATCGCCGCCTGGCTGCGCGCGAACAAGGTGCGTTGACGGAAGAGGAGAGGGAGCGCGCCGTCGGCGCGTGCCCGACCGACCGGCCTGTATACGCCACCGCCGTCAGGCCCGCGCTCGTCGCGGGCATCCACGCCGCGAAGTTTGGCAACTGCAAGCAGTCGTTGGCCGGGGCAAGCCCGGTCAGGCCTGTCATGCCAAGGGCGTGCAGGCGCGGCGCTCAACGCCGGCCATGGCTCCATCCCGCTGATGATCGCCCCGAACGGTGGGCGTCAATCGACGCATGGGTGCGCAAAAAAGTGCGCAAACCGTGTATGTCGGGCAGTGGCCCAAGCGTCAGGAACGGCGCTAACGTATCGATTTTTCTGCGGAAAATGATGGTGGGCGTGACAGGGATTGAACCTGTGACCCCTCCCGTGTGAAGGGAGTGCTCTCCCGCTGAGCTACACGCCCGAGCCATAGCATCGCCTGCCGCCGCAGGGCTCGTAGGGCGCCTTCTATGAGCACCGCGCGCCGGCGTCAAGCGAGGAAGCGCACAATGTCGCGTTGCCCCTGTGCAAAGGCCGCGCTACTGCTCGTGTCATGTGCGATCGAGAGGGATGAATGCGGCTGCCGCGCCTCCTCGCTGTTCTGGCGCTTGCCTATGCGCTCGCCCTGCAGGCCCTGCTTGCGGGGGCGGTGGGCATCACGCCCGCTGCGGCGGCGGATCGTTCCGGCGTGCCCCTCGAACTCGCCTGGTGCATGCCGGGGGGCGGCGATCACGCGAGCGGGGACGAGGCGCCCGGCGGGCACCACGACCTGCGCTGTATCCTGGCCTGTGGCCAGCTCACGCCTTCGCCGGCGCTCCTGCCGGCGGCCGTGCCCTCTGCGGCGCCCGTCGCACGCGCCTTTCCCGACGGACCGGTCCCCCTTGCGGGCGAGCCCCTGTCGCGGCGGGACCTCTCCCGCCTCAAGCCGGCGCCGCGTGCGCCGCCGATGATCTGATCCCGATCAAGCGCTTTCAGGCATTCACGGCGTCCGTGGGAGCCATTGACGGACATGGGATCCGTCGCCCGCCCGCCGCCATCGGAGATCAGGTTCATGACATCGCTTTCCCGCGCCGGCCTCGCCGCGCATCGCACCCCATCCCGTCGCCGCTTCCTCGTCGGTGCGGCGGTCCTCGCTGTCGGCCTCGCGGCGCTGGTCAGCCCCGCCTCGGCGCACGGCTACAAGGCCGGTGCCCTCAAGATCGGCCATCCCTGGTCGCGCGCGACGCCGGCCAATGCCCCGGTCGCCGGCGGCTTCATGACCATCGAGAACACCGGCGAGACGGACGACCGGCTCGTCGCCGTCAGCGCCGAGATCTCCCCGCGCGGCGAGATCCATGAGATGAAGATGGAAGGCGACGTCATGAAGATGAGCCCGCTCCCCGAAGGGCTCGTCATCAAGGCTGGCGAGACGGTGAAGCTCGCGCCCGGCGGCTACCATCTCATGTTCATGCCCTTGCAGCGGCAGCTGAGGGAGGGCGAGGCCTTCAAGGGCGAGCTCGTCTTCGAGAAGGCCGGCAAGGTCGCGGTCGAGTTCAAGGTGGAGGGCATCGGCGCCCGCGGCGACGGCAAGACCGACGCGCACAAGAGCCACACCACCCATTGAGGAGCAGCGCCATGAGTCGTTTGCGCATCATCCTGTGGAGCCTCGTCGCCGTTATCGCGCTGGTCGCGGGCGCCCTGTGGATCGTCGGCGACCGTCTCGTGGCGCCCCAGGGGGGTGTCCGGACGAGCGGCGTCGCCAATATCGGCGGACCGTTCACCCTGACGACGCACGACGGCAAGAAGCTGTCGTCGGCCGATCTCGCCGGGCGCCCCTTCGCCGTTTTCTTCGGCTTCACCCATTGCCCGGACGTGTGCCCGACGACACTCTTCGAGATGTCGGAGAATCTGAAGGCGCTTGGCCCGGACGGGGACAAGCTCACCGTGCTGTTTATCTCGGTTGATCCCGAGCGCGATACGCGTGAGCTGATGGCGACCTACCTCGAGTCGTTCGACCCCCGCATCATCGGCCTCACCGGCACCCAGGAGGAGATTGACGCGGTGGTGAAGGCCTATCGCGCCACCTATCAGCGCGTACCGACCGAGGGGGATGGCTACACGGTCAATCACACAGCCTCGGTCTATCTCATGGATCGGCAGGGGCATTTCGCCGGCACGCTCGACTATCACGAGCAGCAGGACACGCAGATGCGCAAGTTGCGCCGGCTCGTCGAGGGCTGAAGGCTTCAGGAATCGGCGAGGGAACTGCGGCGGTATAACGCCGCCGCGGCATCCCACAGAGCGTCGAAATGCTCGATGATGATGTCGGGGCCAAGCTCGCTCACCGGCGTCATGGTGTAGCCGAACGGCACGGCGATGACCGGGATACCGGCGGCCCTGGCGGTCGCGATGTCGGTCTGCGAATCGCCGACCATCAGGGCCGCCTCCGGCACGCCGCCGGCGGCCGCGACCGTCATCGTCAGGTGGCGCGGGTCGGGCTTCGAGAACGGGAAGGTGTCACGCCCGCAGATGGCATGGAAATGCCCGGCAATGCCGAGCGCCTTGAGCAGCATCACCGAATGGTGCTCGAACTTGTTGGTGCAGACCGCGAGCCGCCAGCCGGCGGCACGGAATCGCTCGAGGGCGGCCGCAACACCAGGAAAGAGCCGCGTCTCGACCGCGATGCGTCCCGCATAGATCGAGAGGAAGCGCTCGAAGAGCAGGTCGAGATGCGCGGGCGCGACGCTGCGGCCGTTCGCCGCGATGCCCCGTTCGAGCAGTGCCCGGGCGCCGGCACCGATGAGGTCGCGCGCCTCGCTGAGCGGCAGTTGCTCGAGACCTTCCTCGGCGAGGATCAGGTTCAGCGTCGCGATGAGGTCGGGCGCGGTGTCGGCCAGGGTGCCGTCGAGGTCGAAGACGATGGTCGCGATGGTGTCGGACATGGCAGAGCGCTAGCCGATGCCGCCGGCGCGGGCAAGCCCGGCAAGCCGTCGGGCCACAGGTCGCCCCGTTCTCGCCGGCGGCGCGATGGTAGAATGCCGACGCGATTCGCCCGCATCGGAGTTGTCATGTCGCCCATCGTGAAGTTGCCCGCCGCCGCTGCCCTGCTTGTCGCCCTCGTCCTGCCCGCGCAGGCCAACCAGTTCGAGTTCAAGGCCGCCCCGCAGACAGACCTCAACCGCATCTACCGCATCGATCGGGTCACGGGCGAGGTCGGCGCCTGCCAGTACGGCCTCAAGGAAGGCACCATCGGCGTCACCTTCTGCTATCCCGCGGGCGAGGGGGCCGGACCGCAGAAACCCGGGGAATATGGTCTCGTCGCCTCGCATCACCAGAAGGAGGCGGGCGTCTTCCGCGTCAATTACCGTAGCGGGGAGATGAGCGTCTGCTACGTCTTCAACGATCAGGTCGTGTGCACGCCGCAGGCCACCAGCGCCGCGCCGGCCGGCGGGGAGGGCGGCGAGCAGCCGGCCGCGGGCGACAGCGGCCAGCGCGGCTCCGGTGCCCGCTGATCTGCCCTGCCTTTCCGCTGCCCGAAGCGCATGGTAAAGCGGCTCAGGACAAGCGGACCGGCACGGGCGGCGGCCGATCGGGCATGCGGCGCACCGGCTGGCGGATTCGGGGCGGATTGTTTGGGATGAATGCCGAAGAGATGAAGCGCGCCGCGGCGGCGCGGGCGGCAGAGCTGGTGCGGGACGGCATGCGCCTTGGCCTTGGCACGGGCTCGACCGCCCGCCATTTCGTTGCCATCCTCGGCGAGAAGGTGCGGGCCGGGCTCAAGGTCGTCTGCGTGCCGACTTCGGAGGCGACGCGCCTGCAGGCCGAGGCGGAAGGCATTCCCCTCACGACGCTCGACGAGACGCCAGCCCTCGACCTCACGGTCGACGGCGCCGACGAACTCGACGACAGCCTGCGCCTCATCAAGGGTGGTGGCGGCGCGCTCCTGCGCGAAAAGATCGTTGCAGCCGCCAGCCGGCGCATGGTCGTCATTGCCGACGGCTCCAAGCATGTGGACGTCCTTGGGCGCTTTCCGCTGCCCATCGAGGTCAACCCCTTCGGGCTGCGCGCGACGCAGGAGGCCATCGCCCAGGTTCTCGCGCAGCGCTGGCCCTCGGCCCCGCTGACCCTGCGGCGGGGGGGCGACGGCAACCCCTTCGTCACCGATGGCGGCCATTTCATCCTCGATGCTGCGCTTCAGCGCATCGAGGAGCCGGAGGCGCTCGCCAGCGACCTTGTCGCCATCCCCGGCGTCGTCGAGCATGGGCTCTTCCTCGGCCTTGCATCCGGCGCCGTTATCGCCACGGAGGCGGGGCTCGTGGAACTTGGCGAGCTTGGCTGAGGCCCGGCAAGATATTGACTTCGAGCGCAGTTCCATCGTTCTGATCGCAGCGATCCGCTCGACATGCGCATGACGCGCGAGGCGCCAGGGAGATACCGATCAATGAAGCGTACAGCCATTCACGTCGCGGCCGCCGCCGCCGTCGCCTTCGCCCTCGCCGGTCCGGTCTTTGCCCAGGACACGGGCAGCATCACGCCGGCCAAGGTCGAGGCCGCGCGCCAGATCGTGACTGGCTCGGGCATGGACCGTTCCTTCGAGGCGCTCGTGCCAACCTTCGCCCAGCGCATCAAGCAAAGCTATGTCACCCGCCCCGAGATCACCAAGGACCTCGACGAGGTGCTGGCGCAGCTGCAGCCCACCATCGAGAGCAAGAAGGCCGATCTGGTGGAGACGGCGGCCAAGATCCTCGCCAGCCGCATGAACGAGACCGATCTCAAGGCTGCCGCCGCCTTCTTCAGTTCCGATGCCGGCAAGGCCTATGTCGCGGCGCAGCCCGCCGTGCTCGACGACCTCTATGTCGCCATGCAGGACTGGACCGGGCGCGTCTTCGAGGAGGCGATGACTCAGGTGCGGGCCGAGATGGCCAAGCGCGGCCACCAGCTCTGAAGTGTCCAAGCGCCAGCGCGAAGGAAACCGGCGGCGCCGCAGTCGCCGGTTTTTTCGTGGCCGCCTTCGGCGTCGTCAGTCTTCGTCGGCCTTGAAGCGCGACAGGCCCCGGAACAGGAGGGGCGCTACCAGCGCCAGTGCCGCGATGGCGAGCAGCGTGGCCGCGAGGGGGCTCTCGATGAGCGCCATCGGGTCGCCCAGGCTGATCTGCAGCGCGCGCCGCAACTGCGTCTCCGCCATCGGCCCAAGGATGAGGCCGACGACCATCGGCGCGATCGGATAGTCGTAGCGTCGCATGACGAAGCCGAGGAGGCCGAAGACCGCGAGCATGACGAGTTCGACGGGCGAGGGGTTGGCGGCAATCGTCCCCATGGCGGCGAAGACGAGGATACCGGCATAGAGCCAGGGCTGCGGAATGGCGAGCAGCCGCACCCACAGGCCGATGAGCGGCAGGTTGAGGATCACCAGCATCGCATTGGCAATGAAAAGGCTGGCGATGAGGCCCCAGACGAGGTCCGGCCGTTCGGCAAACAGCAGCGGGCCGGGATTGAGGCCGTATTGCTGGAAGCCTGCGAGCAGGATCGCCGCCGTTGCCGAGGTTGGCAGGCCGAGTGTGAGCAGCGGCATCAGGGTGCCGGCGGCAGAGGCATTGTTCGCCGCCTCCGGGCCGGCGACACCCTCGATGGCGCCCTTGCCGAATTCCTCCGGATGCTTGGTCAGCCTCTTCTCGATGGTATAGGAGAGGAAGGTCGGTATCTCGGCGCCGCCGGCGGGCAGCGAGCCGATGGGAAAGCCGAGCGCCGTGCCGCGCAGCCACGGCTTCCACGAGCGCTTCCAATCCTCCCGCGTCATCCACAGGGAGCCGCGCACCGGCTCGATCGTCTCGGGCGCGTGCTTCGTGCGTGAGGCGACGAAGAGTGCTTCGCCCACGGCGAAGAGCCCGACGGCGAGCGTCGTCACCTCGACGCCGTCGAGCAACTCCGGCACGCCGAAGGTCAGCCGCGCCTGGCCGCTCAGCGCATCGATGCCGACGAGACCGAGCATGAGGCCGATGAAGAGGCTGGTGAGGCCGCGCAGCGGCGAATCGCCGAAGGTTGCCGACACAGTGACGAAGGCCACGATCATCAGGGCGAAATAGTCGGCCGGTCCGAACTGGATGGCGATTTCGACCAGCCAGGGGGCGAACAGCGCAAGACCGATGGTAGCGATGAGTCCGGCGACGAAGGAGCCGACGGCAGAGGTGGCGAGCGCCGGTCCGCCGCGGCCGGCCTTGGCCATCTTGTTGCCCTCGAGCGCCGTGATCATCGAGGCGCTCTCGCCGGGCGTATTGATGAGGATCGACGTGGTCGAACCGCCATACATGCCGCCGTAATAGATGCCCGCGAACATGATGAGCGAGCCCGTCGGGTCGAGCTTGAAGGTGACGGGCAGGAGCAGCGCCACGGTGAGTGCCGGGCCGATCCCCGGCAGTACGCCCACCGCGGTGCCGAGGAAAACGCCAATGAGGGCAAAGAGCAGCTTCGTCGGCTCCAAGGCGACGGAAAAGCCCTGCGCCAGCGCGAAGACGGAATCGAGCACCGGAGGGGCCTTTCAGAAGAGCCGCTCGATCGGCCCCTGCGGCAGCGACAGGGCGAGCAGCTTTGTGAAGCCGAGATAGACGATCAGGCCGAGCACGACGCCGATGCCGAGATCGGTGGCGAGCGCCCGCCGGCCGAAGCCGCGCGCCGTCAGACCGAAGAGCAGCGCCATGGCGGGAATGAAGCCGCCGCCGGCGCTGATGGTCGCGATCATGGCGGCGATGCCGGCAACGATGGTGAGGACGGCGGCGCGATCACTCGGCTCCGGCGTGGGGACCTCGCCGCGCAGGGTGCTGACGAGGGTGCCGGCAGCGAGCAGGCCGAGGCCGGCCGCCACGGCCCATGAAGCCGCGCTCGGGCCGATGCCGGCATAGCTCGATACCGCCCCCATACCGACGGCGTCCTTGGCGACGAAAGCCGCAAGGACCAGAAGTCCTGCCGCGATGACGAAGCCGACAGGTGCGATCCTGCGGTCCTCTTTTTGTTGCGTCATGCCCTTCCCCGGATGGCCTCCGATGAGGCGAGGCAGCGGAGAAGACCTTTCTCCGCCGCTCTGCCATTGGCGGTCGGTCTCTCTACTTGACGAGACCGATCGACTGCAGCACCTCGGCGACGCGCACCTGCTCGTTCTGGAGGAACGTCGCGAAGGCCTCACCCGAGAGATAGGCGTCGTCCCAATTCTTGGCCTTCAGAGTCTCCTGCCACTGCTTCGACTTGACCATCTTGTCGATGGCCGCGAGTAGCGTCTTCGTCTGGGCCTCGTCGAGGCCGGGAGGCGCCACGACCGAGCGCCAGTTGACGATGGCGAGGTCGATGCCCTGATCCTTCAGGGTCGGCGCATCGAGACCGGGCACGGGCTTTTCGGCGGCAATGCCGATGAGGCGCAGCTTGCCGGCCTTGATCTGGCCCTCGAATTCGCCGTAGCCGGAGACGCCTGCCGTCACCTTGCCGCCGAGGATCGCCGCCAGCGCCTCGCCGCCGCCGGAGAAGGGCACGTAGTTGATCTTGGTCGGATCGACGCCGACCGCCTTGGCGAAGAGACCGACCATGATGTGGTCGGTGCCGCCCGCCGAGCCGCCGGCCCAGGTCACCTTGGCGGGATCGGCCTTCAGTGCCTCGGCGAGGTCCTTCGCGTTCTTGATCGGCGAATTGGCCGGCACGACGATCGCCTGGTTCTCGGCGGTGAGCCGCGCGATTGGCGTCGTCTGCGCGAGGGTCACGGGCGCCTTGTTGGTGAGAATGGCGCCCACCATGACGAAGCCGTTGACCATGAGCTGCGACCCGTCGCCCTTCGCATTCACGAATTGAGCGAGCCCGACGGTGCCGCCGGCGCCCGGTACGTTGACCACCTGCGCGCTCTTGACCGCGCCGCTTTCGGTCAGGGCCGCCTGCATGGCGCGCGCCGTCTGATCCCAACCGCCGCCCGGTGCGGCCGGGGCCATGATCTTCAACTCGAGACTCTGGCCGAGTGCGCCCGTGGACAGGCCCGCGGCCACGAGGAGCGCGGCGACGGCGCCGGTAACCATCTTGTACGAATGGAACATGTGGTTCCTCCCATTTTACGATCTGTTCTTGCTGATCGGACGCAGACGGTATCGGCGGCTTCTTCCCCCATCAAGCGAACATCGCGTCACATTATATCGGAACAATAGCTCCGTCGCGGGCCTTTGCGGCTTTCCCTTTGGCAGGGCTTCTTCTAAAGCCGGACCGTCGCATCTTCGAATCCAGCGAGTGCCCTTCTTGCCTCTCGCCATGCCCGCTCTCCGCGCCGCGCCCTCCGTTCATGCCCGCCGGCTGGAGCTGGCGTCCCTCGTCACGCTGGCGCTGCTGCCGCTGGCGATGGCGCTCGCCAATCGCTCCTCGCCGCTCGTGGTCGGCGTGGCGGCGGCGCTCGCGATTCTCGCGGCGCTCGTGGAGCCGCCGGGCCGGATGCGCCTTTTCCTCGCCTCACGCGCGATCGCGCGTGCGCCGGCGCTCCTCGCCGTCTCCGCCTTCGCGGCCTATGCGGCGGTGAGCATGGCGTGGAGCGTCCTTCCCCGCGCCTCGCTCTTCACCTTTGGCGAGGCGCTGCTGCCCGCCTTCGCCGCGACCGTGGCGGCCATCCTCCTGCCGCGCCGCGTGCCGGGCATCGTCACGGTGCTGGCGGGTGCCGCCTTTGTCGCGGCCTGCTTAGTTGTCATCGGCGATCTCGCCACCGGCCTTGCCGTGCGCCAGAAACTCGGCCTGCGCGCCACGGGGGGCTTCGTCTTCAACCGCAGCATCATCACGCTGCTGATGCTGGCCTGGCCGCTCGGCCTCCTCTGGTGGGAGGGCAGTCGGCGGATTTTGGCAGGCGCCGCTCTGGCCGCCCTGCTCCTCGTGCTGGCCGTCGGCGAATCGGGGGCGGCGCTGATGGGCGCCCTGTGCGGTATCGGCACTTTCGCCATCGCGCTCCTCAGTCGGCGGGTCGCCCTCGCCCTCGTCACAGCCGGGCTCCTGGCCTGTCTCATCATTGCCCCCTTCAAGGGCTCGCTCACGATGCAGCTGCCAGACTCCTTCGTCGCGCTCGTGCAGCAGCGCGGCCACGCTGTCGAGCGCATCGCGCTGTGGCGCAGCTTCGAGGAGGTCGTCCGGCACCGGCCGCTTCTCGGCACCGGCTTCGGCGCAAGCCCGCGCCTTGCCGATGATCCGGTCGCGCAGGAGGTGCCGGAAAACCTGCGCGAGATGCTGGCGATCGGGCATCCGCACGACGCCTTCCTGCAGATATGGGTCGAGCTCGGCGCCGTCGGGGCCGTGCTGGCTGCGCTCGTGATTGCGACCATGATGCGTGCGCTGGCGCACTTGCGGGGGCTGCGGCTGGCTGCTTCGCTCGCGCTCGTGGCCTCCGCCGCCGGCGTCATGCTCGTCGGGCACGGGGCCTGGCAGGGCTGGTGGATCGCGGCTGTGGGCGCCGCGGTCGTCTGGTTCCGGCGCCGTCCGGACAGGGCGGTGCCTTCCAAGGGGGTGGATCATGAGTGATTTCGACGTCGATCTCTTCGTGATCGGTGGGGGCTCCGGTGGCGTGCGCGCCGCGCGCATCGCCGCCGGCCACGGCGCCCGCGTCATGCTCGCCGAGGAAGACCGGATGGGCGGCACCTGCGTCATCCGCGGCTGCGTGCCCAAGAAGCTCCTCGTCTACGCCAGCCGCTTCGCTGGCGATTTCGAGGACGCGGCCGGCTATGGCTGGAGCGTGCCCAAGGCGGCGTTCGACTGGCCGACCCTGATCAAGAACAAGGATGCGGAAATCGCCCGGCTCGAGGGCATCTATCGCACCAACCTCACCAAGGCCGGCGTCGAGATCGTCGACAGCCGCGCCGTGATCGAGGATGCCCACACGGTGCGCGTCCTGAAGACCGGCGCGCGTATCCGCGCCCGCGTCATCCTCGTCGCCACCGGCGGGCGGGTGGTGAAGGTGCCTGCGGTGCCCGGCATCGAGCACGCGATCACCTCCAACGAGGCCTTCCATCTCGAGCGGCTGCCGGAGCGCATCGCCGTCGTCGGCGGCGGCTACATCGCCGTCGAATTCGCGGGGATCTTCGCCGGCCTTGGCGTCGAGACCACCCTGATCCACCGCGGCGAGAAGCTGCTGCGCGGCTTCGACGAGGATGTGCGCGACGCGCTGGGGGAGGCCTATGCGCAGCGCGGCATCAGGCTCTGCCTCGAATGTGGCCTGACGAGCATCGAGAAGATGGACGGCGAACTGCTCATCACCCTTACGGACGGGCGCGAGTTGCGCGTCGACCAGGTCATGATCGCGACCGGCCGCGTGCCCAACACCGAGAAGCTCGGCCTCGAGGAGGCGGGCGTGGCGCTCGCCTCCAATGGCGCCATCGTGGTCGACGCCATGTCGCGGACCAACGTGCCGAGCATCTACGCCGTCGGCGACGTGACGGACCGCGTCAATCTCACCCCCGTCGCCATCCGCGAGGGCCATGCCTTCGCCGATACCGTCTTCGGAAACCGCCCGGCGAGCGTGGACCACAACGTCATCCCGACTGCCGTCTTCTCCTCGCCCGAGATCGGCACCGTCGGCCTCGGCGAAGCCGACGCGCGCCAGCGCTATGGCAATGTCAGGATCTTCCGGTCCAGCTTCCGCGCCATGAAGGCGACCCTGTCGGGGCGCGAGGACCGGGTGCTGATGAAGATCGTCGTCGACGGCGACACCGACCGGGTGCTCGGCGTCCATATCCTGGGGGACGGCGCCGGCGAGATGATCCAGCTCGTCGGCATCGCCGTCACCATGGGCGCTACCAAGGCCGACTTCGACCGCACCATGGCCGTCCACCCGACGGCGGCGGAGGAACTCGTGACCATGCGCACGCCGGTGGCCTGAACGGAAGCCGTAAGCTCGATTCGCCTTCACCTGCGGGGAACGACACCCGCGCTCGCCCGGCGACCGCAACGGGAAGGCGCTGGGCTGCGCTCTCCTGTTGCCGCGCGGAGATCCCTGCCTGAAGCTTTGTTGGCTTGCGTTCATGCACAACGCCATCAAGCGATATATTTCTGATAGTTATTGTCGTGTCGATTTGAGCGACTATGATCCGGTGTTGCTGTTCAGCGATAATTGCGCGGTGCATATATTTTGTTTATTGGAATGGATTGGCTGACATGAATAACCGTATTGCTGGCATGGATGCCGCGGCAGCGAAGCGCCTCGGCAATGTCGTGGCGGAGTTCTCGGATCATGTGCGGAGCGGCGGCGGCGCGCCGGTATTGCCGAGCGTCGTCCGGCAGCGCGTGCGCGAGGCCCGGGCTGGCCAGAATGGCCCGGTGTCTGCGCGCCGGTCGGCAACTCCGGATCGGAATGCGAGACAGGCGGAAACCTTGCTGGCCCCGATGCGGCGGGCGGTGGCGCGCGGCCGTGACGCCCTCGGGTATGCCGGTCCGGTCGTGGCACCAGCGCTCGAACTGGCGGCCGCGAGCGCCTCTCACTGGGCGACGTCAGCCGAAGGACAGGTGAGCCTCGGTCGCGATTTCCTGAGCAACGAGCTGTGGCGCGGTTCCATCCGGCTGCCCGAAGCTCCGCAGAGCGAAGAGGCCGGCGCTTCCGGGCGGCTCGGCGCGTTGGCCGGTCGGGGTACCTACGCTGCCACGACAGCGGGGCGCGCAAAGCTGCTCTTCACATTGCTGGGCAATACGCCGCTGTCCTCGGCAGCCGGCTATGCCTATGCGGTCGGCTGGGGCGTCAATGCGTTGTCCGGCGCGGCGAAGGCATGCGTGGATGTTTCGCAGGACCTGTCCCAGCGGGGTCTGCGGGGCGGGCTGCTGCTCACGCGCGACGCCTTCGCCCTGCTGTCCGCGGGTCTCAATCTGGCGGCGGCGGTCGAGAGTGGATATGCGCAGCGGGCTGCGGATGCCGGGGATGACGCAGGGGCCGTCGGGCATGCGCGCACATCGGCCTTCCTGTGGGGCGGAGGTTCCCTGAGCGGCATCGCTTCGGGCGGGGCTCAGCTCCTGGCTGATTACATCGCGCCTGCACGACCGGCGCCGCGTGAAGCAGCTTCCGCGGCGCCGGATGTCGAGGCGCAGCGGTTGCTCTCCACCTGAGCCGATCGGCGAAAGAGGGGGACGTCCCGGCCTCTGGCCGGGGCGCCCTTCCGATCATCCAGGATCGCTATGGCACCGGATGGTGTGCCGCTGTTCCGGGTGGCGCTTCCAGCACGAGCTGCGCATCGGAGGGCGGGCGCTGCATCATGCGCCAGGCGACGAAGCCGACGAGCATGGCGTGGATGGCGGCGTTATGCACGAAGAGCATGACGTCGCCGAAGAGCGTCATCAGCGTCGCGGCGACGATGGGCCCGACGATGCCGCCGACGCAATAGAGGAACAGGAGGGTACTCGACAGGTGCACGGCCCCCTCCTGCGAGCGCCGGTCGTTGGCATGGGCCGAGATCAGGGGGTAGATGACGGAGGTGGTGAGGCCGAGGGCGAAGGCGAGCGCGTAGAGCACCGCCGTCTCGCCGCGCCCGACGATGACGAGCGCCACCTCGACCACGCAGGCGACGGCCGAGACGCCGAGGATGACGCCGCGCCGATCGACGATATCGGACAGCTTGCCGACGGGATAGGGCGCGGTGGCCGAGCCGAGGATCATGGCGGTCATGAAGCTGGCGACCACGCCGGCGCCGAGGTCGAGCCGCTCCACATAGGCGGGGGCGAGAGACCAGAAGCTGCCGTTGGCAAGGCCGACGAGCAGGATGCCGACGGCGCCGATCGGCGTCGTGCGGAAGAGCTCCAGGATGCGCAGCCGCCCCTTGGCCGGCAGCGGCGGAGCCTCGGCCCGCGTCATGGCGAGCGGCACCAGTGCCAACATGAGGAAGGCGGAGGCGCCGGAGAACAGGCTGAAGGAGCGCGCGCTGTCGAGGCGCAGCAGCTGCTGGCCCGCGGCGGAGCCGGCGAAGTTGACGATGTTGTAGAGGCCGAGCATGCGGCCGCGGTTGCCGTCGTGCGCCTTGGCGTTGATCCAGGCCTCGACGATGGCGTAGAGCCCGGCGAAGCAGAAGCCGACGAGCCCGCGCAGCACCATCCACACAAGCGGCGAGAGGAAGATCGCGAAGCCGAGGCACGCGACCGCCGCGACCGCGGCGAAGGCCGCGAAGGCGCGGATGTGCCCGGCCCGCCGCACGATGGCCGGCGTCACCCAGGTGCCGGCGAGCATGCCGCCGAAATAGACCGAGCCGATGACGCCGACCTCCGTCGGGGAGAAGCCCTCGAGCACGCCGCGCAGCGGCACCAGCGTGGTTAGGAGGCCGTTGCCGGCGATGAGGATGAAAACGGCGAGGAGAACCGGGGACAGGGCAACGATGGCGGTCGGCACGATCGGGTCCGGTGTTCGGGCGGGGCGCGTCGGCGCGCATCTCCAACCTTCGCCAAGAGAGGCGGGAAAGGAAAGTGCTTCGTCGACGCTGCAGTCATTCAACCAGGGCAGGGCGTCCCGGGCCTTGCGGGCCGCGACAGGCGAACGATCATCCTGCGCGAATGTGGCAGCGCACGGGCGGCGATCGGCCCTGCCGCGCCGCATATCCTGCTGCGGATGGGCGTCGATTTTGCGCAAAATGCTTTGCCGATGCGCGATTTTTCCGTCCCGAAGGCACGGAGGGGCGCCGGCAAGCCTGTCTTGGCAGGCGCCGCGTCGCCGCGCCGCAGCGCAAAGAAGCAGCATCGCACCATGATCATCGGACTTCTGGCCGGGCTCGCCGCCGGCGCCGTGTGGGGGCTCGTCTTCGTCGGTCCGGCGGCGGTGATGCCCTATACCAGCCTCGACCTCACGGTCGCGCGCTATCTCGCCTTCGGCATCGGCTCGCTCGTTCTGATGCTGACGGTGCCCCGCTGCCGGGCGGGCATCGTGCCGCGGCGGGATGCGGGCGCCGGGCTCGTGCTCGGCCTCACCGGCTATGTCGTCTACTACCTTCTGGCCGCCGGCGCGGTGCAGCTTGCAGGGCCGGCCATCCCGCCGCTCGTCATCGGCTCGCTGCCGGTGGTGCTGGCGCTCGTCGGCAACTGGCGGGAGCGGACGGTGCGCTGGCGGACGCTCGCCATGCCGCTCGGGCTGATCCTCGCCGGCCTCGCGCTCGTCAATATCGCGACGCTCGCCGGCGCGGACAGCGCCGCTTCGCGCGCCAACGTCGTTCTCGGCTGCCTGTGCGCCCTCGGCGCCGTCGCCGTGTGGACGATCTACGCCCTCGTCAACGCCCGCACCTCGCGGGCGCTCGCCGGCGACGGCGTCTATGCCTGGACGAGCCTTCAGGGCGTCGGCTCGCTCGTTGGCGTGCTGCCGCTCGTGCCGCTCCTCACCGTCGACGGTTGGTCGAGTGTGCCGCAGCTCGGCCTCTTCAATGCCGACGGGCTGCGCCTCGTCCTGTGGGCGGTCCTGCTCGGCATGGTCAGCTCCTGGGTCGGTGCGGTGCTCTGGATCATCGCGGCGCGGCGCCTGCCGGTGGCGTTCGCCGGGCAGCTCATAGTCTCGGAGACGGTCTTCGCGCTCGTCTACGGCTTCCTGTTTGAGGGCCGCTGGCCGACGCCCGGGGAGGTGGGCGGCGCCGGCCTCCTCATGCTCGGCGTCTTCGCGGCGGCGAGTGCCTTCCGCCGTGCGGAGGAGGGCAGCAAAGACGCTCGCCTTGTCGCGGACTGTCAGCTATAAGCGCCACCTCTGTTGTGGCACGATGGAGGGAGCCTGACGGCTTTCCCTGTACTTGTTGGGAGTTGGTGAGATGACCGAGCGGTGGACGCCCGCAAGCTGGAGGAAGATGCCCATCCAGCAGGTGCCTGTCTATCCGGATGCCGATGCTCTCGCGGGCGTCGAGCAGCAGCTTGCCGGTTTTCCGCCGCTCGTTTTTGCAGGGGAAGCCCGCCGGTTGAAGCGCGACCTCGCCAAGGTCGCGGCCGGCGAAGCCTTCCTCCTGCAGGGGGGCGACTGCGCCGAGAGCTTCGCCGAGCATTCCGCCGACAACATCCGCGACTTCTTCCGCCTCTTCCTTCAGATGGCGGTGGTGCTCACCTTTGCCGGCGCCTCACCGGTTGTGAAGGTCGG
The DNA here is from genome assembly GCF_029309855.1 of Chelatococcus sp. XZ-Ab1. Classification (NCBI taxonomy): domain Bacteria; kingdom Pseudomonadati; phylum Pseudomonadota; class Alphaproteobacteria; order Hyphomicrobiales; family Chelatococcaceae; genus Chelatococcus; species Chelatococcus sp. XZ-Ab1. The sequence goes on along the minus strand of NZ_JARKII010000006.1, from coordinate 35,918 downwards.
CCGTGTCGCCGGCCAGTTCGCCAAGCCGCGCTCGGCGCCGACCGAGAAGGTGGGCGACACCGAACTGCCGAGCTACCGTGGCGACATCATCAACGGCATCGAGTTCACGGAAGAAAGCCGCACGCCGGATGCGCGCCGCCAGCTCATGGTCTACCGCCAGTCGGCGGCGACGCTGAACCTCCTGCGTGCCTTCGCCGGCGGCGGCTATGCCAACCTGCAGAACGCCCACCGCTGGATGCTGGGCTTCGTGAAGGACAGCCCCTCGTCGGGCCGTTATCAGGAACTCGCCGGGCGCATCACCGAGGCGCTCGATTTCATGCGCGCCTGCGGCATCGATCCGGAGTCGCATCCCGAGATGCGCTCGACCGATTTCTACACGAGCCACGAGGCCCTGTTGCTCGGCTACGAGGAGGCGCTGACGCGCGTCGATTCCACCTCGGGCGACTGGTACGCGACGTCGGGCCACATGGTATGGATCGGCGACCGCACGCGCCAGCCCGACCATGCGCATGTCGAATACTGCCGCGGCATCAAGAACCCAATCGGGCTCAAGTGCGGCCCGTCCCTGAAAGCCGATGAGCTTCTGCGCCTCATCGACACGCTCAACCCGGACAACGAGGCGGGCCGGCTCACGCTGATCTGCCGCTTCGGCGCCGATAAGGTGCTGGAGCACCTGCCAGCCCTCGTCCGGGCCGTGAAGGAGAGCGGGCGCTCGGTCGTGTGGTCGTGCGACCCCATGCACGGCAACACGGTCAAGGCCGGCAACGGCTACAAGACCCGGCCCTTCGACCTCATCATGCGCGAGATCAAGGGCTTCTTCGACGTGCACCAGGCCGAGGGCACGCACGCCGGCGGCATTCACCTCGAGATGACGGGCAAGAACGTCACCGAATGCACCGGCGGCGCCCGCGCCCTGACGGACGAGGACCTGCACGACCGCTACCACACCCATTGCGACCCGCGCCTCAATGCGGAGCAGGCGCTCGAGGTGGCCTTCCTCGTCGCCGAGCGGCTGAAGCGCGAGCGTGCCGCGCGCATCATGCCGCATGTCGAGGCGGCCGAGTAAGGCTCAGTCACGAGAAAAGGCAAGGGCGGCCCCGGGGCCGCCCTTGCCTTTTTGGAGACGAAGGAAGTGGCGCAGCGCCGCGAGACATGTGGTTGCGCCCGCTCGTGTCCGGTCGAGTCGGCGGGCGGGTTCATCGCCGCGAAGGGGACGGGCGGCGTCCTCCGGCGTTCGGCCTGATCGTCGCGCCCATGGCGATGGGGGTGAGACCGCTCGCCACGCGCGGTCAGCTGGACGCGGCCGCCTGAGGAGGCTCCCCGCGGGAACTGCCGGCTGACGGCCGGCGTTGACGCAGGGGCAATTGGGAGGCGATGCCGTGGCGTTCAAGAATTCCTGGAGCGGTCTCAAGGTCGCCTTCCGCAACGACCGCAACGTGCGCATCCTCGTCGCGGCGCTGCTGGCGGCGGTGCCGCTGTCCCTTGTCGTGGGTTTCTCGCCCCTCGTTTCCGCGGCGCTCATCTGCGTCGTCGTGCTGGCGCTCGCCGTCGAGCTTCTCAACACGGCGATCGAGGAACTCGCCGACCACGTCACCCCCGAGCACAATCCCGACATCAAGCGCACCAAGGACTTCGCTTCGGCCGCGGTGTTCCTGACGCGTCTGCTCGCGGCCTTTGTCTGGGGCGCGACGCTGGTCGAGCGCGCCGTCTTCGGCATCTGGTAGGGCCAGCCCGCAAACCATGTCTTGCGCCGCTGCAACGGCGCGGGGTGGCCGACGGCGCTATATTCAATCCCGACGGTCGGGTCGCACCATCGTCATGGCCGGGCTTGTGCCGACCGTCCACGCCCTGGACGTTGCGGGGCTATCAAGGCGTGGGTGCCCGCGACGAGCGCGGCCATGACGAGAGAGGAATGTCGTTCTCCGAAGCCGTTAGCAAAGAACAAAGAGGCCCAAGGAGCCGCCGATGCCGGATGCCACCCTGATGCCGACGCTCTTCCTGTCGCACGGCGCGCCCAACCTCGTGCTGCACAACACCGAGGCGCACCGTTTCCTCAAGGCCTTCGGCGCCGCGTTGCCGCGCCCGCGCGCCATCCTGGTCGCCACGGCGCATTTCATGACGTCCGCTCCTACCCTGACGGCCGATGCCCGGCCCGAGACGATCTACGACTTCGGCAATTTCGAGCCGGAACTGTTCCGGATGACCTATCCCGCGCCGGGCGACCCGGCGCTCGCGGCGCGGGCCGCGGCGCTCCTTGGCGAGGCGGGGCTCGCAGCCGGCACCGTCGCGGGCAGGGGCTTCGATCACGGCACCTGGGTGCCGCTCACGCTGCTCTATCCCGCGGCGGACATTCCGGTCGTGCAATTGTCCGTCCAGCCGCGCTCCGGGCCGGCCCATCACCTCGCCCTGGGCCGCGCGCTCGCGCCGCTGCGCCGGGAGGGCGTGCTCGTCGTCGGTTCCGGGGCGCTGACGCACAACCTGCACGAGTTGTTCGGGCGCGGCTACGCGCTCGATGCACCGGCGCCCGACTGGGTCTCGGCCTTCGGCGAATGGATGCGCGCGGCGATCGAGGAGGGGCGCACCGACGATCTCCTCGACTATCGCCGCAAGGCCCCCTTCGGCCTCGAGAACCACCCGACGGAAGAACATCTCCTGCCGCTCTTCGTCGCCATGGGCGCTGCCGGCGAGGCGCGTGGCGAGCGCGTGCACGCGAGCGCGCAGTATGGCGTCCTCATGATGGACGCCTACCGGTTTGGCTGAAGGCCGCGCCGGAGGGCCTGCCCCGCCGTGTACCGCGCATCCCTGTTGCGCCTTGCCGCCGTTGCCGGGCAGGCGCGGCCGCGCTAAATCGAAGGCATGACGACACCCATCGATCGCTTCCGTCTCGCGCTCGCCCAATTGAACCCAATCATGGGCGACATCGCGGCCAATCTCGCCATGGCGCGCAAGGCGCGTGCCGAGGCCGCCGCCATGGGGGCGGATGTGGTGATGTTCACCGAGCTGTTCCTTGCCGGCTATCCGGCGGAGGATCTCGTGCTCCGTCCTGCCTTCCAGGACGCCTGCAGACGGGCCTGCGAGGATCTTGCCCGCGACACCGCCGACGGCGGCCCCGCCGTCCTCGTTGGCCTGCCGTGGAACGAGGACGGCAAGGTCTACAACGCCTATGCCGCGCTCGATGCCGGCGCCGTCGCCGCCGTGCGCTTCAAGGTGGACCTGCCCAACTACGGCGTCTTCGACGAGAAGCGCGTCTTCGCCGCCGGGCCCCTGCCGGGGCCTGTCAGCCTGCGTGGCCTGCGCCTCGGCCTGCCGATCTGCGAGGATATCTGGGGTGAGGAGGTGGTCGAGTGCCTCGCCGAGACGGGTAGCGAGATCCTGCTCGTGCCCAACGGCTCGCCCTACTGGCACGACAAGATGCTGGAGCGTTACAACATCGCGGCCGCCCGCGTCACCGAGACGGGCCTGCCGATGGCATACCTCAACCAGGTCGGCGGCCAGGACGAACTCGTCTTCGACGGCGCCTCCTTTATCCTCAACGGCGATGCGAGCCTCGCCGGCCAGTTCAGGGCCTTTGCCGAGACCGTCGCGCTCACCGAGTGGCGCCGCGAGCCGGGAGGCTGGCGCTGCGTCGCGGCTCCGCGCGAGCTGGTGGAGGAGGGCGAGCAGGCGGACTATGCCGCCTGCGTGCTCGGCCTGCGCGACTATGTGGAGAAGAGCGGCTTTCCTGGTGTCGTGCTCGGCCTGTCGGGCGGCATCGATTCCGCGCTCTGCGCCGCGATGGCCGTCGATGCACTCGGCTCGGAGCGCGTCCACTGCATCATGCTGCCCTACCGCTACACTTCGAGCGAGAGCCTCAATGACGCCGCAGCCTGCGCGAAGGCGCTCAACGTGCGCTACGACATCCTGCCCATCGCCAGCGCGGTGGAGGGGCTGGAGGCGGCCCTCGCACCGCTCTTCGCTGGCACGCCGCGCGGCGTGACCGAGGAGAACCTGCAGAGCCGGGCCCGCGGCACCATGCTCATGTCCGTCTCCAACAAGTTCGGTGCCATGGTCGTGACGACGGGCAACAAGTCGGAAATGTCGACTGGTTATGCCACGCTCTACGGGGACATGAACGGCGGCTTCAACCCGATCAAGGACCTCTACAAGACCGAGGTCTATCGCCTCTCCGCCCTGCGCAACGGCTGGAAGCCGTCTGGCGCCCTGGGGCCGGACGGCGAGGTCGTGCCGGCCAACATCCTCGTCAAGGCGCCGACGGCGGAATTGCGCGAGGGGCAGAAGGACCAGGACTCGCTGCCGCCCTACGACATCCTCGACGATATTCTGGTCGGGCTCGTCGAGGAGGAGCTGCGCGTCGCCGAGATCGTCGCGCGCGGGCACGACGAGGCGACGGTGAAGAAGGTGGAGCGCCTGCTCTACCTCGCCGAATACAAGCGTCGGCAATCGGCCCCGGGCGTCAAGGTGACGCGCCGCAACTTCGGCCGCGACCGGCGCTACCCGATCGTCAATCACTTCCGCGACACCGGCGCGCCGGCGCACGTGCCGGAAGCGGGCATGGACCGGGCAAGGGGCGCGGCCCGTGCCGACGCCATCGATTTTTAAGGGGCAGGGACGGTCCGCGCCGGCAGCATCATGGCCTCGGATCGTCATGGCCGGGCTCGTCATCGCAAGTCGGGCTCGCCCGACTTGCGAGATCCTAAAGGAGACGCAACGCGCCTGCGCGTTGCTGTTGCCATCCACGCTTCCCACGTCGCGCATCGTGTCAAGGCGTGGATGCCCGCGACGAGCGCGGGCATGAAGGTGGGGGACAGTTACGCAAATGGAACGTGAAGAGCGTGGTACAACCTCCCCGTTCGTCATGGCCGGGCTCGTCCCGGCCATCCACGCCTTTCCGCCTTGCGCAACGTCAGGGCGTGGATGCCCGCGACGAGCGCGGGCATGACGATGGCGAAGTCCAATATTTGATATAAGCCACTTGTCCTGCCGTTCGCTTCGAGCATTGCGGCGGCAAGCCTATAAGGTCCATCTGATGCCCGCTCCCGTCGTCCGCTTCGCCCCTTCGCCCACCGGTCGCCTGCACATCGGCAACGCGCGCACGGCGCTGCTCAACTATCTCCTGGCGCGGCGGGAGGGGGGGCGTTTCGTCCTGCGCCTTGACGATACCGATCTCGCGCGCTCGACGCGGGAATTTGCCGACGGCATTGTCGAGGACCTCGCCTGGCTCGGCATTGTGCCGGACGTCACCGTGCGCCAGTCGGAGCGCACGGCGCTCTACGATGCGGCGGTGGACAGGCTCATCGCCGCGGGCCGCCTCTACCCCTGCTACGAGACGCCGGAAGAGCTCGAGCGCCGCCGCAAGCGCCAGCTCGGCCGTGGCCTGCCGCCGGTCTACGACCGGGCCGCGCTGAAGCTGACGGCGGAGGACAAGGCGAAGCTGGAGGCCGAGGGGCGGCGGCCGCACTGGCGTTTCCTGCTCGAACACCGCGTCGTCCACTGGAACGACCTCGTGCGCGGCGACAGTCACGTCGACTGTGCCTCCCTCTCCGACCCCGTGCTGCGGCGCGAGGACGGCACCTATCTCTACACTTTGCCGTCCGTCGTCGACGATCTCGACCTCGGCATCACGCATGTGGTGCGTGGCGAGGACCATGTGACCAACACCGCGGTGCAGATCGAGATCATCGAGGCGCTGGGCGGCACGGTGCCGGCCTTCGGCCACCACAACCTGCTCACCACGGCGAGCGGCGAAGGGCTGTCGAAGCGTCTCGGCCATCTCTCGCTCAAGGGTCTGCGGGATGGCGGTCTCGAGCCGATGGCTGTTGCGAGCCTTGCCGTGCTCGTCGGCTCGGCGGAGTCTGTCAGGCCCGTCGCCTCTCTCGACGAACTCGCCGGTCTTGCCGATCTCGGCCGCCTGTCGCATGCGCCGGCCAAGTTCGACGAGGCCGAGCTCGACGGCCTCAATGCCAGGCTGCTGCACGCGATGCCCTACGATGAGGCCCGGCCGCGTCTGGCGGCGCTCGGGGTCGGTGGCGGCGCCGCCTTCTGGGAAGCGGTGCGCGGCAACCTCGTGCGCCTGGCGGATGTGGCGACGTGGTGGGAGGTGGTCGCCGGCGAGATCGCGCCCGTCGTGACGGACGCGGCGCTCGTCGCCAAGGCGCGCGCCCTTCTGCCGGACGAGCCGTGGGACGGGGCGACTTGGAAGGGCTGGACGGATCAGGTGAAGGCCGAGACCGGTGCCCGGGGCAGGGCACTCTTCATGCCGCTCAGGCAGGCGCTCACCGGCCTCGACCACGGGCCGGAACTCGCGGCGCTGCTGCCGCTCATCGGCCGGGACAAGGCGGCCGCGCGGCTCGAGGGCCGCACGGCCTGACGAAGGCTCCTGTCGGGCCCGGACCCCGATCGGATTGCATCTCGTCGCGATGGGCTTCAGGCGGGCAGCCGGCGGTCGTAATCCTGCTGCAGGCGCTGCCAGCTGTCCCAGAACGGTGTGGGTTCCGTGCCCGAAGCGCGGGCGACCAGAATGTCGAGATGCATGTGCCAGCCGGCGCTGACCTTGAGCAGGCTCGAGCGGTCGGGCAGCCGGCGGTGGGTGACGGTGAGCAGCACCGCCTCGCCTTGCGGCTCGAGTTCGAAGGTGACATCGCCGCTGCCGTTCCAGGTGAAGGATAGTCGGCGGGGCGGATCGACCTCCGTGAGGCGGCTCTGCATCCGGTGCTCTTCCGAATAGCCGGATGGCCGCTGGCCCGGCGGATCCGTCAGCTCATCGTTGCGCCAGACGAACTCGAAGGGCGCGCCGACCCTCATTTCCATGTCTCCGGCCGCGAGCCAGCGGCGCCTGAGGTCGCTCTCCGTAAGATAGGCCCAGATGCGTTCCACTGGGCCCGGCAGAAGACGCTGGATTTTGAGCGTGGCCGGTTCGGTCAGCATGCCATAGGCGTCGAGGGTGGCTTGCTCGGTCATTGTTCCTCTCCTTCGGGGGTGGGGGAGCGGCCGGCGTCCTCCGCGCGCAGGAGCATCTCGAGCACATCGAGACGTCCTGTCCAGAAGCGCTCGTAGAAGCTCAGCCAGTGATGGGCGCTGGCGAGCGGCCCGGGATCGAGGCGGCACACATGCGTGCGGCCCCTGATCTCGCGCCGGATGAGCCCGGCATTCTCGAGCGCCTTGATATGTTTCGAGGCCGCTGCGAGCGAGATGGCGAAAGGCTCGGCGAGCTGGCCGACCGTGCGTTCGCCGCCGGCAAGCGCGTGCAGCATGTGCCGGCGCGTAGCATCGCCGAGAGCGTGGAAGACGGTGTCGAGTTGGGGGGCGTTTAATTCAACCATATGGTTGAATATAGGGTACGTAGATTAACTGTCAACCGAAAGGTTGAATGATATTGCGTCGGTCCGCTGGAGCATGCGTGCCCCTTGTTGGTGTCTGTGCCTTGAAAAGTCGCGCAAGCTGAAAGGCGTCGATGCCCGCGACGAGCGCGGGCCTAACGGACTGCCCCAAAACCGGGCCTGCCCCAAGGCCATACATGCCCCAAGGGCAGGGGCAGGGTAGGCAGTCCTACCTGTTCGGCACCGGCCCTTCGACCTTTGGCACGGCGACGACGTTCGGGGCAACGATGCGCACGCGGGTGCGCACGCCGTCGGGGCGGGTGACGTCCTGCGTGGGACCCTCGTGCTGATCCACCGTCGGCCCGGTGTCCTCGATGGCGCCGGCATCGATGCCCGACGATTCGCTCGAGCCCGTGGGCAGGGCGCTCGCCGATTCGCCCGCTTCTTCTTCCGCATCCGCCGGCTTCTTGGCCTCTTGCGTGCGGCTGCGCTGCGGCGCCTCCTGCTTGGGCCGCGACAGTTCCTCGGCCTTCTCGGCCGTGACGATGATGTCGCCCTTGCGGCCCTCGATCATTTGCTCGGCCCGCTGCAGCACCTCGGCCCAGGTCTCGTTCTGGCTCTTGCAGCTGCAGGCCGGGTCGAAGGTCTTCTTGTAGCGGCCGGCGTTGGGCATCGCCGTGTAGGGCTGGCCGGACCAACTCGCGGCCTGCTCGATGGCGCCGCCCTGCGGCATGAAATAGAGATCGGTCGCGGCGCCGGGACACAGCGCCTGGCACATGCTGCGTCCGCCCTCGCGCCCGCCGGGGCTCGCTCCGAGCGGGAAAAAATAACCGTCGCAGGTGCGCACGCAGACGGCGCGCGAGCCACCGAAGCGCTGAGCCTCGTCGAGGGGTACCTCGGTCATCTCGGGCACCGGCTCATCCGGGGGCAGGCCGCCACCGAAGAGGCTTTCGAAGAAGCCGCGCGGGCGCCCACCCGGCTGACACTCGCGGGCGATCATCCCTTGCAGGTGTCGGCGACGCTGCTCGACGCCCGGCCCGCCGCCGAGACGGTCGGCGGTGGCCAGCAGCTGCTCGAGATTGTTCTCCATCTGTCTGATGCGGCCGGCCAGGCCGTTGCACTCGGGCGGCGGCGCATCGCCGAAGAACAGGAAGCGGCCCCGGCTGCAGCCGAGCTGGTCGAAATAGGCGCGCGTGCGGTCGAGTTCCTGCCGCTGGCGCCGAGCCGCCGTCTCGTACTGGCGCGCACGAGGGTCTGGCCCCGCCTGCAGGGAGGCGAGTTCGGCCCGGTAGCGGTCGCAGACCGGCGATTGCGCGAGTGCGGAGGTGGCGGCGACGACGAAGACGACGGTCGCAACAGCGAACTTCAGTGAGCGAGCAACCATCGATCCTTCTCGGGGCGGCGGGACAGCGGACGTGGAACCGGCGAATTAGGACAACGAGACATCGACCAAAGTGTGTCGCGGCGCCGTCTGGAGCCATGCGGACGGCGGCGGGCACTCGTCAATGGCTTAGCCGAGCGCGTCTCACTGATCAATCGCCGGCGGCTCTTCGTGCAGGGCGGCGCAGCGCTGCATGAGGTGCTCGATGACGCGGCCGAAGGCGGCGAGGTCCTCCTGCGGGACGCCGTCGGTCAGCCGCTCCGCGAAGCCGAGCGCGATCGGCACGATGGCAGCATAGGTTTCCCGGCCCTCGCGCGACAGTGAGACGAAGGCCTCGCGCCGGTCCTCCTCGTTGGAGCGCCGGTCGATGAGCCCGCGCTCGTCCAGCGCGCTGATGGCGCGTGACACCTTCGTCTTGTGCATGCGGCTGTGGCGACCGATGTCGCGCGCCGTCATCTCGTCATACTCGCCGAGCGTGGCGATGACGCGCCACTCGGGGATGCCGAGCCCGAAGGTTTCCGCATAGCTCTCGGCCAGCGCCTCGGCCACCAGCTGGGCCACGACGTTGAGCCGGTAGGGCAGGAAGGTGGAGAGCGCGAGCCTGACCTGCCTCGCAGGCGAGGCGGTGGCCGCCGGATCCGTCGAAATCGCTTTCATGTGCTACAGGTCGTTGCCTCTTGCCGGTCGCCCGTCCGCTGGTCACGCGCGCAGCATACAGCGTTCGTCCGCTGCCTCTTTGCGCAGTCCGAAAGATCTGAGGATTTGATCGAATACCCGAGATGGCGGGCGCTGCAAAGCTCGGCAAGGCGTGCAGCACGAGAGACACGGCGCGCACGGCGCCGAACCGGGTTAAGCTGTGCATCCGCAAGAAGCCGCGTCGGCGACGGTTCTCGCCGGGGAGGAAACGAAGCAGATGAAACTCGCCTCGCTCAAGCACGGCCGCGACGGCCGCCTCGTCGTCGTCTCGAAGGATCTCACCCGCGCCACCGATGCCTTTTTCATCGCTCCGACCCTGCAGGCGGCGCTCGACGACTGGGAGCGCGCCGCGCCGCCCCTCGCGGATCTCGCCGAGCAGCTCGAGCACGGCTCGGTGCCCGCCTTCCGCTTCCACGAGCATGATTGCGCGGCGCCGCTGCCGCGCGCCTTCCAGTGGGCGGACGGCTCGGCCTATGTCAATCACGTCGCACTGGTGCGTCAGGCGCGCGGTGCCGAGATGCCGGCGTCGTTCTGGGAAGACCCGCTGATGTACCAGGGTGGCTCCGATGCACTTCTTGGCCCGCGCGAGGCTATCGTGGCGGCTGACGAGGCTTCGGGCATCGACTTCGAGGCGGAGGTCGCCGTTGTCACGGGCGACGTGCCGATGGGCAGCAATGCGGCGGCGGCGCGCGGGCTCATCCGGCTCGTCATGCTCGTCAACGACGTCTCCCTGCGCGCCCTCGTGCCCGGGGAACTCGCCAAAGGCTTCGGCTTCTTCCAGTCGAAGCCCTCGTCCGCCTTCTCGCCGGTGGCCGTGACGCCGGACGAACTCGGCCCGGCGTGGGACGGCGGGCGGCTGCATCTTGCCCTGTCCTCCTACGTCAACGGCAAGGCCTTCGGCTGCCCGAACGCCGGCGAGGACATGACCTTCGATTTCCCGACGCTGATCGCCCATGCCGCAAGGACGCGGCGCCTCGGTGCCGGCACCATCATCGGCTCTGGCACGGTGTCGAACCGGGACCGCGACGGCGGGCCGGGGCGCCCTGTCGCGGACGGCGGGCGCGGCTATTCCTGCATCGCCGAGCAGCGCATGGTGGAAACGATCCTCCGCGGCGAGCCGCATACGCCCTTCCTGCGCTTCGGCGATACCGTCCGCATCGAGATGCGCGATGCCGCCGGCCATTCCATCTTCGGAGCGATCGAGCAGCAGGTCCGCGCGCCGGATTGATCGCTCGGGCGCTGTGCAACGCAGGCTCCGGGACAGTTACTGTCGGTTGCATCGGCTAAAGCGCGCGAGACTGGCGGCGGACGAACTCCGCCGGTCCCGCCGACGGTGCGCGCAAATCCGCAACCGCGATCAAGCCCGGTGCGCTAGAGCGTCCATGCACCGGCATCCTGCCGACCCATAAGCGAGGAGACGACATGCTGAGCCACGTCACGCTGGGAACGTCCGATATCGAACGCGCCAAGGGCTTCTACGACACCGTGCTCGCGGTGCTCGGCATCGCATGCCAGTTCGACGAGCGCGCGCACGGCTGGCTCGGCTATGCTGCCGGCCCGGAAAGCCTCCCGCAGTTCTGGATCGGCCGGCCGATCGACGGTCGCGTGCCCACCGTCGGCAACGGCGTCACGGTTGCTTTCGCCGCGTCCTCGCGGGTCATGGTGGATGCGTTCCACCGCACGGCTCTCGGGGCGGGCGCGAGCGACGAAGGAGCACCCGGTCTCCGGCCTCACTATCACCCGGACTACTACGGGGCTTACATCCGCGATCTCGACGGCCACAAGATCTGCTGCGTCTGCCACGCACCCGCCTGAGGCGGGACGAGCCTCTGGCGCGGCTGGACGGGGAAGGCGGTCGGTAGCGGCCGCGTCACCGTCAGTTGCGGGCCGGCGGAGCGCTGGTGCGGCACGAGTGCGAGGCCGGCGGCTGCAATGACGCTGGCGGCCAGGCAGAGAATCCATTCTGCCCGTGCAACACGCCGCGGCGATACGATCTCGAACGTTCCCGTCATGCATGGCTCCTTGGCTGCTTGAGGGTCATTCTGCCTGCCTCCCGTCCGCAGGGCTAGCGTCTCTGAGGCAGAAAATCAAACAAAATCAATAGTTTAGATTTTTTCCGATGTGATTCTGCGATGGCGTCGGCAGAGGCTGGTGCGGGGCGGATGCGCTGCCCATATGATCCTGCAGTTCTGCAGGAGGGCATGCATGGCGTTTCGTCGGTTTCTCATGGCAGCCGCGGCGGGTGCGGCGGTGATCGTCGCGGCCGCGGTGCCAGCGCGGGCGGACGGCCCCGACCTCATCTTCAAGAAATCGACCGTGTGGAAGATGCTGACGCCGGACGACAAGCTCGCCGTCTATGGCATCGACGACCCCGTGGCCGATGGCGTTGCCTGCCACTACACCTTGCCCGAGCGCGGCGGCGTCAAGGGCATGTTCGGGGTCGCCGAGGAGGTGTCGGACATCTCCCTGTCGTGCCGGCAGGTGGGCCCGATCAGCTTCAAGGGCAAGTTCGAGCAGGGCGAGGTCGTCTTCAGCGAGCGCCGCTCGCTCGTGTTCAAGCGCATGCAGATCGTTCGCGGCTGCGACGTCAAGCGCAACGTGCTCGTCTATCTCGTCTATTCCGACAGGATCATCGAGGGTTCGCCGAAGAACTCCACCTCGAGCGTACCCATCATGCCCTGGGGCGACAGCGAGGCGCCGCGCTGCGCCGACTGGCTGAAGAGCTGACGCTGGCCCGGCTTGCCAGGACCGCAGGCGTCCCGCTCAGGGCGCGACCGAGCAGGTGATGGAGACGGACGGGGCGCCCCGGCGGCTCGTCACGGCCACCTCTTCCTTCAGCGAACCGGTTGCCTCCCGGCGGTCGACCACACCGAAATGCGTCGCGCGGGCGTAGCCCTGGGCCGTGCACCAGGCCTGCGCCACGCCGGCCGCGCAATCGTCGCCCGTGGCGAGGCATTCTGCGACGCCGTAGCCGTCGCTCGCCGGGATGATGAACGTCGCCTCGTCCGCCGGCTGTGCCGTCACGGCGGCGGGCAGGAGGAGGGCGAGCGCGATGAGGTGGGCGGCAAGACCGGTCAGGACGAAGGCGCGGCGCATGGGGACGTGTCTGTTGTCGGCGACGGTGGGTTGGGACGAGGCCCGAAGGCACTCTCCATGATGAAGCTGAACAAAGCCTGAAAGTTCCGTGGGGCGAGGTGCGCCGCCGCACAGCGGAGTGCGGGCCGCGCATTCACGGCGGAGGTCTCTTGACGGATTCTCGCCGAAAAGGCAAACATCACGGCCATGACGACGGCCACCGCGATCATTCGCCCGATCATTATTTGCAGCTAGCGTTTCCGCTGGCTGGAGCCGTCCTGTTCTCTCGCAAAGATCGGATTGCCCTCCCTGCCGGCGGCTAGGAGATCATTATCCATGTCTCAAGAGACGTTGCGGCTCCACAACACGCTGACGCGCACCAAGGAAGACTTCCGCCCCATCGATCCGGCGAACGTGCGCATGTATGTGTGCGGTCCGACGGTCTACGACTATGCCCATATCGGCAACGCACGGCCCGTCATCGTCTTCGACGTGCTGTTCCGCTTGCTGCGGCACATTTATGGGGAAAACCACGTCACCTACGTCCGCAACATCACGGACGTGGACGACAAGATCAACGCCCGCGCCGCCCGCGACTATCCGGACCTGCCGCTCAACGAGGCCATCGCGAAGGTCACGGAGAAGACCGAGGCGCAGTTCCACGCCGACATCGCCGCCTTCGGCGTCCTTCCGCCGAGCGCGGAGCCGCGCGCTACGGGCCACATCGAGGAGATGAAGGCCATCATCGAGCGGCTCGTCGCCCGCGGCGTCGCCTATGTGGCCGAGGACCACGTGCTCTTCTCCCCGGGCGCCATGGACGCGCGCGGCAAGGCGCCGAAATACGGCACGCTCGCCCGCCGCTCGCTCGACGAGATGCTGGCGGGCGCGCGCGTCGACGTCGCGCCGTACAAGCGCGACCCGATGGATTTCGTCCTGTGGAAGCCCTCGAAGGAGGGCGAGCCGGGGTGGGAGAGCCCCTGCGGCATCGCGGCGAAGGGCCGGCCGGGCTGGCACATCGAGTGCTCGGCCATGGCCATGGCGAAGCTTCTCGAGCCCTTCGGCGGCGGCCTCGCCTGCGAAGACCCGATGAAGAACGTCTTCGACATCCACGGCGGCGGCATCGATCTCGTCTTCCCGCACCATGAGAACGAGATCGCCCAGAGCTGTTGCGCCTTCGACACCGGCCGCATGGCCAACTTCTGGCTGCACAACGGCTTCCTCATGGTCGAAGGCGAGAAGATGTCGAAGTCGCTCGGCAACTTCGTCACGATCAACGAGTTGCTCGCGACAGATAGCTTCGGCGGCCGCTCCTGGCCGGGTGAGGTGCTGCGCCTCGCCATGCTGCGCACCCATTACCGCCAGCCGATCGACTGGACGGTGAGGGCGCTGGAGGAGCAGGAGAAGACGCTGCAGCGGTGGCGGCGCCGGTTATCCGACGACCAAGCCGTAGTGCCTGTGCCGGACGAGAAATTCTTGGCGGCTCTCAAAGATGATCTGAATACGCCAGAAGCTATAAAGCGTATTAACGAGCTAATGAATTGGGGGTATTGGGCGAATTTGGATGATCCCGCCGATGATCAGATTGGATCTGTCGGTTTTGGTGACGGATATTCCGGTTTTACGGCAGCTGGCGAGCGGTCGGAAATGGCCGGTCGGGCAAAATTCTGCCTGGATATTCTCGGTATCGATTTGCAGACGAGAGAGGTGACGGCGGAGGAGCGGGCGGAGATCGACACCCTCATCGCCGCCCGCCTCGCCGCCCGCAAAGCCAGGAACTGGGCCGAGTCCGACCGCATCCGTGACGAGCTCGCCGCCCTGGGCATCCAGCTGAAGGACGGCAAGGACCCCGCGACCGGCGAGCCCGTCACCACCTGGGAGGTGAAGCGATGAGCGCCCAGGCGCTGCCCGCTCCCGCGCTCCGGCCCTTCCTGCCGGCCGACGTGCCGGAGCTCGCCTTGATCTTCCGCGCCAGTATCGAGGAACTGGCCGGCGAGGATTACAGCGAGGCGCAGCAGGAAGCGTGGATGATGCTCGCCGACGACGAGGCGGCCTTCGGCACCATGCTCGCCGGCATGCTGACCATCGTCGCCACCATCGGCGGCATGCCGGTGGGCTTCGCTGCACTCAAGGGCGCCGATCACATCGACATGATCTACGTGCATCCCGAATTCGCCCGCCAGGGTGTCGGCAACGCCCTGTGCGACGCGCTGGAGAAGCTCGCCGGCGCCCGCGCGGTGAAGCGCCTGACGACGGATGCGAGCGATGCGGCGCGGCCTTTCTTCGAACGGCGCGGCTATCTCGCGCAGCACCGCAACACGGTCATGCGCGGCGAGGAATGGCTCGGCAGCACCCGCATGGAAAAAGCCCTGCCGGCGGCAGGGGAAGGACCAGCCTCATGACAACGCGAGAGCGCGTCTATCTCTACGACACCACCCTGCGCGACGGCGCCCAGACCACGGGCGTCGACTTCTCGCTGGAGGACAAGCGCCTCATCGCGGGCCTGCTCGACAAGCTGGGCATCGACTATGTGGAAGGCGGCTATCCCGGCGCCAACCCGCTCGATACCGAGTTCTTCGCGGCGAGGCGCACGGAACGCGCGAAGTTCGCCGCCTTCGGCATGACGAAGCGCGCCGGCCGCTCCGTCGCCAACGATCCGGGCGTGGCGGCGCTGCTGGAGGCGAAGGCCGACACCATCTGTTTCGTCGCCAAGTCCTGGGACTACCAGGTCACCGTGGCGCTGGAGACGAGCCTCGAGGAGAACCTCGCCGGCATCCGCGAGAGCGTCGCCGCGGCGAGGGCCGCCGGGCGCGAGGTGATGCTCGACTGCGAGCATTTCTTCGACGGCTACAAGGCTAACCGCGACTATGCGCTCGCCTGCGCCAAGGCGGCCTATGAGGCCGGCGCGCGCTGGGTGGTGCTGTGCGACACCAACGGCGGCACCTTGCCGGAGGAAGTCGCTGCCATCGTCGCCGATGTGGCGCGCCACGTGCCGGGCGACCATCTCGGCATCCACGCCCACGACGACACGGGCTGCGCCGTCGCCAATTCGCTCGCCGCGGTGAACGCCGGGGTGCGGCAGGTGCAGGGCACGCTCAACGGTCTCGGCGAGCGCTGCGGCAACGCCAATCTCATCAGCCTCATCCCGACGCTGAAGCTGAAGGCGGGCTTCGCCGACCGCTTCGAGATCGGCGTCGACGAGGAGGCTTTGGCAGGTATCACCCAGCTCTCGCGCGCGCTCGACGAGATCCTCAACCGCGCGCCGAACCGCCACGCGCCCTATGTCGGCGCGAGCGCCTTCGCCACCAAGGCTGGCATCCACGCCTCGGCCGTGCTGAAGGATCCGCGCACCTACGAGCACGTGGCGCCGGAGAGCGTCGGCAACGCCAGGCAGGTGCTCGTCTCCGATCAGGCCGGCCGGTCCAACCTGCTTGCCGGTCTGGAGCGCGTCGGGCTCCATGTCGACCGTGCCGACCCGCGCATCTCCCGCCTGCTCGAGGCGGTGAAGGAGAAGGAGGCCCAAGGCTATGCCTACGAAGGGGCGGACGCATCCTTCTTCCTGCTCGCCAAGCGCGTGCTCGGCGAGGTGCCGGAGTTCTTCATGGTGGAGCGCTTCAGCGTCAACGTGGAGCGACGCTACAATGCCATCGGCGAACTCGTCACCGTGGCCGAGGCCATCGTCAAGGTGAAGGTGGGCGACGAGATCCTCATTTCCGCCGCCGAGGGCAATGGCCCCGTCAACGCCCTCGACCTCGCCCTGCGCAAGGACCTCGGCAAGTACCAGCGCTTCATCGAGGGCCTGGAACTTGTCGACTACAAGGTGCGCATCTTCCAGGGCGGCTCGGACGCTGTGACGCGCGTGCTCATCGAATCCGGCGACGAGACCGGCGAACGCTGGTGCACCGTCGGCGTCTCGGCCAACATCATCGATGCCTCTTTCCAGGCCCTGACGGATTCGGTCGTCTACAAGCTCGTCAGGAGCGGCGCGGGGAGGGAGTGAGGGCACGCCCCACCGTCATGCCCGCGCTTGTCGCGGGCATCCGTGCCTCTGGAACCTTGATGCTGTCAGTGATTTGGGTGGCCATGACGAGCCCGGCCATGACGCGTGGAGCGGCTCCTCAGAACCGCTCGCCGAGCGGCATCTTGGCTTCCCGCTCCTCGTCGCTGACGCGGGCAGCCGCTTGCTCGATCATCGGTATCACGTCGCCCACCTTCTCGGCGACGAGATAGGACACTTCGAAGCCGGGGCGGATGAAGCCTTCGTTGCGCATGTGGGCGAACAGCTGCAGCAGCGGGCGCCAGAAGTCCCGCGTGTTGAGCAGCAGGACCGGCTTGCGATGCTGGCCGAGCTGGGCCCAGGTGAGCTGTTCGACGAGTTCCTCCAGCGTGCCGATGCCGCCCGGCATGGCGACGAAGGCGTCCGCCCGCTCGTACATCATGCGCTTGCGCGTATGCATGTCGGGGACGACGATCGTCTCCTGCGCGTCCGTCAGCATCACCTCGCGCTTCTTGAGGAATTCGGGAATGATGCCTGTCACGCGCCCGCCTGCATCCAGGACGGCGCGCGCCACGGTGCCCATGAGGCCGATGTTGCCGCCGCCGTAGACGAGGCCGATGCCCTTCTCGGCCATGGCTGCGCCGAGTGTTTTTGCCGCAGCCGCATGGGCAGGCTCGTCCCCGGCCGCCGAACCGCAGTAGACGCAAATGGATCGAATCTTGCTCATGACCTAGGGGTTTGCTTGTCCCGGCGCTTCCGGTCAAGTCACGAAGCGTGAGATGTTCCGGAACGGCACAGGCAAGGTTGATGTGGCAAGCACTGTCGCCGGAGAGCGCAAACGTGCCGCCGGCTCAGAAGGATATGGCGAGCGCATGTCAACGCCGCTAGCTTGGGCAATCGGATAATCGGGGGTTCGTCGCATATGGTCCTGTCCCGCAACTCGCAAGTTGCCATTGCGGTCGCAGGGGTTATCGCCCTGGGACTCATCGTCTATCTTTTCGGCATTCCGCGAGAGGCCGGGCAGCGGGCGCAGCGTGATTTGCCCGTCGTCGCAACCGATGTACCCGGCCGGGGCGCGCCCGCTGCACCGACGACGACCGGCGACAGGCCTTCCGGCGATGAGCCCAAGGACGACACGGCCAACGGCGAGGCGACCAGGGGTGGTGCGGTCCAGAACCCGGAGGCGGGCAAGGCGCAGCAGCATGCCGAAGCGCAGCCGGCAGCGCCGCAGGCGCCGGCAGCCTCGCAGCCCGTCGTGCCATCCTTCGATATCGTCCGCGTCGAGCCGAGCGGCGAGGCCGTCATCGCCGGCCGCGCCGCGCCCAACGGCAAGGTCGAGCTCCTGCGCAACGGCGAGCCCTTCGCCGAGGCGTCGACCGATGCAGCGGGCCAGTTCGCCATGACACCGCCGGCCCTGCCGGCCGGCACCTTCGAACTGACCCTGCGTCTGACCGATGCCGAGGGGCGCACGCAGCACTCCGGCCAGTCGGTGACGGTGGTCGTCGCCGACGACAAGAAGCAGCAGCCCATGGTGGCCCTCGCCACCCCGAACGCACCGACGCAGGTGCTGTCGCGCCCCGAGACGACCGTCGCTCAGGCACCTTCGGTCGCGCCGCAGAACGCTCAGCAGGGCGTTCAGGAAACGCCGCCCGCCCGGCCTGCCGGGGGCGAAGCCGACCAGGTTCAGCCGCCCGCAGGCGCGGCGCCTGCGGCGCCCGGCACCGGTACTCCCGCGACGGCGGATTCGCCGGCGGCAGGGCAGGCGACCGAGCGGGTCGGCGTCGCCATCGATGCGGTCGATGTGGAAGGCGGGGGCAGGCTCTTCGTGTCAGGCCGCGGGGCTCCTGGCGCCACGGTGCGGCTCTATCTCAACGACAGCTATCTGGCGGCGGGCGACGTACCGGCCGACGGGCGCCTGTCCTTCTCCGTCGAGCGCGGCGTGGCGCCGGGCGACTACCGCGTGCGCCTCGATGATGTGGATCCCGGAACCGGAGCCGTGCTGTCGCGCGCCGAGGTGCCCTTCACCATGCCGGGGCCGGAAGCGGCCGTGGCTGTTTCCACCGCCCCGGCCGCACAGGGAGCGGCGGCGCCGACCGGGCCGGCCTCGCCGGAAGTATCGAGCGTCCCGGCCGGGCAGGGGGAGGTCGCGCCAGCCGAAGCGGCCCGGCCCGCCGGAGGCGAGGCAGTCGTCGTGGTGCCCGAGGTGCGCACCGCGGTTGTCTCCCGCGGCGACAGCCTCTGGCGGATTAGCCGGCGCATCTATGGCCACGGCATCCGCTACACGGTGATATACGACGCCAATCAGGAGCAGATCCGCAATCCCGACCTGATCTATCCCGGCCAGGTTTTCGTGCTGCCCAACGGCGACGCCCGACGGTGAGCGGTGGGGCGGCCCTTCGAGCGCAAACGCCGCGGCGCGCTGCAGCACCCTGTCATCGGCAGGGTGCACAAACGGCCAGCCGGGCCTATATGAGGGGCGCGTTCTGTCTGGAATCTTTCTGAATGGCTGACCAAGCAACCGGCCTCGCCGCGCCGGAAACGGCCGCGCAGGGGCCTGCCGCAGCGTCGCACCGGCCGGGCATCGCGGGCACCATGGTGCGGCTGTGGCCCTATCTGTGGCCGCACGACCGGGCGGATCTGCGCCTGCGCATCTACATCGCCTTCGCCCTCCTTCTGGCGGCGAAGATCGTCACCGTCCTGATGCCCTACAGCTTCAAATGGGCGACGGACGCGCTGACCGGCGAACTCGGGGGTGCCGGCGCGCAGACCACGGCGCCACTGTGGGCCGGGGCCGTGACACTCACGGTGCTCTACGGCCTCACCCGCATGCTCATGGCCGCGCTCACGCAATTGCGCGACGGCGTTTTTGCCTCGGTGGCCATGAATGCCGTGCGGCGCCTGGCACTCAAGACGTTCGAGCACATGCACCAGCTCTCCCTGCGCTTCCATCTGGAGCGCAAGACGGGCGGGCTGACGCGCGTCCTCGAGCGCGGCCGTACCGGCATCGAGGAACTGGTGCGCCTTGCGGTGCTGCAGCTCGTGCCCACGATCATCGAATTCCTGCTGGTGATGGCCGTCCTCTGGCTGCAGTTCGACTGGCGCTACGCCGCGGTCGTCTTCGCCATGGTCGTCGTCTATCTCGCCTACACCTACCAGGCGACGGAATGGCGCATCGGCATCCGCCGGCGCATGAACGAATCGGACACCGATGCCAATACCAAGGCCGTCGATTCGCTGCTCAACTACGAAACGGTGAAGTATTTCGGCGCGGAGGAGCGCGAGATCCGCCGTTACGACCGCTCGGTCGAGCGTTACGAGCGCGCCAGCGTCGAGACCTACACCTCGCTCGCCGTGCTCAACGCCGGCCAGGCCATCATCTTCACGCTCGGCCTGACGGCGGCCATGGTCATGGCGGTGTTCGACGTGCGGGCCGGCCGCACCACGGTCGGCGGCTTCGTCATGGTCAACGCCATGCTGATCCAGCTCTACATTCCGCTCAACTTCATGGGCATGCTCTATCGCGAGATCAAGCAGGCACTCATCGACATCGACGACATGTTCTCGATCCTCGCCCGCCACCCGGAGGTGAGCGACAGGCCCGGTGCCAAGCCACTCGCCGTCGGCGAAGGCACGGTGCGCTTCGAGGACGTGCGCTTCTCCTACGTGCCGGAGCGGGAGATCCTCAAGGGCATCTCCTTCGAGGTCCCGGCGGGGCGCACGGTCGCCATCGTCGGCCCCTCGGGCGCCGGCAAGTCGACCATCTCGCGCCTGCTGTTCCGCTTCTACGAGCCGAGCGGCGGCCGTATTCTGATCGACGGGCAGGACATTGCCGCCGTGCAGCAGGCCAGCCTGCGCGAGAAGATCGGCATGGTCCCGCAGGACACGGTGCTGTTCAACGACACCATCGGCTACAACATCCGCTACGGCCGCTGGGAGGCGGATGAGGAAGAGGTCGCAGAGGCCGCGCGCCTCGCGCAGATCGACACCTTCATCCGATCGTTGCCGGAGGGCTACGACACGCCCGTCGGTGAGCGCGGCCTCAAGCTCTCGGGAGGCGAGAAACAGCGGGTGGCGATCGCCCGCACCATCCTGAAGGGCCCGCCCATCCTGGTGCTCGACGAGGCGACCTCGGCCCTCGATAGTTTCACCGAGAAGGAGATCCAGGACGCGCTGGACCGGGTGTCGCGCGGCCGAACGACGCTGGTGATCGCCCACCGCCTTTCCACCGTGGTCGGCGCCGACGAGATCATCGTGCTCGACAAGGGCGTGATCGCCGAACGTGGCACCCATGACGGGCTGCTGGCGGCAGGCGGCCTCTACGCCGCCATGTGGAACCGCCAGCGCGAGGCCGACGAGGCCCGCGAGAAGTTGAAGCGCGCCGCCGAGGAGGAGGGCGAAAGCCTGCGCCTGAGCCTGACGGCGGGTTGACGGGCGGTCCAAGGCCTGCCATCCCACTGCGCCACGCGGATCCCGTGCAGGGCGCGGGTTGCGAGCAGCGTCGCTGTCGCGACGGCGCGCCCCTGCTGGGTTTGCGTTTTCATGACGGAACCGGCTTCCACCGGCCGGATGACGACTTCCGCCAAGGGGACAGGGTCCGGGTCCCGGCGGCACAGTGCCGATGCGAGAGCAAGAGATGTCCATCTACGAATCGATCCGCAAGACGCTGACGCCGATCCATAAGGAGGGCTATCCCTTCATCGCCATCGCCGCGGTGGCCTCGCTCGTCCTCGGGCACCTGTGGGCGCCCTTCGGCTGGATCGGCCTCATCATCACGCTCTGGATCTGCTATTTCTTCCGCGATCCCGAGCGTGTGACGCCGACGCGTGACGGCCTTGTCATCGCTCCGGCGGACGGGCGCGTCAGCGGCATCGCCACGGTGGTGCCGCCGCCGGAGCTCGCGTTGAGCGAGGAGCCGCACACGCGCGTCTCCATCTTCATGAACGTCTTCGACTGCCATGTGAACCGCGCCCCGGTGCCCGGCCGCATCGCGCGCATCGTCTACACGCCCGGCCTGTTCATCAACGCCGAACTCGACAAGGCGAGCGAGAACAACGAGCGCAATGGCCTCGTCATCGAGTCCGGCCCCCATCGCATCGGCGTGGTGCAGATCGCCGGGCTCGTCGCCCGGCGCATCGTCAGCTTCGTGCACGAGGGCGACACGCTCGTCGCGGGCGAGCGCTTCGGCCTCATCCGCTTCGGCTCGCGCGTCGATGTCTATCTGCCGGCGGGCATCCAGCCGCTCGTCGGACTAGGCCAGCTCACCGTCGCCGGCGAGACAGTGATCGCCGACCTGAGGTCGGAGGAGGGGCCGCGCGCCTTCCGCAGCGCCTGAGGTTGTGCCGGCGGCGCCTTTGCCCGAGAATGACCCGCGATGACTGATCTTTTCCCGCCCTTCGCGCCGGATCCGGAGGAGGCGCGCCGCCGGCGCTTCACGCCGATTCCGCTGCGCGTGCTGGTGCCGAACGTCATCACCCTGCTCGCGCTCTGCCTCGGTCTCACCGCTATCCGCCTCGCCATCGAGGAGCGGCTCGAGCCGGCGATGATCGCCATCGTCATCGCTGCCATCCTCGACGGTATCGACGGGCGTGTGGCGCGCCTGCTCAAGGGCACCTCGCGCTTCGGCGCCGAGCTCGATTCGCTGTCGGACTTCGTCAATTTCGGCGTGGCGCCGGCGCTCATCCTCTACAGTTTCGTGCTGCACGAGCTCAGGTCGATCGGCTGGATCGCGGCGCTCGTCTTTGCCATCGCGGCGGCCCTGCGCCTTGCGCGTTTCAACGTCATGATCGACGACCCGGCCCGGCCGGACTGGCAGAAGAACTACTTTGTCGGCATGGCGGCGCCGGCGGGGGCCATCTGTGCCCTTCTCCCGATCTATCTCTACATGCTCGGCCTGCCGGTCGACGGAATCGCTGCCCCTTTCGTCGCCGCCTATCTCGTCGGCATCGCCTTCCTCATGGTGAGCCGCATCCCGACCTATGCCGGCAAGACGCTGGGCAGCCGCGTGCCGCGCGAGAAGGTGCTGCCGCTCTTTGCGATCGTCGTTCTTTTCGCGGCGCTGCTCGTCAGCTTCACCTTCCAGGTTCTCGCCATCGGCGTGATCGTCTATCTCGCGCTCATCCCGGTGGGCGTCATGCGCTACCGCCGCATGGCGCGCGCGGACGCTGCCCGCTCGAAGGGCGATGAAGCCGCCGCCGCGCCGGGGGAGACCGCTGGCGAGGCACCGCGCCGCGGGCCGGCGGGCGCTTGAAATCCATCCAATGGCCCAGTTCACAAGACTTCACCTTTCGATTAGTTTCCGCGCCGTTTCGCTGTCAGAGCTGGTCAGAGCATGTCGAAAGAAGAGCTGCTCGAGTTTCCTGGGGTCGTCACCGAATTGCTTCCCAACGCGATGTTTCGTGTGAAGCTGGAGAACGATCACGAAATCATCGCCCATACGGCGGGCAAGATGCGCAAGAACCGCATCCGTGTCCTTGCCGGTGACCGTGTCCTCGTCGAGATGACACCCTATGATCTGACCAAAGGGCGCATCACCTACCGCTTCAAGTGATGCAGACGCGCCGCGCGCGGCCGACCCTACGTTCGATGCGGAGAGAGGTTTGTCCTTGAAGCCCAACCCGGCCGGCGGCTGGCGCCCCAGGCTCATACTGGCATCTGGCTCGCCCCGGCGGCTCGCGCTCCTGCAGCAGGCGGGGCTCGAGCCCGATGCCGTCCTGCCGGCCGATCTCGACGAGACGCCCCGGCGGGGCGAGAAGCCGCGCGATCATGCCCGCCGCCTCGCGCGCGAGAAGGCGGAAGCTGCGCTCGCCGTGGCGCGCGGGCGCGAGGAGCTGGCCGAGGCCTTCCTCGTCTCCGCCGACACGGTGGTTTCCGTCGGCCGGCGCATCCTGCCCAAGGCGGAGGTGGTGGACGAGGCGGCACAGTGCCTGCGCCTGCTCTCCGGCCGCGTGCACCGCGTCCACACCGGGATCTGCGTCGCGACGCCCGCCGGCAAGCTGCGCGAGCGGGTGGTGGAGACGCGCGTGCGCTTCAAGAACCTGTCGCGCGACGAGCTCGAGAGCTATCTCGCCTCCGGCGAATGGCGCGGCAAGGCCGGCGGCTACGCCATCCAGGGCCTGGCCGGCTGCTTTGTCGTCAAGCTCGTCGGCTCCTACACGGCCGTGGTGGGCTTGCCGCTGCAGGAGACGGTCGCCATCCTGGAGGGCGAGGGTTATCCCGTGCGCCTCAGCTGGCTCAATGCCGTCTGACGGGACGTCGATGCCTCAGGGAGTTCGGACCATCAAGGATTTCGCGACGAAGCCGGCCAACGACGAGGCAAAGGCCCCGGCGTGTCCCATCTGCGGCAAGCCGCGTGTCGAGCGCTGGCGCCCCTTCTGTTCCTCGCGCTGCGCCGATGTGGACCTCAACCGCTGGCTGAGCGGCAGCTACGCCATCCCCGCCGCCGAGGACGACGACCTGCCCGACGACGGCGGGGCGGGCGAGGGCGATCGGCGCCGCACCGGCGAGGACTGACCGCGACCGGCGACGACCGTCCTTTCAGTCTTGTCCGGGTCCTCTCGTCATGGCCGGGCCTGTCCCGGCCATCCACGCCTTGGAGCATGTCGCGGGCTTCCACAGGACGTGGGTGCCTGGATAAGCGCCGGGCGTGACGGCATCGACGGCGCCGTTCTCCCATGCGGATCAACCTGCCTGTGGAACTCCGCATCACCCGGCTGGACAGGCGCCGCCGCACTCTCTATAAGCGCATCGTCCGCAGCGGCGCCGCAAGGCGCGGCGAGCGTGGGCCCAGATAGCTCAGTTGGTAGAGCATGCGACTGAAAATCGCAGTGTCGCTGGTTCGATTCCAGCTCTGGGCACCATTTACCTCTTTCCCTTCGATTGCAGTCCTGACAGAAGCCCATTGAAACGGGCGTTTCTGTCTGTGGTTTCGCGCGCCGAAGCGTGCGCTCGTGCGTGGGCAGCCCAGAAAATTGTTGGTACATTTTCGCCCTGATACCAACAGGGGCGGGGAGCGATACCAACATGCCGCTGACCGATGTCGGGATCCGGGCCCTAAAACCGGGCCCAACGCCGCGAAAGATATCCGATGGCGGCGGTCTGCATCTGCTCGTTTCCACGGCGGGCGGGAAGCTCTGGCGATGGAGCTATCGCTTCGCTGGAAAACAGAAGACGCTCGCTCTTGGCGCATATCCGGATGTCGCTCTCGCCGAGGCCCGGCAGAAACGTGATCAGGCCCGGCAGGTTCTGAAACGCGGCGAGGACCCCGCGCAGCACACCCGGCTCGCCAAGCTCACCGCGGCGACACAGGCGGCCAACACATTCGACGCACTGGCCGACGAGTACCTCGCCAAGCTGGCCCGGGAAGGTCGCGCCGAGGCAACCATCAACAAGACGACGTGGCTGCTGGACTTTGCTCGAGGCTCTCTTGGGGCGCGGCCCGTGGCACAGATTTCCGCGGTCGAGGTGCTGGATGTCCTGCGCAAGGTCGAGGGGCGAGGGCGTCACGAGACAGCGCGACGCCTGCGCAGCACCATTGGCTCGGTCTTCCGGTACGCCATCGCGACCGCCCGGGCGGAAAGCGATCCAACGTTTGCATTGCGCGGCGCCCTCACGGCGCCCCAGGTCAAACACCGCGCAGCGCTTACCGACCCGAACGCCTTCGGTGGCTTGCTGCGCGCCATCGCGGGATATGATGGGCAGCCTACGACGAGCGCCGCCCTGCAATTGCTCTCCCTGACCTTCGTTCGTCCGGGCGAGCTGCGCCTGGCTTGTTGGGACGAGTTCGACCTCGGCAAGGGCGTTTGGACCATCCCTGCCGGTCGAACGAAGATGCGGCGGCCGCATGCCGTTCCGCTGGCGCGGCAGACGCTCGTCGTCCTTCGGGAGCTCCAACCTCTCACCGGATATGGCAAGCTGCTCCTGCCCGGCTATGGACGCGGGAGCAGCGCGGGCAAGCCGGTCGAGCCGCGTCCCATCTCCGAGAACACGTTGAACGCCGCTCTCCGACGCATGGGGTACGGCTCGGACGAGATGAGCAGCCACGGCTTCCGGGCTGTGGCGTCGTCGCTTCTGAACGAAAGCGGGCGGTTCAATCCCGACGCGATCGAGCGGCAACTCGCCCATGTTGAAGCCAACGACGTCCGGCGGGCGTACCACCGCGCTGAGTATTGGGACGAGAGGGTCGCAATGATGCAGTGGTGGGCCGACCATCTCGATGCGCTCCGTGATGGCGATGTTCGGCCGTTCAAACGGCGAGGCGCAGCATGAAACGGGGGAGAGGTCGTCCGCGGAAGGAGCGGCCCACAGGCGCCGCGCCAGTGCGGCCGCGAGGAAGGCCGGCCGGAACCGTTCTGCCCTTTTGCCGCGACCCCCGGCGGTATCAAGCGATCGTCGTGCTGACTTTGGCGACGAGCGGGATGAGCGAAAACAAAGCGCGGCTTCTGGCCGCGATGGCCTTTGATCGCGAGGCTGAGATAGGGTTTGTCGAGAAAAAGGATCGCGATCCGGAGCTGCGTTCCTTCGCAAAACGTCAAGCGGACCGGGGGCAGGGGGGCACATGGCGATTGCTCATGCGGCCGGACCTGCCGCCAGAAGAAGCTGCTGTCGATCCATCGCTCGACAGCGCGTTGCGGGCCTTGCGTCGAACGATGAAGCGTGCCGACAACATGACCTCGGCAGATCTGGTCTTCGTGTCGGACAGCGCTACGTTCTTACGCTTGATGTGGTTCGGTGAGACGCAAGTACTGCGGTCAGCTGGGCGGTTACTCTTGGCGGGGATTGGATGGCCCTCCCACATGATCGACCACGCTCGCCGAGCCATCCTCTTGCCCTGAATTTTTGATCGATTTTTTTGTCCGCGCCGCATGCAGGCGAAGCGCTGCACTCTTGCGAAGTCAATCGCGCTCTGCCGCGAACAACCGCGAGAGGATCGCAATGCAAGCCCCCAACAAGACCTTTGAGCCGATGCTCGTGACCGTTCGAGACGCTTGTCAGGCACTCGGTTGCGGCGCGACGTCAATCTATCGCCTTGTCCGCGCTGGCCGCCTGAAGCCGGTCAAGATAGGCCGCGCGACCCGCTTCAATGTCGAAGACGTGCGCGCCATTGCCCGCGGCGAGCGTTGAGGGGCGGACCTGACCATGACGAAAAAGCCCTCACCGATCATCAGCGCGACGGCTGCTTTCGATGCGCTCGACCGTGCCCAAGCGAAACTTGAGGAAGCGCGATCGCTCTTCGACGATGCCAGGCACGCCGCTCGGGATTGTGCTGCACGCGAGGACGAAAATGACCCCAGGTCGGTCGCGGCGCGCGTAGCAGCGGAGAAGGAACGAGACGCCGCAGCCGAGGCAGTGGCCGTCGCGGAAGCTGCTTGGCGGGCTGCCGGCGAGATGGCTAAGGCAGCCTGGAACAACTGCAGGGTGTCGTTGCACGCCGAGCACGCTGCGCTTGAAGCATCCGCCACCCGGAGATACCGAGCCGCAGTTGCAGAGCTTCACGCGGCAGCGGCGAAACTGAATGCTGTTCGGGATGCTGTTGACGGCATGCATCAACTCGTCCGGCTGCCAGCGCTGCCAATCCCGGGCGAAGATGCCGAGCCATCCTCTTGCCCCCTCGCCGAGACGCCGATCGAGCTTGAAGCCTTCAGGCGGCTCCGCCGCCGAAGCGATCTTGCCTTTTCGTCCTAATCCAGGGCCGCGCCGGTTGGAGGACGGCGCACCTCAGACAGGAGGCCAACATGGCCGCCGAACCCGAAACATTCGCCGTGCGCCGGCACGAAGGCGCTTCCGCAAGAGCTCGTCAATCAGGTCGCCGAGCAACTATCCGTCTGATACTAAAAATCGGCAGAGGGCGGTACGCCAGCCTGGATATCAGGCCCGGTCTCGCCGCTTCCCTACGGAAAGTCATCGGCGAGAGCCTTTCCGACCTCGGCCGGGATCCGGACGATCTGACCTCTGATGAGGATGGGGGCGAACAATGAGCGCTCCCAAGCTCGAAACGATCTCGGCAGACCGCCTGATGAGCGAACAGCTCCCAGTGCCGAAGTCCGTAATCCCCGGTCTATTGCCGACAGGCCTGACGCTGCTCGCTGGGCGCCCGAAGCTGGGCAAGACATGGCTCGGGCTCAACGTTTCCATTGCGGCTGCAGAGGGGAGTTCCGTCCTCGGACGAGAGGCAGGGGTAGCGGGTGACGTTCTTCACCTTGCCCTTGAGGATGGTCCTCGCCGCCTG
The DNA here is from genome assembly GCF_029309855.1 of Chelatococcus sp. XZ-Ab1. Taxonomy (NCBI): domain Bacteria; kingdom Pseudomonadati; phylum Pseudomonadota; class Alphaproteobacteria; order Hyphomicrobiales; family Chelatococcaceae; genus Chelatococcus; species Chelatococcus sp. XZ-Ab1. Next base: position 8,232 of record NZ_JARKII010000006.1, on the reverse strand, counting down.
CAGGACCGCCTCCGCGTCATCCTCAACGGACGGCCCGCTCCTTCGCGGCTGGCCTTCGCCACGTCCTGCCCCACACTCCGCGCCGGCGGCGACCAAGCGATCCGGGAATGGGCGGCGAGCGTCCCAGATCCGCGCCTTATCGTCGTTGATGTCTTTCAGCGTATCCGAGCAAAAGGAGAGCAAAACACGCGCCTCTATGCCGACGACTACGCTGCGGCGCTCCCGCTGAAAGACATTGCCGACAAATTCAGCTGCGCGGTCGTCGCCATCGTTCATGCGAGAAAGGGCGACGCTGCCGATGATCCGCTCGACGCGGTAAGTGCAACGACCGGCCTGACTGGCGCAGCGGATCACATTTTGATCCTCGATCGGAGCCGCGATGGCGTCGCCTTGTACGGACGAGGGCGTGATGTGGCGGAGTTCGATTTGGCGCTCAAGTTCGATCCGCATCGAGGACAGTGGCTCACGCTGGGTGACAAGGCGGAGGTCGGGCGTTCAGATACGCGCAACGCCATTCTCGCCGTTCTTCGTGATGCTGCCGAGCCGCTCGGCCCCACGGAGATCGCCAAGCGCGCTGGGCTGGATCAAGGCGTGGTCAAGAAGCGCCTGGCGGACATGACCGCGGCCGGCGAGGCCGTGAAACTGTCGCGTGGCCTCTACGCTACCACCGTCACTTCCGTCCCCACCGTCACCTCTGTTCCCCCCTCTCTCTCGAGTGGCAGAGATGAGAAGGAGTGTGACGGAGGCTTGAAGGTGACGGAAGAGACGGAGGTGACGGACATAGGAGAGGATGCTGCGCGATGCCCCAAGCAAGCGCAGCATCGGACACGCGAGCGGCGGCGAAAGGTGCCAGCATGAGCTACGATCATCCCCCCCGCCATGAGTGGATCAGGCTCACCGAATTTGTGAGCGCTCGCGGCAACCGGTACTTCGCCGGTTACGTCGGCGGCCTCAAGTTCGTGCTCCTCGCCGATCCCGACGCCGAGCCGGCACGCGGTGGGATCATGTCTTGGATCCTGAGTGTCCAGCCATCGCCGAACGGCCTGCGCCCGGCCGAGCGCCGGACCTCGCCGCTTCCTGATCAGCCAGGTGCATCATCTTCGCCTCCACAGCAGGCGGGCGGCGCGCCTGAAGCGCGCCCGCCTGAGACGTCGAGCCCTGTTGAGCCTCGGGCACCTCGCCGGCGCACCAGTGGTTCCCAAGAGGCACGCGCCCGAGCTGCTCTCGAGCAACTCGATGACCGCCCTCTCAATGATGAAATCCCGTTCTGAATTGGAGAACAGAGATGACAGTTGCAGGTATTGAACCGACCGCCGCCGAGCGCCTGCTCAAGGCTGATCCTGCCGCCGGCTTGATCGATGCGATAGGTCGCCTCGCCGCGTATAGCCTGATCCTGACGGAAAATGAGCCGACGATGGCTCGCGTACGTGCAATTCGTTCTGCATTCCGGCACCCTGGCGCTCTGGCTGATCCCTTGCAGCTCGGGCGCCTCGCGGATCGCCTTCAAGCCGAAGCTGAGAGCGCCGATGCCGGCGCCCGCGATCGGCTGATCCGAACTGACCCTTCGTCCGTTGGTCTTGGCACGCGGGCGGCGGGAAGGTCGGCAGTTGCCTCTGCCACTTCGCTTCAACCCATCAGGCCATCGGCGCTCTCGCCCGCGGAAGTTTATGCCGAGCGCCAGCGGCAGGTCTCGGCCGCTTCAAGGAGGGAACCGGTCCGCGTCAAAGGGGTGGAGATAGACCCGGCGGCAGTGTACCAGGCGCGCCGCAGTGGGTGCTGAGAACTGGCGAGGCTTCAATACGGCCAGCCGCCGCGCCTTGCCAGGCCGCGCGGTCGATGCGGTCGCGGTCGGTTGCATCGATCGAAAAGGGACCGTCTCCCGGCTGCGGCGCCGGCCACGACGCGAAGGCCCCGGCTTTTCGCATATTTCAGAAACTGAGAATTCGGGTGCCATGCCATGAAGACGGCCCTCAAACCGGCCTCCCAGAACGATCTCGCCAAGCACTTCGGGCTTTCCAGGGCGCGCGTCCGGGCACTCGTCGCGGACGGTATTGTCCCAGCAGGTGCCGATATCGACACTGCCCGCCTGACCTATCTCGACTGGCTTCGCGACGAGGACAGGCGCAGCACGAAGGCGGCCGGGGAAAGCGCGGTCCGCATGGCGCGGGCGCGGCAGATCGAGCTGCGCACGGCACGGGACCAGCGCGAGCTCGTGCCGTGGCAGGAGGCCACGGCCTACACGCAAGAGATCGTCGGGATGCTGATCTCGCGGATGCAGGGTCTTCCGGCGCAGGTCACGCGAGACCCGGCGCTCCGGAGCAAGATCGAAAACGCGATTGACGCCATCCGCACCGATGTCGCGGATGCGGTTGGGCAGCTCGAGGCGCAGATTAACGACCGCGAGGACGGCGAAGATGCAAATGCCTGAGGTTCCAGACCGCCAGGTCCTGGCAGACGAGGCCGAAGCGGCCGCGCGGCGACTGCGGGCCGATGACATCAAGGCCTTCCAACGCGGACGACTGACATCGGCTATGATCGAATTCCAAGCGAAGCTGGCGTTGCTGAAGGCGGCGGCAGGCGAAGAAACCGAGCCCGAGATCGGATCTTGACAAGCAGGCCGTGCACGCGGCAACGTCATTCCTGCCGGTGCTGAAAGCGCACTGGTGCGGGGTGAGAGCCGCAAAGGACTACGGCGTCCGACGCGCCGAAACTCGCTTTCGAGCGCGTTTTCTATTTCTATGGTCGGGCGCAGCGGGGCGCCTCGTGCGCGCCGGTCCCTCGTGGTCCACCGGTCTCTCAAACCGCTGTTGCCCGGCCGCCAGAATGAGAGCTGTCGGTCGGGTCCATCGGAAGGACCATGACCATGTCGACTGCCCCCGCACAAACTGCCCTCCCTCAGTCCCACGATGTCGCTAAGGATCTGCTCGCTCTCCTGGCGACGATCGATGAACTTGCCGACGACGTCGACAGCCTGGTCGACGTTGCCGAGTGCATCGAGCGAAGCGTCTGCAGAGAGGTCGCCGTCGATTTGACGCCACATGTACGGGGGGCGCTGCGCCGCAGTGCTGCGAACATCCGTCACATGTCGAGACGGGCGAGGGCGCTAGCTAAGCCAGGGAACTGATCGGCTCGGGCTTGACGGGATCGGCCATCGGGGGTTCGATCCCGTCGAACTCCCGGTCCGGAGAGCAAGATGACGGCCTCGGTAGAGGATGATCCCATTCTCGAACTGGTCAGGGCGCTGGCGCGGCGGCAGGCACGCATTGACGCGGCGCGGGCACGGCATGATGCGGCCGTCCTCCGTGCTGAGCGAGAACGTGCCACGGGGAGCGACAATCCCGCCGGCGCAATTGCGAGGAGCGATCCAAGCGGCTCTAAGGAACGCCCGTAGCTGGCGCCGCCGCTTCCGGCATCGACACGCCGGTTGACCCGGGCCCGTTGGTTCCGCCCTGCAACGGCATGCGTGCCGCCGCGTCCTTGGCGATCTCGTGCATGCGGACCTCGAACATCGGCGACGGCTCGACCGTGACCTTTAGCTCGTTCCGCACCGTTGCCTCGCCGGTCACTGACATCTGAGCCGGTCCCATGCGCATCATGGCGCGGCCGCGCGCCCCTTCCGGATCGCGGCGGAACTCGTCCGCGGCGCGGCGCGCGCGCTCCATAGTGGCGGGATCGACCGCCGGCCCGCTGGGCAGCGACGGCAAGTCGTTCCAGATGCGCTTGATGCGGCCCCACGTGCCGAGGTTCATCTCGGCCTCGGGGTCGTACCCGGCCGGGTATGCCGGCTTGGGCAACGCGTCGAGGCCGGCACCGATCAGTGTCCGGCCGCCGAAGTAAAGGCCACCGCCGATCAGACCGCCCCGAAGGCCCGTGCCAATGAAGCTGCGAGCCCCTGGGCCTGCAGCGGCCGGAGCAGCGGTGCCGGCCGCGCCACTGCCCGTGAAGCGCAGCAGCGCGATAGCGGGCCCGAGCGCCAGCGCTGCAGAAGAGAGTGTGCCAGCGGCAATGCCGGCATAGGTTGCGAACTCGAGCAGCTTCGGGTTCGCTTCGGCCAGCGAATTGATGCCTGATGCCAAGTGGTCGAAGCTCTTCGCAACCGTGTCGAGCACCCCGCTCTCGGCCAGCGAGAGGATGAGGTTGTCAAACGACGACACGAGGCGGTTATGAGCCCCGAGAGGCCCGCGCCGCATCAGTTCCGCGCCCCGCTCGGACGAGCCTGCCGATTGCTCGGTCAGGATCTTGAGGAAGCGCTCGTAATCATCGTTGAACGTCAACGTGCCGATGCGGACGCCCTGACGCTGGTCGAAGATGCGCGACATCTGGCCAGGTGTGACGCCGCGCTCACGCAAGTCCGCGAGGAGCCGATCGACGTCGAGGCGCTCGCCCAGCGATGCGGTGTACCGTGACACCATCCGGGCGACCTTGCGCTTGTCGATGATCGACTTGATGCCGAGGCCCGAGATGACCTCGTCCGTCATCGCCTCCGCGATGTCTCCACCCTCGCTTTCGGTGCTCGTGAGCCGGCGCTGCAGGCGCTTCCGGATCTTGGAAGCGTCGATGCCCTGATTGCGCAGGCCCGAGAGTAGGTCGTCGACCGAGACCGGCTTCGTCTCGAGAGCATAGTCCTCGAAGCGCATGCCCATTTCGGCCATGGCCTGCCGGCTGTCGGCGGTGGGCTTCACCGTTCGGGTCAGCATAGAGCGGACCGCAACGCCCGCCTCGTCTCCACGAAGACCGGCCTGGCCTTGTGTCGCGATCATCGCCGCGAGTTGCTCTTGGCTCACGCCGAGAGCCGCGGCAAAAGGAGCCGCATACTTGAAGCCGTGCGCGAAGTCGTCGACGCCGAGGCGCGTCACGTTCGCGCCCTTCGCGATGATGTCCTGGTACCGCGTCGCCGCGTTCACCAGTTCCTCACGGTTCTTGGGCTTGATGCCGTAGGCCGCGAGCGCCGAGACGGTGAAGTCGGCCGCCGAATAGGGGTCGACATCGCCGAACAGCGAGAAGTTCATGGTCGGGCGCGCCAGCGCATCGGCGTCGTTTTCGTAGCCGGCCTGCACATAGGCGCGCTGCAACTCAGAAACATCGCGTGCCGAGAAGCCAAGGCCTGCGGCGCCGAGCTCGCGGGCATTGCGGCGCAGGCGCGTCGCCTGCTCATCGGTGAGCTCGCCGCGCGCCTGCGAATAGGCCACGGACCGCTCGAACTCGATCATGCGGGTATACGCGCTCCGGAACGCCATGCCGCCGCCGTAAGCCGCCGCGGTGCCGGCGACGGTCGCGGCGGCCGAGCCGGCCCGCGCCATGGGGCGCTGCGATTGTGCCGGATGCGTCTGCGGGGTCAGCGGAACGCCGGATCCAGAGACGGGACCACGTCCCCAGGGGCCGCCGCGCGCCATGATCTGAGCCTGGCGCTGCAGCTGGTTGTTCGCCGCCTCGATCGACCGCTTCAGCGCGTCCTGCTGGCCGCGCAAGTTGTTCAATGGGATACCGGCCTGCTCGAGACCACGCTTCGCCTCGATGGCGGCGCGAGCCTGATCACGGTAAGCCGCGGCGGCTGAAGAGACGGCCGCCTGCGCCCGACGATAGGCCGCCTCCATCTGCCGCGTCGGCTGCTCGACCTCTCGCATCGCGCGGCTGAGGCGCTGGACTTCCTCCTGCGCAGCGCGGAACTTCTGCCGGGTTTCGGAGAGCCCGCGCTGCAGGCCGCGAAAGCCCTCGATGCGGTCGAGTTTGCCCTTCATCTCGCCGATCTGCCGGCCGATACCGGAGACGGCTTCGCCGACGGTCTTCCCCGCCTTGCTGATCTCCTTAAAGCGGTTCGCGATGTCGGCGAGCGCCTTGCCCGAGGCATCACGCGCCCGGAAGACCGCTTCGGCTTCAAGGATGATCGCCATCAGGTGCTCCTATTGCTGCGGGAACAGTTCCGTTGCGTTGAAGGCCTTCGCATGTGTGGCGTCACAGCCGGGCAGCCTCTCGAAACGCTAGGTCGATATCGGCCGGGGCCAGACCGAAGGCCGGCCCAAGCAGGTCGAACAGATGATGCGATCGTTGGAACGTCGTCGCGTCCTCATACTCGATCAGCGCCTGCGACCGTTCCGGCTCGGCGAGCGTTTCGATTGCGGCGCGAATAGCAGCGTCATCGTGCCCCGCGCCGAACATCCAGAGACGCAGTTGCCGCCGCGTGATGTCAGGGATCGCCTCGGCGAGCGACCGCCACGTCTCCGCGCCGAAATCATACGTCTGTCGAGCATCGGCGGGCGGCTCGGCCACCTCGATTGCCCCAACTGGCGGGAGCGCCCCGACGAAGGCCCCGAGATAGGTTCCAGCATCGTCGACATAGTAGCGAGCCGGCACCCACTGCGCGCCGTTCCAGACGCGGGCATCCGCCGGCGGCAAATCGGGCACCTGGATCGCGCCGTCCGGTGCGTCGTCTTCGTAAAACGAGCCGATATACAGGCCGGTCTCATCGACGAAGTGGAGAAGCTCTTCCGCCGTCATGCGAGTGCCCTCACGACAAGACGCCAACTGCCCAGCGTGATGGCGTCGCCGGCGCCGTTGGCGAAATTGGCCACCTTGATCCCGTTCGCGATCTTGATCACGACGTTCGTGGCGTCCTTCTTGATCGTGACGCCGAAGTGCCCGACGCCCGCCTCGGTGTGGACATAGGAAGCGCTCGCCAGCACGTCGCCCACCGAATAGCCGGCGTTCGCCGTCTTGCAGATGAGATAAGGCTGGGCGATGCGGGGCTCGACGCCGAGCCCATGTGCCAGCGTGATCGTGCCGAGCGCCGTAATCGTCTGCTCGGAGCTGACGAACTCCCGGTCGATCGGCAGCGCATCGACTTCGCCCTGCAGCGAGTAGAGCCAACCGCCGATGTCGACGATCACGTCTTCCACGTTCGTCTTGTCCGCGAACCACGACGGATTAATCCAGCCCACATCCCCGGCAAGGACCGTGCCGATGCCCCAGGGCTCCCAAGCGCCGCCCGACAGCCTGCGCCGGTTCGCCGAGATGAGCTTCGTACCCCCAACAAGAAGCGTCGCGCGCTGGAACAGGCGATCCTCGTCGGCCGGGTCGTCGATGACCTCGACAACCCATCGATTGGAGGCGCCCGCGAGGGGAGCGTTGAGCTCGCTGGTGAGGATGTAGGTGCAGCGACTGCCCAGCGAGTTGAAATCCGTTCCATCGGGCGCGACGACGAAGTCGCTGAGCAGTTGGGCGAGGTACGCCCCGACGGCGCCAAACGGGTATTGGACCGCCACGCCGCCCTGCTCGCCAACAACAATGTCAGCGTCCCTGATGGAGCCGGCAGGCGGGAGTTGGCCGAACCTGATGCGCTTCTCAAGAGACATCATGGACACCTCAATGATCGAGGTTGCATCGAAATCATGAAGTTATTGGCTCATAATACGAGGTGATATGCAAGAAGAAATTATAGCAATTGTGCACTTTTGTTGCAATATTATCACTATATAGGTTTTGTCTTTCTTTGATGGTGTCGCGAAGATATCGATTACTATGTGGATGCTGAGCTTATCCGACGGGCCGCCGCAGATTTTCGCTGCGACGGATCTTCGGGCGACGCAGATCGCGCGCCTGGTCGGCGTTCATCGGAACACTGTCGAGATGATCAAGGCAGAGCGAACAGGCCAGCTAGCCAGCGCTGCGACCGCGCCTTGGCCCGGCTCTTGGCCGTCTGGTTGGACGCGTCGGCGACTACGGGGCGCTGCTTCTGAGGCGGATCGCTGCCGCCGTCCCGACGGCTACCAATATCGCGTCAGATGTCTCCGTCAGTCCGGAACCCGGACGATGATCTTTGCGCGGCCGAACGGCCGATGCTCTCGGATGTAGGCCAGCACGGACGCGTGGAGCGGGTCGCGTGGCTCGAACTCCTGGTCCGGATCATCCACCCATCGCGGTGTGTCTGGCTGGATGAAGGAATACCGCGCGACATAGACTATAAGCGCACCGCCCCATAGCGCTCGAGGCGTGATGAGGCCGAGGCAGACACCCTCGAGAACGACGGTTGCGGCATCTTGGGCGGTTACTTCGATGGCTGCCGCTAGGCCGTAAACCCATAAACGGCTCTGGGTTCCCTGACGGTGGCGATTGTGATTCAAGCTCCTTTTCGGGAGCTTTGCGATGGGCCGCTACGATCTGACGGATTTCGAATGGGAGGCGATCCGGCCTCACCTTCCCAACAAGTCGCGGGGCGTGCCTCGCGTGGATGACCGG